>NZ_JBNCNZ010000001.1:0-391342 GCF_049847245.1 Micromonospora sp. DT68
CAACCGACATCACGCCCGCGACAGCACCCGCCCACTGGCACTGCTCGGCATCACCTGACGACTTTGCCGGGGCCCTGACCGCCACCCACAGGTACGTCGGGATGTGGGTGACCGCCGACAACCACATCCGGCAGGAGTTGTTGGCCAACGGCCGCTACGACGAGGCACGTGGCCAGCGGGACAGCGCCTACACCGGCCGGTACGAGGTGACCGGCGACCACATCGACTATTGGGATGACACCGGCTCCACCGCCGATGGCCGCTTCGAAGGTGACGTCCTGCACCACGGCGGCTACGTGTTCTACCGCGAGGGCAGCGCGGCCCATCGGCAAGCCGTTGTCACAGGTGGGCCCGCAAGGTCTTCCTTCTGAGCCCGGGGCGGCGACGGCAGGTGATGCCGGTCCCCACCTCGTCCGGGGTCGACGTCTCGTTCCGTCGCTTTGCGAGCACAACAGCGCCCACCAGCAGGAGCACGAGGCAGAGCGGCACCAGCAGAGGAGCGAGCGACTGCCAGATCGGCCACACCGGCTCGGCGAGCCCGTCCGCGAGGTCCGCCCAGGTGAGGGTGAGACCCGGGAGCAGGCCGACGGTCACGAGCGTGCCGACAAGCACGGGTACGGGTGAACGTCGCCGCATCACCAGCCAGAACAGTGCCGCGCCTGCGGCGGCGCCGAGGAGGGTGCCAGCGACTGTGGCGGCGAGGTATCTGTCCGGTGCGGACGGTGCGATGGTCAGCTTCGATCCGTACTCGTGGTGGGTGAGCGTGGCCGTCAGGCCCTCCCGCTCGGCTCGCCAGCCGTCACACGGTGCGTCGGGTATCCGGCGGCTGCCCTGCCACTCCCGGGTCGCCGCGTTGCGTAGCAGCTGGTCGGAGAGCTGGCAGTCGGGACGGTCGCCGTACTGGAACTCTGAGTAAGTGGATCCGAAATCGTCGGTCGCCAGGATGACGCCGTACCGGTAGCCGCGCGCGAACATCGAGGCGGGGGGCTCGGCTTCCGGGAGCAGTTCGGCCGCGATGGTCTGCGCCTGGTCGTCGCTGAGGGGCGTGGCGCCGCGTCCCCCGTACCACGAGCCGGCGCTGAGACCGACGGTTCCCAGCAGCACCGCGCCGAGCAGTAGCAACGCGATTCGCCGTAGTCGAGCACCCACCGGTCAACCTCCTGCGAAGGTGCGGCACGCAGTACCAGTCGTCGTGGGGCGAACAGTAGTCACATCGCACCACCTCGCGTGGCCCCTGCGACGAGCGCGGGCGCGAGTGAGCTGCCGGTGGCGGAAGCCCTCTGGCATACGGATGGAAAAACCTTGGCAAGACCGCGCTGCCAGTCTGGGTTGGCAGAAAGCGGCTGCGGTCCCCAATCGGGATCCGTTGCGCCGCTTTTTCACAACCAATCGGGGAGGTGAACATGATTCGAATGATCGAGAACATCGGATACCGGGCGCTGTCGCGCTTCGTGCCGTCCGCCTCGGCTGCCGCCTGGGACTGCAAGTGTGAGGCCTACTCGCGGTGGGCGTACAAGAACGGGTACTGCGTCTGCGGCGGCGACTGCCGGGACTTCACGTGCATCGGAGGCCCGAAGTAATCACCGGCCGGTGGTGGGCCGTGCGCCCACCACCGGCTTGTGCCCAGCGCTCATCCTGATCGGAAGCAATAATGCTGACTACGTTACTAATCACGGTCTTGATATTGAGTGTCATCTCCCTCTTCAACCTTGTTCTCGGGATGGGCATCATCCGGCGCCTGCGGGAGCACACCGAAATTCTGTCGGGCTCCGGGAGTAAGGAGGGCCTGACGCAGCCGGAACACCGCATCGACGACATCGCTGTGGCAACCCTCGGCGGCGGAACGTTCGCCCGGGACACCCTGGCCGGCTCCACGCTTGTGGCGTTCTTCATGCCAGGGTGCGCGGGCTGCAAGATCGCCCTTCCGGAATTCATCAGTGAGGTCGGCCAGGGCCGGTACGCCGGACACCGGGTCATCGGCGTGGTCAACGGCTCCGGCGAGGAGGCGGACGCGTTGCGCGACCAGCTCGCCGCACTCGTGGACACAGTGGTTCCGACGGCCACCCGAGACGTCATCAAGGCGTTCGACAGCTCGGTGTACCCGGCCTTCTACGTGGTCGACGAGACCGGGACGATCCGACAGAGCAGTACGAAACTGGCGGAGATCGACCTTCCTGTTCCGGCCGTGGCCGGGAACTGATCTGCGACACGGAAGTCGAGCGACGGTGATGGAAGCGACGTCGGGCAGCTGGATTTCGCCCAACCTGCGGCGCATCGGCCCGGTCCTGTCCCTGGCGTGGAGGGCCGGGCCCGCGCTCCTCGGTGCACAGTCCGCTACTGCCCTCTTGCAGGCCGTTCTTCCGGTGACGATCGCCTGGCTGACGAAGGCGGTTGTCGACGGCGTGGGAGGTCGGGACGCGGGTCTCGCGGCGGGGGCGACAGCCGGTCTCGTCGTCGCTGGCCTGATGATGGGAGTCGCCTCCCATCTTCAGTCCTTCCTCGACAAGCTGGGCGGCTACCGGTCCAGCCTGTACGCGCAGGACGTTCTCCACCAGGCCGTCAACCGCTTCTCCGGCCTGGCCCGGTTCGAGAGTCCGGAACTCCAGGACCGGCTGCGGTACGCGCAGGCCACGGCCGGCCAGACGGCGAGCAGGGCGGTGTCCGGGATCCTCGCGATCGCCGGCGGTGTCCTGACGACCACCGCGTTGCTCTACTCGGTGGGCGTCATCAGTCCGGTGACGGCGGCGTTCCTGGCCCTGTCGGCAGCGCCGGCCGCGGCTGCGGAATTCATGCTGGCCCGTCGCCGGGCGGCCCTGCTGTGGGACCTGGGTCCGCTGGAGCGGCGGGAGATCTTCTTCGCCGGCCTGATCACGAGTATCGGCGCCGCGAAGGAGGTGCGGCTCTACGGGATCGGTGACTATCTGAAGAGCCGCGTACGTCGCGAGCGTCTACAGATCAACGCGCTCCACGGCACCCAGGACCGCCGGGAGTTGCTGACGCTGACCGGCCTCGGCGTGCTCGGCGCCGTCGGCACCGGCGGGGGGTTCGCGTGGATCGTGATGTCCGCCATCAACGGCGTCGCCACCATCGGTGACGTGGCGTTGTACATCGCGGCGGTGGGCGCGGCCCAGGCCGCCGTCATAGCGCTCTCCGGAAGCCTCGCGCGGACGTACGAGGACCTGCTGACCTTCGAGCACTTCCAGTCGGTCGTCACCGCCGAGCCGGACCTGCCGCACGCGGTGCAACCTCGTTCGGTCACGACGCTCCGTGAGGGGATCGAGCTGCGGGACGTCTGGTTCCGCTACTCACCGTCTCATCCGTGGATCCTGCGCGGGGTCAACCTGTGGATCCCAGCGGGCGCTTCGGTGGCTCTGGTCGGCAGGAACGGCACTGGAAAGAGCACCCTCGTGAAGCTGCTGTGCCGGTTCTACGACCCGAGCCGGGGGCAGATCCTGTGGGACGGGGTCGACCTGCGGGAACTGGACCTGGCCGCACTGCGCGGCGCGATAAGCGCCGTGTTCCAGGACGCCATGCACTACGACCTCACCGCGCGGGAGAACATCGGCCTCGGCGACATCGACCAGATGGACGACCTGTCCGCCATTCGAGGCGCCGCGCGACTGTCCGGGATGGACGACGCGATCAGCGCCCTTCCCCGCGGCTACGACACGCTGCTGACCCGGCTCTTCAAGAGCGCGGCGGAGGCGGACGACGCCGCCACCGGCGTGATCCTCTCCGGTGGCCAGTGGCAACGGCTGGCGCTGGCCAGGGCTTTCCTGCGCGGACGGCGGCACTTGTTGATCCTCGACGAGCCGAGCACCGGCCTCGACGCGGTCAGCGAGGCGGACATCCAGGAACGCGTACGAGGCGTGTGGCAGGGGGTGGCGACGGTGGTGATCTCGCACCGGTTGTCGACGGCCAAGGCGGCGGATGTCGTCGCCGTACTCGATGAGGGTCAGATTGCCGAGGCCGGCACGCACGCCGACCTGATGGCCCGATCCGGAATCTACGCGGGAATGTTCGAACTCCAGGCCAGGGGTTATCAGGAAACCGATGCGGTGGTGGGCTGAAGAATGGAACTTGTTTACCTGGAATTCGGCTGTCGCCTCACTATCGGCCTGGTATTCCTGATCTCTTCGGCCGGCAAGGTCGGTTCTCCGGCGCGGTTCGCCGACTTCCGGTCTGAGCTCGCCGCAATGCGTGTGGTTCCGGCGGTTCTGACCCGGGCCGCAGCAGCGTCTGTGTGCGTTGTCGAAATTGCAGTGGTCGGCCTCTTGGTCAGTGGCTTCACCGCAGTTGTCGGGTTCGTCGTCGGGTCGGCTCTGCTCGCGGTGTTCAGCGCGGCGATCCTCCGCACCGTACGGTCCGGGGTCGGTGCCCGTTGCCATTGCTTCGGTTTCCGCTCCGGCCGTTTCGGAATACGGCACCTGTACCGCAACGGCTTCCTGATGGCGGTCTGTGCCGCCGGAGTCCTGGCGGCCGCCGCCGGGCCGGATCGGACGCCGGCGTGGGTCGACCTGCTGCCCGTGACGCTGCTGGCGCTGGTGGCTGTGGCACTTCTCGTCTTCATGGACGACCTCGTGGACCTGCGGCGAGTGGACGCGACCCCCGGCCGGGGGCGGTTCTGATGGCAGCGGTAGCGGGGCTGATCAGCGCGCTGGCGCTGCTGAGCGGCGCAGCGGTGTGGATCGCACGCCGTCAGCTCGTGATGATCACCGTCACCGGCGGCAGCATGCATCCGAGCTTGAACGACGGAGACGCGATCCTGGTTCGGAAGATGCCGCTGCGCGCGATCCGCGCGGACATGATCGTCGTCTTCGCGCATCCGAAAAGGCACGAGGAGGCGTCGGCGAACGCAGGCGGTGCTGCCACCGACCTGGCCACGACGTGGCTGATCAAGAGGGTCGTCGCGGTACCCGGCGAGCCGGTCCCACCGGAGTTGGGGTGGAACGACCAGACGGTGCCCGCCGGCTGCCTCGTGGTGTACGGCGACAACCGCCGCTCCAGCCACGACTCGCGTCACTTCGGATACGTGCGTCGAGCCGACGTACGGGGGGTCGCTGTGAACAAACACCTGCCCGAGCGGGGGCGCCACCGGCTGGTCGAGACCAGCCCGGGCGAAGGCCCGTGGCAGAGGACGTACCGCCACGGCGGGATGGCGTAGTGGCCGGCGAGTCGAGTGCAACAGGAGAGGGCCAGCGCATGTTGCCGCAGTTGAAGGGCGTCGTGTGGGAACGCTCCGGAGCGGACGTCCAGATCGTCTACGACTTCCGCGACTCGTTCATCGTCACCGATCACGATGGCAGTGTGGAGGCACTGCTCGACCTGCTACGGGAGGGCGGGCGTACTCCCGAGATGTTGGCCCGTGACCTGTCCGGCCGCTGTGGGCGCGACGTGCCGGTCGACGACGTGCTGGCGGCGATCGAGACGTTCGACGGGTACGGCCTGCTCGAGAACGGGGCGCGGCTGGGGCGGCTGGGGGACAGCGCCAGCGGCCGGTACTACTCGAACCTCGCGTTCTTCGAGTCGTTCGCCACCCTGGCTCGGAGCAGGGAGGACTTCCAGGAGCGGCTGGCCCGCTCCCATGTGCTGGTGCTGGGCACTGGCGGCCTCAACTCGAACACCATCCCGCACCTGTGCGGCCTGGGCGTCGGTCGCCTCACCGTCACCGACCGGGACGTGGTCGAGCCGCGCAACTTCGCCCGGCAGTACCTGTACCGGTGGGACGACGTCGGGAAGAGCAAGGTGGAGCGGGCTGCCGCCTGGGTGCGGGCGTTCGATCCCACTATCGACGTGCGCTCGGTCGAGGTGAGCATCGACGGAGTGGCGGACCTGCTCCGGCTGATCGACGAGACGAACCCGGACGTCGTCCTGTCCGGTGTGGACACCCCGGACGGGATCGACGACTGGGTGAACACCGCCTGCGTCCTGCGGGGCACGCCGTACGTGCGAGCCGGGATCTGGGTCACCCAGGGCATCGTCTGGTCGGTCGACCCCG
Organism: Micromonospora sp. DT68; assembly: GCF_049847245.1. Taxonomy (NCBI): domain Bacteria; kingdom Bacillati; phylum Actinomycetota; class Actinomycetes; order Micromonosporales; family Micromonosporaceae; genus Micromonospora; species Micromonospora sp. DT68. The sequence continues at coordinate 5,999 of NZ_JBNCNZ010000001.1, forward strand.
GCAACAGCGCATGCCGTGCCTGCGCGCGGACGATGGCGGACCGGAGCCGCGACGCGGCCAGCGGTGACGCCGCTGTCGCCTTCACCGCCGTCGACCTCTTCCGCACCAAACCGCGGAGCAATCGCGGGATCGGCCCGGTGGCCGGGCTGCTCGGTTCGCTGTCCGCGTTCGAGGTGCTCCGTTACCTCACCAGGTTCGAGCCACCCGCGTACGCCGGAAACCCGCTGGAGATCGACTTTGCGGCCGGTTGTGCGATGCGAACGACTGCCTGGCAGCGCCAGGACGACTGTGAGTGCGCGAGCCCACAAACCAACAGTTCCCCACGCACGAAGGCGTACGTGAGGAGCTGACCGCGCCCGAACGACGGTGGAGAGGAGGCGAAATGAAGATCGAGATTCGACGTATCGAGAGTGTTCGGGTCACAGTGGTTTTCCCCGGCCCGACCGACAGCTGATCCAGATCCGCTGTTCTGCAACAGGATGAGGACGGCCCGGGAAGCCACTGCGACCCGGGCCTTCTGCTGCGAGGCGAGGAGATCGCGATGGACGGATCGCCGGTGTTGGCGGTCGGCGTGCCGGCAGCCGTACGGCTGCTCGTGGTCGCTCAGGAGGGCGACGATTTCATCCTCGGCCGGCACGACCTCGGCGTGTACGTCGCGGTGCCCGAGCCGGGAGCGGTGTTCGTCCGCGCGTTGCAGGCGGGTGGCTCGATCGCGGCGGCAACCGACCGGGCCAGCACGGCGGCCGGCACTGTGGTGGACGGCGGCGAGTTCCTCGACGGCCTCGCCGCCGCGGGCCTCCTCGACGATGTCAGCGACGACGGCGACACGGAGGCGTCCGCCTCGACCGGCCGGCCCCGGGGCACGGTCCGCTGGATCGAGGGCGTCAGCCCTCGGGTGGCCCGGGTGTTCTTCGGGTGGCCTGCCTGGCTGCTGTACGCGGGAGCCGCCGCCGCTTCCGTGACCATGCTGGTGATCGAGCCGGCGCTGCGCCCCTCCTACGAGCACGTCTGGTGGCTCGCTGACCCCGTGCTGGCGGTGCTCCTCTACCTGCCGATCGGGTTCGCACTGGCCGCCCTGCACGAGATCTGGCATTGGCTCGCCGGTCGCGCGGTGGGCATACCTGCGACCTTCCGTATCAGCCGACGCGGCATCTACCTCGTCTTCGAGACCGACCTCAGTCAGCTCCTCACCGTCAGCCGGCGGGCGCGTTACGGACCCTTCCTCGCGGGCATGGCGTTCGACGTGACGGCGCTGGCGCTCGCGCTGACCCTGCGGTACGCCCACGTCGTCGGCGTGGCCACAATGCCCGCCGCACTGGACCGGCTGCTGCGGGTGGTCGTCCTCTATCTGATCTTCAGCGTCGTTTGGCAGTGGGCGGGGGTGTTCCTGCGCAGTGACGGGTACGCCGTCCTGGCCAACGCGCTGAAGTGCCACAACCTGTACCGCGCCACTGTGCTGACCACCAAGTGGCGGCTCTGGCGCCTGACCGACGACGAGCGGGTCGAGCTGGACGCGATCGGACCGCGCGATCGGGCCGTCGCGCGTTGGTTCGGCCTCGTGTACCTGGCCGGAATCGTGGTGATGTGGTGGATGGTGGTGACCTTCGCCGTGCCGTTCGCGATAGCGATGGGTGCCTGGGTGATGGCGAACCTCAGCGCGTTCTCGCCCGCCTCGGTCGCGTTCTGGGAGTCGTCGGTAGTGCTTGTCTACCTGGTCTTCGGCCTGATCGCGCCGGTCGTGATCGCCTTGCGCGAGCGCCGGCTTCGACGGATGGGAGCGCTGCTGTGAGTCTGCACCCGCACCGCTGGTGGTGGCGGACGGCGGTGATGTTCGCGACCGGGGCGCTGACGGCCACCCTGTTCACGGGCGGGACGTCGCCCGGATCGGGAGCCCGGTCGGCGGCCGACCCGCGACCGTGCCCGGCCGGCGAGACCGTACCTGTGCTGGAGAGCCCGCACATATCGCAGGCGGAAGCCGTTTCGGTGCGGTACTCGTCGCAACCTCCGACCTCCGGCCCGCACTTCCCGTTCAGCCTGGCGCCGGGCGCTTACGACAGGCCCATCCCGGACGGGCTGACACTGCACGCGCTGGAGCAGGGTCACGTCGCCCTGCTGTACGCGGCGGACACCCCGGCCGAGGTCGTCGCGGACATGCGCCGGCTCGTCCACGCCAACCCGAGGAGCCTGCTGCTCGCGCCGCATCCGGCCGTCCAGAGCGGTGTGGTCCTGACCGCCTGGGGTTGCCTGCAACGGCAGCCGAAGTACGACGCGGCGGCGGCAGCGGACTTTGTCGGCGAGTCCGTCCGGCGAGAACAGAGGTAGCGCGGGTAGCCCTTCCTCCGGCGCTGCAGCGGCCAGGGTCGATATGGGCGCGCTGCGGGTGCAACCTCCCGGGCTGGGCGCCATGGACCCCGACGCCCTCAGGGTTGAGGTGGCCGTCCGGGTTGGCGGCGCGCGAACACGATGCCACCGAGCCGGCTTTCCGGCGAGACGACTGTCGTCTGCGCCTCGACCGTGAAGCCGGCGTCGTGCAGCCAGGCCGCCACCTGGGCCGGCTGGCGGCGGTGCACGTAAACGTTCATCGGGTGGCCGCCGTACCCCTGCGTCTTGAGGGTGGTCTCGTCGCCCACGTGGAAGCCGAGCAGCAGCGGGCAGCCGGGACGCAGCACCCGCCGGAAGTGCGCCAGGACCGCGCCGATCTGGTCGTCGGGGATGTGGATCAGCGAGTACCAGGCCAGCAGGCCGGCGACCGAGCCCTCGGCCAGCGGGAGGTCGGTCATGGAGCCCACCTCGAACCGCAGGCCGGGGTGGTCTCGCCGGGCCACGTCGATCATCCCGGGTGAGAGGTCGATGCCGAAGGCGTCCATGCCCAGCTCGTGCAGGTGGGCGGTGATGCGCCCTGACCCGCAGCCGACATCGGCGACCGGCCCGCCACCGGCGGCCCTGACGAGGTCGGCGAACAGGGCGAAGGCTGCCCGTTCGTAGGGCGCTTCGGCCAGGAGGCCGCGCAGCAGGTGCGCGTAACTGTCGGCGACGGTGTCGTAGGAGGTGCGGGTGTCCGCCAGCCAGCCGTCCTCGTTCATGGTGGCCACGCTAGACCGACGGCCACTGGCGCGGCGTCAGGTCCGACCCAGGGCGGTGCCGATGAGTTCGCTTGTCTGGCGGGGTCCATCCTGGAGGCACCATCCGCCGGACACCTTGGAGCTGATTCCATGACGTACGCCCCCGTGACCGTCAGCCTGCCCGTCGCCGACCGGGCGACCGCCCACCGCTTCTACTCCGAAGGCCTCGGCCTGGACGCGGTGGGGGAGTTGGCCGACGACGGCTTTCCGGAGCCGTTGCAGTTCGTGGTCAACGACGGGTTGCGGCTGATGCTCGTCCCGACCGGCGGCTTCGGCTGGGTGATCGGCCCGCACGCGGTCGCCGCGCGGGGTCAGAGTGAGTGCGTGCTCAGTCTCGGCGTCGCCTCTCCCGCTGACGCGGACGCGATCGTCGAGCGGGCGCGCGCCGCCGGTGCCGAGGTGGTCACCGAGCCGGCAGCGCAACCCTGGGGGTACGCGGGGACCTTCGCCGACCCGGACGGTCACCTGTGGATGGTGTCCGCCGGGTAGCCGGTCAGACCCGGGCGGGACTGTCGGTGGTGCCGGATACGGTCCGGTCGTGATCGTGACCACGGATGCCACCGGCATATTGCCCACCGCAGCCGACGAGGCCCGATTGTGGGCGCTCATCGAGTCGGCGTGGGCCGGACTCGACGCGGAGGCGCTGGCGCTGCGCCGAGCCATCGCCGAGCGTGATCCCGACAGCGACGATGACGTGCGGATCTACGCCCTCGACGACTGGCTGGCCCCGTTCCTCGTCCGCCTCGGTGCCCTCAGCGGCGAGTTGTCCGCGCGGGAGTTGACCGACCTCGACCGGGTGGTGGAGCGCAAGCTGTACGACATCGACCGGGAGGACATCCACGAGGTGACCGGCGGCTCGGACGACGGCTTCCTCTACTGCCGGGGCTTCATCGTCGCCCTCGGCCGGGCCTACTACGAGGCCGTCCGCGCCAACCCTGCTCTCGCTCTGGAAGACGCCGACTGCGAGGACATGTGCTATTTCTTCGCCCACCTGCACAACGACCGGTTCGGCGGTTGGCCGCAGACCGGCTCCGGCATCTCTCGGGAGTCGTTCGGCAACCCCGCCGGCTGGTCGACCTGACGGCACGACGGCAGTCGGCGGCAACGCGCGGAGGGCTGCCGGGGCAGCGCGGGTGCCACCCCGGGCGCCCGCGTCAGGAGTAGATCGTCTTGGTGTACTCCGGGCCGTAGTGTCGTTCCAGCTCTTCCAGGCTCTCCACGGGCGCCTCGACCTCCTTGATGAGGCGCGCCCGGGGCGGCAACACGTCGGGCTGCCAGGTCTCCGGCTGCCACAGCGACGACCGCAGGAACGCCTTCGCGCAGTGGTAGAAGATCTGCTCGATCTCCACCACCACGGCGAGCACCGGCCGATGCCCCTTGACCACCATGTCGTCGAACCACTCCGCGTCCCGCACCAGCCGGGCCCGACCGTTGATCCGCAACGTGTCGGTCCGGCCGGGGATCATGAAGAGCAGCCCGACGTGCGGGTTGTCCAGGATGTTGCGGTAGCCGTCCGCGCGCTTGTTGCCCGGCCGTTCCGGCAGCGCGATGGTCGTGTCGTCAAGCACCAGGGCGAAGCCGGCCGGGTCACCCTTGGGCGAGACGTCGCAGGTGCCGTCCGCGCCGGCGGTGGCCACCAGGCAGAACGGCGAGGCGGCGAGCCACTGCCGGTCCCGCTCGTGCAGCCGGGCACGATCCTTGTTGGCGGCCCGTGGGTGCGGCTCCCCGAGCAGTTCGCGTAACTCCTCGTGCGACGTGATGTCCACCGTCACGTGTTCCTCCCCCAGCCGTTGACATGGGTGGCGGGGCCACCCTCGCCAGCCTAAGGCGTGACCAGCGCGAGGTTTGTCCCCCACCGTCCGGGGTACGGCCTCGACCGACGCGCCCGCCGCACATACCGTCCGCAGCAAGCCGACCAGTGGAGGCCGGGAGATGGAGAGCCGACTGAAGGTGCTGGGTCACCCAGTCCATCCGATGCTGGTCATGTTCCCGGTCGCGCTGTTTGTCACAGCGGTGCTGTTCGACGTCATCGACGCGGTCGGCGGGCCGGACTTCCTCGGCGAGGTCGCGTACTGGAACATCACCGTCGGCCTGATCGGCGGCCTGCTCGCCGCGGCGGCCGGCTCGTTCGACCTGTTGGCGATCCCGACCGGCACCCGCGCGAAGCGGGTGGGTCTGCTGCACGCCGGCGCCAACGTCGCGGTGGTCCTGCTCTTCGCGGCCGTGTGGGCGGTCCGGCTCAACGCGGACTCCCGGGCGGCCGGTGGCGCGCTGATCGCCATCGAGGTGGTCGCTGTGGCGATCCTCGGGGTCAGCGCCTGGCTCGGCGGCGAACTGGTCGACAGGCTCGGCGTGGGCGTCGACCGCGACGCGAATCTGGACGCGCCCAGCTCACTGCGGCCCGCCACGGCCAGCCGGCGGACCGGAGAGGGGCGATGAGCGAGCAGCAGCCCGGCGGCTTCAGCAGGGGATGGCGGAGCCGGCAGCAGGGCTGGGACCCGATGGGTGAGCTGCAGTCGCTGCGCTCCGAGCTGAGCCGGCTGGTCGGCGGGCGGGCCGGAGCGTCCGACGTCGAGCTGACCGAGACGTCCGACGGCTGGGAGGTCGTCGTCCGGCTGCCCGGCGTGGCACCCGAGGAGGTGGCCGTCGAGCTCGACGACCGGGAGTTGTGCGTGCGCGCCCGCTCCGAGGCGGAGGTCAACGCCGACCAGGGCATCCCCGGCGGTTTCGAGACTCGCGGATTCGAGTACCGCGTCGACCTGCCGTCCCGCGTCGACCCCGACGGCATCGACGCGGTGATGGACCACGGGCTGCTGCGGGTCCGTCTGCCCCGGGCGGCACGGGCCACGCCGCGCACCATCACCGTCGGCCGCACCGGGCCGCGCTCCACCATCCAGTCCGGTGGTACGCCGATGCCGGCCGATCCCGCAGCGGACCGGGAGTTGCACCACCCGGACACCGTCGGCGAGATCGACCGGCCGTAGCAACCGGCGTGGTCACCCCGTCCCTGCTCGGCCCGACGGCCGGGCTCGTCCCCGACGTGCGGCGGATCGCGGTGCTGCGGGCCAACGCGCTCGGCGACTTCATCTTCGCCCTGCCGGCGCTTGACGCGCTGCGCGCCGCGTACCCCTCGGCGGAGATCGTGCTGCTCGGAGCGCCGTGGCACGCGAAGCTCTGGCGTGACCGGCCCGGCCCTGTCGACCGGGTGCTCGTGGTGCCGCCCGCGCCCGGCATACGCTCCCCGGAGCCCGACGAACCAGAGCCGTCGATTGACGACTTCCTGGCGGCGGCCACCGGCTTCGACCTGGCGGTGCAGATCCACGGGGGTGGCGCCAATTCCAACCCCTTGCTGAGCCGCCTCGGAGCCCGGGTCACCGTCGGGCTGCGCGCCGAGGACGCACCGCCGCTGGACCGGTGGATCCGCTACGTCTACTACCAGCACGAGGTGATCCGCTACCTGGAGGTGGTGGCACTGGTCGGTGCCCCCGCCACCACTGTCGTGCCGACGCTCGCCGTCACCGACGCCGACCGGGCCGAGGCGGGCCGGGTGCTCGGCCCGGCGGACCGCCCTCGCGTGGCGCTGCACCCGGGCGCCACCGACACCCGCCGCCGCTGGCCCACCGAACGCTTCGCCGAGGTGGCCCGCGAGCTGCACGGCGACGGCTACGAGGTGCTTGTCACCGGTACGCCGTCCGAGCGGGAGGTGGTGGACCGGGTGGTCGCAGCGGCGGGCGTACCGGTCCGGCCGCAGGTCGGCACGCTCAGCCTCGGTGGGCTGGCCGGCTGCTACGCAGGATGCGCGCTTGTCGTCTCCAACGACACCGGCCCGCTGCACCTGGCCGCCGCGGTGGGCGCTCCCACGGTGGGCATCTTCTGGGTCGGCAATCTGATCAACACAGCGAACCCGCTGCGCGGCCGGCACCGGCCGATCTGTTCCTGGATGGTGCACTGCCCGGTCTGCGGCGTGGACTGCACGCCCGGCATCTACCCGCACCGGCCCGGCGACGGCGAGTGCCCGCACCGGGACTCGTTCGTCACCGACGTGCCGGTGGCCGAGGCGCTGGAAGCCGCCCGCGAGCTGCTCACCCCGTAGTCAGGCCGGCTGCGGGGCGTCCTCGTCGGCGAGCACGACCTCCCACGCCTCCACGTCCCGCTCGGTGACAGTGGTGGGGGACTCCAGGTGGTACGCGCCGCTCGGCAGGACGCCCGCCCCGCCGTACCGGGCCAGCACCGCGAGCTGGGCCGCCACGTCCTCGCCCTGGTGTTTCTCCTGTACCCGTCGCCAGAAGTCGAACCCACCCGACGCGACGAGCTTCGCCCGGTCGTAGAGGACGCAGCCGCCGATCCACGAAACCTTGTACGCCCGCCACGCGCCAGGCGGCAGCGCCAGCTTGGCGGTGATGTGCAGCAGGTTGGCCGCCGAGTGGATTCGCGCCCGGTTCCACTGCGCGGTGCCCGGCCGGATCCGCTCCGGCGTCGGCGGGCCGGCCCACTCCTCGTAGTGCCCGTGCGCGTCCGGCCGTACGTCGTCGGTGTACGACAGGCCGTGCACCCCGTTTCCGACGAAACCGCAGCCCAACTCCTCGATGGCGGTGACCAGCCGGTGCAGTGCCCCCGGCTCCAGCCACACATCGTCGTCGAGGCTGAGCACGTACCTGGCAGTCGACGCGGCGAGCAGGTACGCACGGTGCTCGGCCAACCCGCGCCGGGGCAGGCGGCGGGTCAGCAGCACCGGGTGACCCCCGTTGCGCAGCGCCCGGACCATTGTGGCCGCGGCCGGGTGCGCGTACGCCGGCTCCCCGTCGGACTGGTCGCTCACCACCACACCGAAACCGGGCACCCCGTTCTGGGCGGCGAGCCCGGACAGTGTGACCGCCAGCTCGGCGGGCCGGTTACGCGTCGGGATCAGCACGTCGACAAGCCGGTCGGTGCGGAACGACGCGGCGGCGCCGAGGTCGAGGGGCCGGTTCACGACGGTCGGGTGCTCGTGCTGCTGCCCGTCGGCGGAGCGCCCGCCGGTTGCGTCCCGGTGCTCAGCGACGCGTCGGGCATGCTGGCCTGGGCGTGGGTCGCCGCGTCGGGCTCCCGGTCAGTGGCCTGCGACGACAGGTCCTGGCTGTGTGACCGGATCCGCTCGATGATCGCCGACGTGGACCGGTCCGGCACGTACCCAAGGGTGCGGACCTGGCCACCGAGCCGGCGTACCAGTGGTGCCTCCGGCACCAGCTCCGGCGGATAGTCGCCACCCTTGACGTACACGTCCGGCCGGACGGCCTCGATCAGCGCGGCGGGCGAGTCCTCCTCGAACACCACCACGTGATCCACGCAGGACAGCGCGGCGAGCAGGGCACCCCTGTCCTCGACCGAATTGACCGGCCGGTCCGGACCCTTCAGGCGACGTACGCTGCCGTCGGAGTTGACAGCCACGATGAGCAGGTCGCCGAGGGCGCGGGCCTGCTCCAGGTAGCGCACGTGCCCCCGGTGCAGCACGTCGAAGCAGCCGTTCGTGAACACCACCGACCGTCCCGCCTCGCGATGCTCGGCCACTATCGCGTCGAGTTCGTCGGTGCCGACAAGCGCCGGGTGCCCACTGGTCTGCGGCCGCATGTCGAGGGCGGCGAGCAGGTCGTCGCGCAGGCACACACACGTACCGGTGTCGGACACGGTGATGGTGGCCGCGAGCTGGGCGAGTTGGGCGGCGGTGGGCAGCGGCGCGTCGGCGGCCAGGGCAAGCGTCATCGCCGCCAGGTACGCGTCTCCTGCGCCCACGGCGTGGCTCGCCGGGACCGGGGTGCTGTGGCTGCGCCGCCGCTCACCGTCGGCGCCGCCGACCACGGCGCCCTCGGTGTCAAGGGTCACCGCGACCACGTCCGCGCCGGTGTGCGCGTGCAACTCGGCCAGGCGCGACTCGGCAAGCACCGCCCGGTCCACTCCCGCCCCGGCCTCGGTGTTCACTGTGACACCGGTGCCGGTGACGCTGAGGCCGTCGCCGGTGAGCGCCACCCGGCCCTCGCTCGCTGTGGGTTCACCCACCGGCCCGGGGCGGTCGGCGCTGATCCCCGCCGCTCGACCGGGGGCAGCGCCTCGGACCAGGCCCGGCGCGGTGCCGTCGGAGCGGGCGGCGCTTTCCGCGTGAGCGGGGCTCTCGGTGTGGGCGGCTCCGTCCGTGTGGGCTGCGCTGTCGGTGTGGGTTCGGCCCGGGGCCGCGCCGACGGTCAGCTCGGACGGACCATCGGTCGGGTCGCTGTCGGGGTGTTCCAGGTGCAGGTCAGTGCCTCCCGTCGGACGGGACGCGCCGCCGGCACGGGCCAGCAGCCTCGTCGCCTCCGCGAAGCTGGGAGTGACGACTGTCGGTGCGAGGCCCCGCCAGTCGGCGAGGTCGTGAGCGTCCAGCGCGACAGTGGCGTACCGCTCCCGCTGTGCGACAAGCCACGCGCGGACCGGCGCGGGCAGGGCACCGAGACCGTAGTCGCAGACCACAAGGGTCGGCGCCTCCCCGCCGGCTGCTGCCCGCAGCTCCTCGGTGGCACAGTCCAGCGCAGTGAGCAGCCGGGACACCCCGTCCGGGTCCAGCGCGTCGTCCGGGTCGCCGGAGTCCTCCCGGAGCAGGATCTGGTTACCCGCCAGCATCCGCCGCTTCACAGGTGTGGGGCGGCCGGGCTGGCTTACTGTACGGTCCCAGACGCCGGCGCGGTCAAGACAGTCGTGCAGTTCGTCGCCTGCCACGTCGGCGCCGACGGGGGCCACAAGCACCGCCCGTCCGCCGAGGGTGGCGACGTTCACCGCGGTGTTCGCGGCCCCGCCCGCCGCGGAGATCCGCCGTCGCAGGGTGAGGACCGGTGCGGGCGCCTCCCGGCAGAGGCGATCGGAGTCGGCGAACCGCCACTCGTCAAGCATGGCGTCGCCGACGATCAGGACCGGGCGCCCGAGCCAGCTCTCCACGACGGTGGCCAGCCGGCGCTGTTCCGCTGCTGCTCCTGCCATGCCTCCCCGGGTCCCCAACGCCCTCCGGGCCAAACCTGGCCGGCGAGGCGTCCGGCCGCTGGTCAGGTGGCCTTTGTCAATCGGGCGGTCGTGCGCTGCCGCACAGTGCCCTTCCTTGCCTGCCGGGCCCGTTTCGGGTGTTCGGCGGCGGGAAGGGAATTGAGGTAACCCCGGAGAGGAGATGTACGAGATGACAGCGACACTGCAAGGCAAGAGGATCGCGTTCCTGGCCACCGACGGCGTCGAGGAGGTCGAGTACGTTCAGCCGCGCGAGGCGGTCGAGAAGGCCGGCGCGACCGCCGAGCTGGTCTCGCTCAAGCCGGGCTCCATCCAGGCGTTCAACCACCTGGACCAGTCGAAGACGTACGACGTGGACGTCACCGCCGACAAGGCGGACGCCGACGGGTACGACGCGCTGGTGCTTCCTGGCGGGGTGGCGAACCCGGACTTCCTGCGTACCGACCCGGACGCGGTGCGGTTCGTGAAGGCGTTCTTCGACGCTGGCAAGCCGGTCGGGGTGATCTGCCACGGCCCGTGGACGTTGATCGAGGCAGACGTGCTGCGGGGTCGACGGATCACGTCCTGGCCCAGCCTGCGCACGGACCTGACGAACGCCGGGGCCACCTGGGTCGACGAGGAGTGCGTCACCGACGGCAACCTCACCAGCAGCCGCAACCCCGACGACCTCCCAGCCTTCTGCCAAAAAATCACCCAAACCTTCGCCGCCTAACCCGCACCCCCACCCCACCCGCCCCACCCACCCGGCCCAACCCACCCCGCGTTGATCATGAGGTTAGCGGGGGCGATACGCCGATCTGGCCCCGCCAACCTCATGATCAACCCCTCGGGTGGGTTGGGCGGGGAGGGCGGGGCGGATGGGAAATCGGGCGGCTGGGGGCATGTTTTGGGTTGGGCGGGAAAGAAGGCGGGATGACCCAAGCCTCCGCCGCCCCGGTGTTGAATCATCGGCAGATCCGGCTGCTCATGCTCGGTCTGATGACCGGCATGCTGCTGGCCGCACTCGACCAGACAATCGTCGGTACGGCCCTGCCGACGATCGTCGGTGAGCTGGGTGGGATCAACCACTACTCGTGGGTGGTCACGGCGTACCTGCTCGCCTCGACGGCGTCGACGCCGTTGTACGGCAAGATGGCCGACCTGTACGGCCGCCGGCCGGTGTTCCTGTTCTCGATCGGCACGTTCCTGGTCGGGTCGTTGCTGGCCGGGTTGTCGCAGAACATGACCCAGCTGATCGTCACCCGGGGCATCCAGGGCCTCGGCGCCGGTGGCCTGATGACGTTGGCGTTCACGATCATCTCGGACGTGGTGTCCCCCCGCGATCGTGGCCGCTACCAGGGATTGTTCGGCGCGGTGTTCGGTATCTCCTCGGTGGCTGGCCCGCTTGTCGGTGGTTACTTCGCGGAGACCGACTGGCGGTGGATCTTCTACATCAACGTGCCGCTGGGGATCCTGGCCATCGTGGTCTGCTACCACGTGATGCGGCTGATCCCGTTCGAGCGGCGTAAGCACGCGATCGACTGGCTGGGTGCGGGTCTGCTTGTCGCCGGGGTGAGCTGTCTGCTGTTGGCGTTGAGCTGGGGCGGCAACGAGTACCCGTGGGGCTCCGGGGTGATCATCGGCCTGCTGGCCGCGGGCGCGGTGCTGGCAGTGCTCTTCGTGCTCCAGGAGGCCCGTGTCGCCGAGCCGATCCTGCCGCTGCGGCTGTTCCGCAGCGCCACGTTCGCGCTCGCCAACTCGGCGGGCTTCGTGCTGGGTCTGGTGATGTTCGGGTCGATCATCTTCATTCCGCTGTACCTGCAGATCGTCAAGGGCGCCTCGCCGACCCGCAGCGGTCTGCTGATGCTGCCGATGATGGCGGGCATCATCGTCACGTCGATCGTCACCGGGCGGGCGATGAGCCGGATCGGGCGGTACAAGTGGTTCCCGGTCGCCGGGGCGGTGACGCTGGTGCTGGGCATGCTGCTGTTCACGAGGCTGCACGTGGACACCTCGCTGTGGGTGGCGTTCGGCTTCATGGTGGTCATCGGCGTGGGCCTGGGTCTGTGCATGCAGTCGCTGGTCCTGGCGGTGCAGAACGCGGTCTCCGTGCGGGACCTGGGTGCCGGTACGTCCTCGGCGACGTTCTTCCGGTCGCTTGGTGGTTCGTTCGGCGTGGCGATCCTCGGCACGCTGCTGTCCTCGCGGCTCAACACGCAGTTGGCCGAACGGCTGCCGGGCGCGATCGCCCAACTTCCACCCGACCAGCAGGCGGCGATCGCGGCGAGCGGCGGAACGAACATCTCGATCAACGACCCGGCGACGATCATGGCGTTGCCCGGCGCGGTGCGGGCCGCCATCCAGGAGTCGTTCGTCGACTCGCTGCACCTGGTCTTCCTGACCGCCGGCCTGGTCGCCATCGTGGCGGTGCTGGTCACAGTGGCGATGCCCAACAGCACGCTGCGAGGTGCGGGGCCGGAGGGTGCCACCGGTGGTGCCGACCCGCTCGGCGGTAAGGCCCCGGCGCCGGGCGGCAAGCCGCTCACCAAGGAGTCGAAGGACGAGGCCGCCGCCGACATGGAGGCCAAGTCCCAGACGATGATCTGACGGACCGCCGGCTCACCTACTTCAGGATGAGCCGGTTGGTCTGATTGAAGACGTCCAGGTCGGCCAGGGTCTCGTTGACCGAGGCGGAGAGCGGTGCCGGGAACCGGTCGCGGGGAAAGAAACCCGCGTCGGTGGTCTCGTCGGTGGTCCGGGACAGCTGCCCGTCCCACTCCTCCACCTTGAACGCGGTGGTGAAGACCTGGTACGTGTGCCCGTACATGTTGGTGCTGGTCCGGTCCGGGCCGGTGTAGAGGGCGAACGCGCAGACCCGCAGCGCCCGCAGCCCGGTCTCCTCGCGGACCTCGCGTACTGCGCAGTCGGCGATCGACTCACCCAGTTCCATGGCACCGGCGGGCATTGCCCACTGGCCGTTGTCCGAGCGTTGGATCAGCAGGATGCGCCCGGCGTTGTCGTTGACCACGGCCCGGGCGCCGACGAACATCAGCGTCCGGTCACCGGCCAGCGCGCGTATTTGCCCCACGTACGAATCGGCCCAGGAGATGCTCACCTGCGCCAATTTACGGGGGTTCCCAACGTGTGACCGGCGACACTAACTTGTTACCCATGCGTAGCACGATGATGGACGCCCCTCTGCAGGTCTCCCGGATCCTCGACCACGGCGCGGGGGTGCACGGCACGGCGGAGGTGGTCACCTGGACCGGCGGCGAACCCCGCCGGATGACGTACGCCGAGGTGGGCCGCGCGGCGGCGCGGCTGGCACACGCGCTGCGCGACGAGTGCGAGGTGACAGGTGACGAGCGGGTCGCCACGTTCATGTGGAACAACAACGAGCACCTGGTGGCCTACTTCGCGGTGCCGAGCATGGGTGCGGTGCTGCACACCCTCAACATCCGCCTCTTTCCCGACCAGGTCGCCTACATCGCCAACCACGCGCAGGACCGGGTGGTGCTCGTCGACAGCACGCTCATCCCGCTACTGGCCCGGGTGATCGGCGAGCTGACCACAGTGCGGCACGTCGTGGTGGTCGGCGGCGGTGACCCGGCGCCCCTGGTGGCTGCCGCCAGTGACCGGATCACGGTGCACCACTGGGACGCGCTGCTTGCCGACCGTCCCGACACGTTCGACTGGCCCGAGGTGGACGAGCGGGACGCGGCGGCGCTCTGCTACACCTCGGGCACCACCGGACATCCCAAGGGCGTCGCCTACTCGCACCGCTCGATCTATCTGCACTCGTTGCAGGTCTGCATGCCGGAGGGGTTCGGTCTCGGGCCGACCGACCGTGAGCTGGCCATCGTGCCGATGTTCCACGCCATGTCGTGGGGCCTGCCGTACGCGGCGTTCCTGTCCGGCGCGTCGCTGATCATGCCGGACCGGTTCCTCCAGGCGGCGCCGATCGCCGAGATGATCGCCGCCGAGCGGCCGACCCTGGCCGGCGCGGTGCCGACCATCTGGACCGACCTGCTGGCGTACCTGGACACCCACGACGTGGACACCTCGTCGCTCACCGAGGTGATCGTCGGCGGCTCGGCCTGCCCGCCCGCGTTGATGCACGCGTTCGACGACCGGCACGGGATCGACGTGATCCACGCCTGGGGGATGACGGAGATGTCGCCGCTGGGTTCGGTCTCCCGCCCACCGGCCGGCGCAACAGGTGAGCAGGCGTGGCGCTACCGCTACACGCAGGGCCGGGTGCCGGCCGGCGTGCAGGCGCGCATCGTCGGCCCGGCTGGCGAGCCACTGCCCGCCGACGGCACGTCCGTGGGCGAGCTGGAGGTCCGGGGGCCGTGGGTGACCGCACGGTACGTCGGTGACGACGCCCCCGACGAGGAGAAGTTCCGCGACGGCTGGCTGCGTACCGGGGATGTGGGCACGCTGTCCCCGGACGGCTACCTGACGCTCACCGACCGGGCCAAGGACGTGATCAAGTCCGGTGGTGAGTGGATCTCTTCGGTGGAGCTGGAAAATGCGCTGATGGCCCACCCGGCGGTGCTGGAGGCCTGCGTGGTGGGGGTGCCCGACGAGCGGTGGGGTGAGCGTCCGTTGGCCACCATCGTGGTGCGGGAGGGCGGCACGGTGACCGCCGAGGAGCTGCGCGAGTTCCTGGCCGCCACGGTGGTCCGCTGGCAGTTGCCCGAGCGGTGGGCGTTCATCGACGCGGTGCCCAAGACCAGCGTCGGGAAGTTCGACAAGAAGGTCGTCCGTTCGCGGTACGCCGGTGGCGAGCTGAGTGTCCGGGAGCTGACAGCCCCGTAACGTTTTGGCGGGCACTGTCGCCTGTTGGGGAAGAGGGAATTCTCCTGATCATTTCCTCCCCAGGGGGCGGCCCCGGCGTTCGCACCGCGCCGGGGCCGCCCTTTCCATGCGGGTAACCCGCACCGTCATTGTTGCGAAAATTGTTCGGCTCTGTCCCGATGACGGGGAAATCGGCAACCGGAGACCCGATCAGGCGTCGCTGGTGGTGATCTGGACCTTGCCCACCACCGAGTCCTCGACCGCCTGGTGGGCCGCCGCCGCGTCCGCCAGCGGGTAGGTGTGCAGCGGCAGGCCGGCGTCGGCGCCCACCCCGATGCCACCCTGGTTCGCAGCCGCCGCCACGTCGATCACGCCCTGTGCCTTTGCCGCCTTCGGCTCGGTGTAGACAAGCACGAACTGCCACCTGCTGTTGAGCGCGAACAGTGGACGGACCGGCACCGTCATCTCGGCGCCACCGTCGTCGGCGTACACGCAGACAGCCCCGCCCTGCCGGAGGACCTGCGCGTCCGTCGACGCGTTGCGGGCGGGGGAGACCTCGACGATCGTGTGGACCCCGTCCGGGGCGATCTTGCGGACCTCCTCGACCACGTCCTGCTCCCGGTAATTGATCACCAGGGAGGCGCCGGCGGCCGCAGCGAGCTGAGCCTTCTCCGGGCTGCTCACCGTGGCGATCACCGTGGCGTCCGCCCATCGGGCCAACTGGATCGCCGCGTTGCCGACAGCGCCCGCCCCGCCCTGCACCAGCACTGTGTGGTCGGCCAACGCGCCGGCGCGCAGCGCGTCCGGCATGAGCTCGCCGGCCGTCAGGCAGCGGTGCGCGGTCAGGAACGGGATGCCCAGGCTCGCCCCCAGCTCGAACGAGGCGTCACCCAGCGGCACCGTCTGCCGCACCGGCACCAGCGTGTACTCCGCGGCGGTGCCCCACTGCCGCTGCCAGGCCGCCTCCCAGATCCAGACCCGCTCACCGATCAGCTCGGCGTCGACCCCCGTGCCGACCGCCTCGATCACTCCCGCGCCGTCCTGCCCGGGGATCTGCCACCCCTTGGGCGCGGAGGACCGCCGGGACTTCCAGTCCGTGGGGTTCACCCCGGACACCGCCATCCGGACCAGGACCTCGCCCGCCCCCGGCTCCGGCACCGGCCTGTCGACCAGCTCCAGCACCGAAGGATCGCCGGTGCGCTCGTACACGATGGCCTTCATCCGTCGACTCCTCAGCTGTCCGGCGCGCGGCACCCGGGTCGAGCACCGTCGCCTGCGGTACCCCGCCCGGCCCCCGTCATGCCGACCGACACCGGCCCGGAAACCGCACAATCGGGGACGACCGTGACGGCGCGCAGGTCAGCCCTTCAGCCGCCCACCAGCTCCGCTGTCAGCTCACCGATCGAACCCAACGTCACCGCCGCCAACGCGGCCGCATCCGGGTCCAGGGGGTACGAGCCGTGTGGCACCGCCACCACCCGCATCCCCGCCGCGGCGGCCGATCGGACCCCGTTCGACGAGTCCTCCACCGCCGCACAGCGGGTCGCGTCGACGCCGAGGCGCTGCGCGACGGTCAGGTACACGTCCGGAGCCGGCTTGCCCCGCTCGGTCTCCTCGGTGGACAGGGTGGTGACGAACGCGTCGGTCAGATCTGTGGCGTCCAGCGCCGCAGCGATCAGCCGGGTCGGCGACGAACTGGCCAACCCGAGCGGCCACCGCGCGGCCATCCGGCGCACCACCTCGTCGGCGCCGTCGATGAGGGGTACGTGCTCCCGGTAGCGCCGGGCCATCTCCCGCACCACCTCGTCGGCGACCTGCTCGGCGGTGCGCTGCACGCCCAGCTCGCCACTGAGATAGGCGGCCCACTCGCCGGTGCTCATACCCATCAGCCGACGCTGGGTGTCCGGCTGCCACGTCCCGCCGTGCTCGGCCACGTACGCCCGCCGGACCTCCTCCCACACCGGCTCGGAATCCACGATCACGCCGTCCAGGTCGAAAACCACCGCATCCACCACGGGCCCATCCTGCCCGACCCGGAGGCGTCCGGTCAGGCGGGCAGCGGGGGCAGCCCGATCGGGCTGTCCGACGGGATCAGCGTGTGACAGGACCGGGCGATCGGTTCCAGCAGCTCACGCAGCCGGTCGGTGCGATCCACGCCGAGGGCCGACCACGGGTGTTCGGCGGCCCGGTCGGTGGCATCCTCGACGGCCTGGAAGTCGGCCCGGCTCTGCTCGGTGGCCGTGCCGCCCGGTGTCAACCAACCACGCTGTGTCAGTCGCTCGCAGGCGGCGTGCCACTGCTCTTCGGTCCAGCCCCGGCCCAGCAGGTTCACAGGTGACATGCCGACGGCGACCTTCCAGGCCAGCGTCTCCACCGGGTCCAGGCCAGCGGCTACCAGCGCCGCCACGTGCCCGTCGCCCCGATGCTCGCGCAGCGTCGTCGCGGCCTGCCAGATCCGGGCCAGGGGGTACTCCCCGATCGGCAGCGCCGCATTGGCAGCGCCGAGCACCCGGCCCGCCGTCTGCGCCGCGGTGGCGGCCTCCTCCAGCAGGTCGGCGGTCTCCATGAGGTGCGCCTCGGGCAACTCGTAGGTCAGCTCGGCGAGCGCCTGCACGGCACCTGTCAGCCGGGCCCGCAACGCCTCCGTCGGCGTGGCCAACCGCCACACCGACGGCAGCGCCCGGCTCACCATCGGCGGCGCGAAGGTGAAGAAGGCGGCAATCACCGGAGCCGCCTCGGTGGCGCCCAGCGGCGCGGACCGGCCCGCGAAGTAGCCCCGCCAGTACCCGCGCAGGCCGACCGCCTCGTACGCGGCACGGGCCCGGGGGTGGAAGTAGGTGACCGCGTGCACCGCCTCGAAGTGCGTCCACATCAGCCGGGCGGTCCGCCCAGGCTCAGCAAGCGTCGTCACACCGCACCTCCGCGTCCCCGTCCGGATGCCCACCCCGGGCGGCGGACCGCCCAGGGGGTGACGCCGAACCTACTGCCGGTGGGTAACCGGCCGGAAGCCCCATGTGAACAACTCCATCGCGCCCGGACGACAACCGGGGCGAACCGGTCGGGTCACTGGGCGGCGAGCACGTCCACCACGAAGCGCAGCGGGCCGGTGGGACGACCGCCAGCGGCTGCCGCGTCGTTGCCGTACGCCAGCTCGCCCGGGATGTCGAGCTGCACCCGGCTGCCGACGGTGACGCCCACGAGGCCCTGGTCCCAGCCGGGGATGACCTGACCCACACCGATGGCGAAGGTGGCCGGCTGGCCCGCGTTCCAGGACGAGTCGAACTCCTTGCCGTCCTTGTAGAACACGCCCACGTAGTTGGTGGTGATGGTCTGGCCCTGCTTGACCGCCGGGCCGGTGCCCTTGATCACCGGGGTGACAGTGAGCTTCTTCAGCTCGCCGGTGCCAGCCTTCACCGTCGGCTTCTTGCTCAGCGCCGGGTCGGCGTTCTCGGGCATCTGCGGAGCCGGCGGCGCGGTGGGCGCGTCCGGAGCGGGCGCGGACGCCGACGGGGTCGAACCGGCCTGGTTGGTGGGCGTGTCGTCGCCCCGGTTCTTGTCGATCCAGACGAAACCGCCGATCAGCAGCGCCATCACGGCGACACCGGCGAGGCCACCCGCCCACGCGTTGCGGCGTCGCTTCGCCTCGGCGGCCTTCTGCGCCGCCAGCTGGGCGGCCAGCCGCCGCCCCGCCTTCGTCGCCGGGCTCTGGCCCTCCGACCGGTTCTGCTGCGTCCGCTCGCTCACGTCGTCGACTCCCTGCTGCGAAGGTGTGGCCGGCACCCGGTGCCGGGGGGAAAGCCGACGCACACGGTACCCGCCCTGCGGCCCGCTGTGCCCGCCCCGGACGTCTCGGATCGCCCAGGGAGGCCGTCGCGGGACGTTATTCCGGTACGACCATGAAGTCGGTCACGAACGACGTGACGCTACCGTCGGCCGCGCGCCCGATCCAGGTTCCGTAGCAACCGTCGCCCCAACCCGTGGTGACGGTGACGACGTTCGCGCCGGTGGTCTCGTCCAGCACGGCCGTGATCAGCCCCGGGACCTGCGACGCGGGCGGCTCCGCGGGGATGAAGACCTCCTCGACACGGTCCTCGTCCCAGGCCTCCAGGGCGGCGAGCGCTGTCGGGTCGGCGAGAGTGCCGGCGCCGGCGTCCACCCCGTACCCGAAATAGTCGTCCGGGCCGAGGGCGGCGATGTCCTGGTCGCCCGCGACGGCCGGCTCCCAACGCACCGTCGGCGCCTCGGAGATCACCAGCTCCAGTGCCGCCACCCGTCGGTCGACCTCGGCGTCCTCCCGCAGCACCGCAGCCACCCAGGCGCGGGCGGGATGACGCCCGGGAGGGACCGTGACAGTGAACGGTTCGGCCTCCGGGCAGACCAGCGGGTCACACCCGACCACCTGGCCGGTCGGCAGCACGATGTCGCCCACCGGGTGGACCTCGATCAGGTACGCGCCGTGCGCGTCGGTGAAGCGCGCCCCGGGCGTCAACAACCGGTCCAGGTCAGGGGTGTACGGCATGAGGGCTCCTCCGGTTGCCAGCGGCCGGCGGAGCGTACCCGGTCCGGCCGACAGCCCTCGTAGCTGCCGTACCGGTCAGGCGGTCTTGCGCGGTGCGGTCTTGCGGGCTGTCGTCTTCTTCGCCGGCTCGGTCTTCTTCGCCGGTGTCTTCTTGGCGGCGGTCTTCTTCGCCGGCTCCGCCTTGGCTGCCGTCTTCTTCTCGGCGGCCTTCTTGGTGGCGGTCTTCTTCGCGGGGGCCTTCTTGGCTGCCGCCTTCTGCGCCGAGCGGGCCGACGAGATGGGCGTCGGCTCGCCGCCACCGCCACCGCCGCGGGCGGGTTGCTCGCCGCGCGCCGCGCGAGCCCGGTCCACCGACGCCTTCAGTGCGGCCATCAGATCCACAGCTGCGGCCGGAGCCTCCTCGGCCTCCTCCGGCTGGACGACCTCCCGACCCTCCACCTTGGCGTCGATGACCTCCTGCAACGCCGCCCGGTAGTCGTCGGTGAACACGTCCGGCTCGAACTCGCCGGCCATCGAGTCGATGAGTGAACTGGCCATCGCCAGCTCCGGCGGACGGACCTTGAGGTCCTCATCGAGGAAACCGAAGTCCGGGGTACGGATCTCGTCCGGCCAGAGCATCGTGTTGAGCAGCAGCACACCCTCGCGCACCCGCAGCGTGGCGAGCTGCTCCCGCTGGCGCAGCGCCACCTTGACGATCGCCACCCGCTCCGAGTCGATGAGCGCGTCGCGCAGCAGCACGTACGGCTTGGTGGCCGTGCCCTCCGGTTCGAGGAAGTACGCCTTGTTGTAGAGGATCGGGTCGACCTGCTCGGCGGGCACGAACTCCAGCACGTCGATGGCGCGTGAGCTGGTCAGGGGCAGCTCGGCGAAGTCCTCGTCGGTGAGGATCACCATCTCGCCGCCGCCGATGTCGTAGCCCTTGGCGATGTCGTCGTAGGTGACCTCCTCGCCGCAGACCGAGCAGGTGCGCTTGTAGCGGATCCGACCGCCGTCCTCGCGGTGGACCTGGTGGAACCGGATGTCCTTCTCCTCGGTCGCGGAGTAGAGCTTCACCCCGATCGAGACGAGCCCGAACGACACGGCTCCCTTCCAGATGGCACGCATCCTGCGCTCCCTTCCCCGGTATCGACCATGCTCGCATCCGAAAGAACCGGACGCGAGGTGTTCGGCCTGGTACTACAGTCGGGTCGTGCCCGGAGCGCCGCTCAAGCCGATGCTCGCGATGACCGGGCCCCTCCCTGCGGGTGACGGCTGGGCCTACGAGTTCAAATGGGACGGCATCCGGGCGCTCGCCGACATCTCCGGTCGTGCTCAACATCTGTATGCCCGCTCCGGCGTGGAGATCACCGCCGCGTACCCGGAGCTGGCCACCCTGCCCGAGCAGGTCGACGACGTGCTGCTCGACGGCGAGGTGGTGCTGTTGGGGGAGGGCGGGCAGCCGTCGTTCACCGCGTTGGCCGAGCGCATGCACGTCCGGGACCGGAACAAGGCGGCCCGGTTGGCGGCAGTCATGCCGGTCACGTACATGATCTTCGACCTGCTGCGAATCAACGGCGACTACCTGACCGGCTGGCCGTACGCGCGCCGCCGGGAGGCCCTGGACGCGCTCGCGCTCGGCGGTGCCCGGTGGGCGGTGCCGCCGGTCTTCTCCGACGGCCCGGCCACCTACGAGGCGGCCGGCGAGCACGGCCTGGAGGGCGTGATGGCCAAGCGGGTCGACGCCGTCTACCGGCCGGGGGTGCGCTCGCCGGACTGGGTGAAGGTCAAGCTGGAGGTGACCGGCGACTTCGTGGTGGGCGGCTGGCGACCGGGAGCGCGTCCGATCGGCGGGCTGCTGGTCGGCGTACCTGGCCCGGACGGCCGGCTGATCTACCGGGGGCGGGTCGGCGGCGGGATCGGCGCAGCCATCGAACGGCAGCTCCTCGCCGAGCTGGAGCCGCTGCGCTCCGGCGTGTCACCGTTCGCGGCGGGTGTGCCGCGCGAGGATGCCCGGGGCGCGATCTGGGTAGAACCCCGGGTGGTGGTGGAGGTGAAGTACGGCCAGCGCACCCCCGACGGCCGGCTGCGCTTCCCCCGCGTGCTGCGGATGCGCCCGGACAAGCCGCCGGAGGAGGTCGACGATGCCGGCTGACCGGCTGCGAGTGGACGTCGAGGGCCGCCCACTGGAGTTGTCCAACCTGGACAAGGTGCTCTATCCGGCGGTCGGCTTCACGAAGGGTGAGGTGATCGACTACTACACCCGGATCTCCCTGGTGCTGCTGCCGCACCTGGCCGACCGGCCGGTGACCCGGATCCGGTTCCCCAACGGGGTGGACGACAAGTCGTTCTTCGAGAAGAACAAGCCGGCAGCCACCCCGGACTGGGTGCGTGTGGAAAACCTGCCAGCGCCCGGGTCGACGAAGGGCCGGGAGACCATCGACTACGTGGTCGCCGACGACCTGCCCACCCTGGTCTGGCTGGCCAACCTGGCCGCGTTGGAGCTGCACACACCGCAGTGGAAGGTCGGCGAACACCCGGACATGATGGTTGTCGACCTGGACCCGGGGCCGCCGGCCGGGCTCGCCGAGTGCTGCCCGGTGGCGGTACTGATGCGCGACCGGCTCGCCGACGACGGCATCGACTCGTACCCGAAGACGTCAGGCAAGAAGGGCATGCAGCTCTGCTGCCCGATCGCCGGCAACCAGTCCGCCGACGACGTCTCCGCCTACGCGCGTCGCATCGCGCAGGAGCTGGAGAAGGAGCACCCGAAGCTCATCGTGTCGAAGATGGCCAAGAACCTGCGCCCCGGCAAGGTCTTCATCGACTGGAGTCAGAACAACGCGGCGAAGACGACAGTCGCGCCGTACTCGCTGCGCGCCCAGCGGGAACCCTCGGTGTCGACGCCGCTGACCTGGGACGAGGTCGAGGCCGGCGCCCGCGGCCGGAAACCGGCCGTTCGTCAGTTCACCTCCGCCGAGGTCCTCGACCGGGTCGAGGAGTACGGCGACCTGCTCGCCCCACTGCTCGACGGCGGCCCGGAGTTGCCCGCGCGCTGACGCCAGCATCTGGTGTTCGTAGTGACGCTTCGTGTCAGGGTGGCGGGGCAAGATTGTCACTCAACGTGACGCCCTTCGGCGGCACCGGCCGCACTGCTCAACCCCTTTGCTCTGCTTCAATAGACGCAACACTTGATTGACCTGCTGCTTTTGCTTGTATGCGAGGGCGGGCGGTCGATACCGTGATCACGGTGCGTGACTGTTGCGTCTGTTGAAGCAGAGCAAAGGATGTGTGGGGTGGGGTGGTAGACCTGGCGCCTGGTCACGGTGCGCGATCGACCCGACGCCCACCTTTGAGGCAGGTTGGCCATCGGCCGAGGACAGTCGCTACCAAAGTCGTTGAGTAGGGTGGATCCGATGTCGTCACCGGGGAGCGGACATGCAGGCAACCGTCACTGTCGACCTACCCGTCGACCTCGAACGTCCCCTGCTCAGCTATCGCGACGAGGCCACCGGTGAGCGCGTCGACCTGACCGCGCACCAGGTCGGTGCCTGGGCGGCGCGCAGTGCCAGCCTCCTGCGGGACGGCTGCGGGCTCGGCCCCGGCAGCCGCGTAGCGGTCCTGCTGCCGCCGCACTGGCGTACCGCGGCGGTGTTGTTGGGGGCGTGGGCCTGCGGCCTGGCGGTGTCGTTCCGGCCGCGCGCCACGGCGGGCCTGCCCGTGCTCGAACCGGGCGGGGACCGGCCGTTCGACGCGGTGTTCGTGACGCCGCAGCGGCAGGACGACTGGCTGGAGGACGTGCCGGACGCCACGCACCGCTACCTCGTCGGCACCGGCCCGGGTCGCCTGGCCGACGTGCCGCTGGGTTGGCTGGACTGGTCCGCCGAGGTGCTCCGGCACTCGGACGCCACGCCCGACCACGCGGCGATCCACCCGTCGGATCCGGCAAGCGCTGACGGGACAACGTACGGGCAGTGGGGTGCGCTCGCGCTGGAGGTCGCCGGGCAGCTGGACCTGCGGGCCGGCGACCGGCTGCTTGTCGACGCCGCCGAGCACGAGCAGCCGCTGAAGTGGTTGCTGGCACCGCTGTCGGCGGGAGCGTCCGTGGTGATCAGCGCCAACCTCGACCCGACGAACCGGGACATGGTGATCACCGCCGAGCGGGTCACCCGGGTTCTGTAGGTCGCTCCTTTCACGCTTCCGGTGGAGTCGTCGCATTCCGCCCAGTCTCACGTTTTACCTGCTCCTACGCTTCGCCGAAGGCCGGTGCGCTGTGCAGCGCCAACCGCCTTCCCGACGGCGGAGGGGACATGGTGTCGAGGCGTACACATCGGACTGTGGTTTCGGCGGTGGCCGGCTGCCTCTTCGCCCTCGGCGTGCTGGCGCCCGGCCCGGCTGCGGTACCGCTGCCCCGCGCGGCCCGGGCCGACGGCACTTCGGTCCCCGCTCCGAGGGAACCCCGACCCCCGCAGCTCCCCGCCGACTTTCAGGGCACCGGCCGGTACGTCGTGCGCGACCTCGGCATCGACGTGCCGTTCAGCTGGCAGGGCCGCGACGGCAACAGCCAGATGATCGCCGGTGGTCCGGAGCATCCAATCTGGTTCACGAACCTGATCTACGAGAACACGCTCTACACGCTCACCTACAAGTGGCCGAACATCCCGCTGTTCCCGCCACGCGAGTGCAGCAAGGTCCCGGGGTTCTTCAACCGGCAGATCTTCAACGACAAGCTGAAGACGTCCCGCTTCGTCGGGCCGGAGATCCTGCAGGGGGAGAAGGACCGGCACGTCGACCACTGGCGGGTGGGTGTCGTCGGCGGCTCCACGGTGCCGGGCGAGTTCTTCCGGTTCCCGCTCGCGCTCGGCGACATCTACGTCGACCAGCGGGACCCGAGCCGGTGGTGGCAGGTGTTGCAGTTCGGCCTGCAGAACCTCTTCGACCCGGAACTGGACGAGTGGTTCACGATGGACACCTTCGACCACCGCCCCGGCACTGTTACCCTCCCCGACCGCTGCCCACCGCCTACGCCGTGACGCCGGTGGCCGTTGATCGGCTCGGTTTCCGTGAAACCGGGGCGCGGCAGAGCCCCGGACACCGCGACTTCCGGAATACCGAGTCGATCAACGCCGTGCGGGTCAGTCGACGGTCGGTAGCTTCGGGCCGAGGACGTCGTCGGCGTCGACGATCGTGTACGCGTAGCCCTGCTCTGCCAAGAAGCGCTGCCGGTGCGCCGCGTACTCGGTGTCGATCGTGTCCCGGGAGACCACAGTGTAGAAGTGCGCCTGCCGCCCGTCGGCCTTCGGCCGCAGCACCCGCCCCAACCGCTGCGCCTCCTCCTGCCGTGACCCGAACGTCCCCGACACCTGGATCGCCACCGCCGCCTCGGGCAGATCGATGGAGAAGTTGCCGACCTTGGAGATCACCAACGTCCGCAGCTCGCCCGACCGGAACGCGTCGAACAGCCGTTCCCGCTCCTTGTTCGTGGTCGAGCCCTGGATGATCGGCGCGTCGAGGTATTCGCCAAGCTGGTGCAACTGGTCGATGTACGCGCCGATCACAAGCACCTGGTCCTCCGGGTGCCGGTCGACAAGCGCCTTCACCACCGGCAGTTTCGTGCGGGCGGTCGCCGCCATCCGGTACCGCTCCTCGGCCTCCGCCGTCGCGTACGACATCCGCTCCGCGTCGGTGAGCGTCACCCGGACCTCGACACACTCCGCAGGGGCGATCCAGCCCTGCGACTCGATGTCCTTCCACGGCGCGTCGTACCGCTTCGGGCCGATCAGACTGAACACGTCGCCCTCCCGGCCGTCCTCGCGTACCAAAGTTGCCGTCAGGCCCAGCCGGCGGCGGGCCTGGAGGTCCGCGGTGAACCGGAAGATCGGCGCGGGCAGCAGGTGCACCTCGTCGTAGACGACAAGACCCCAGTCGCGGGCACCGAACAGGTCCAGGTGGGTGAACGCGCCACCGCGCCGCGAGGTGAGCACCTGGTACGTCGCGATGGTGACCGGGCGGATCTCCTTGCGTTCGCCTGAGTACTCGCCGATCTCCTCCTCGGTGAGCGAGGTGCGGGCGATCAGCTCCCGCTTCCACTGCCGGCCGGCGACGGTGTTGGTGACCAGGATCAGCGTTGTCGCCTTCGCCTCGGCCATCGCCGCCGCCCCGACCAGGGTCTTGCCGGCCCCGCAGGGCAGCACCACCACACCCGACCCGCCGGCCCAGAACGCCTCGACGGCTTCCCGCTGGTACGACCGCAGCGTCCACGGTTTGCGCCCGTCCTTGCCGGCCTCGGCCAGCTCGATCGGGTGCGCCTCGCCGTCGACGTACCCGGCCAGGTCCTCCGCCGGCCAACCCAGCTTGAGCAGCGCCTGCTTGAGCCGGCCACGCTCGGACGGGTGCACCTGGATCGTGTCGTCGTCGATCTTGTTGCCGAGCATGCCGGCGAGCTTCTTGCTCTTTGCCACCTCGATCAGCACGAGCCGGTCCAGCGCACGCAGCACCAGCCCGTACGCCGGGTCGTTGGCGAGCTGGAGCCGGCCGTACCGGTCCATCGTCTCGGCGACATCCACGAGCAGCGCGTGCGGCACCGGGTACCGCGAGTATTTGAGCAGCGAATCGACCACACCCTCGGCGTCGTGCCCCGCCGCGCGGGCGTTCCACAGCCCGAGCGGGGTCAGCCGGTAGGTGTGCACATGTTCGGGAGAGCGCTCCAACTCGGCGAACGGCGCGATCGCCATCCGACATGCCTGCGCGTCGGGATGGTCGATCTCCAGCAAAAGGGTCTTGTCCGACTGAACGATCAGTGGTCCACCGCTCACGCCAGCGTCCTCTCCTCGGTTGGCTGTCGGCTCGCGGCAGTCGCTTACCCGACGCAGGCCGACCATCCAGTGTCGCACGATCCGGGATCAGCAAAGAAAGATGCCGACTGGGCGCAACCGCGACCGTACTGACAAACGTCTAGCAATGGGACGACTGTCCAGGGGAGGTCCCATGAAGCGTTTCCGGATCACTTCTCGACTGGTCGCCCCGCTGGTGGTCGTGCTGGTCGGCACCGGCGCGTGCACGTTCGATCCGCAGTCCGGCGGGAGTGGCGGCGGGGGAGCCGCCCCGGCAGGTGCGGCGGAACAGGTAACGGGGGCGAGCGGCACGTCCGGGCCGGACCAGCGCGGCCGGCCAACGCCGGCCGCGCCGACGGCAGAGCCGACCAGCAGCGCCACGACGAAGCCTAAGCCGAAACCCAAGCCGACCCGCAGTACGCCCGCACCGACCACGGCCGCGCCCACCGCCCGGGCTGCCGGCTGCCCGCAGGGCGAGCACCAGCGCGCTGTGGAGACCTACCTCGCCCAGCTGGGCGGGTTCGGGTCGGTGACCGTCGACGGCCAACAGTCCGCCGCCGACTGCGCGGCCATCAAGAAGTTCCAGAAGAGGTACGGCATTCGCCCCGTCGAGGGCCGCGCCGGGCCGACCACCTTCGACGTGGCGAAGCGACTCGCCACCACCGATCCGACCCGCTGCAAGGCGGGCACCGGCACCACGTTCTGCGTGGACCTGACCCGCCAGACCGTGTGGGCCCTGCGCAACGGCAAAGTGATCATGGAACCGACGGTGACCCGGACCGGCATGTCCGGCTACCGCACCCCGTCCGGCACGTACGCCGTCAACTACCGCAACCCCAAGGAGTGGTCCAACCCGTACGAGGTGTGGCTGCCGTACTGGCAGCACTTCACGCAGGGAATGGGCTTCCACGAGACCACCACGTACCTGCACGACAAGTCGATCGGCTCGCACGGCTGCGTCAATCTGCTGCACGCCGACGCCGTCCGGATGTGGGAGTTGGGCAAGGTCGGCACACGCGTCGTTCTGGTCGGCCGCCGCCCCGGGACCTGAGTGACCTGCCCGACTCCGGGTTTTAACCCCTGTCACAGCGGTCCCAGGAGTGACACTCTTGGGAGTTCAGGGGCCGAACCGGGCGGGGAGGGCTGGGCATGACGGTCGACCGTGACGTGATCGCAGAACACGAGCAGGCACCGCCCGACGAGGTGTCCCGAGCGACAGTGGTCGCGTACTGCGTCGCGGCGACGCTTCTGCTCGGATGGTTCCTCTTCGGCTGGCTGGTGCTCCAGCAGGGCTTCGTCGACTCGGTCGGGGAGTCCGCAGGCGCCGGCTTCGCGCTGCTGCTGATTGTCTCGGTCATCGGCACCGTACGCCGCAGCCGCAGTCACCGCTGACCCCGCAGCGCGCCCCCGTCCTGGGCACTCTGTGTCGTCGAACGGTCGCGTGGCGGCGCTGCTGTAGAGCTGCCCCACGTGTGGGGCGGCTGCGTCTCGTCCGGTGGCCGCGTGGCGGCGCCGCTGCTGTAAAGCTGCCCCGCGTATGGGGCGGCTGCGTCTCGTCCGGTGGTCGCGTGGCGGCGTTGCTGTAGAGCTGCCCCACGTGTGAGGCGGCTGCGTCTCGTCCGGTGGCCGTGTGGCGGCGCTGCTGTAGAGCTGCCCCGCGTATGGGGCGGCTGCGTCTCGTCCGGTAGTCGCGTGGCGGCGCTGCTGTAGCTGCCCCACGTATGGGGCGGCTGCGTCTTGTCCGATGGTCGCGTGGCGGCGCCGCTGCAGTGTGCCCCACTCATGGGGCAGCTCTACAGGGAGCGGCAGTCACACCCATACCTCTGCGGCGAGGGGCGAGGGGCGCGCGGACCAGCGGCCGGCGCTCGACCGTGACTGGTGGGTGGGTGGGTGGGTGGGAGGCGGCGAGCGCGCTCGGCAGGCAACCGCACGGGACCGCGCTGACCGAGCGCACGAAGGCGGGGCTAACGTGAAGGGCGTGGCGCTCTCCCTGGCGATCTCGCCCTGCCCCAATGACACGTTCGTCTTCGACGCCCTGGTGCACGGTCGGGTGTCCGGTGCACCGCCTGTCGAGGTGACGTACGCCGACGTGGACGTCACCAACACGGCAGCCGAGCGGGGCGCGTTCGACCTGGTGAAGGTGAGCTTCGCGGCGCTGCCCTGGCTGCTCGACAAGTACCACCTGCTGCCCTGCGGCGGTGCTCTCGGCCGGGGATGTGGGCCGCTGGTGCTCACCCGGGGCGACCGCGCGGGCGGCCCCGACCGCACCGACCTGACCGGTGCCACGGTGGCGGTGCCGGGCGACCGGACCACCGCGTACCTACTGTTCCGGCTCTGGTCGGCGGGCCGGCCGCCGGCGCGGATCGAGGTGGTCCCGTTCCACGAGATCATGCCGGGCGTCGCGGCTGGCCGGTACGACGCCGGGCTCGTCATCCACGAGGCACGGTTCACCTACCACCGGCACGGCCTGACCGCGCTCGTCGACCTCGGCGAGTGGTGGGAGGCCGACACCGGCCTACCCATCCCCCTCGGTGCGATCCTGGCCCGGCGCGGCGTCGTCGACCCGGAAGCCGCCGCCGGTTGGGTCCGCGAGTCGGTCCGGCAGGCCTGGGCGGACCCGACGGCCAGCCGGGAGTACGTGCTCGCGCACGCCCAGGAAATGGAGCCCGACGTCGTGGACCGGCACATCGACCTCTACGTCAACGAGTTCACCGCTGACCTTGGCGAAGCCGGTTTCGCCGCGGTGACGGCACTGCTGGACCGGGCCGCCGACGCCGGGCTCGTGCCTCAGACCTCCAGCTCGCGCGCCACAGCGTGGACCAGCTGAGCGATCTTCTGCGCGGTCTTCTTGTCCGGGTACCGACCCCGACGCAGGTCCGGCTGGACCTTCGCCTCCAGCACCTTGATCATGTCTTCGACGAGACCGTGCAGCTCCTCCGCCGGGCGTCGGCGCAGCTCCGCCATCGACGGCGGCGCGTCCAACAGTTTGACGCCCATGGCCTGCGAGCCCCGGCGGCTGTCCACCACGCTGAAGTCGACCCGTTGACCACCCTTGAGGTCGGTGACGCCCGCAGGCAGGGCACCCTTGGGCAGAAACACGTCGCCGCCCTCGTCACTCGTGACGAAGCCGTATCCCTTGGCCGTGTCGTACCACTTCACTCGACCCGTAGGCACCTGTAAACCCCTGCTTCACTTGAGCCGCTACTGCTCCAAGGCTAGCTGGATCATGCCGTCGAGCGCCGCTGGGAATCCGACGAGATCGTCAAGCACCAGCTTCGCCCCGGCCGCGTGCAACTCCTGCGGAGAACACGGGCCCGTCGCTACGCCGATTCCGGGCACCCCGGCGACGTCCGCCGCCATCATGTCCGCCACATGGTCACCGACGTAGTGGGTCGCGTCGTGCTCCCTCAACGCGCTCGCCTTCTGCTCGGCGAACAGGTCACCGGCCAACTCGTCGACCTTGAGGCCCAAGTGGTCCAGGTGCAGCCGGGCCAGCCGGCCCATCTTGGCAGTGACGACCAGCACACGACCGCCCCGTGCGCGGATCGCGTCGACCGCCTCCCGCGCGCCGGGCAACGGGACCGTCGGAGTGATCGCGTAGGCCGGGTACAGCTCCCGGTACGCCAACACGGCCGACTCGACCTGCTCCGGCGGAAACCAGTACGCGAGCTCGGTACGCAGCGGCGGCCCGAGCCGGGACACAGCCAGATCGGCGTCCACCGGCACGCCCGTCCTGGCGGTCAGCGCCCGGAAGGTCGCGGCGATGCCGGGGCGGGAATCCACCAGGGTCATGTCGAGATCGAATCCGACGGTCAGTGCGGGCATGTCGAGAAACGTACCCGGTGACCCGGGGTCGGCCGGACGTCCGAGGGGCGCGACTGCCCCGTGCCGGGCTAGCGTGGAAAGACGATGACCACCTCACTCGCCGACCACCTGCGGTCACTGCCCGACGAGTCGCTGGCCGCGCTGCTCCAGCTCCGGCCGGACCTCGTCGTGCCCGTGCCTGCCGACGTCTCCGCCCTGGCCATCCGCGCCCAGTCCCGGGTGTCGGTGGCCCGCGCGCTGGACGGGCTCGACCAGTTCACAATGCAGATCCTCGACGCCGCCCGCCTCACCCGGCACCCGGACGAGGGCACCACCGACACCGACTCCGTGCTCGCCATGGCGACCGCCGGCCCCCACCCACCGGCGCCGACGTCCGTCCGGGCCGCCGTCGACCGGCTACGGGCGCTCTTCCTCCTGTACGGCCCGGAGCACGCCCTGCACGTGGCGGCCGCCGTCGACGAGGTCTCCCCGTACCCCGCCGGGCTCGGTCGACCGGCCGCGGACCTGGAGCCGCGCGCGGCCGCGCTCTGCGCGGACCCGGCGAAGCTGCGCCGCACGCTGCTCGCCGCGCCCCCGTCGGCCCGGGCGATCCTCGACCGGCTGGCGGCCGGCCCGCCGGTCGGCACCGTGCCACCAGGCGCGTTGCAGGCACCGCCGATCGGCGCGGAGGACGCAGTGCTCGCCGACCCGACAAACGGTGGAGCGCCGACCGGCTCGCCGGTGCGCTGGCTGGTCGACAACCGGCTGCTGGTCGTCGTCTCGGCCGGCTCGCCGACGGTTGGCGGCACGGTGGAGTTGCCCCGCGAGGTCGGTCTCCTGCTGCGTCGCGACAGCGGCCCGCTCGGACCGTTGCACACCAGTGCGCCACGGGTGACGGCCGCGCCGCGCGAGCCGAAGGCTGTCGACTCGGCCGGTGCCGGGCAGACCATGGAGGTCGTCCGGCACACCGAAGGACTGTTGGAGCAACTCGCCGCCGAACCCGCGCCGGTGTTGCGTTCAGGCGGTATTGGCGTACGGGACCTGCGGCGGCTGGCGCGTACCGCGGGGCTGGACGAGGCGACGACCGCGTTGCTGCTGGAGGTGGCGTACGCGGCAGGGCTCGCCGGTGAGCTGGAGCTGTCCGGTACGAGCACCGGCCGGTACGGGGCGGATCAGCAGGTGTTGCCGACCGGCGGGTACGAGGTGTGGCGGGCCGCCTCGCTGGCCCAGCGCTGGGAGCAGTTGGCCCGTGCCTGGCTGACGATGACCCGGCAGGTCGGCCTGGTCGGCCAGCGTGACGATCGGGACCGGCCCATCACCCCGCTCTCCGCCGAGGCCGAGCGGGCCAGCGCGCCTGCGACCCGGCGGGCGGTCCTCGCCGTGCTCGCCGACCTGGAACCCGCGACCTCGCCCACCGCCGAGGAGGTCCAGGCTCTGCTGGACTGGAGGGCGCCACGGCGCAGTCGGGGTCGGGAGGCCGCCCACCGGGAGGTGCTTGCCGAGGCCGCGCAGCTCGGTGTGACCGGCCTGGGGGCGCTCACCTCGTATGGCCGGCTGCTGTTGGGCGAGCTGACGTCGGCCGACGAGCCGGGTGGCGGCGACCCGCTGGGGCTGTACGTGGACGCGGAGAGCGGTGATCCGTCCAGCACCGCGCGGGCGCTCGACGCGCTGTTGCCCGCCCCCGTCGACCATTTCCTGGTGCAGGCCGACCTGACAGTGGTGGTGCCCGGCCCGCCGGAGCCTGAGCTCGCCGCCGAGTTGGAGGCGGCGACCGAGCCCGAGTCGGCCGGTGGGGCAAGCGTGCATCGGGTCACCACGGCGAGCATCCGGCGTGCCCTGGACGTCGGCTACACGGCTGAGGACCTGCACGAGCTGTTCCGGCGGCGCTCGCGTACGCCGGTGCCGCAGGGGCTCAGCTATCTGGTGGACGACGTGGCCCGCAAACACGGCGGGCTGCGGGTCGGGGCGGCCGGTGCGTACCTGCGCAGCGACGACGAGACGCTGCTCAACGAGGTGCTGGCCGACCGGCGGTTGGAGCCGTTGACCCTGCGGCGGCTCGCGCCGACGGTGCTGATCACCCCGTACCAGGTGGGTCGGCTGCTGGGTGCGCTGCGCGACGCCGGGTACGCCCCGGTGCAGGAAGACGGCACCGGCAGCACCATGCTGTCCCGGCCCCGGATCCGGCGTGCCCCGGCGCGGGTGCCGGTGGCCACCCGGGCGTTCGACCCGCTGGCCGCCCCGAAGCTGCCGATGCCGCGGCTGCTCGGCGTGGTGGAGCACGTCCGGCGGGGCGATGCGGCGGCGCGGGCGGCCCGGCGGGCACCAGCGGTCGTACGCGGTGGTGCGGCAGGGCTCGGCGGTGGTCCGGTGTCGGCGCACACGCACAGCGAGGCCCTCGCGGTGCTTCAGCAGGCGGTGCGTGACAAGGTGCTGGTCTGGGTCGGCTACGTGGACGCCCACGGGGCGACAGCGTCGCGGCTGGTCAAGCCGGTGTCGATCGGTGCCGGCTACCTACGCGCCGAGGACGAGCGGACCGAGATGCTGCACACGTTCGCGCTGCACCGGATCACCGCGGCGGTGGTGGCGGACTGACCCGAACGACGGCGCCACCGCGCGGCCGCGCCTGATGCGGTGCGGCCCTGCCGGCGTCCAGCCGCCAGTCACGATCGGGGCATCAGCCGCCGCAGGGTATGGGTGTGACTGCCGCTCCCTGTAGAGCTGCCCCACAAGTGGGGCACGCTGCGCCGCGCTGATCCGGCTGGCTGCGCCGCGATGCCGGGGGTGCCATGCGGCCAGACGCTTCCACGCGAGGCTCGAGGTAGTCCTGGCGGCCCGCGCGATGGTGGTCGTCGAACCGTGGGCTGTCCCAGGCAGTCCGTCCGCCTGCCTGCCCCACTTATGGGGCAGCTCTACAGGCACTCACCGAGGTATGCACAGCGGCGGCGATGCTATCCACAGGGTTATCCACAGCCAAAGGGTCGCTGTTGACGGTCGAGGCTGGGCGGAAAACCATGGATGGGTGGCTATCGGCGAGGATGCGATCGATGTGGGGGCGATCCTGCGGGATCTGCGTCGACGTGTCGATCTGAGCCAGCGGGAGTTGGCCGACCGGTCGGGCGTCCCGAAGAGCACGTTGGCCCGCATCGAGGCGGGGCGGAGCGCGGGGCCGGCGTTCCGGACGGTGGAGCGGCTCGTCCGTGCCGCCGGTGGTGAACTCGCCGTCAGGCTGCCCGGCGACGAGCCCAGGCTCGACGAGCCAGAGGAAGAGCTACGGGACGAGCCAGGGGAAGAGCCACGGGACGAGCTACGGGACGAGGCAGGTCGCCGTTATCCGGCGCACCTTGACGTGCGTCGAGTCATGACCCTCAAGGACTGGCCTGGCGCCTGGTGGGTGCACTCGTACACCCTTCCGGAGCGGTTGTGGCCGGTGCGTGTCCCGGAGTTGACCTACGACCTGGACCGTCGGCGGCGGGACGAGCGGCGGTGGCGGAACCAGACGCGCGCCCGGGTGCGGTTTCGGCGTGCGACCGAAGGGCTTCCGGCGACGTCCTGGCGCTTTCTCGCCGAGGTGCCCGGAGCCGGGGCGGTCGGTGAGTTGAGAGCCCATGAGCGCAGCGTCGACCTTCTCCTCGGCGAAGACTGGGGCGACAGGCGTGAGCTGGTGCTGGAGGGCGTGGTGGTGGCTCCCGGCCTGCGAACCCTGGGCATCGGGCGTCAGCTGATCGGGCTGCTGGCCAGAGAGATGGCAGTGGTTGGCATCCGGACGACCCACGCGATCGCCGAGGCCGCTGGGGTCCAGTTCCTGCTTGCCTGCGGCTTCGAGCTGCAGGCGGGTCGGCCGTCGGCGCTCACGCTCGAAGTCCGTTCCCCTCGGCCGTAGTCAGTGCAGCGCTGGGGCCGCTGCGGTCAACGCGGCGAGGGCCTCGTGCAGGCGCCAGGCGTTGCGGTCACGAGGGCCGACCGGGTTGGAGATGGTGCGCAGCTCGGCGAACGGCAGCCCGGCCTGCGCTGCGGCGACCGCCACGCCGTACCCCTCCATGGCCTCGGCGACGGCGGCCGGATGGCGGCGACGCAGCTCGTCGGTGCTGAGAGCGGTGCCGGTGACCGTGCTGACCGTGAGGATCGGGCCGGCCGTGGCGGCCGGCAGGGCGGTCCGCAGCGCCGCCAGCAGCCGCGGGTCGGCCGGCATCACGCTGCCGCCGCCGAGCAGAGCGGGCGGCATGCCCAGCTCGTCGACGGGGATGAAGCCGTCAGGTGATTCGGCACCGAGGTCGGCGGCGATGCTCGCGGTACCGAGAACGGTGTCGCCGACGGCGGCCTGCCCGGCGAAGCCGCCGGCCACGCCGGCACTGACCACGGCACGGTACGGGCGGCCGGCAGCCTCGGCGAGCGCCAACAGCCGGGCGGTGGCGGCACCGGCAACGGCCGGTCCCACCCCGACCGGGGTGACTGTCACCGTGGCGTCGACCAGGCCGGCGCGCACCGCGTCGGCCTCGGCTGGCACCGCCGTCACCACCAGCAGTCCGGTCACGCCAGCGTCGGTCACGCCAGCGCCGGTCACGCCAGCGTCGGTCACGCCAGCGGCGGTCACGACACCGGGCCGGGGGACTCCCGGCGGGTCTCGTCGTCGGCGCTGGTTCCCGGGCCGCCGACAGCGGAGGAGGGCCGGTAGATGTGGTAGCCCGGCGGAGCGAGCCCCGGTTCGTCGTACTGCGGCGAGCTGGCCTGGGCCGGCGCCGGCGAGGTGGGAGCGGCGTCCTGCGGCGAGGAGGCGGGCTCGTCGGCCGGCTCGTCGGTGGCCAGTTCGTCGTCACCCAGCGGTCGACCGGCCAGCTTCTCGGCGCGTAGCCGGGTGGCGACCAGGACTCCTCGGACGGCGGCCAGGATGCCCACACCGGCAGCGACCGCGATGCCCATTCGACCGTTGAACGGGACCAGTCCGAGCCCTCCACCGGCTACGAAGGCGAGCATCAGCACCGTCTCGGAGTGGGCGAACGAGCTGGCCCGCAGCCGTTCCGGGATGCGTTCCTGGATAGAGGCGTCGACGGCGAGCTTGGAAATTCCGCTGACCAGCGCGGTGACCAGGCAGAGCAGCGCCACCATCAGCAGTGAGAACTGGATGACGGCAAGTACACCCACCCCGGCCACGATGATCATGCTGCTGGACTGGATGGCGGTCGGCCGGTGGATGCGCAGACGGGTGCCGACGGCGGTGGCCAGGAACGTGCCCACCGCCAGCGCGGCGCCGACCAGCCCCAGCGCCCACTCCGCCCCCAGATCGCGGCCGAACACCCCGGTGGTCAGGTCGCCCTTCTTGATCGCGAAGGCGAGGAACAGCAGCAGGAAGCCGTACATCGCGCGCAGGGTGGCGGCGCCGATCAGGCTGGCCATCACCAGCCGGCCGGCCGGGCGGCCACGGCCCAACGGCCGTTCGCCCCGCCGCCGGCCGAACGCCCGCAGCGGCCGGGGGACCCGCTCCGGTGGCTCCGAATCCGCCTTCGGTGGCAGTCGTAGCGAGATGACCATGCCGACGAGGAAGATCACCGACGCGACACGCAGTGGCCACTGTGGGCCGAACCAGAACGCCGCCAACCCGATCGGTGCCACGAGCGCGCCCGCCACAGTGCCGTAGACGCTGGCCCGCGCGCCCACCTGGGAGAGGCCGAGCCCTTCCGGCAGCAGTCGGGGCACAGCTGCGGACCGGGCCACGCCGTACGCCCGGGACAGCGCGAGCACCCCGAAGGCGGCCGGATAGAGCCCGAAGCCGTGGATGTAGTCGGAGATCAGCCACGCCAGGAACGCCCGGCCGAGCATCGTGGCGGCCAGCGCGTACCGCCGGCCGTGCCGGAAGTGGTCAAGCAGCGGACCCACCACGGGGGCGAGCATCGCGAACGGAACCATCGTCACCAGCAGGTAGAGCGCGACCTTGCTGCGGGCCTCGCCCAAAGGCACGTTGAAGAAGATCGTCCCGGCCAGGCCGATGGCGATCAGGGTGTCGCCCGCGCAGGAGACCGCGTGCAGGTCGAACAGGCGGACCATGCCGACCTCGCCGCCTGCGCCCCTGGTCCGGGCCCGGCCGGCGTGGCGGGTCACCCAGCGTCCGCTGCCCACCGAACCACGCAGGAGCAGGCGTACGGCCCGGATGCCGGTGCCGACGGTACGCCCGAGGAGAGATCGCCCGGAGCGGGAGTGCGGCGGCATGTGCACCATCCTCGCCCATCCGCCCCACCTACGCCGCACCACTGCGGGGAAACGTTCCCTGGGAGTCCCTGTCACCCGTGCGGGGCGCATGGGGAACAATGGGGAGGTGACCAGGCCCGTCTCCACCCGTGCCGCCCGCCTCGACCAGGTCTGCGCCGCCGCCGTCGAGGTGGCCCGCGCCGGCATCACCGAGGTGGACGCCGACGACGTCGGCGATCACCTGCAGGTTGTGGCCGAAGGTGACCGGCTGGTCACCCACTACTTCGACTGCCGTCTCGCGGGCTACCGGGGCTGGCGGTGGGCGGTCACTGTGACCCGGGTGCCGCGCAGCCGGACGGTGACGATCTGCGAGACGGTGCTGCTGCCCGGCCCGGACGCGCTGCTCGCGCCCGGCTGGCTGCCCTGGCAGGAGCGACTCAAGCCGGGCGACCTCGGCCCGGGCGACCTGCTGCCGACGTCTCCGGAGGACGAGCGGCTGGCTCCCGGCTATCTGCTCTCCGACGATCCTGCGGTCGAGGAGACCGCCTGGGAGTTGGGCCTCGGCCGGGCGCGGGTGCTCTCCCGGGAGGGCCGTGCCGACGCGGCGCAGCGCTGGTACGACGGCGATCACGGCCCCACGGCGGCCATCTCCACCGCCGCCCCGGCCGCTGCCCGGTGTGGCACCTGCGGTTTCTATCTGCCGTTGGCGGGTGCGATGCGCCAGGCGTTCGGCGCGTGCGGCAACTTCTACGCGCCTGACGACGGTCGTGTGGTGAGCGCCGACCATGGTTGCGGCGCCCACTCCGAGACGCTTATCGAGGCCGCCGAGACCGCTGTCGAGGATCTTCCGACGGTGTACGACGACAGCGCGGTGGAGGCCATGTCGGTCAGCCGTGCCCCCGGTTCGGTGGAGTCGACCGAGCCTGCGGAGCCGTACGGGCATTCCTGACCGTGCGCGGTGGCCGGGCGGCCAGGACCGTGCGCGGCGGTGGCCGGGCCGGCCGCCGCTGACGTCAGCTTGCTCGGCGGCGCCGCCGCTTGGCGTCGTGACGCATCATCACGGCGAGACCGGGGAAGCCCCACAGGAATCCGGCGAGGCAGGTCCAGAGCCAGTTCTGGTGGCCGTTTTCGGTCAGCCAGCCCCGGAAGAAGATCAGTAGCACCAGCCCGGCGACCGCCCAGGCGATCAGCCCGGCGACGGCGAACGGCACCATCGGTGGGTCCAGCGGCGCGGGCCGCGGTTGCTGGTCGTTCGGCACGCGGCAAGCGTACGGGATCTACTTCCCCTGCCCACCAGCGATCTGGGACGATGCCGGCGTCAACCGGAAAGATCACCTGCGAGGACCTGATGGCAGTTCTGCCGCCCGAGAACGGCACACCACCCGACCCCGCTCATCCACGTAACGGCTTTGACCGCTTCTTCGAGATTTCCGCCCGTGGCTCAACGTTGAGCCGTGAGGTACGTGGTGGCCTGGCGACCTTCTTCACGATGGCGTACATCGTGGTGCTCAATCCCCTGATCCTGGGCGGTGCCGTCGACGGCGACGGAAAGTCCCTTCCGATTCCGGCTCTTGCGGCGGCGACCGCGTTGGTCGCCGGTCTGATGACCATCCTGATGGGTGTTGTCGGCCGTTTCCCGCTCGCGCTCGCCGCGGGCCTGGGTGTGAATGCCCTGGTGGCGTACGAGATCGCGCCGGAGATGACCTGGGCCGACGCGATGGGCCTCGTGGTGATCGAGGGTGTGCTCATCGCGATTCTGGTGCTGACCGGCCTGCGTACTGCCGTGTTCCGTGCGGTGCCGACGCAGATGAAGACCGCGATCGGCGTCGGTATCGGCCTCTTCCTGACCATCATCGGTCTGGTGGACGCCGGTTTCGTCCGGCGGATCCCGGACGACGCCAACACGACCGTCCCGGTCGGGCTGGGTATCGGCGGCAAGCTGGTGAGCTGGCCGATGCTGGTCTTCGTGGTGGGACTGCTGATCACCCTGGTCCTCGTGGTGCGGCGGGTGAAGGGCGCGATCCTGATCGGCATCCTGGCGTCCACGGTGCTCGCGGTGATCGTGGAGGCGGTCGGCAACATCGGTCCGTCGTTCGTCAACGGGCAGCCCAACCCGAAGGGCTGGTCGCTGAACGTGCCGGAGTTGCCGAAGACTGTGGTGGACCTGCCGGACCTGTCGCTGCTCGGCAAGTTCAACGTGCTCGACTCGTGGAGTCGGGCTGGCTGGCTGGTCGTGTTGATGTTCGTCTTCACCCTGCTGATCACGGACTTCTTCGACACCATGGGCACGATGGTGGCGGTCGGCCAGGAGGGTGGCCTGCTCGACGAGAAGGGCACTCCGCCGAGGGCGAAGGAGATCCTGCTCGTCGACTCGATCGCGGCGGCGGCGGGTGGTGCTGCCAGCACTTCCAGCAACACGTCGTACATCGAGAGTGCCGCAGGTGTCGCGGAGGGTGCCCGGACCGGCGCGGCCAACCTGGTCACCGGCGCCCTGTTCCTGATGGCGATGTTCCTGGCGCCGCTTGTGGTGGTCGTGCCGTTCGAGGCGGCGTCGACGGCCCTGGTGGTGGTCGGTTTCCTCATGATGACTGCGGTGCGGACGATCGACTGGTCCGACTACGAGATCGCCATTCCGGCGTTCCTCACCATCGTGCTGATGCCGTTCACCTACTCGATCTCCAACGGGATCGGTGCTGGTCTGATCACCTTCGTGGTGGTCAAGCTGGCCAAGGGCAAGGCCCGGGAGATCCACCCGTTGCTGTACGGGGTGGCCGCGCTGTTCGTGCTGTACTTCCTGCGTGGGCCGGTGGAGTCCCTGGTGCTCTGACGTCTGTTCCGGGCGGGGAGCGGATCGGACTTCCCGCCCGGAACGACGCAAATGTTCTCGTGAGCCGAGTCATATTGGATGTCATTAGCCAGGCTTATTAGTTAGGCTAACAATCGTGATGGAGCGGACGGTGACGGCGGAACGCGTGCCACCGGCGCAACTGGCTCCCCAGTTGCGTGATGCGATCACCCGACTCAACCGACGGGTCCGCCAGGCCCGACCGGTTGGCGACCTGACGGTCACCCAGCTCTCGGCGCTCACCAGCATCCGGCTGGCGGGCACGATGACACCCCGGGAACTGGCCGACGTCGAACGGGTGCAGCCACCGACGATGACCAAGATCGTTGCGAAGTTGGAGGAACGCGGCCTCGTGCGGCGGACCCCCCACCCGACCGACGGCCGGCAGGTCATCCTCGCGGCGACCGAAGGAGGGCAGGCCGTGCTCGACCAGTTCGAGCGGGCCCGCGATGAGTGGCTGGCCCACCGGCTGGCCGCGCTCGACGAGGACCAACGGGAGACCCTGCTCAGGGCCGCCGGGATTCTCCAGCAGCTCGCTCGCGCCTGAGCCCGCGCCACTGGGCCGTGCCGTCACGTGTCGATGACGCGTACGTCCAAGGAGGCGCACCAAGAGTGCAGGCCAAGCTGAGCACGATGTTCCAGTCCCTACAGGTCCGTAACTACCGGCTCTTCGCGTCCGGGCAGCTGATCAAACTGATCGGCGTCTGGATGATGTTCATCGCCCAGGACTGGCTGGTCCTCGAGCTCTCCGACAACTCGGCCACCGCTCTCGGTGTGGTGACCGCCCTTCAGTTCACCCCCGTGCTGCTGCTCACGCTGCTCTCCGGCCGGCTCGCCGACCGGTACGACAAGCGGGTGCTGCTCTTCGTCGCCAACGCCTTCTGGACGGTGCTGGCGCTCGGTATGGCAGTGCTGGTCCTCACCGACCTGGTGCAGCTCTGGCACGTCTTCGCGTTCGCCGCGCTGCTCGGCACCGCCAACGCCGTCGAGACCCCGGTCCGCCAGGCCTTCGTCTCCGAGCTGGTCGGCACGCCGCTGCTGCCCAATGCGCTGTCGCTGAACGCCGCAGTGTTCAACTCCGCCCGGATCGTCGGCCCGGCCGTAGCCGGCCTTGCCATCGCCGCCTTCGACGTGGGCCCGGTGTTCCTCGTCACCGCCCTCAGCTCGATCGCCCCGCTTGTCACCGTGGTCCAGATGCGGACCTCCGAGCTGCACCGCGCCGCCCTGCTGCCGCGCGACGAACGGGACTCCGCCCGGGTGATCGACGGGCTGCGGTACGTGTGGCGCAGGCCGGACCTGCTGCTGCCGATGGCGGTCATGTCGGTGATCGGCATGTCCCTGTTCAACTTCCAGCTCACCCTCGCAGCGCTGGCCAAGACGGTCTTCCACACCGGTGCCGCCTCCTTCGGCCTGTTCAGCACGGCACTGGCCGTCGGCGCGCTCGGCGGTGCTCTCAGCGGCACCGGCCGGCGCAGCCGACCGTCGGTGTGGCTGGTGCTCGGTGCCGCTGTCGCCTGCGCCAGCTTCGGCACCCTGGTCGGCTTCGCGGGGGCGTACTGGCTGGTCGTGGCGCTGCTGGTGCCCACCGGCTTCTTCATGGTCTTCTTCGCCCAGGCCGCCAACCAGCGCGTCCAGCTCGGCGTGGACGCCGCCTTCCGGGGACGGGTGATGGCCCTGTGGGTGCTGGTGTTCCTGGGCACCAACCCGGTCGGCGCGCCGCTGATCGGCTGGGTCGCCGAGCACTTCGGCGCCGGCGCGAGCATCTGGATGGGCGGGCTGATCTCGCTGGCCACAGCGCTCATCGCGCTGGCCTGGCAGCTGCGCCGCTCCCATGCCCGGCTGCGCTTCCGGGTGCTGCCCATGCCCCGCTTCTACGTCGTCTCCGCCAACAGCTGAGCGCGTCAGGAACGGCCCCCTCCTCTCGAAACCCGCGAGGAGGGGGCCGTTCCCTGTTACGGGTGCCGGAGCGGGTCCCGATCGGCGGATGGCGCGGATGCTGCCAAATCGCTGGCGAGGCGGCACGACGGGGCTTAGCGTCGATATGTGGAAGTCGGACGCGCGCTGACGCTCGCCCTGGCGCTCATCGCCGTGGCCAGCCTGCCGGCGGCGTTCGCCCTGCTCTTCTGCGCCGACGAAATCATCGACCGGGTGGTCTGTGGCTGGTCGGAATGGCGTGAACGCCGTCGGGAACGGCGCACCATCGCCCGCCTCGACCGCGCCGTCGAGGCCGACTCGCTGACCCGCGACATCGACCTCAGCGAGTTCGACAGCACCGACAGGCGTCCTCTGGAGCAACTCGCCGCCGACCTGCGTCGCCTCGGTGGCCAGCGGCTCGGCAGCAGCGGCCGGTCCATGGTCTGGTACGCGGGGGTGCTCCAGGCGTACGACGACCGGCTCCGACTGGCCTGCCGCGCCCTCGGCATCCCTGAACACCTCGCCGAACTGACAGGCGTCGACCAGGAAATCGAACGCGTACGGGTCGAAGGAGTGCTGCACGCTGCGGGCCTGGCCCTCCCTGCGGCCCGCGCCGGGCACCGTCAACGGCACCGCTGAGCGGTCCGTCGTTGCGGCTCTTCGTCGCGGTCTACCCGCCGATCGAGGCGGTCACCCACCTCGGCACGCGGGTCGCCGGGCTGCGTGTCGGTGCGGCGGCTGCCGCAGGCATCCCGGTCCGGCTCGCCGACCCGGCCAACCTCCACCTCACAGCTGCCTTTCTCGGCGAGGTCGAGGCAGCCCGGCTGGTCGAGGTCTTCAGCGCTCTGGGGCTGGCCGCCGAACGGTTCCGCGACGGTCGGGACACCCAGCCCAGGCTGCGGCTCGGCGGCGGTGGCCTGTTCGGCGATGGCCGGCGCACAGTGCTCTGGACGGACGTGCGGGGTGACGTCGAGGCGTTGCGGACACT
This sequence comes from Micromonospora sp. DT68, assembly GCF_049847245.1. Taxonomy (NCBI): domain Bacteria; kingdom Bacillati; phylum Actinomycetota; class Actinomycetes; order Micromonosporales; family Micromonosporaceae; genus Micromonospora; species Micromonospora sp. DT68. Next base: position 47,961 of record NZ_JBNCNZ010000001.1, read on the forward strand.
GGCCCGACTGACCCGGGACCGGTTGCGGCACGCCCGCCTGCCCTATGACGAGAAGCCCTTCCGGCCGCACCTGACCATCGCCCGGCCCGGTGACCGGATGACACCGGCCGACATCGAGGCCGACCGGGTCACCCTCGACGACTACGAGGGGCCGGAATGGTCGGTCACCGAACTGCTACTCGTCCGCAGCCACCCTGGCCCGCGCTACGAGCGACTCGCCGCCTGGCCCCTGTGAAACTGAGGCCGGCTGCGTCGAGCCGGTGGGTGAGGTCGCGCGGCCCCGCGTCGACAGGAGGCGGATCGCCACCCGTCGACGCGGAGCGTCAGGAAGACTCGCGTGCGGCCGGACCGCTGCCGAAGAGAACGTCGTCCCAGCTCGGCAGCCGCTTGCGCGGCTTGCCGGCAGCGTCGGTGGACTCGCCACCGGCCGCAGCCGCGGCACCCGTCCGCCGAGGCCGCAGCACCGCAAGCGACGGCACGGCCGGGACCTCCTTCGGCGCATCCGCGTCATCGTCGAAGGCCGACCCCTGACCGCCGCCGAGAAGCGCGGCGGCGCCGCCGCCGACCGGTCGCTGCCGGGGCGCGTCCGACCCGGCCAGAGCAGCCGGAGTACGCGGTTCCAAGCCACGACCCGACGAGGCGCCGAGCGGACGGTCCAGTGAGGCGAGCAGGGCGTCCCGGCCGGCCCGGATCGGGTCCCGACCCGGGCGCGGGTGCTCGGACGCGGCCGGCAACCCGTGCCCACCACGGCTCGGCTCACCACGGGATGGACCGGGCAGGGCGTGCCCACCCCGCTCCGGTGCCGGCTCCTGACCGAGGATCGGCGTGGGCCGCTCGGCGCACAGGTACTGCGCCATGTCGTCGTGCGGCGTGACCGCCTGCCGGGTCTTGTCGAGATCCCAGATGGCCTGGGCGGTGGCCTTGCCGGACGGCCAGGTGGCGATGATCCGCCAGGTGCCGTCGTCGCGCCGGTAGGCGTCCCAGGAGATCTTCTCGGTGTCGATGCCGTGCTGGCTCAGCCGGCCGTTCACCACCTCGGCGAGCGGGGTCGGCTTCTCGGCGCCCTTGAGCCGGGTGCGGCGGGCGTGCTGGGCGAGCATCGCCCGCTCCTGGAGCACCGGCCCGGCGTAGCGCAGCACGCGGTCGACAGGCACACCGGCGATCCGGGCGACGTCCTCGGCGGACTCACCGGAGCGGATGCGGGCCTGGATGTCCCGAGGGGACAGCGAGGGAACCGGGTCGACGGTCGTCGGCGCCGCCGGAAGCGGCGGTGCGCCGGGCTCGGCGTGCAGCGCGCCGGCGATCCGCTCGTCGATCGGCAGGGCGAGCAGCCGCCCGACCTCGTCGGCGAGAACCAGGGCATGGCCGTCCTCGGAGAGGGCGACGAAGCGTACTGGGCGCATTGCGTTGCCTCCGTCCCGCTTCGCTGGCCGCACGCCACGAGTCGGCCACCCAGGCGTCTCTGACCACCGTACGCGCATCTGTCTCGGGGTGGGGGAAGCGACACCCCGCATGTCGCGACTGAGCTGCGGCGATGATCACGGTCGGTGTCGGTCGGAGCCCCGACCAACACCGACCGTGACGATCGTCAGAGGCGCTCGACCACGTAGTCGATGGAGGCGGTGAGCGCCTCGACATCGGCCGGCTCGACGGCCGGGAACAGCGCCACCCGCAGCTGGTTGCGGCCGAGCTTGCGGTATGGCTCGGTATCGACGATGCCGTTGGCGCGCAGCGCCTTGGCGATCGCGGTGGCGTCCACACCGTCGGCGAAGTCGATCGTCGCGACCACGTTGGACCGCAGCGCAGGGTCGGTCACGAACGGAGTGGCCACTGTGGACCGCTCCGCCCAGCCGTACACCGTCGCGGCGCTCTCGGCGGTGCGCTTCGCCGCCCAGGCCAGGCCACCCTGCGCGTTCATCCAGTCGGTCTGCTCGGCGGCCAGGAAGATGGTCGCCAGCGCCGGCGTGTTGTACGTCTGCTCCAGCCGCGAGTTGTCGATCGCGGTGGTCAGGTCCAGGAAGGCCGGGATGTAGCGCCCGGACGCCTTGATCTCGGCGGCCCGCTCCAGCGCGGCAGGCGACATCAGCGCCAGCCAGAGGCCACCGTCGGAGCCGAAGCACTTCTGCGGCGCGAAGTAGTAGACGTCGGTCTCGCCGACGTTGACCTCCAGGCCACCGGCGCCGGAGGTGGCGTCGACAAGCAGCAACGAGCCCTCGTCCGCGCCCGCGACCCGACTGATCGGTACTGCCACACCGGTCGAGGTCTCGTTGTGCGGCGTCGCGTAGACGTCCACGCCGGCCTCGGCGACAAGGGTGGGCGCGCTGCCCGCGTCGGCCTTGCGGACGGTCGGCTCGCCCAGGAACGGGGCGTCCTTTACCGACTTCGCGAACTTGGCGCCGAACTCGCCGAAGCTGGCGAACTGCGCCCGGTCCCGGACGAGGCCGAACGTGGCGACCTCCCAGAACGCGGTGGTGCCGCCGTTGCCGATCACGACCTCGTAGCCCTCGGGCAGCGAGAAGAACTCGGCGATGCCGGAGCGCAGCCGGGCCACCTGGTCGCGGACCGTCTTCTGCCGGTGCGAGGTGCCCAGGAAGCTGGTGGCCACGTCGGCGAGAGCGGACACGGCCGCCGGCCGGACCTTGGACGGGCCGCAGCCGAACCGGCCGTCAGCGGGCTTGATCTCGTCGGGAATCCGGATGATCGAGGCGTCAGCCACGGTATGAAGGTCCTTCCGCAAGGGCTAGGGCGGGCCCGGCGACACTGCCGGCCCCCATCCTCGCACCAGGATCCGGCGGTAGAGGCCAAGCCCTCACGTGCAGGTCATGAGTCCTTCACCACATTCCCCCTCCCACCTCCACGAAGGAGGGGCCCCTTTTTAACAGCAGGCGTTAAGAAGGGGCCCCTCCTCTACGCCAGGCGTTAAGAAGGGGCCCTTCCTTACACCTCAGACGCCGTGGGGGATGGCGGCCCAGCCTTCGACGTCGGACGGCTTGCGGGTCTCCGGACCGACGTAGCGGGCGGACGGGCGGACCAGCCGCTGAAGGCGCTTCTGCTCCAGGATGTGCGCGCTCCAGCCGCCCATCCGGGCGCAGGTGAACATCGACGTGAACATGTGCGCCGGCACCTCGGCGAAGTCCAGCACGACAGCCGACCAGAACTCGACGTTTGTGGCGAGCACCCGGTCCGGGCGGCGGGACTGCAACTCGGCGAGAGCCGCCTTCTCCAGCGCCTCGGCGATCTCGAAGCGCGGCGCGCCCAGCTCCTTGGCGGTGCGGCGGAGCACGCGGGCGCGCGGGTCCTCGGCACGGTAGACCCGGTGGCCGAAGCCCATCAGCCGCTCGCCGCGGTCGAGGACACCCTTGACGTACCCCTCGGCGTCGCCGCTGCGCTCCACGGCCTCCAGCATGCTGAGCACCCGGGACGGTGCGCCGCCGTGCAGCGGGCCGGATAGGGCGCCGATGCCGGAGGAGATGCACGCCGCCGCGTCCGCCCCGGTGGAGGCGACGATGCGGGCGGTGAAGGTGGAGGCGTTCAGGCCGTGCTCGGCGGCCGAGATGAAGTACGCGTCGACGGCCTTGACGTGACGGGGGTCGGGCTCGCCACGCCAGCGCTTCATGAACCGCTCGACGATGGTCTGCGCCTTGTCGATCTCCTTCTGCGGCACGGCCGGCAGGCCGAGACCCCGGGCGGACTGCGCGACGAAGGAGAGCGCTGTCACCGAGACCCGGGCGAGGTCCTCACGGGCCTGCTCGTCGGAGATGTCGAGCAGTTGGTTGAGCCCCCAGTACGGGGCCAGCATGGCGACAGCCGACTGCACGTCGACCCGGATGTCACCGGAGTGCACAGGCACCGGGAACGGCTCCGCCGGCGGCAGGCCCGGCCCGAACCGGCCGTCGACAAGCAGCGCCCACACATTGCCGAACGAGACCTGGCCGATCAGATCTTCGATGTCGACCCCGCGATAGCGCAGCGCGCCACCCTCGCGGTCTGGTTCGGCGATCTCGGTCTCGAAGGCTACGACGCCTTCCAGCCCGGGTTTGAAATCGGCCATGTCGCTCTCCTGGATCTGCTCGGTGCGCCCGATCAGCTCATCCGGCCCGGTCGGCCGGGCGCCTTAGGCGACCCTCAGGGATGTGTTCGGAACATCTTGCCTGCTGTGTAACCGGATACGCGACCCACGGCGACTGTGCCGCACACGACATCCCCGGGCGCGCATTTCCCGCGCCGCTCGGTGAGACTGGGCGGTGCGGGCTGGTCAGCGCGGGGGTGCGCCGACGGGCCCGCCGAGAAGGAGTAGGACGTGACGGGCAACACACCTGGTCCGGCCGCGATGCGTAACGAGTACGGCGCGGAGCTGGGCCTGACCGAGGCCGACCTGGCCGGTGACTGGCACACCCAGTTCGACAGCTGGTTCGCCGACGCGGTTGCCTTCGGGCTACCCGAGCCGAACGCGATGGTGGTGGGCACCGCCGACGCCGCGGGCCGGCCGAGCGGCCGGACCGTGCTGCTGAAGGGGTACGACTCCGACGGCTTCGTCTTCTTCACCAACCACCTGTCCCGCAAGGGAGTCGAGGCGGCCGCCAACCCGTACGCCAGTCTGGTCTTTCCGTGGTTCGCCATGCAGCGGCAGGTGGTAGTGGCGGGTCCCATCGCGCCGGTCGAGGCGTCGGTGACCGAGGCGTACTTCGCGAGCCGGCCGCGCGGCTCACAGTTGGGCGCCTGGGCCAGCCCGCAGTCGCAGGTGGTGCCGGATCGGGCCGCGCTCGAGGAGCGCTACCGGGAGGTGGACGAGCGGTTCGCCGACGAGGCCGTCATCCCGCCCCCGCCGAACTGGGGTGGCCTGCGGGTCCGGCCCGATTCGGTGGAGTTCTGGCAGGGCAGGGCCGGTCGGCTGCACGACAGGTTGCGCTTCCGCCGCATCGACGACGGGCCACCCGGTGGCGTCCCGAGCGGCGACGGGAGCTGGATCGTCGAGCGGCTGGCACCGTGACGGGCGTGCAGGAGGCCCGGCGGCGGGGAGGACGCCGCTGGGCGATCGACGTACGTCCGCTGCGCGTGCCCGCGTACCGGCGGCTCTGGCTCGGCAACACCGTGGCGATGTTCGGCTTCCAGTTCACTGCCGTCGCGGTGCCTGTGGAGATGTACGCCCTGACGAAGGACTCCTTCTGGGTCGGCCTGCTGGGCGTGGCGGCCTTCGTGCCCCTGTTGATCTTCGGGCTCTGGGGCGGCGCCATCGCCGACGCCCGCGACCGCCGGGTGGTGCTGCTCGGCGGGTCGGTGCTGCTCTGGGCGTCCACCCTTGGTCTGCTAGTGCAGGCGCTGTTGGACGTGGGCAGCCCGGTGCTGCTGCTGGCGCTGATGGCGGTGCAGTCGGTGGCGTTCGCGATCAGTTCGCCGGCCCGCAGCGCCATGCTTCCCCGACTGGTGCCGGACAATCTCGTGCCGGCTGCCAGCACCCTGAACTACACGACGTTCACCGCCGCCTCGGTGGCCGGACCACTCGCCGCCGGCCTGATCCTCGCCGCCTCCACCGACACCAGGCTCGTCCTGTCGGTCGCGTACGGCGTGGACGCGGTGCTGTTCACAGCGATGCTCTGGGCCGCGCTGCGCCTGCCGTCGCTGCCGCCCGAGCCGAGCGCCGACGGCGAGCCCCGCCGCGCCGGCCTGGCAAGCGTCGTCGACGGGTTCCGCTATCTCGCCACCACTCCGGTGCTTCTGCTCTCCTTCGGGGTGGACCTGATCGCGATGATCCTGGCCATGCCCCGGGCCCTGTTCCCGGAGATCGCCCACGAACGCTTCGGAGGCGGTGGCGCGGTCGGCCTGCTCTACGCCGCCATCGCGATCGGCTCGATGATCGGAGGGCTGACCTCCGGTTGGATCGGCAGACTCCGCAGGCAGGGGCTCGGCCTGGTGGTCGCGGTGGTCGCCTGGGGCCTGGCGATCGCAGCCGCCGGATTGGCCCACCACCTCTGGCTGATGGTGGTGCTGCTCGCCGTCGCCGGTGCTGCCGACCTGGTCAGCGCGGTCCTGCGGCAGTCCATGCTGCTGATCTATGCGCCGGACCGGATGCGTGGCCGGCTCCAGGGCGTCAACACGGTGGTGGTGGCTGGCGGGCCGCGACTTGGTGACCTGCGGGCCGGCACCATGGCCGCAGGCTTCGGTGGCGGGGTGGCCTGGGTGGCCGGCGGTCTCGCCTCGGCGGCGCTCGTGGTGGTGCTTGCGGTCGCCTTCCCGGCCCTGGTGCGCTACCGCGCGGCGACGGCGTCGAGCGGCGATCGGGCGTGACCGTGTCGAGCGGCGTGCGGGGGTGACCGGTTAGGGTCGCCGGCATGGACACCCCCGACCAGCGCCCCTTTTCCGGCGCCCAGTGGACCATCGCCGCCGCCGGCCACGAGGCCGTCATCGTCGAGGTGGGCGGCGGCCTGCGGACGTACCGGAAGGACGGCGTCGACCTGCTCGACGGGTACGCGACCGACGAGGTCTGCCCCGGCTGCGCCGGACAGGTGCTGGCACCCTGGCCGAACCGGATCCGGGACGGCCAATACCCGTTCGCCGACCAGACGCACCAGCTCGCGCTTACCGAACCGGAACGGCACGTGGCCATCCACGGGCTTGTCAACTGGGTGCCGTGGCGGCTGTTGGAGCAGACGGCGGACTCCGTGACGATCGGCTACGACCTGCCACCGCAGCCCGGCTACGCGTGGCCGCTGCGACTGCTCAGCCGGTGGAGCGTCGGCGCGGACGGCCTACGCGCCGAGCACGAGGTGACGAACATCGGTGCCGAGGTGGCGCCGTTCGGCTTCTCGGTGCACCCGTACCTGCAGGTGCCGGGCGTCGCGGTCGACGACCTGGTGATGCGGCTGCCCACGCGCAGCCGGGTGCTTGTGGACGGCCGGCTGCTGCCGGTGGGGGTCACCCCGGTGGCCGGCACGGAGTACGACTGGACCAGCCCGCGCCGGATCGGCGGGGTCGAGTTGGATCTCTGCTTTGGTGACGTCATCAGGGACGCCGACGGCGGCTCCTCGGTGAGCCTTGCCGCGCCGGACGGCTCCTCGGGGGTGAGCATCTGGGCGGACGCGGAGTTCGGCTGGTGGCAGGTGTTCACCGGCGACGCGCTCACCGGCGAGCGGCACCGGCGTTCGGTGGCGATCGAGCCGATGACCTGCCCGCCGGACGCTTTCCGCTCCGGCAGGGACGTACTCACGCTCAAGCCCGGCACCACCTGGCGGGGCGCCTGGGGCATCCGCCCCGGGGCCTGAGCGGGCCGGAGAAGAGGGCGGGAGATGGAGTTCGCCGAGGTCGTCCGACGCCGGAGGATGGTGCGCAACTACGACCCGGACCGTCCGGTCCCGCCCGACGTGGTGGACCGGCTGCTCGACCACGCGATCCGTGCGCCGTCGGCCGGCTTCACCCAGGGCTGGGGTTTCCTGGTGCTGGAGGAGCCGGCCGACCGGGAGCGTTTCTGGGCCGCCGCGACGCCCGGAGGCGGAGGGCGGGAGCGCTGGCTGGCCGGCATGCGCAAGGCACCGCTGATCGTGGTGCCGCACGCCAACGAGTCGGCCTACCTACGGCGGTACGCGGAGTCGGACAAGGGCTGGACGGATCAGTCCGCCGACCGCTGGCCGGTGCCCTACTGGTACGTGGACACCGGTTTCGCTTCGCTGCTGATGTTGCTCACGGCCGTGGACGAAGGGCTGGGGGCGTGCTTCTTCGGCATTCCGCCGCAGCGGCTGGCCCCGTACCGGGAGGCGTTCGGCGTGCCGGCGGAGTTCCGCCCCATCGGCGCGGTCACAATCGGTTATCCCGCACCCGACCATCGGTCACCATCGCTGCGCCGAGGGCGTCGCGGAGTGGACGACGTGGTGCGACGTGGGCGGTGGAGCTGAGTCATTCCTCCCAGTTGTCCGGCTGAGGAACGGACGACGGGTAGCGAAACTGACATCAGGGAGCAGAACGCGGCGTGCACTGGGCCGCTAGGCTGGCACGGTCATCGGTGCCGCGCCGCGCGGTGCCCGCCGCGGCCCGGCTCGGCGCCGTCGGTCGGCCCGGCCACGGGGAGGGGAGCGTACCGTCGTGATCTTCAGAGCGGTCCGGGACGGGCGTCCCTATCCGGAGCACAACCTGACGCTCAAGCAGTGGGCGGACATTCCGCCCCGCCCGCTGCGCCTGGATCAGTTGATCACCACCAAGCGGGAGTTGGCGCTCGACAAGCTGCTCGCCGAGGATTCCACCTTCTACGGTGACCTCTTTCCGCACGTCGTGCAGTGGAACGGCGGGCTCTATCTGGAGGACGGTCTGCACCGCGCCCTGCGCGCGGCCCTTCAGCAGCGCAACCAGATCCACGCCCGGGTGCTTGTGCTCTCCGAGCCCATCGAGTGAGCGGTCCCGCCTGAAGCTTCGTTAGGGTGGCGTCCATGACCGCTCCACTGGACCTGCTCGACCTGGACCCGTCGCTCAGCGAGGAGGAGCGGCAGATCCGGGACGTCGTCCGCCAGCTCGTCGACGACCGGGTCCGCCCGCACGTCGCCGACTGGTACGAGCAGGGTCGCGTGCCGGCCCGGGAGCTGGCCCAGGAGTTCGGCAAGCTGGGGCTGCTCGGCATGCACCTGACCGGGTACGGCTGTGCTGGCGCCTCCGCCGTCGCGTACGGGCTGGCCTGCCAGGAGCTGGAGGCCGCCGACTCCGGCGTCCGCTCGCTGGTCTCGGTGCAGGGCTCGCTTGCCATGTACGCCATCTGGCGCTACGGCAGCGAGGACCAGAAACGGCGTTGGCTCCCCGCGATGGCCACCGGCGAGGCGATCGGCTGCTTCGGCCTCACCGAGCCCGACCACGGCTCCGACCCGGCCTCGATGGCCACCCGCGCACGCCGCGACGGCGACGACTGGGTGCTCAGCGGCGGCAAGATGTGGATCACCAACGCGCCGATCGCCGACGTCGGGGTGATCTGGGCGCGTACCGAGTCCGGTGTGCGCGGCTTCGCCGTACCCATGGACATGCCCGGTGTCACGACCCGGGAGATCCCCCGCAAGATGTCGCTGCGCGCCTCGGTGACCGGCGAGATCTCCCTCGACGACGTCCGGGTTCCGGCGGCGGCGCAACTGCCCGAGGCGGTCGGCCTGAAGGCACCGCTGAGCTGCCTCACCGAAGCCCGCTACGGCATCGTCTGGGGCTCTGTCGGCGCCGCCCGCGACTGCCTGGAAACCACATTGGCGTACGCCACCACCCGCACCCAGTTCGGCCGCCCGCTCGCCGGGTTCCAGCTAACCCAGGCCAAGCTCGCCGACATGGCGGTCGAGCTGGTCAAGAGCCAACTGCTCGCCCTGCACCTCGGCCGGCTCGCCGACGCCGGCCGGCTGCGCCCCGAGCAGGTAAGCGTGGGCAAACTGAACAACGTGCGGGAGGCCCTGGCCATCGCCCGGCAGTGCCGCACCATCCTCGGTGCCAACGGCGTCTCCGGCGAATACCCGGTGATGCGGCACGCGAACAACCTGGAGAGCGTGCTGACGTACGAGGGCACCTCGGAGATTCACCAACTGGTCGTCGGGCAGCGGCTCACCGGGCTCTCAGCATTCGCCTGACCTGCCCTTTTGTGCTTTCCGGCCGCTCACCGCGCGGCTGTCGTACCGGGGCCGTACCGTCATTGACAGACGACGTGTCTGACGAGGACGGTGAGTGTGATGGCTCGCGACGCTGACATCAACGAGCCCACCAGGGAGTTCCCCGGTTACCCGACCGGCGACGATCTCAAGGAGCGCTCGACCGCGGCACCCGAACCGCCCGCGGACACACCCGGCGACACCGGCGGCCCGACGCCCGGCGGAGCAGGTGGGGCGGCCCGTGGCCTGCTCCTGCTGCTCGGTGCCGCCGCGCTGGCAGTGGTGGTGCTGCTGGGCGTGCAGGCGACCGGCTTCCTGCCGGACTTCCGCAACCCGTTCGCCAAGGAGCAGACCGACCGCAGCCAGCCGCCGCTGCTGAAGTCGATTCAGGACCTCAGCCGCTACGTTGCCGCCGAGGGCAACTTCCAGGTCGTGGTCGACACCCAGAACGACAGGCGCAACGTTCCCGACTTCCTGCTCAACGAGCGCACCCTGTTCGTCGGAGCAGGCAGTGTCGAGGCGTACGTCGACTTCACCAAGATCGGTGAAGGTGCCATCGTGCAGTCCGCCGACGGTAAGTCCGTCGAGATCAAGCTGCCCGCGCCGCAGCTCGGCAAGACCAACCTCGACATGGAGAAGAGCTACGTCTTCGCCGAGCAGCGCGGCCTGCTCAACCGGCTCGGCGACCTGGTCGGCAACGATCCCAACCGGCAGCAGCAGGTCTACCAGCTCGCCGAGGAACGGATCACCGCCGCCGCCCGGGACAGCGGGCTCTCCGCCCGCGCCCAGGAGAACACCCGCAAGATGCTGGAAGGGTTGATGCGCTCCCTCGGCTACCAGCAGGTCACTGTCACCTTCACGGCTCCCTGAGCTACGTACGTTTCGTACGCGCAAACGCCCGCCCCGACCTTCGTCGGAGCGGGCGTTTCGCATGTCCCTGGCATCGGATGCGCCTGGCAGACCTTGTGATATTCACACCGCCCGTTCCGCCGGCCGCTCTGTTCGCTTACCGCCCCAGGCGCCAAGATCCGCGCAACTTCAGGGATGTTGTTGTGTCGGGCGCCGCCGAGGCAGCAACTTCAATGTTGTTGCTGCCTCGACGCCGCCGCTCAGTCAGGAGAGGCGGGGGTCAGCGGCCGGTGGAGGCTAGGTAGCGGTCCTCGTTGGGCATGAGGACCCAGAGGATCAGGTAGACGATCACCTGGGTGCCGGGCAGCAGCAGCGACAGCAGGAACAGCAGCCGCACCATCCCGGCGGACATACCGAACCGCTGACCGAGGCCGGCGCAGACACCGGCGAGCATGCGCCCCTGGCGGGGCCGAACCAGTTTGCGACTCATCGTCGTACTCCCACTCTGCGGCAATGCACCGCGTCTGCAATCCACGGTACGAAGGGATGGCCACCCTTGCCCTCGGTCTCGAGGAGGATCGGCGACCCGTGGACCCGTAGGTACATACCCGTGCGGTCCCCCTCCAACGCCTCCCGCACCCCGACCTCACGCCCCGACCTCACGCCCCGCGCCCCGACCTCACGCCTCGACCTCGCGCCCCGCACCCCGACCTCACGCCCCGCGCCCCGGAGGGAGATCGTGCTCGATCCTGGATCTAGTGGCCTCATCCCGGCTCGAGGCCACTAGATCCTGGATCAAGCGCGCTCTTGAAGGCGCTTGCCTGTGACGGGGCGCCCGCTTGTGACGGGGCGTTCGCTTGTGACGGGGTGCTCGCGACCGTGTTCGGGCGCGGCGCGGTGGTCGCGACGGGGTGGCGGTCAGGTCGCTCCGGGGGCACCGGGTCGCCGGGAGGTACTGCGGTCGCGTGGTCCGGTGGGCGGTGGTCTGGGCGGGTAGGCTCGCAGGTCGGGCACCCACCACCCCGGGTGGCCGGCGGGCGCCCGACCGGGCGACCACGAGCGGGGCCGCCTGACCGGTGGCCACGACCGGGCCGGATCCCGTACGACGGGACGACGGCGAGGAAGCGCAGCCATGATCAGTGTTTTCGACCTCTTCAGCGTCGGTATCGGGCCGTCGAGTTCGCACACGGTGGGGCCGATGCGGGCCGCCCGTACGTTCGTGTCGGGGCTCAAGGCCGACGGGTTGCTCACCGACACGGCGCGGGTGCAGGCCGAGCTGTTCGGTTCGCTGGGCGCGACCGGGCACGGGCACGGCAGTGGTCAGGCGGTGCTGCTGGGGCTGGCGGGCGAGGCGCCGGAGACGGTCGACACGGACTCTGTCGGCTCCCGGGTCGAACGGATTCGCGCCGAGCGGCGGATCAGCCTCCTGGATGCGCACGAGATCGACTTCGACCCGGACCGGGACCTGACGCTGCATCGTCGCCGCTCGTTGCCGTACCACCCGAACGGGATGACGTTCGCTGCGTACGACGGGGCGGGCGCCGAGCTGCGCAGCCGCACCTACTACTCGGTGGGCGGCGGCTTCGTTGTGGACGAGGCGGCGGCCGGCGCGGATCGGATCAAGCCGGACAGCACGCGGGTGCGGTACCCGTTCCTGACCGGGGCGCAGTTGCTGGAGGTCACCACCGCGACGGGCTTGTCGATCAGCGAGGTGATGCTTGCCAACGAGCGTTCCTGGCGCAGCGAGGCGGAGATCCGGGCGGGTCTGCTGGACATCTGGCGGGTGATGCGGGAGTGCGTGCAGCAGGGCTGCGAGCGGGACGGCGTACTCCCTGGGGGGTTGAAGGTTCGGCGGCGCGCGGCGGAGCTGCGGCGCAGCCTGGAGGCGGACACCGGGAGCACCGACCCGCTGCGCGTGATGGACTGGGTGACGCTGTTCGCGCTGGCGGTGAACGAGGAGAACGCTGCCGGCGGTCGGGTGGTCACCGCGCCGACCAACGGCGCGGCGGGGATCATCCCGGCGGTGCTGCACTACTACACGCGGTTCGTGCCGGGTGCCGACGAGGACGGCGTGGTGCGGTTCCTGCTGGCGGCCGGGGCGATCGGTGTGCTGTTCAAGGAGAACGCCTCGATCTCCGGCGCGGAGGTGGGCTGCCAGGGTGAGGTCGGTTCGGCGTGTTCGATGGCCGCCGCCGGGCTGGCCGAGGCGCTCGGGGGCACTCCGGAGCAGGTGGAGAACGCCGCCGAGATCGGGATGGAGCACAACCTCGGGTTGACGTGTGACCCGGTAGGTGGCCTGGTGCAGATCCCCTGCATCGAGCGGAACGCGGTGGCTAGCATCAAGGCGATCACGGCCGCCCGGCTCGCGCTGCGCGGTGACGGTGTGCACGCGGTGTCGCTGGACAAGGTCATCAAGACCATGCGCGAGACGGGCGCCGACATGAAGGTCAAGTACAAGGAAACGGCGCGTGGCGGTCTGGCCGTCAACGTGATCGAGTGCTGAGTCGGCCGATTCGGGGCATTCGTTCACCGACTGCTAACCTGTCGTCCGTTTCAGGAGGCGGGAGGCTGCGGTGACCGCTGGCGTCGCGGCGTTGTGGTCGCACCGCAACTCGCTGCGCATCCTGGTCCGGCGTGATCTGGCGGTGAAGTACCAGCAGTCGGTGCTCGGCTACTTCTGGTCGCTCATCGAGCCGCTCGGCATGGGCGCCATCTACTGGTTCGTCTTCGGGGTGCTGTACTCCCGGGACACCGGGCGGCACCTCGGTGAGGCGGCCGGGTCGTACCCGCTGTTCCTGATCACGGGGATCTTCGCCTGGATGTGGACCAGTTCGGCGCTGAGCGAGGCCACGAACGCCCTGACCGGCCAGTCCCGGCTGATCACCACGATGAACGTGCCCCGGCAGGTCTTCCCGATCGGGCGGGTCACCGGTCGGTTCGCCGAGTACGCGGCCGGCCTGCCGATCCTCGCCGCCATCGCGGTGATCTACACGGTGCACGGTCGGATCCACCCCGGCTGGTCGCTGCTCGCTCTGCCGCTCGCGGTGGCCGTCCAGGCGGCCCTGCTGATCGGGCTGGCCCTGCTGCTGTCGGCGTGGAACGTGCTGATGCGCGACGTGGAGCGGCTCATGCGGCTGATCATCCGGGTGCTCTTCTACGCCACGCCGATCATCTACCCGCTCAGCCTGGTCCGGGAGTCCAGCCTGCCTGGCTGGCTGAAGGTGGTGTACGAGCTGAACCCGCTGGTCGGGATCTTCCAGCTGCACCACGCGATCTGGTACCCGGACGAGTTCCCGGACGCCCGCCTGCTCGCCACCACAGTCGCCGGCAGCCTGCTGGTGCTGGCTGCCGGCTGGTGGTCGTTCCGCCGGCTGGAACCCGCAGTGCTCAAGGAACTCTGAGATGGCGCCGATCATCGAGGCCGACCAGCTGGGCATCCGGTTCGTCCGCAACCGTCGTCGCCAGCTGCGGCTGCGGGAGCTGTTCATCCACCGGGGCGCACGGGGTGCCCTGCCGGGCCAGTTCTGGCCGCTGCGCGACGTGTCGTTCACCGTCGAGCCGGGCGAGACCGTCGGGGTGATCGGCCGCAACGGCACAGGTAAGAGCACACTGCTGCGGCTGATCGCCGGGGTACTCATCCCGGACGAGGGCAGCATCCGGGTGCACGGGGCGGTGGCCCCGCTGCTGGAGTTGTCCGCTGGTTTCTCCAACGACCTGACCGGGCGGGAGAACCTGCACCTGGTCGGTGGTCTGCACGGGCTGTCGACGAGCTACCTGAAGCGGCACTTCGACGAGATCGTCGAGTTCGCCGGTGAGCAGGTGGAACGGGCCATCGACACGTCCGTGCGGCATTACTCGTCGGGGATGAAGGTGCGGCTGGGCTTCGCGATCATCTCGCACCTGCCGCACCCGATCCTGCTGATGGACGAGGTGACCGCGGTTGGCGACGCGGAGTTCCGCAAGAAGTGTTACGCGACGATTGATCGTCTGCTCGGGGAGGGGCGCACCTTGGTGCTGGTGTCACACAACGAAAAGGACCTGACCCGGTTCTGCCGTCGGGGGTTGTTCCTCGACGCGGGCCGGTTGACGCTCGACGGCACCATCGCCGAGGCGCTCGACGCGTACCACGCAGCGGTTCCGCGGTGACGCTCGCGATAGTGCTCGCCGCCGGGATGCCCGCGGCGGGCCTGACCACCGCGACCGGCGAGCCCCTTGCCGACCGGCTCGCCGCCCAGTTGCGCCGGGCGGGGGCGGACGAGGTGCGTTTCGCCGCCACCCTCGACGAGTTGGCGGCGCTTGCCGACGCCGCCACCGGCCCGCTGCTTGTCACAGGGACAGACCTGGTGGCGCACACCGCCGTACTGCGGCACCTGGCCACCAGCCCGGTGGGGCCGACGGTGGCGCTGGTGCTCAGCGACCCGCCGGTGCCGGGCCGGACTGCGGTGCGCGAGGAGCGCGGGCAGGTAGTGGACGCCGGCGCGGTGGGCGACCTGGACGGCGACGCCACCGGCGTGTTCGGTGGTGCGCTGCGGGTCGGCGTGGACGACCTGCCGAACCTCGCCGCTGCCGCCCGCGCCGCCGCGTCCGGGGTGCTCCCCGTCGCCGCCCCGATCGGCCCGGCCGGTGACGTGTCGCCGCTGCCGGTGGCCGGCGGCGTGGGCTCCGCAGGCTCGTCCGCCGCCGGTGGTCCCGGGTCCGCCGTGGACCGGCTCGTCGCGGGTCTCGCGGGGCTCGGCACACTGATCTTCGCCCAGCGGGTACGCCTGCTCGTCGCGCACCGGGTCGAGGACGCCGCCGGGCTTGCCGTTGCCGAGGCGGCGGTGACGGCTGTGGACGAGGACCGGGCCGAGTTGCGGCTGTCGGTGAAGGAGAAGGACGACTTCTTCTCCACGTACTTCGTCAGCACCTGGTCGCCGTACGTGGTGCGGCTGGCGGCGCGGATGCGGCTCACCCCGACCGGGGTGACGGTGATCTCGGTGCTGTTCGCGCTGGCTGCCGCCGTGCTGTTCGGCGTCGGCGGGCGACCCGCGCTGGTGGGCGGCGCGGTGCTGCTCTACCTCGGGTTCGTGCTGGACTGCGTGGACGGTCAGTTGGCCCGCTACACAAGGCACTTCAGCGCCTGGGGCGGTTGGCTGGACACGATGGCCGACCGGGCGAAGGAATACCTCGTCTACGCCGGTCTGGGCTTCGGGGTGAGCCACGCCGGGCTGGGCAACGGCTGGGCGCTGGCGATCGCGGCGATGACGTTGCAGACCGTCCGGCACATGACCGACACCTGGTACGGGGTGCTGCACGACGAGGCGGCACGCCGGCCCCGGTCGGCGACGGGTGCCAGCGGCGGGATCGGTGACCGGCTCAACGCGGCGTCGACACGGGTGCAGGCGGACACGGGTTCGCTGTCGTACTGGCTGAAGCGGACAGTTGTGTTCCCGATCGGCGAGCGGTGGGCGCTGATCGCGATCACAGTGGCGCTGTTCAACCCGCTTGTCAGCCTGGTGGCGGTGCTCGTGTGGGGCACGTTGGCGTTCGCGTACACGGGTGCGCTGCGTACGCTGCGGGCCCGCTGGATGTGGGTGCCGGTGCTGGACACTGTCGACGCGACACTGCACCGCGATGACGGGCCGTTGGCCCGCCGGTTGCCGGTGGTACGCCCGATGGGGCCGCTCACCCTGGCGGTGATCGCCGCGCTCGGTCCTGCGGTGCTGCTCGTCGTGGCGCTGCTGGGCGACTCGCCGGAGGGTCTGCGCTGGACGGTGCCGGTGGCGTTGCTGGTGCTGCTGGCCGGTGGCCTCGGCGCCGGGGCGGCACACAACGGCCCGCTGGACTGGCTGGTGCCGGCGGCGTTGCGGGCAGGCGAGTACCTGTTCGCCATCGCTGTCGGTGTGGTCGGCGACGCGCCCGGGTGGCTGATCTTCGGGTACGTATTCGTGCTCACCGTGCACCACTACGACCTGACTGCGCGACTGGAGAAGCGGCAGGTGGCACCGCCTCTGCACGCGGCCACGCTGGGCTGGGAGGGACGTTCGGTGCTGCTGACCCTCGCCGCGATTGCCGGTATGGTCAGTATTGGCATGGCTACACTCGGTGCGTACCTTCTCGTGGTCTTCGTGGCGAGCGCCGTCCTGGCCTGGTTCGTCCGACCGGCCCGTGACGCGCGGGCGTCGGCCGCATCCCTGGGCGCGGGAGGTGTGACGCCCCGCTGACGGAGGGACGGCCGGATGGCCCTGATCAGTTTCGTGGTGCCGGCCTTCCGGGTGCAGGGATATCTGCGCGAATGCCTGGACTCGATTCTCGGGCAGCCGGACGTCGACCTCGAGGTGATCGCCGTCGACGACTGCTCGCCGGATGCCAGCGGCGAGATCATCGACGAGTACGCGGCCCGCGACTCCCGGGTCCGGGCGGTCCGGCTGCCGGAGAACGTCGGCCTCGGTCCGGCCCGCAACATCGGGCTGGACCGAGCCGTCGGCGAGTACGTGTGGTTCGTCGACGGCGACGACTGGCTGGTGCCCGACTGCCTGCCGGAGGTCGCCGAGCGGCTGCGGACGACCCGACCGGACGTGCTGCTCGTCGATCACGTCCGGGCGCACTGGAACGACACTGTCACCCGCAGCGCGATGGCCGAGGTGCTTCCCGAGTCACCCGGGACGACCACGTTCCGGCTGCGGGACCGGCCGGAGGCGATGCGGCTGCTGCACACCGCCTGGAACCGGCTGGTCCGCCGGGAGTTCCTTGTCGACCTGGGCCTGCGCTTCTCGGACGGCTGGTACGAGGACGTCTCGTTCAGCTATCCGGTGCTGATGGCGGCGCGGCGGATCGGCGTACTCGATCGGGTGTGTGTCAACTACCGGCAGCGCCGCGCCGGCGCGATCACCAAGACCCGGGGTGACAGGCATTTCGAGGTGTTCCCGCAGTGGCATCGGGTCTTCCACCTGATGGACGCCTGGTCGCCGGCTGTGGACGAACTGCGGCCGGCGGTGTTCGAGCGGATGATCTGGCACTACCTGACGGTGCTCGGCAACGGCCAGCGGATCGCACCGGAGCTGCGGTCGGCGTTCTTCGCGCAGATCACCGAGGACTACGCGCGGTGGCTGCCCGAGGGCGGCTACCCCGTACCCGAGGGGGTGGAGGGGGTCAAGCACCGGCTGGTCGCGTCAGGCCGGTGGCGGACGTTCACTGCGCTGCGGGCTGCCAGCCGAGCCCGTGACACGGCCCGCCGGCAGGTGCGGACCGCCAAGCGGCGGGTCGGGCCGGTCGCCCGTCGCGGTGCCCGGGTGACCCGGGACGGCCTGTTGCGGGAGTACTACCGGGCGGAGCTGCGCCGGCCTGTCGATCCGGCCCTCGCTGTTTACGCCGCCTACTGGTACCGCGGCTACGCCTGCAATCCGGCGGCGATCTACGAGGTCGCCCGCCGGTTGGCCCCCGGTGTGCGTGGGGTGTGGATCGTGCGCCGCGACCGGGTGGATGCCGTACCGGCAGGGGTGGAGTACGTGGTGGCCGGCACTCCTGCCTACTACCGGGTGCTGGCGCGGGCCCGCTGGCTGATCAACAACGTGAACTTTCCGGACTTCGTCCGCAAGCGGCCGGACCAGGTGCACGTGCAGACCCACCACGGCACTCCGGTGAAGGTGATGGGGTTGGACCAGCAGCGCTATCCCATCGGTGCGGGGCGCATGGACTTCGCCGGGCTGCTGCGCCGGGTGGACCGCTGGGACTACAGCGTCAGCGCCAACAGCTTCTCCACCCAGATGTGGGACCGGGCGTACCCGGCCACGTACACCACGCTGGAGGTGGGCTATCCGCGCAACGACCGGCTGGTCACCGCCGGTCCGAACGAGGTACGGCGGCTGCGGGAGGAGTTCGGCTTCACCTCCGACGAGCAGGTGGTGCTGTACGCCCCGACGCACCGCGAGCACCTGCCCGGCTACCGGCCCCCCTTTCAGCCGGACCGGTTCGTCGAGGCGCTTGGTGACTCGGGCCAGTTGCTGATGCGCAGCCACTACTTCCACGACCGGGACCGCCGCCCCGGCCGGCCGGGAACCTGGGAACGGGTACGCGACGTCAGCGGCTACCAGCGGGTGGAGGACCTCTACCTGGTGGCCGACGTTCTGGTCACCGACTACTCCTCGGCGATGTTCGACTACGCGGTACTGGATCGCCCGATCGTGCTCTACGCGCCGGACTGGGAGTCGTACCGTCTGGCTCGCGGGGTCTACTTCGACGTCACCGCCGAGCCGCCGGGCGCGGTGGCCACCACCTTCACGGATCTGCTCGACCTGTTCCGCACCGACGCGGTGCGGTCGGCCGGGGCGACCATTGCCCGGGAACGTTTCCGGGGCCGTTTCTGCACCTTGGACGACGGTCGGGCGGCGGAGCGGGTGGTGCGCCGGGTGTTCCTGGGCGAGCCGTCGGAGCAGTCGAGCCGGTGCTGACCGCCTGACCCGAGCGCCTAGTGTCGTGTAATAGCAACGTCATCGGCCGAACATGAGACGTTTACCCGATGTGCGAGCGCAATGATCCTGGTCACAGTCTTGTGGGGTTCGGCCGACAAGCTGGGGGAGGTGACGGTGAGCACCGTCGCGCTCAAGGATGTGAGCAAGGTTTTCAAGGACGGCACGCTTGCCGTCGACAAAATCAACCTGGATGTGAACGACGGCGAGTTCATGGTGTTGCTGGGCCCGTCCGGCTGCGGCAAGTCCACTGTGCTGCGGATGATCGCCGGTCTTGAGGACCCGACCGAGGGCGCGGTCCTGCTCGACGGCGAGTTGGCGAACGACCTGCCACCGCGAGATCGCAAGATCGCGATGGTCTTCCAGGACTTCGCGCTCTACCCGCACATGACAGTGGGCGACAACATCGCCTTCCCGCTGCGGCTGGCCGGAGTGGAGCCGGAGCCGCGGGGTGAGCGCGTCACCGACGTGGCGAGCGCGCTGGGCATCAACGACGTTCTGGCCCGCAAGCCGGGCCAGCTGTCCGGCGGGCAGCGCCAGCGGGTCGCGATGGGCCGGGCAATCGTCCGACGACCGGGGTTGTTCCTGATGGACGAGCCGCTGTCCAACCTTGACAGCGGGCTCCGCGCCGAGCTGCGCGCGGAGATCTCGGGCCTGACCCGGGAGCTGGGCGTCACCACCATCTACGTCACCCACGACCAGGCCGAGGCACTGACAATGGCCGACCGGGTCGCGATCATGCGCCGCGGAGTGCTCCAGGACGTGGGCACGCCCACCCAGGTGTACGGCCGTCCGGCGACTCTCTATGTGGCAGCCTTCCTCGGCAGCCCGCGGATGAACCTGCTGGAGGCGTCGGTCTACGTCCACCTCGACCGGTACGTCACGCTCACCCTCGGTGACCAGGCGCTCTACCTGCCCTGGAACGACATCCGCAGCCGGGCGGTGGCGCACTACCACGGCGAGCGGATCGTGGTCGGAATGCGAGCCGAGGCGCTCACGCCTGTCGCTCCGGACACCCCCGGTGACGTGCTGCGGGGCCGGATCCGCTATCTGGAGCACCACGGCCACGAGTCGCTTGCGTTCCTCGACATCGGGGCGACCGCGATCATGGTGGACGAGATGGGTGCGCCGCTGGACCCGCCGCCGGTGGGTCAGCGGGGCCTGCGCCGGTTCGGCGCGGTGATGCAGCGGCTCACCGGCAAGCCTGTGGAGACCGAGGAGCCGCAGGCCAACGGCGCCCGCACCAGCGTGCTCCCCGATCCGGGTCGGCACCATCGCCGGCCTGCCGAGTTGGCGGTGCGGCTGGCGCCGTACCCGGCGGTCACCGCCGGGCATCCGCTCGCGGTCTCGGTGCGGATGGACGCGCTGCACTTCTTCGACGAGCGCGGCGCCCGGATCGACGTGGGTTGGCGGTGACGCCACGCCGGAGCGGGGTGGCGGGGCGGTCACCTGGTGGCCTACCGTCTGCCCGCCCAGTCCACTGTGAAAGTCACCGAGAGGGGTGCACCCGTGTCGGGTGACCGTCCCAGCCCGCTCGTCATCGAGCGCATCCTGCGTGACCGCCAGGGCATCTGGCAGCAGATCGTCGCCGAGCGTGACCTCAACGCGTTGACCGGCCGGATGCTGGCCAGCTCGGCAATCGCACTCGCCTGCTACGGGGCGGTGCTCGGTGCCTTCCACAGCCCGCTCATGGCGCTGACCTCCGCGCTGAAGTTGCCACTGCTGTTCCTTGTCACGCTGGCCATCTGCCTGCCCACGCTCTACCTGTTCAACCTGGTCTTCGGCGCCCGGTTGTCGGTGCGCCAGTCGCTGGCGCTGGTGATGGTGGCGATCACCGTCACCTCGATGCTCGCTGTGGCATTCGCGCCGATCAGCCTCTTCTTCCTGATCACCGCTCCGGACTACGGCTTCTTCAAGCTGCTCAACGTCGCCATCCTGACGCTGTCGGCGCTGGTCGGGCTGCGCTTCCTGACCGGGGGGATGCAGGTCCTCAACGACCACGGTCTGCTCGCCCCGGCGGTGGCCGCCGAAGCCCCGGCCCAGGTCAACGCCCAGACACCGGCCCCGGTGTCCGCAGGCGCGGTGCCGGCCACCGTGGCCGCCGGTTCGACCTCCTCCGCCGGTGCCGAGCCGGTCGCCGTGCCGGCCGGAGCGGCGGCGGCAGGGTCGGGCGCGAACGGCGCCACGCCCGCCGCGGCACCGACCGTCCAGACCCCGGCGCAGGTCCCCGCCCAGGCCCAGTGGGGCGGGCAGCCGGCCCCCGGCACGCTGCCGCCCGGCTACCCGGCGACCAACCGCCCGTGGGGCACCCCGCCGGCCCGCCGCAGCGAGCCGGCCCAGCGGCCGGCAAGCATGACGTTGCTCTACATCTGGATCCTGCTCTTCGGCTTCGTGGGGACCCAGCTGGCCTGGACACTGCGCCCGTTCTTCGGCGACCCGGGTCAGGATTTCGCCTTCTTCCGCAGCATCGACGGCAACTTCTACGCCGAGATCCTGCGGACGATCGCCAACCTGTGACCGGGCTGGCGGATGGAGAAGCCCTGGTTGCCGCCTTGGTTACCCGCGAGTAACGTCGGGACATGACAATCGACTCCCGCCAGGTGGCGGCCGGAATGCTGGAAGCGGTGCCGTTCGCCCGCACCCTCGGCATCGAATTCGTCGAGGTGGCACCCGAGGCGGACGGCGGGGTGCGGGCCGTCGTGCGGCTGCCCGACGCCCCGGCCATCCACAACCACATCGGCGGGCCGCACGCCGGCGCGATGTTCACGCTCGGCGAGACGGCCTCCGGCACTGTCGTGCTTGTCGCCTTCGGACACCTGCTCGACCGCATGGTGCCGCTCGTCGTCCGGGCCGACATCGCCTACCACAAGCGCGCGTACGGGCCCGTCCTGGCCACCGCCCGACTCGGGCGACCCGCTCAGGAAGTGATCGACGAGCTGGAAGCCGGCCAGCGACCCGAGTTCCCGGTCGAGGTGCAGATCGGCACCGAGGACGGCAAGCACACGTCGGCGCTCACCGTTCTCTGGACGCTACGGCCGAACTGAGCGGCGGCGCGCGTCACAGAAAGGTGTTTGCGGACCGGCTGGGTGGTTAGATTCGTACCGTGCTGGGCCTACCTGCTCATGTGACCGCCTGTCTCTTCGATCTGGACGGTGTGCTGACGCAGACCGCCCGGGTGCACAACGCCGCCTGGACGCAGACGTTCGACGAGTTTCTGCGCCAGCACGCGACGTCCACCGGGACTCCGTTCCAGCCGTTCGACCCCGGCCCCGACTACAACAGGTACGTCGACGGCCGACCCCGCGCCGACGGCGTCCGGTCGTTCCTCGCCTCCCGTGGGATCGTGCTCCCCGAGGGCAGCCCGGACGACCCACCGGACGCCGACACTGTGAACGGCGTCGGTAACCGCAAGAACGTCCTGCTGCTGGAGCACCTACGCACCGACGGTGTCGAGGTCTACCCGGGCTCGGTGCGCTACCTGGAGGCGGCGGTCGCCGCCGGGCTGCGTCGGGCAGTGGTGACCGCGAGCGCCAACGGGGGTGAGGTGGTCGCCGCAGCCGGGGTGGACCGACTGCTGGAAGCGCGGGTCGACGGGATCGTCGCCCGGCAGCAGGGGCTGCGCGGCAAGCCGCAGCCGGACACCTTCCTGGCCGGAGCCGCCCTGCTCGGCGTCGACCCCACCCAGGCTGCCGTCTTCGAGGACGCGCTCTCCGGCGTGGCCGCCGGTCGTGCCGGCGGTTTCGGCTTCGTGGTCGGCGTCGACCGGGTCGGTCAGGCCGACGAGTTGCTCGCGCACGGCGCCGACATCGTGGTCAAGGACCTCGCCGACCTGCTCGACGCGGGCGACGCCGACCCACCGACGCGCCCGGTCGACGCGACGACAAGCGACGAGCGGGGCACCGCGTGATCCGGGAACGGGCCTATCCCGTCGAGCCCTGGCACATTCGGGAAACCCGCCTGGACATGGACGTGCTGGCCCAGTCGGAGTCGGTCTTCGCGCTGTCGAACGGTCACGTGGGCCTGCGCGGCAACCTCGACGAGGGCGAGCCGCACGGCCTGCCCGGCACCTACCTCAACTCGTTCTTCGAGCTTCGCCCGCTGCCGTACGCGGAGGCCGGCTATGGCTTCCCCGAGTCCGGCCAGACCATCGTCAACGTCACGAACGGCAAGCTGATCCGGCTGCTCGTCGACGACGAACCCCTCGACGTGCGCTACGGCGAGCTGCTCTCCCACGAGCGGGTGCTCGACATGCGGGCCGGCACCCTGCACCGCGAGCTGCACTGGCGGTCCCCGGCCGGCCGTGAGGTAAAGGTCCGCAGCACCCGGTTGGTGTCGTTCACCCAACGGTCGGTGGCCGCGATCAACTACGAGGTGGAGGCCGTCGACGGCCCGCTGCGCCTCATCGTGCAGTCCGAGCTGGTGGCAAACGAGTCGCTGCCCGCGCAGAGCAAGGACCCGCGGGTCGCGGCGGTCCTGGAGTCGCCGCTGCAGGCCGAGGAGGAGCTGACCACCCCGGACGGTGGGCAGCTGATCCACCACACAAAGGTCTCCGGGCTGCGGGTGGCCGCCGCCATGGAGCACGAGGTGCACGGCCCGGACCGCACCACGATCGAGTCCGAGGGGTACGAGGACTGGGTCCGCACGACAATCGCCTGCGTACTCAAGCCCGGTGAGAAGCTGCGGATCGTCAAGTACCTGACGTACGGCTGGTCGAGCCGACGTTCCCTGCCGGCGTTGCGTGACCAGGTCGGCGCGGCGCTTGCCGGTGCCCGCCTCGACGGGTGGGAGGGGCTGCACCGGGAGCAGCGCAGTTATCTCGACGAGTTCTGGGACGCGGCGGACGTGCTTGTCGAGGGCGACCCGGAGATCCAGCAGGCCGTCCGGTTCGGTCTCTTCCACGTCCTGCAGGCCGGTGCCCGGGCCGAGCAGCGGCCCATCTCGGCCAAGGGGTTGACCGGCCCCGGGTACGACGGGCACGCCTTCTGGGACACCGAGATGTTCGTCCTGCCGGTGCTGACGTACACCCAGCCGAGCGCGGTCCGCAGCGCGTTGCAGTGGCGCCACAGCACGCTTGACCAGGCGCGCGAGCGGGCCGAGACACTCAACCTCAAGGGCGCCGCGTTCCCGTGGCGAACCATCGAGGGGCCGGAGTCCTCCGGGTACTGGCCGGCCGGCACCGCGGCGTTCCACATCGCCGCCGACATCGCGGACGCGCTGCGCCGGTACGTGCTCGTCACCGGCGACACCCAGCTGGAGCGGGAGATCGGGCTCGAGCTGCTCGTGGAGACCGCCCGGCTGTGGCGCTCGATCGGGCACCACGACCGGCACGGCCAGTTCCACATCGACGGGGTCACCGGCCCGGACGAGTACACAGCTGTGAAGAACGACAACATCTACACGAACCTGATGGCGCAGCGGAACATGCTCACCGCTGCCGAGTCGGCGATGCGCTACCGGGACGAGGCGTTCCGCCTCGGTGTCACCGACGAGGAGGCGGCGAGCTGGCGGGACGCCGCAACCGCGATGCACATCCCGTACGACGACGAGCTGGAGGTGCACCAGCAGGTGGAGGGGTTCACCCGCCTCCAGGAGTGGGACTTCGCGCACACGCCTGCGGAGAAGTACCCGTTGCTGCTGCACTATCCGTACTTCGAGCTGTATCGCAAGCAGGTGGTCAAGCAGGCCGACCTGGTCCTTGCGATGCACTGGCGGGGGGACGCGTTCACCCCCGAGGAGAAGTTGCGCAACTTCCTCTACTACGAGCGCCGGACGGTCCGTGACTCGTCGCTGTCGGCGTGCACGCAGGCGGTGCTGGCCGCCGAGGTGGGCTATCCCGAGCTGGCGCACATCTACCTGCGCGAAGCCGCGCTGATGGACCTGCACGACCTCAACGAGAACACCCGCGACGGCGTGCACATGGCCTCGCTCGCCGGCGCGTGGCTCGCCCTTATCGGTGGGCTCGGCGGGTTGCGCGACCACGACGGTCAGCTGTCGTTCGCGCCCCGGCTCTCCAGCCGGCTCAGCCGCCTCGAGTTCTCGTTGCAGTGGCGCGGGCTGGCGCTGCGCGTGGACGTGCGACCGCACGAGACGACGTACTCGCTGCGCCACGGCGGCCCGGACGACGTTGTGGAGTTGCGCCACCACAACCAGCTGCTACGGGTCACCTCCGACGAACCGGTGACGGTGCCCGTGCCGCAGGCGGAGCCGACGGCTGCGCCGCCGGAGCACCCGCCGGGCCGGTCGCCACTGCTCCGGCTGCCCGAGCGCGACGAGTGAACGGCCGGGACGGGAATGCTCCCGTCCCGGCCGTTCCACGCGTACGTCAGACGGGTTCTCCGGTCGACGGGCGGCCCAGGGCGTCCCTGGGCGCCATCGCCCGGGGATCGTCGGGCAGGCGGGCCTCGGAGGCCTCGTCCCCGAAGTTCCGGCTCCGCTCGATGTCCTGTTCGCGCCGGTTCTGCTCGTCCATCTGCTGCTGCCGGGAGGTCTGCTGCTTGGCCATGGCGATCCTCGCGATCCGTCGGGGCGCGGTTGCGCCTGCGCGGTCTGCGGTCACCTCCCGGCTACCCGGCGGCACCTGCGACAAACGCGGCCCTGGCCCCGGGCATCCGCACGTCTGCCGGGTGAGTGCGAAGCCCCAGGCGGGGTACGCGTGGGAGGGGCGAGCGCGCGGAGGTGCGGCATGGACGAGCAGAGCAGCACGGTGGCCATTCCGGTAGGGGACGTCCAACTCCCCGCCGATCTGCTGCTGCCCGCCGAGCCGGCCGGCGTGGTGCTGTTCGCGCACGGCAGCGGCAGCTCGCGGCACAGCCCGCGCAACGTGGCGGTGGCCCGGACGCTCAACGGGCGTGGTCTCGCCACAGTGCTCGTGGACCTGCTCACCCCGACAGAGGACGAGGTGGACGCGCGTACCGCCGAACTGCGGTTCGACATCGGGTTGCTGGCTGGCCGGCTGGCCGGGATCGTCGACTGGCTGGCGGTCGAGCGTCCCGCCGGGGACGTACCCGTCGGTCTCTTCGGCGCCAGCACGGGTGCCGCCGCCGCTCTGGTGGCCGCCGCGTCCCGCGCGGACCGGGTGGGGGCTGTGGTGTCCCGGGGCGGTCGACCCGACCTGGCCGGTGCGGCGCTGGCGCGTGTGCGTACCCCCACGTTGTTGCTTGTCGGGGGCCTGGACGAGGAAGTGATAGTGCTCAACGAGCAGGCGCTCGCCGAGTTGGGTGAGGTCGGCGAGCTGCGGGTGGTCCCGGGCGCCACCCACCTGTTCGAGGAGCCCGGCACGCTCGAACAGGTAGCCGACCAGGCAGGTGCCTGGTTCACCGACCACCTGGCCCGCGCGGCCGTTCGTCGCACCTGAGGTCGACGGGTCAACCCGCCGGGGCGGGCGGAACCGCAAGGGTGGCAGTGGCCCGGTGCCGTTGGACGGTGTCGATGATGCGCCAGAGGACGGCGGTGATCGGGACGCTGACGAAGGCACCGGCGATGCCAGCGATCAGGGTGCCGGCGGTGACGGCCACCAGGATCACCGCCGGGTGCAGTCGGACCTGCCGCTTCATCACCAGCGGTTCGAGCAGGTTGCCCTCGATCTGCTGGACGGCGATCACCGCCGCGAGGGTGAGCAGCGCCGTCGTCGGCCCGTTGGCCGCCAGGGCCACGAGCACCGCGACCGCTCCGGCCACCGTCGCGCCGATGATCGGGACGAAGCCGCCGAGGAATGTGATGAGCGCCAGTGGCAGTGCCAACGGCACCCGCAGCACCACAAGAGCCAGGCCGATGCCGATCGCGTCGATAGCGGCGATCAGCATGGTGCCCCGGCTGTACGCGCCGAGCGTCTGCCAGCCGCCCCGACCGGCCTCGGCGACCACTGCGCGGTTCGGGCCGGTCATCCGGGCCAGCACCCAGTGCCACATCGACCGGCCGTCCTTGAGCAGGAAGAAGAGCAGCACCAGAGCGAGCAGCGCGGAGCCGAACACCTCGGTGGCCGTCCGGGCTCCGGAGACCGGGTCCGGCGAACTGCCGCTCAACCCCTCCCGGGCCTGGCTGATCAGACGGTCCAGTTGGGCGTCGGTGACGGGCAGGGTGGACGTGACGAAGTCCCGGCTGCGGTCGACGCCCTGCGTCAACTCCTGGCTTAGCTGGTCGAACTGGCTCGCTGTCAGGTTCCACACCAGTGCGCCGACGCCCACCAGGATGCCGAGCAGCAGCAGGACGGTGAGCAGTGCGGCGAGTGCCGCGGGCACCCGCAACCGGCGCAGCCGGAGCAGCACCGGGTCGAGCAGAGCGGTGAGGAAGATGGTCGCGGCCAGCGCGATGGCAAGCGGCGCCAACAGCAGGGCGATCCGGCCCAGCAGATAGAGCCCGGCGACGATGACCACCAGGCAGGCGCTCCACAGCACCGCGGTGCGGACCAGCCACGGCAGCGCCGCCCACGGATGGCGCGGCTGTGCGTCGTGCGTTGTCTCCCTGGTGTCCGCCCCGGGTTCCTCTGCCGCCATGTCGGTCCTCCTCGATATCCGGGAGGTCGGTACCCGGCCTGACGCGCGCCGACACCCGTACCGCTCCAACGCGAGGTGGGCCCTTGTCGTGGCGGGTGCACACCTGACGTCCGTTCCTGGCCGGCGAGTCTGGATCATCCGGGTTTGGGCAACCCGGCCCAGGGAAGCCATCACTGACGCAGTCGACGTGGAGGAGGACCGTGATGAGCGACTTCATGGACAAGGCCAAGGACTTCGCGGACAAGCACGACAAGCAGGTCGACCAGGGGATCGAGAAGGCCGGCGACATGGCCGACCGGCGCACCGGTGGAAAGTACGACGACCAGATCGACAAGGGCGTGGACCAGGCTCAGGCCCGTACCGGAGAGGGCGACCAGGCCCGCTGAGACGCCGAGACATCCCGGGTCGCCACCGAGGTGGTGACCCGGGATGTCTCATGCGGACCGTCGCCGATTACCCGACGACGGGTCAGTGCTGCCCTTCGCGTAGCTCGTCCATCGAGGTCGGCCGGCCGCTCAACGCGTCGCGCATCCGATCGACCAGGCCGGTGCCGGGGGCGAGCAGCTTGTTCGCCGGAGGGCGGTCCGGTGCGCTCGGATGCGGCCGGGTCGGCGCGATCTTCTTGATCGCCGTCACCTTGCCGGCCAACTCGACAAGCTCCTCCCGGGCCGTCGCGGCGCGCAACCGGGGAAAGAGGTCGTTCTCCTCCTCCTGTACGTGGTGCCGGATGGTGCTGGTCAGGTGGGCGAGCAGCTCGTCGAAGCGCGGGTCGGACGGGTCGACCGACTCCAGGTCCTTCATTGTCCGTTCGGCGTCGGCGTGCTCGGCGATCTCATGCTCGGCGATCTGGTCGCCGTCGGGCAGCGCCTTACGGGCCGTCGGATAGACGTACGCCTCCTCGGCGATCGCGTGGCGGACGAGTTCGGCGATCACCACGTCGACTAGTTGGCGGCGGTACTCGGGGGTGCCCTGCCGCGTCTCCAACTCGACGAAGAGCGCCTCGACCTCATGGTGGTCGGTGACCAGGATGTCGACGACGTCCCGGTCGTCGACGGTCTGCGGATTGCTCATCTCACGTCCCCTTGCCGGTTGCGGATCGGTGGGTGTGTGTGGCCCCTGGTACCCCGCGACGGTGGGACAAACCCATGGTCGCCGATGGATTGCCGGGACGACGCCCGGGTATCCGCCGCCATGGCCGACGACCGTCCACCAGCCGGCCGCGACCGGTCCCGACTCGAAACGGCTGCCGAGAAGAGCGGCCAGTTCGTCGAATCAGTGCGGCACCGCAGCGGGCAGGCCGGCCGGCTCCGGGCCCGACAGTGGGAGATCACCCTGGTGATCGCCGCCCAGGCCGGGCTGGCCGCGGCGCTCGCCGCCCTGATCGCCCAGCACTTCCTCGGCTCCGGCTCGCACGTCTTCGCCCCCGCCGCGGCCGTCGGTACGATCGCCACAGCCATCGGGCAGCGAGCCCGCCGTACCTTCGAACTGCTGGCCGGCGTCGCGTTGGGCCTCATCATCGGTGACACGCTGCGCTTCGTCGTCGGCTCGGGGCCGTGGCAGACCGGCCTTGTCGTCGCCCTCGCCATCGCCACCGCCCTGCTCGTGGCCGGGAAGGGTGGCCCGCTCGTCGGGCAGGCCGGCGGTACCGCAGTGCTGATCACGACGCTGGCCCCGATGGAGAGCGGGCTGGAGGTGCCCCGGATCTTCGACGCGCTTGTCGGTGGCGTCGTCGGCCTGGTGGTGGTCGCGCTGCTGCTGCCGGTAAACCCGATGCGGGTGCTCGACCGGGCGGCGGCACCCATCTTCGATGTCCTCTGCGAGCAGCTCGCCGAACTCGCGCAGGCGGTGCGGGACCGCGACAGCGACCGGACGTTGCGCGTTCTCGACCAGCTCCGTGGCAGCGACGACGACCTGGGCCGACTGCACGACGCGTTGAGCGGGGCCGAGGAGGTGGTGACGATCGCGCCGGCCCGGTGGCACCGCCGCCAGCAGTTCCACAGGTACGCCCTCAGCGCGGGTCATCTCGAACGGCTGCTGCTGGACAGCCGTGCCCTGGCCCGCTGGTCGACGACCGCACTCCAGTACGACGAGCCGATCCCGCCGGAGCTGCCGGACGCGATCGCCCGGCTCGGTGCGGCGGTGGCGCAACTGCGTACGGAGTGCAGGGGTGACGACGCGTTCCAGAACACCCGTACGCAGGTCGAGGAGTGCGCGAACCTTGCCGGGCGGGCGGCCGCCCGTGGGGTCAGGTCGTTCGGCGACGCCCTCGTCACCGGCCTGCGCACCGCGGCCAGCGACCTGCTCCGCGCGACCGGCTGCGCACCGGACGACGCCAACCGGATCGTGCGCGCCGCCGCCGGCGCTGGCGAGGCCAGCGTGCATCCGCCGACCCGGCGACACCTGTACCGGATCCGGCCGACCCGTGCGGCGCGGACCCGGCGGCGGGCCGATCTGGCCGCCCGTCGGCGTCACGACGGCAGGGCCGGCCTCCCCGAGAGTGGGAGACCGGCCCGGTGAACCGTGCGGATCAGGAGGAGTAGCCGCGCTCGGCGATCCAGTTGGCGACCTTCGGCAGGCCCATCCAGTACTCGCCGAGTGCCGGGTTCGCAGGGTCGGCGACCCGGATGGTGTCCCCACCGTCGCGGTAGCCGACAAGCGTCACGTAGTGGCCGCCCTCGTACGAGTGCGGGTTGCCGTTCAGGTCGACGGCAGTGCCCTTGATGTTGGCCACCACCGGCCGTCCGGCGTCGACAGCGGCCAGCACGTCGTGCCGCAACTGCTCGACCTGGTCGGGGCGGGCCACCGGGTCACTGATCTCGGTCGTCCGGTACCTGTCGCCGGTGAGCGCGTTCAGCACCCGGGTGATGTCCAGGGCCGACGCGGTGCCCGACTCGGTCGTGCCGAGCAGCTTGGCGACCTCGTCCTGCGGCAGCGCCTTGCCCTGGGTGGAGAGCGCCATCCGGGTCGCGGCCGGCCCGCAGTAGTAGAAGTTCGGCTGCGCCTGGTAGTCGAACCCGAGCACCCGCTCACCGCTGCGGTTCGTCTGGTTCGACGACGTCGGGGCGACCTGTGCCGGGGCGGAGGCCTGCGCGATGGCAGCCGGGCCGAGGGCACACCCGCCCGCGACCAGCAGGCCGACGACGGACAGACCGCTTTTCTGCATGATCGGGTTCATGGTCGAGTCTCCGTTCGAGGGGTTGGAGCCTCCGACTGGGCGGAGGGCAGCAGCACCGGGAATGGCGCTCGGCTCATCAGGGGGTCGACCCGCGGCGGTCTCGGCCGGGGGTTCGTACCGGTGTAACGGCCCTGCTCCGGCCGGCATTCCGCTCCGAGGCGGCACCCCAAACCACGCAAAACACCCAGGGGTCCCTGAGGTGGCTCGAACGTGGCGATCGGGTGGCGGGTCAGAGGCTCCCGAGCAGCCGGGTCACGGTGATCTCGATGACCACACGTTCCGGATTCGGACGCGGAGTGCGATACCGGTCGGCGTAGCGGCGCTCCGCCTCGGCCACCGCCGCCCGATCCGACCGGACCACCGCCCGGCCCTCGATGGTGAGCCAACGCCGGCCATCCACGTGGCAGACCGCCACCGGCAGGCCCGCCGGACCGGCAGCGGCCACGTGACGCGCCTTGCGGGACGTACCGGAGGTGATCACCCGAGCCAGCCCGGCCTCCGGATCGACTGTGACCCCGACCGGCACCACGTGCGGGGTGCCGTCGGCGCGCAGGGTGGTCAACGTCGCGAGGTGCCGCTCCGCGCAGAAGGCCGCCACCCGGTCGTCGTGCCCGTCCAGCCGGTGATCGCCCGCCACGCCCGTCCCCTGTCCGTCGAACCGACCTCGATCATCGTACGGAGCGTCGGGCGGCCTCCGGAGCCGGCGGCGCGTCCGGCTGCCCGGGCAGCCGGCGACCCTCCACCCGGCGTTTCTGCACCAGCCGGGTGAGGTAGATCAGCGCGCCGGCCAGGACACCCATGTCGTCCAGGTAGATGGGGTCCGGGAGGACGTCGACCGGGAAGATCGCGTAGATGAGCGCCCCGTAGAAGACGACCTTGCCGCTCGCACCGAGCCCGGTCAGCATCCGGCGGGTACGCACCACCCGCACCGCCAGCAGCACCGCGCCGACAAGTGTGGCGATCGCCAGGATGCCGGCGATCACCACGAGCACCCACGTCTCTCGGGACATGGCGTCACGCTAACCCACCGACGGCGGTCCGGCCCGCTGTCGGACCGCCGTGCCGTGCGGTCAGAACGCGGGGACCGCCGCGCGGCCGCGAGCGACAACCACGTTCTCCCGGGTCGGCTCGGTCAGTGGCCGGCCGACCTCGCTGAGCGGCAGCACCGACGACGACTCCGCCACCCGCCGTCCGGTCGCATCGAGGGCTTCCGCGCGGAGGCTGCGGGCCGCCGCGACGGCCAACTCGGCGGCCCGCCAGGCGGCCTGCTCCTGCTCCTGGGCGGCGACGTGCCGGGCCGCCAGGTTGTCGCGGATCGCCCGCTGGAGCACGAGTTCCTGCTCGACCGGGTGCAGCCGAGGGTCCCAGCCGTTGCGGTGCGCGAACACGTCGCTGAGCTGCTCCACCGACAGCTCCCGCCGCCAGTACGCGTCAAGCGCGGCCCGATGCAGGTATCGCTCGCGGTCGGCGTACTCGGCGGGGGTCTGGGTGGTGTACGGCAGTGGCATCGCGGAAGCCTCGACGAGTCGGCGGACGCCGGCCTCGGCGGCCTCCAGTGCCTGCCAGGCGGCCTCGGCCGTCTCCTGCGCGGCCACCCACTCCGCCCGCCGTCGCTGCGCGGTGGTGGTGGCGCGCTCGGCGGCCACCGCGACCTCCTGCGCGTAGCGGCTCTGCTCCCGTTCCTCCTGCGCCTCTTCGATCTGACTGGGCATTGCCGCGGCACGGATCCGCGCGGCCAGGTCGAGGCGGAGAAGGCCGGGACGCAGCAGGAGGACGGCGACAGCGGCCACGACCACCCCGAGCAGGCTCAGCCAGATGACGGCGGCCCGGGGCACGTCGGGCAGGACGGCGGAGAGGACGGTCTGCATGATCAGCACCTCGCGGTCGAACAACGGGTATCGACGGATGGGTCCTGACGGCACCGGGCCGATGATCGACTGATGTCGACGCGGTCGGCTCCGAGTGGTCGGGAGAAGCTGTTTTTCCGATGGCCTGCCGGAAACGATCGCCGCTGGCGGACGTGGCACGGTCACCGGACGGTGGCCGTCGGCTGCGGATCACGCCGACGATGGCGACCCGATGGGCCGGGCGCGTCACCCGAGGTCGGATCGCGCGGATCGTCAGGCGGCCAGGGTCAGCGGGTGGGCGGGCCGCGCCGGGCGGGTGCGCCCCGGCCGGGCTCGATTGCCGGCGCGTGCTCCAGGCCAGCGGTGACCGGGCCGGTCGCCGTGGCGGTGACGACTCCTTCGGCCGCCCCGGAAGGGTTCGGCCGGCCCGCACTGTCGACCGCCTGGGCAGCGGACTCGGACGCAGCCTCGGGCCGGAGGGTGTCCACCCGGCTGCTCACGACGCTCGGCCGGGGCTGCGTCGGGGAGGGAGGCGGTGTCGCGGCGAGGGCGCCGCCGAGGCCGACCGCGAGCACCAGCGCGGTGAACGCCAGCCGGGTCAGCTCCCGAAGTGACCGCAGCACGACCCGCCGGGCTGGGCGGATCTGGTTTGCCGACGACACCCGACCAACCTATCCGCCGACCCGGCGTTGCGCAGCATTGCGGCCGCGCCGGCCGGGGTGACCGCTGCCACTGTGGCCACTGTGGACCGGGTGACGAACGGCCCGGCCTCAAGTGAGGCCGGGCCGTCAAGATCCAGTGGCGCCCGTCGGCTACCCGGCTGCGAGCCGTGCCGCCTCGGGGACGGTCAGCGCGTCGCCCCGGAGGGCTGTCAACTTGCGGTGCCGAGCACCGGCGGCGCCGCGTCCCCGCCGTCCTGCCACACCATCTCGTCCTCGGTCAGCCAGGTCAGGCGATCGTCGGACTCGTCGTCGGTCGGTCGGCCGTTCCCGCCGAGAAGGCCAGGACGGTTGGTGCCCGCCCCGCGACCGGAACCCGGCCGGCCCGTCGCTCCCTGGCCCCCGGCTGCGGCCGCCCGGCCGGTGGCCTCAGCACGCCGACCATCGATGCCGCGCCCGACACCGCTCGCCGAACGGGTGTCGGCAGCGGCCGCACCACCGGTCGGCCGGGCCGCCGGGGTGGGCGTGCTCGTCGAGCCGGCAAGTGTGGACGTGCGCAGCACCCCGCCGGCCGGTGCCCCACCCGGTGCCTTGAAGAGCAGACCCCGGCCGGTCGTCCCGCCGCTGGCCGGTGCCGTCGTCGGTCCGGACATGCTGGCCAGCCCGGCGACGCCGCCGGCGAGCAGTGCCCCGCCGACCAGAGGGTTTGCACTGGAGAGGGAGGTGCTACCAGTGGAGGGGCCCGGACCGGTGACGACGCCGGGCGTGCTGCCGGTGCCCGGGCCGCCTTCGGTGCCGGTGACGAACCCGGTGGCGACCGGGGCCGCGGACGTGTGGGTCGGCGTCGAGATCGTCGCGTTGCCGGTGTGTGCGAGGCGGCTGGTGGTCGGGGCGGCGTGGGGCGTGGTGG
The DNA here is from genome assembly GCF_049847245.1 of Micromonospora sp. DT68. Classification (NCBI taxonomy): domain Bacteria; kingdom Bacillati; phylum Actinomycetota; class Actinomycetes; order Micromonosporales; family Micromonosporaceae; genus Micromonospora; species Micromonospora sp. DT68. The sequence goes on from NZ_JBNCNZ010000001.1 coordinate 81,936, forward strand.
TGCTCGGAACGCTGCGGGGCGTCGTCGGGTCCTGGTTGACAGTCTTCGGCGTGTCGTCGCCCGGACGCGGTGGGTCGACCACGCGGTCATAGGCGGACAGGTCGTAACCGGCGGCCAGTTCGGCCACCACGTTCACCATCCGCTTGTGGGCCTTCTCCTGCTCGGCCTTGTCCTGCTGGTGGCCCATGATGCCGCCGACGACGGCACCGGGCAGGCCGAAGGCCGCGCCCTTGAGCGCGCCGGAGACCGCCTTGTCGTTGTCGTCGGTCTCCTCCGGGCTCTCCGCCTTCTTGTGGGCAGTGCGAAGCTGGCCGGCCATCATGGTCAGGCCCTGCTTGACGCCGGACATGCCCTCGCCGAGCGCGTCGGTGTGGCTGACGATCAACGTGAGCCGCCGCTGGAACTCGCGGCCCGCCGAGCCTGTCCAGCTGTTGCCGAGCTTCTCGATGTCGCCGCTCAGCTCCCGGCTCAGGCCGTCCAGGATGCCCTTCAGCGTGGCCCACTTGGCGGCCAAATCGTCGATCTGCTCGGGCTTGCCGGCCATCACCGCGTCGTACAGCTCCTGGTGGCTTTTGCCGTCATAACGCTGGGTGTACTCAGACACGACCGTCCCCCTTCGGCTTGAGCGCCTGGTCGACCCCGTTCAGTGCCGAGTTGATGTCGGTGGCGTTCGCCGCGTTGCGCGCCTCGGCGGTGCGGTAGTTGGAGAGAATGGTGCTGGTCGCCTGCTGCGCCGCCAGCAGAGCCTGCCGGAGCCGCTCGGCCTGCTCCACATAAGACTGGTGGACCGAGCTGTAGCGACGGGCGTTCTGAGTGGCGTCGGTGAACAGGCCCAACGCCGGAGGACTGCACTGCATCTCGGTGTTGAGCTTGCGCAGCACCGCCTCGGCCTGGCTGAGCCGCGCCGCGAGGTTCTTGTGGAAGTCCTCAAGGGACAGCAGGTCCACTTCCGTACGGCCGGTCATGGCAACATCCCCGTCGTTCTGGTCGACAACCGTCAGCGGAACCAGGCTAGTCCACCATTGCAAGCTGCGGCGACCCGTGGCGCTCGCTCAGCCGTCGGTGCCTGTCGATGGCGTGCCACCCGGCGAGAAATGCGCGAGCGCGTCCTCGCGGTCCAGAGTCGGCCCGGTGGGGATCAGCGCGAGCAGGGAACCGGGCACCGCCAGCGGCGTGACCCCCTCGTACCCGAGCGCCCCCAGCGCCTCGGCCGACCCGAGCGGATACCGGACGCCCTGCGGACTGATCAGGTAGACAGTCGACCCGGCAGCGCCGGACCCGCTCGTCCCGGCACCAGGCGCGGCCTGGGCCAGCACACCCTTGCCGCCGGGCAGCAGCACCGACTCGGCCGTACGGACCGCGTCGCGGTTGCCCTGCCGCACCGGCACCGAGTTCGGCTCGTTGGCGCTCAACTCGGCAGGCGCCCGGTCGAAAACCTCAAGCGTGGTGGTCGGCGGGCCGCCGGCGTTGCCGGCCCGGTACGTCGCGCAGAGCAGCGTCTGCCCGGCCCGGGCCGGATACAGGGAGGGCAGCGTCCGCGGCATCCCGTCCGGGTCCAGCCGCTGGTCGGTTAGCAGGCGGCCCGCCTGATCGGGCGTGATGTCGGTGATCTGACCGCCACCGCTGATCATCAGCAGTGCCGTGATCTCACTGATCGAGACGAGCCCTTCGCGGGCCAGGACGTAGTGCTGCCCGGCCGCCTGGAACACCTGCCCGATGGTGGCCGGCCGGCCGGCCACGCTCACCCCGCTGCGGTCACCCATGCCGGGCAGCGACGGCTTGCGCAGCGGCGGTCCAGCCGGCAGCGCGTTGAGCAGTTGCTGCCCGACAGGCAGGGGCGGCGTGCCGCTCATCCGCAGCGCGGCGACCGACTGGTCACCGCCGAGCACCTCGAGCCGGGAGTTGCCGGTGAGCAGGTGCCGCTGACCGTCGACTGTGACAAGCACCGCGCGGTCATCCAACGGGGCGCCACCCGGCAGCGCGCGGTCGATCACGACGCGTGTGGTGGACCGGCGCGGGTCGACGGGATCGGGTACGTCGCAGACCGACCAGGGCAGACCGGTCAACGACTTGCGGCCGGGCAGCGCGTCCGGCGCGCCGACGATGCCGACGGTGCGACCGCGCGGGCGGTCCCGCAACGAGGTCTGCGACATCGTCCGTACCTGCGGGTTCGGCTCGTTCAGGATCAGTCTTGCGGAGGTGTAGTTGAGCGTCGGGTGGAGCTTGCCCTCGACGAACACGTACGTCGCGCCGGTCTCCCGTTCGATGACAAGCGTGTTCTCGTCCAGCGGCGCGGTGTTGCCGGTCAACTGGCCGTAGGCACCCACCCCGCCGAGCACCACGGCCGCGGCGATCGCGCTGCCGAAGACGGCCATGCCGAGTCGCCGCATCGGCAGGTTCGTGGTCTCCGGATCGCCCGACAGGAGAGCGGAGACGATCCGGCGGGTGACGAAGCGGTACGCCTGCACCTGATCGCGGCGGGTCCGCATGACTTACCTCCGGCGGGATGGATCCGCGACGATCAGGTCAGGGTGCCGTCGCGGGCTTCCCTACGATAAGGGGCCGACGGCCGGCCCTCTGGCCCGCCGCCCTGGTCGGCGCCGGGCGTTCCCGGAGCGGAGCCACATCGTGCAGGAGGGACAGTCAGCGATGACGCAGGTTCAGGCGCGACCCGCCCGAGCGGTCACGAGCCCGTCCGACGTCCCGGCGCGGGTGGCCCCGGGCGTCGATCGGCCGGGTCGGGGTCGTATCGGCCCGGTGCTTGTCGGCCAGCTCGTCGTGCTGGAGGTGTGTGCGGTCGCCGTATGGGCCGCGACGGCCGGCCCGAGCTGGCTGCTCGCCGTGGTAGGTGCCGTCGCGGTGCTGGTCGTGGCGGCGGTGTTCGCCCGGCGCGGTGGTCGCTGGTGGTTCGAGGACGTGCTGTTGCGTCGCCGGTTGCGGCGTCGCCGCCAACGCGCGGCGGCGGCGGCACTGGCGAGCGCGTCGGTCGCCGACCCCCGGTTGGCCGCGCTCGCACCCGAGTTGAGCGTCATCGAGCTGACCGACCGTGGCACCCGGCTGGGCATCGGGCAGGACGACCAGGGCTGGTTCGCGGCGGTCGCCCTGCAACCCGGTACCGGCGCGACGGGCGGTTCGGTGGACGCCTCCGTGGTGGACCGCGCGTTGCGGGTGCTCACCGAATTCTCGGCACCCGTCTCCAGGGCCCAGGTCGTCGCGCACACACTGGTCTGGTACCCGGCCTCCGGTGCGCCGCCGGCAGCGCACCGGTCGGTCTGGGTGGCGCTGCGGCTCACGATCCGCGACGCCCGGGTCGAAACGGTCAGCCGCGGCGGTGGGTTGCCCGGCGTACACCGGACGTTGGCCGCCGGGATCGGCCGGCTGGGCAAGGCGCTGACCGCCGCCGGGCTGGCCCACCGGCCGCTGGGCCGCGACGAGCTGCGCGCGGCAGTCGTGTCGGCCGCCGGCCTCGACCTGGTTCCGGAGACGCCGGCGGAGACCTGGCAGGGGCTGCGGGGCGGCGGCTGGACGCACCGCTGCCTGACCCTGCGGGGGCGGCCCGACACTCCGCTCGGCCCGCTTGTGGACGCGATCACCGCCACGTCGGCGCCGTCGCACACGGTGGCCGCGGTGGTCTCGTCCGACGGTCGCCTGGCGGCACCGCTGCTGCGCGTCGCGGCGATGGACAACCACGTCGAGGCGCTGGTCAAGGTCGTCCGGGACGTGGCACAACGCGCCGGCCTCCCGGCCCGGCCGATGGACGGGCAGCACGGCCCGGGCATCTACGCCAGCGCGCCGGTAGCGTCGACGCCGGGTGGCACCGCCCGCCGGTAGTCACCCCGACCGGCCAGCGGCAGGCCAGGCCGCTGACCGGCCAGCTGCGGCAGGTGGGGCGGCGCCCCCCGGCAGCCGGCAGGGTCAGGGCCGCAGGTTGACGATCCAGCCGTACAGGCCGCAGACCCAGAAGGCGAGCGGAACCAACGAGATGATCAGCATGATCTCGACGATGTCGAGCAGCCGGCCCCAGACCGGCGAGATGCGCTTGCCGGCGACGGTCAGACCGTAGATCAGGCTGATCACGGCCGCCAGCAGCAGCCCACCGAGGATGAGACCCAGCCGGACCGGCAACGAGCCACCGGCGAAGGTGGCCGCTGCTGCCAGGCCCAGCCCGACCGTGCCGGCGAGCAGCACCGGGGTGCGCTGCGCCCGGCCCAGGAGCGGACGGGCGCGCAGCAGCGAGAGCAGGGCCAGCACCAGGCACAGCAGCACCGCCGGCAGGCGGCCATCCAGGGCCAGCACCAACTGCGCGCCGAGCACCAGGATCGACACCGTCCACAGCAGACCGGTGAGGAACTGGTCGGCCCGGTCGCTGCGTTCGAGCACCAGCCGGCCGTCGACCGACTCGCTGTCGGTCTTCAGGTCCTCCGGACCGGTCGGGATCGACGGCACCGGCAGCCGGGCCAGCCGGTAGGCGATCATCGGCAGCGCAGGCACCGCGCCGAACGCGACAGCCGCCACCACCGCTGCCGCCGCCGCCGCGTCGAGCCCGAAGGCGAGGCAGAGCAGTGCGCCCAGACCGGCCCCCGCGCCCACCCCTATCGCGGCGAAGAAGAGCGGGTACCGGTCACCGACGGCCAGCACCGCCACCGCACCGGCGACCACCACGGCGGTGGCCGCGAGCAGGGCGTGCGGGCTGCCCAGGTCGGTCAGTTGCAGGTCACCCGCGAGCAGCAGCAGACCTCCGGTGCCCGCGTACACCAGACCGACAATGGCCAGGATCGCGCCGGTCCGGCTGTCGCCTGCGGCGCGGGAGAGCACCGCTGCGCCGACTAGGAGCGCCACCGCGACAAGCAGGGCGGCCATCGTGCCGGGCAGGTGCGGGGGACCGGTGAAGAGGGCGGCCAACGCGCCGGCGCCGAACGCCGCCGCGGCGAACAGCACCGCGAACGACCGGGTAGTGCCGGCCTGCCAGGAGCCGGGGCGCTGGTTGGTGGCGGTCGCGACCGCATCCACCACGTCATCGAAGACGATCTCCGGCGCCGCCGCCGACCGGGGATTGAAATACAGCACCTCGCCGTCGCGTACGCCCAACTGCGCGGCGGTACGCCCGCCGTCCAGTGGTGCGCCGCCCAGCCGGGACAGCGCCCAGCCGCCGTGCCGCACACCCTCGTCGGCCAGGTCCTCCCCGGCATAGCGCAGCAGCGTGGGGAGCAGGTCGGCCATCGGTACGTCCGACGGCAGAGCCAGGTCCATCCGCGTACGGGGAGCCACGATGGTGATCCGGCTCAGGCCACCGGTCGCCGTCTTCGTCGCCACAGTGGCCTCCTGGGTCGTCCTACGCTCGGCGGGCGGCGGTGCCGCAGTACGGGTGCACCGCGCCCACGGGAGATTACCTACGATGACGAGCACGTACAGTGCCCACCCGCGGGCTTCGATCCGCGACGGCACGTCATCAGGCCGCTTCTGGGGAGGAGACAGCCGTGAGCACGGTCGTGTTCCGCCGGCTCCCGCGCCAGCCGGGGCCGGCCCTGCCACGCGGCGAGGTGCTGCTGGAGTCGCCGCCCGAGCTGCCCGAGCCGACGCCACGCGGCATGGGGCAACTGCTCATGATCCTGCCGATGGTCTGCGGGGTCGGCGCGATGGCATTCCTCTACGCCGGCCGGGGCGGCGGCATGATGACGTACGTCGCCGGTGGACTCTTCGGCGTCTCGATGCTCGGCATGGCGATCGGCTCGCTCGCCAACAGCGGCGGCAGCGACAAGGCCGAGCTGAACGCCGACCGGCGCGACTACATGCGCTACCTGGCCCAGATGCGCAAGCGCACCCGCAGGGCCGCCGAGCAGCAGCGGGCGGCGATGGCCTGGCGGCATCCGGAACCGGACGCGCTCTGGTCGATCGCGGCGTCCCGCCGGCTCTGGGAACGGCGGATCACCGAGGACGACTTCGGCGAGACCCGCATCGCGCTCGGCCCGCAGCGGTTGGCCGTCGAGATCGTCCCGCCGGAGACCAAGCCGGTGGAGGACCTGGAGCCGATGAGCGCCATCGCGCTGCGTCGGTTCGTGCGGGCGCACTCGACAGTGCCGGAGCTGCCGACGGCGCTCTCCGTACGCGCGTTCAGCCGGGTGGTGCTGCGCGGTGACCGGGAGGCGGTGCTCGACCTGACCCGGGCGGCACTGGGCCAGCTGGCAACCTTTCACGCCCCCGACGACATGGTGATCGCGGTGGTCGCCGCGCCCGACCGGCAGGCCGTCTGGGAGTGGGTGAAGTGGCTTCCGCACGCCCACCACAGTGGTCGGACGGACGCAGCGGGTGCCCGCCGGCTGGTCTTCGCCAGCCTGGCCGAGGCCGAGGAGTCGCTGAACAGCGAACTGGGCGGGCGTCCCCGCTTCACCGCCGAGGCCAAGCCGCTGACCACCGCGCCGCACCTCGTCGTGGTGATCGACGGCGGCGAGGTCGCGCCGACCTGTCAGCTGGTGGGCCAGGGTCTGCTCGGCGCCACCACCATCGACCTCTCCGGGACGGTGCCGCGCGACGCCGGCCGTTGGCTGCTCTGCCTTGACGCCGGCGACGGCAGCTCACTCGAACTGATCCGGGGCACCTCGTCGACGGCACTCGGCCGACCGGACCGGCTCACCGTCGAGGCCGCCGAAGGGCTGGCCCGGCAGATCGCCCCGTACCGGCTGTCCCAGCAGCAGACCAGCAGCGAGGAGCCGCTGGCCCGCAGCATGGAGCTGCCGGATCTGCTCGGCGTCGGCGACGCGGCGGCAGTCGACGTCCACCAGACCTGGCGGCCGCGTGGCCATCGTGACCGGCTGCGCATCCCGCTCGGCGTCGGCCCGGACGGCAACGTCGTCGAGCTGGACTTCAAGGAGTCGGCGCACGAGGGCATGGGACCGCACGGTCTGGTGATCGGTGCGACCGGCTCCGGCAAGAGCGAACTGCTTCGTACCGTGGTGGCCGCGCTCGCTGTGACCCACTCGTCGGAGGAGCTGAACTTCGTCCTTGTGGACTTCAAGGGCGGTGCGACGTTCGCCTCGCTGGAGGCGCTGCCGCACACAAGCGCCGTCATCACCAACCTGGCCGACGAGCTGCCACTTGTCGACCGGATGCGCGACGCGCTCGCCGGCGAGATGGTGCGCAGGCAGGAGCTGCTGCGGGCGGCCGGCAACTACGTCTCCCGCTTCGAGTACGAGAAGGCCCGCGCGGCCGGCGAGCCGCTGGCCCCGATGCCCAGCCTGCTGATCATCTGTGACGAGTTCAGCGAGCTGCTGGCCGCCAAGCCCGACTTCATCGACCTGTTCGTGATGATCGGCCGGCTCGGTCGGTCGCTCGGCGTGCACCTGCTGCTCGCCAGCCAGCGCCTCGAAGAAGGCAAGCTGCGTGGCCTGGACACCCACCTGTCGTACCGGATCGGTCTGCGCACCTTCTCGGCGGTGGAGAGCCGGATCGTGCTCGGTGTGCCGGACGCGTACGAGTTGCCGAACGCGCCGGGGCACGGCTACCTGAAGACCGACACCAGCACGATGCTGCGCTTCCGGGCCGCGTACGTCTCCGGGCCGTACCGGGCGCCCGGCCAGCAGGCATCCGCGTCGCAGGCACTGGTGCAGCGCCGGATCGTGCCGTACGGCGTCGACTTCCTGCCGGCGCAGGCCCCGCAGATGCCTGTGGACTCCGCGCCGGAGCCGGAGCAGCCGGCCGACGGTAAGGCCGTCGCGATGCTTGACGTGCTGATCGACCAGCTCAAGGGCCGGGGCCGCCCGGCGCACCAGGTGTGGCTACCGCCGCTTGCGGACCCGCCGGGTCTGGGCGAGCTGCTCGGCCCGCTGGCCGTCGACCCGACGTACGGGTTGTGCACCGCGTCCTGGCCGGGCCGGGGTCGGCTCACGGTGCCGGTAGGCGTTGTGGACCGTCCGTACGAGCAGCGCCGTGACCCGATGATGGTCGAGCTCGCCGGGGCCGGCGGCAACGTGGTCATCGTCGGTCGTTCGCTAAGCGGCAAGAGCACGATGCTGCGGACGTTGCTCGCCTCGCTGGCGCTCACCCACACGCCGCGTGAGGTGCAGTTCTTCTGCCTGGACTTCGGTGGCGGCGCGCTGCGCAGTCTGGAGCGGCTGCCGCACATGGCGGGGGTGGCCGGGCGGCGCGACGTCGAGGCGGTGCGCCGTACGGTGGCCGAGGTCGTCGCCGTGCTTGACGACCGGGAGACGCGTTTCGCCCAGCACGGCATCGACTCGGTGGCCAGCTACCGCCGTCGCCGGGCAACGGGCGAGTTCGCCGACGACCCGTTCGGTGACGTGTTCCTGGTGGTGGACGGCTGGAACACGCTGCGCCAGGAGTACGAGGAGCTGGAGCAGACCATCACGACGCTCGCCAACCGGGGCCTCGGCTTCGGCGTGCACGTGGTGCTCACGGCGGTGCGGTGGGCGGAGATCCGGATCAACATGCGGGACCTGCTCGGCACCAAGCTCGAACTGCGCCTTGGGGACGCGGCGGAATCCGAGATCGACCGCCGGGCGGCAATGAACGTGCCGGAGAAGTCACCCGGCCGTGGCCTGACCCGGGACAAGCTGCATTTCCTCACCGCCATTTCGCGGATCGACGGCCGGCGGGACATCGACGATCTGAGCGAGGCGTCGGTCGCGCTGGCCGGGCACGTGGCGGCCAACTGGCCGGGTCGCCCGGCGCCGAAGGTGCGGCTGCTGCCGCGTCGGCTGGCGGTGTCCGAACTGGCGCGGATCATCGACCGGTCGGCGCCCGGCCTGCCGATCGGCGTCAACGAGTCGGCGCTCGCCCCGGTCTATCTGGACCTGGCGAACGAGCCGCACCTGACGGTGTTCGGCGACGCCGAGTGCGGCAAGACCAACCTGCTGCGGCTGATCGCCCGTGGCATCACCGAGCGGTACACGCCCGCTCAGGCCCGGTTGGTGATCGCCGACTACCGGCGCGGGCTGCTGGGCGCGGTGGAGGGCGATCACCTGCTTGACTACGCGCCGTCCAATCAGGCGTTCGCGCAGGGGCTCGGCTCGATCCGCAGCGCGCTGTCCAACCGGTTGCCCGGCCCGGACGTGACCACCGCCCAGCTGCGCGACCGCAGCTGGTGGAAGGGCCCGGACCTGTACATCCTTGTCGACGACTACGACCTGGTGGCCTCCGGTGGCAGCAATCCGCTCAGCGCTTTGCAGGAGTTGTTGCCGCAGGCCCGCGACATCGGCCTGCACCTGATCATCACCCGGCGGGTGGGCGGGGTGTCCCGTGCGCTCTACGAGCCGGTGCTGCAACGGTTGCGGGAGCTTGACTCGCCCGGCCTGCTGATGTCCGGCAGTCGGGAGGAGGGCGCGGTCTTCGGCACGCTGCGGCCGAGCCCGCAGCCACCCGGCCGGGGCACCCTGGTCCGTCGGCGCGATGGCCAACAGCTCATCCAGACCGCTTGGTCCGAGCCGTCGTAACCGCGTTCGTCAAGTCGCGCATTAATGCGACGCCGCGAATTTATCGCCCGCGTCAAATACCTGGCCCGTAAAGCCGCAATCACATCGGCTGATTCATCACTATTCACCTACGGCTGCCTACCAGGGCTGCGAGGACTGGACGGACTCCGCTACGGTCTCTGTTGGAGTGTCCGTCGGTGGGGTGTTTTGCTGCCTTGCCGCGGGGGAGGGGGCGCGGCAAAGCCGACGCCACAACATGACGGAAGGGTGTGAAGCATGGCGTTCGAGGTCGAAGCTGCGACTCTGCATACCGCCGCGAGTGACGTGCGGTCTACGCGTAGCGAGGTCGACGGCGAGCTGAAGAAGCTGTGGAACGTAGTCGACGACCTGGCCATGGCGTGGAAGGGTCAGGCGTCCACGGGCTTCCAGTCGCTGATGACGCGTTGGAACGAGGACACCGTCAAGCTGCTGACCGCGATGGACGACATCGCGGACCTGCTCGACAAGTCGGGTACGACGCACCAGGTCAACGACGAAGAGCAGCAGCAGATGCTGGACAAGTTCCACTCTGCTCTCAACCCGTGATCCCGTAGCGAGCAGAGGAGGAAACATGGCGATCAAAGTTGACTACGCGGTCCTCGAGAGCAGCAACCAGCAGATGCAGGCCATCTCGAAGACCATCGACGAGAAGCTCGACACGCTGCGGTCGATGCTCTCGAAGCTCGAGTGGGATGGCCAGGACCGCGTCGCCTACGAGCAGCACCAGGCGAAGTGGGACCAGGCCGTCCGGGACATCAACCGGGTCCTGAACGAGATCGGTGGTGCCGTCGGCATCGCCCGTGAAAACTACGTCTCCACCGAGATGAGCAACTCGAAGGTGTGGGGCTGAGACAATCGCCGGTGCGGCTCCGGTCCGGTTCGACCGGGCCGGAGCCGCATTGCGTTGGCGTCGGCACAGGTTCTGGGAGAGCGATGCGTACGGGGAATCGTTTCCGATCGGCCCGGCTCGCGGCTGCGGCCGCAGTGGCGTTGTGTGCCGCGCTGGTTCCCGCCGTTGTCGCACCGGCACCTGCTCACGCCGCCGACACGGTCCGGGGCCTGCAGTGGTATCTCGACTCGCTGAAGATCCCCCAGGCGCAGAAGCTCACGCAGGGCAGGGGCGTCGTGGTCGCCGTCATCGACGGTGGGGTGGACGCCAGCCATCCAGACCTTCGCGGCCAGGTGTTGGCGGGGCACGGTGTCAACGCGGCCGCCGCGCCGGACGGGCGACGTGACGACGACCGGGAAAAGGGGCACGGCACGTCGATGGCCGGCATCATCGCCGGGCGTGGTGGTGACCAGATGCGGCAGTTGGGCATCGCCCCGGCCGCGAAGATCCTGCCGGTCTCGATGGGTGCCCGGTTCAACAGCGACGACGTGACCCGCGCCGTCCGGTGGGCGGCCGACGCCGGTGCCGACGTCATCAACCTCTCCGTGGGCGTCGGCGAGGGCGCTCCGCCCCCGGAGTTGGCCGACGCGATCACATACGCGTTGAGCAAGGACGCCGTGCTGGTGGCGTCTGCCGGAAACGTGGAGCAGGGCGATCAGCGCGTCACCTCGCCGGCAAACATCCCCGGCGTCATCGCCGTGTCCGGTCTGGACAAGCGGGGCAACTTCTTCGCCGGCTCGGTGCGGGGCCCGGAGACGGTGATCGCGGCACCGATGGAGAGCATCATCGGGCCGGCACCCAAGGCGGTCTCGTCCAACGGCTACACGGTGGGCAGCGGCACCAGTTCGTCCGCCGCCATCATCTCCGGGGTGGTGGCACTGATCCGCGCCAAATATCCGCAGCTCGACGCGGCAAACGTCATCAACCGCCTGATCAAGACGGCCCGCGACGCCGGGCCGGCAGGCCGTGACCAGCAGTTCGGCTTCGGCGCGGTCGACCCGGTCGCCGCGCTGACCCGCTCGGTGCCAGCGGTGACGGCCAACCCGCTGTTGGAGGGCGCGACCGAGCCGACCCGGCCCGGCGGTGCCGCCCGGCCCGACGATGACGACGGTCCAGCTGTCGAGTTCGGGGTGTCGAACAAGGCCGGCGCGATCGTCCAGGTCGTGCTCTGCGTGGCAGTGCCGATCGTCGCGTTGATCGTCCTGCTGGTGGTGCTCAGGCGCCGCAAGCGGCGTACCCCGGCCGTGCCCGGCCCGTCTGCCGGCGCACAGGGGCCGCCGCCGCCCGGTTGGCCCTCCGGCCCGGCCGGCTGGCAGAGCCCGCCGGGGCACGTCGCGCCGCCGCAGCCCGTTCCGGGGTACGGTCCGCCGCCGGGCCAGCACGGTTATCCGCCGCCGGGCTATCCGCCGCCGGCTGGCCAGCCCGCACCGGGCTATCCGCCGGCCGCGCCGCCTCCGGGCGGACCAGGGTGGCCGGGCACGGGCCAGGTGCCGCCGCAATCCGGCCCACAGCAGTAGTGAGCACAGACCACAAGTCAGGGTTTCGGGGAGGGGACCGATGACGGACGACAGGACCAGCCAGCCGGAACGGTTCAAGATCGACGACATGTACGTTCCGATTCCGGTGGGCACGAATCCGGTGTCGGGCGTGGCGTTGACCGGTCTGGAATTCGACAACGTCAACCATGCCGCCACGCCGGAGGGTCTCGTCACCGCGCCCGGCGAGGCCGGCGTCAAGACCGAGTGGGACGCGAGCAGCCTCGATTCGGCGATCGACTGGCTGGAAACCCACGCCGCCTACCTGAACAAGCTCACCTACAAGATGGTCGACATCCAGGATCTGATGGGTGGAGCGACCGCGGGCATGGCGGGTGGGGTCGGCGGCCAGGCGAGCCCGCTCGGTGGGTTCGAATGGGCGGGCCGGTTGGCTGCCAAGCATCAGGGGCTCTACCGGGACACCGAGGCTGGTGTGCAGAGGCTCGCCCAGAATCTCTACGACGCGGCGGAGGCGTTGCGTCAGGTCAAGCAGAACTACGAGACGGCGGAGGAACAGAACAGGATGTCCGCCCTCGACATGCAGCGGGTCTTCGGTGACGTGGCCGGCCGCGGCGACGGCCGTTAGGACGGGGAGGACGGCAAATGGCTCTGAGCTGGGAAGAGATGTGCCAAAAGGTCGTCATTGACGGCCGGCCTGGTGACGTGGAGAGCGCGGCGCTCGGTTGGGAACAGCTGATCAAGAACCTCAACAACGTCAAGCAGAGCCTCGAAGCCAACATCAAGGACCTGGGCAATACCTGGAAGGGTCCGGCGTACGAGGAGTTCAAGGGCCACATCGAGCTGATCGCCAAGGACACCGGTCAGCTCGTGGCGGACACCGAGAAGGGCGGCGGCATCGTCCAGTCGCTCAAGACAGCCGCCGACAGCCTCAGCGCCGCCCAGCGGGACTTCCCGATCCCGGCGACCTGCGTCAACGACGTCCTGGAGGCGCGCAACGCCAAGCTGACCATCGGTGTCGGTTTCTTCGAGGCCAAGGTCTCGCCGGACTTCCTCGGCTGGCTCGACCCGGTGAGTGCCGTCGCCGACTGGATCAACGACCAGTCCAAGGACGCTGCCGAGGTCTATCAGCGGGTAAGCGGCGAGTACCAGACCATCGCCCCGAACACCCCCGGTAACGCCTTGCCCGGTGACACCGCGGACCCGACCCGTCAGCAACCGAATCTGGGTGGTGGCGGCGGTGGTGGCGGCGGTGTCGGTGGTGTGCCGAACATCGGCGGCGGCGGGCCCGGCGGTGGTCTGGGCGCCAAGCCCTCGATCAGCGGGGCGAGCCTGGTGCCGGAGACGGGCAACCTGTCCGGGGGGTCCGGCATCCACCCGGCCTTCTCGGGTGAGCCCGGCACGGGCAGCTACCCGGGTGTCGGCGGTGTCCCCGGCACTGGCGGTCCCGAGGAGGAGTACAGCAGCGGTCTCGCGGGCGCCGGCGGTGTGCCGGGTCTCGGCTCCGGCGGTGGTGGCGGCCTCGGTTCCGCGGGTCTCGGCGCCGGCGGTGGGGTCGGCGGTGGCGGCAGCGGTCTGGGCAGCGCAGGAGCGGGCGGTGGCGCTCTCGCCGGTGGCGGCGCCCTCGGCCGAGCGGTCTCCCCTGGCATGGGCCCGATGATGGGCGGCGGCGGTGCCGCGGGCGCCGGTCGCGGTGGAGGCCGGGGTGCGGGTGGCCGGCTCGGCGCGGGCGGCAAGCCGGGCGGCGGGATGATGCCCGGAATGGGCGGCGTCGCCGCTGGTGGCGGCGGTGCAGGTCGGGGCGGTGCGGGTCGCGGCGCAGCGGGTGCCGGTGCGGCCGGCCGGGGCGCGGGTGCCAGAGGTGCCGGCGGGATGGCCGGGATGGGCGGCGGTGCCGGCTACGGCGAGGACGACACCTCGCGCAACACCTGGCTTGAGGAGGACGAGGACGTGTGGGGTGCCGACGGCGGGGGAACGTCAGGCATCCTGCGCTGAACGTCCGCGTGTGACGGTGCCGATGCGGTCGACCGCATCGGCACCGTTTCCTGTTCGACGCCGGTGGACGTCGTCAGCCGGTGACGGGCGTGTCGGGGCGTCGGCCGGGTCGCCAGCCGCGTCGACGGCCCCGCGCGACGATCGGTCGCGCGATGAGCAGCAGCCCGGCGAGCAGACCGCCGACCACGGCGGCCCAGAGCGCGACTGTGCGTTGCCAGCTCAGCGGGTCGGCCGCGTTGTCAGGGGCCGGGAGCGCGTCGGGCGGCGGGTCCGAGCGGGTGCCCAACAGGCTCGACACCGCCCGGTACGGGTTGACCACGCCGAAGCCGACCTCCGCGTTGTGCCCGTCCGGCGGGTTGTCAGCGGTTCGTTCCAGCCGTTCGGCGACCTGTTCCGGTGTGAGGTCCGGGTGGGCGGATCGGACCAGCGCGGCCACGCCCGAGACGTACGCGGCGGCGAAGCTGGTGCCGCCCGTCGGCTCGGCGCGGTAGCCGGTGCCGCCCGGTGCGGGGCCGACGATGTTCAACCCGGGCGCGGCGACGTCGACGTACGCGCCGCTGACCGAGGTGCCCACGTGGCCGCCCTGCTCGTCCACACCGGCGACCGCGATCACGCCGGGGTACGCGGCAGGGTAGGCCGGTTTGTCCTCCTGCTGCTCCTGCCGGTTTCCGGCTGCGGCGACCAGCACGACCCGCTTGGCGAGGGCGCGTTCGACGGCCTTCGCCAGCTCGGGGCGGGGCAGTGTCACCAGGGAGAGATTGATCACGTCGGCGCCGTTGTCGACAGCCCAGTCGATGGCCGAGGCGATCTGCCCCGGTAGGGCTTCGTCGTTTGTGCCCTTGGCGTCCGGCAGGACCCGGATCGGCAGGATGCGGGCCCCCGGGGCGACGCCGCTGAAGGGTGCCCCGGTGCCGTCCCGGCCGGCGATGATGCCGGCCACCATCGTGCCGTGACCGACAAGGTCGCACTGGCCCTGGTTGGCCGGCAGGGCGTTGAAGTCGCGCCCCGCGAGGACCTGACCTTTCAGCAGGGGGTGGATTGCGGAAACCCCGGAGTCGATCACCGCGACCGTCACTCCGGCACCCCGGGAGAGGGGCCAGGCGGACGCGGGGTCAAGCCGGCGCAGCCCCCACGGGATCTCCACCAGACCGTCCTCCCCGGCCGGGCCGCAGGTCGGCGGTGCCGCGACGGCGGGGGAGGCGGGGACCACCAGGGCGGTGCCGAGCAGGGCCGCCAGCGTTCCACTGAGGACTGCTCGAACGCCACGGTGTGATCCCGTGGTCGCGCTGGGCGGCAGGCTTTGGCGCACCCGCAAAGATTACCGCCGTGCCGCATCAGGCAGCGTCCCGGCGGGGACCGGTCACGGCTGGTGTGCGTCGTCCTCGGTTGGCGCTTCGGCGAAGAGCGCGAGCAGGTCACCGACCTGGCGGTACGCCTCGGCGGGGTGCCGGAACCGGCCGGCCGGGTTGAGGGTGTACTCGTTGCGGCGCCCGACCCGCGTGCGGTGCAGGTAACCGCCTGCCTCCAGGTCGGCGACGATGGCCTGGGCGGCGCGTTCGGTGACGCCGACCTCGGCCGCCACGTCCCGCAGCCGAGCGGTGGGATCGCGGGCGATGGCCAGCAGCACATGCCCGTGATTGGTGAGGAATGTCCAGTTCCGGCCGCTGCCTGGGCTGCCGTCAGCTGTCGCCGTGCTCGCCATCGTGGGACCGCCTCTCCGGTTGCCCGCCCTCGCCTCGCGCCTGTCGCAGGCGGGTCGAACCGGGCCAACGTATGAAATCTATATCACGCATATCTTGACGCATCTTCTGGTGCGTGTGAACGTGGAGCCCGAGCCAGCGCCCGCCGCCGGGCCGGTCGACGTGCGGGTTGAGCAGGCCAAATGCGTGGAGACGAGGTGCGGGGATGAGCCGTTCCGTAATGCCCGGCGGGCAGCCGGGGCCGCAGCGGGCCACCGATCAGGCACCGGCGCTCACCGAGCCGTCGCGGGCGTACGCCGAACTGGCCGACGGCAACCGGCGCTTCGTCAGCGGCGCTCCACGCCACCCCAACCAGGGCGCCGAACACCGCGCCGCGGTGGCCGACGGGCAGCACCCGTTCGCGGTGATCGTCGGCTGTTCCGACTCCCGGTTGGCCGCCGAGATCATCTTCGATCGGGGCCTGGGTGACCTCTTCGTGGTCCGTACGGCCGGGCACATCGTGGGTCCGGAGGTGCTGGGCAGCGTGGAGTACGCGGTGACAGTGCTCGGCACCCCGCTGGTGGTGGTGCTCGGTCACGACTCCTGCGGTGCCGTGCAGGCGGCCCGTGAGGCCGCCGCCACCGGCACGGCACCCGTGGGGCACCTGCGCGCGGTGGTCGACGCGGTGCTGCCCAGCCTGCGGCGCGCCACGGCCGAGGGTGTGGACGACATCGACGGCATCGTCGACATCCACATCGCGCAGACTGTCGAGACGCTGCTCGGGCAGTCGCCGGTACTGGCCGAGGCTGTGGAGCAGGGCCGGTGCGCGGTGGTGGGGATGTCGTACCGTCTCGCCATCGGTGGGGTGCGTCCGGTGACCGCCGTGCCGGTCGGCGCCGCGACCCTCGACGTGCCGAGCATCGACGTGCCGAGCGTCCCGGACGGCCCGGCCGCGACCGCCGCCGCCTGACAACTGGACCGCCGACCCGCCACGTGCGACGAGGGCCGCCCCGCGTGGTGCGGGGCGGCCCTCGTCTGCGGTACGTGCCGTCAGAGCAGTGACATGTGGACGTGGTCGGTGTGGTTCGACGGTCCGCTGTACGAGCTCCACCCGGTCGCCGGGAACCAGATCTGCCGGTTCCAGATCACGTAGTAGATGCCGAGCCGGTCGGCGTTGCGGATGAGGAACGCTGCGACGTTGTTGCCGTACTTGCGGGTGTCCTCGTTGTGCCACGGGGAGAAGCCGCTCTTCTGCAGCGACCAGTCGCAGGCGCGGCCCTTCGGGTGCTCCCACGGCCCGCCGGGGCGGTAGCAGCCGACGAACCGGGTGAAGCCGGCCCGCCTGACCTCCTTGTAGGCGTGCAGGGTGCGAGGTGTGACGCAGCCGGAGGTGGTCGGGTCGTCCTCGCTGCACGACTGCGGCTTCCAGTCGCCGTCGGCGGTGCGACCCGGGCCGATCTTCGCGACCGGCGAGGTGGCGTCCACGAGACCGCCTGTGAAGCCCTTGCCGCCGACGAGGGAGAGCGCCTTGTCCGCCTCGCTCTTGCGCTTGGCCATCAGGGCGGTCTGCTTCTGCTGCTCGCGGACCTCCGTGTCGAGGGCCAGCTTGGCCTGCTCGGCGCGGATCTTCACCGCGTTGACCTCGGCGAGCTTCTTCTCGTTGATCATGTTGAGCTCGTCGAGGGCCGCGGCCCGCTTGACGAAGGTGTCGGGAGCGTTGCTGTCAAGCAGCATCGCCATCGCGCCGACGCGGCCGGTGCGGTACGACTGGGCGGCGATCTGCGCGACCTGTGGTGCCAACGCGTCCAGGTCGGCCTTGGCACGCTCGACCTCGATCGCCAACTCCAGCTGCCGCTTCTTGGACTTGTCCAGCTTGGACTTGGCGGCGGAGTAGTCGCGGTTGGCCTGCTCGATGACGTCGTTGAGCAGCTTCGGCTCGCCGTCCTCCTCGTGCCCGGACGGTGTGGGGGTCGTCGGGGCGGCGTGGGCCGGTACGGGCCCGGCGAGCACGGTCAGTGCGGCGATCACGGCCACCACAGGTGTCAACCAGCGGCGTAGGGGTGCCGTCACAATGTTCCCTTCCGTCGACCGCCGACCGGGTTAGCTGACGGGTTCGGGGCGGAAGTGGCCCCTACCGCTTGCGCGGATTCACCCCAGGTACCTGGGTCCCCGGCTCGCCGGTTGGCGATTGGGCGGTGGCACCGCAGGCGCCGCTTCGCGCCTTCATCGGTAACCGGCAGCGAGGTTACCCGAGAGTCGGCCGGGTGAGCTACGCCTGGATGCCCACCAAAAGCGTCATATCGCCATGGCGTTGAGTGACCAGTGCTGCGGTCGTCAGGGCGGGGGCCCGATCTGGTCACGCTGAGGAGTGTCACCATGCCGTCTTCGTGCTCCTGTCCGGCTCTGGCCACTGGTCGGTGGCGGTGGATGGGGGTGGGGTGTGCTCGGGGTCGGGCCGGCCCGCGCGTGGACGGCTGAGGGCAGCCAGTACGTCGGCTCGCTCCGGTCGCGGCCGGGGCGCGTCGCCGGCCGGTGTCGAGCCGGCGGCGGTCACCAGAGCGGCCAGCCCTGTGGTCAGCGGTACGGCGGCGATCAGGCCGAGTGTGGCGACCGCACTGCGGACGATCTCCTGTGCCAGGAACTCGCTTGTCAGGATCTGCGTGATGGGTCGTGTGTCGGCGGTGAGCAGGAGCAGCAGCGGCAGCGAGGCGCCCGCGTACGCCAGGACGATTGTGTTGACCGTGGAGGCGATGTGGGCGCGGCCGACCCGCGTGGCCGCCCGGTAGAGCTGCAATCGACTCAGCCCCGGGTTGGCGTTCGCCAACTCGGTGACGGTGGCCGCCTGGGTGACAGTCACGTCGTCGAGCACGCCGAGTGAGCCGATGATGATTCCGGCGAGCAGCAGGCCGTGCAGGTCCACGTCGGCCTGGAACATCGACAGTGTGGTGGCGTCCTCGCTGCCGAAGCCGGTCAGGTGGGTGGCGGCCGTGGCGACGGTGGCGAGCACTCCGGTGAGGATCAGGCTGCCCAGGGTGCCGAGGACCGCTACCGAGGTCTGTGCGGTGACCCCGTGGGTCAGATAGAGCACCACGAACATGATGAGCGCGGCGCCGACCACAGCCACCAGCAGCGGTGACCTGCCGGCGGCGATGCCCGGCAGCACGAAGGTGAGCAGGATGGCGAAGCTTGCCGCCAGCCCCGCCAGCGCGGCCAGGCCCCGCCACCGGCCGAACGCGACGATCGCCGCGGCGAAGACCACAGCCAGCCACAGCAGCGGCGTTCCGCGCTGGTGCTCGGCGATGTTCCAACTGCTGACGGCGGGATCGGTCGGGTCGGTCAGCTCGACCATTATGACGTCGTCGCCGACCTCGACCCGGGGTGCGCCCGGCCCGGCGGGGATCGGGGTCTGCACCTGCTGGCCGGCGCTCGGCCCGTCCTCGACGCGTACGTCCACCGTGCCGCACGGTCCGGCCGACGGGCCGCCCTCGGGTGTCGGCGCCGGCGGGCAGGGCTCGGTCACCACCCGGGTCACGGTGCCGTGGTACCGCGGCACGTCCGCCCCGCCATCGGTCTGCGGCGACCCGTCCCGTGGCCATAGCACCACCGCCGCGAGAACGGTGGCCACGAAGAGCGGCACCACCGTCGCGACGAGGATCCGTCGCACCCGCGGCGGCGCGGGTGGCGCGGAATGGCTGTGGTCGGAACCCAATGCGAGACTCCCAACGATCCGGTGCGAAGTACGTGTCAGCGGAGCGGTCGGTTCACCGTCGACGGGGGAAACGCCGCGGGAAGCGCGCCGGATCGCCGTCCGGCGATCGTCCGATCACGGACGGTCAACGTCCGGCCCGATCGACGGAAAGCGACGCCACGACGTGGTGGCGTCGCAGCCTGACTGCGCGGCGGCGTATGGAGGCTCATCCTGGGAGATGCTATCCAGCTTGTATCGGGGCGGCAGTTCGTGACGGGGTGTCGGATAAGCGAACCGCGTACGTGGCGGGCCCTCGACCGGGCATGTTTGAGGCATGCCGGCTCTGTCACCGCCCGACCCCGACCACAAGCGGCACGGCACCTCCGCCGCACCCTCCCCGCAGAGCAAGCACGCCGGGCATGACAAGCACGCCGGGCACGACCCGGCGATGTTCCGTCGCCGCTTCTGGGTCTGCCTGGTGCTCACCATCCCGGTGGTACTGACCAGTCATCTCGTATCGGATCAGTTGGGTCTGAATTGGGATTTCCCCGGCCGGTCCTGGCTGGGCCCGGTGCTCGGCTCGGTGGTGTTCTGGTGGGGCGGCTGGCCGTTCCTGGTGGGCGCGGTCCGGGAGGTGCGGGACCGGGCGCCGGGCATGATGCTGCTGATCGCGATGGCGATCACAGTGGCCTACACCGCGTCGCTTGCCACCAGCGTGGGCGCCTTCGACCTGGACTTCTGGTGGGAGTTGGCAGCGCTGGTCACCATCATGCTGCTCGGGCACTGGCAGGAGATGAAGGCCATCGGGCAGGCCCGGGGCGCGCTCGCGGCGCTGGCCGCGCTGCTACCGGACGAGGCCGAGCGGGTGACTGCGGGCGGGCAGGTCGAGGCGGTACCGGTGACCGACCTGCGGATCGACGACGTGGTGCTGGTCCGCCCGGGGGGCCGGGTGCCGGCGGACGGTCGGATCGTCGACGGTAGCGCGGAACTCGACGAATCAATGATCACCGGTGAGTCGCGGCCGGTCGCGCGGTCGGCGGGCGACCGGGTGGTGGCCGGCACCGTGGCCACCGACTCGGCGATCCGGGTACGCGTCGAGGCGCTCGGTGAACAGACCGCGCTCGCCGGCATCCAGCGGATGGTCGCGCAGGCACAGGCCTCCGGTGGCCGGGCGCAACTGCTTGCCGACCGGTTCGCCGCCGCGCTGTTCTACGTTGCCACCGGCACGGCCGTCCTGACAGTGCTGGTCTGGACCCTGCTCGGCCGGCCCGACGAGGCGGTGATCCGCGCGGTCACGGTTCTGGTGATCGCCTGCCCGCACGCGCTCGGGTTGGCCATCCCCCTGGTCGTCGCGCTGTCGACAGCGCTGGCCGCGCGGTCCGGGATCCTCGTCAAGGACCGGTTGGCCCTGGAGCGCATGCGCACGGTGGGCGCGGTGCTCTTCGACAAGACCGGCACCCTGACCCGGGGCGCGCACGTGGTCACCGACGTGGTGGTGGCACCGGGCACCGAGCGGGACGAGGTGCTGCGCATCGCGGCGGGCGTCGAGTCCGACAGCGAACATCCGTTGGCCCGCGCGATCGTGTCGGCTGCTGGGCGCGCCGGACCGGCCCCGGCCGCCGGCTTCCGGTCGCTGCCGGGCCGTGGGGTGCAGGCAACCATCGACGGTACGGAGTACGCGGTGGGCGGGCCGGCGCTGCTGCGGGAGCGGGGCCTGTCGCTTCCGGCGGAGTTGCAGGAGGCGACCGGACGGTGGTCGGCGCGAGGTGCGGCGGTGCTGCATCTGGTGCGGCTGCCGGAGACCGTGCTCGGCGCGTTCGCGCTTACCGACGAGGTGCGTCCGGAGGCCCGCGGGGCCATCGACGAGCTGCGCGCCGAGGGCGTCCGGACGATCGCCATGATCACCGGTGACGCCCGCCCGGTGGCGGAGGCGGTCGCTGCGGAACTCGGCTTCCGGCCCGGAGTCGACGAGGTGTTCGCCGAGGTGCTGCCGGCGGAGAAGGACAGCCGGGTGGCCGAACTCCAGCGGCGGGGGTTGACAGTGGCGATGGTCGGCGACGGGGTGAACGACGCGCCGGCGTTGGCGCGTGCGGACGTGGGCGTCGCCATCGGTGCGGGCACCGACGTCGCGATCGAGTCCGCCGGGGTGGTGCTGGCGTCCTCGGACCCGCGTGGGGTGGGTGCCGTGGTCCGCCTGTCCCGGGCGTCGTACCGGAAGATGCGGCAGAACCTGGCCTGGGCGGCCGGCTACAACGTGGTGGCGTTGCCGCTGGCGGCGGGAGTGTTGGCAGGGGCCGGAGTGGCGTTGAGCCCGGCGGTGGCCGCGCTGCTGATGTCGGCGTCCACAATCGTGGTGGCGCTCAACGCGCAGTTGCTGCGCCGGGTCCGGCTGGGCCCGGCGGCGAAATGAGAACCGGCGGCGGGCTGAGGCGCGGCGGCGGGCTGAGGACCGTCAGCCGCGCTTCATGAGTCGTCCGACCGCCGCCATCATCTCGGTGGCCATCTCGTCGGCCCGGCCCTCGGCGGCGCCCTCGTGCATGCAGTGCCGGGCGTGCCCGTCGAGCAGGCCCAGCGCCACCTTGTCGAGTGCGGCCTGGATCGCGGAGATCTGCGTGAGCACGTCGATGCAGTACCGGTCCTCGTCGACCATCTTCTCGATGCCCCGGACCTGCCCCTCGACACGGCGGAGTCGGGTGAGCAGCTGGTCCTTACTGGCGGTGTACCCGCGGATCGGGGTCGGTGTGGTCATGGCGACCAGGATAGCGTACCCCTGGGGGGTATGGTACTGTCGCTCTCGCCGGATACCCCCACCGGGTACCGGTACACGGCAAACGCACGAGTCCGCCTTCGTATTACCCCCCGGGGGTATATGGTCGGAGGTGACGGAGGGAGTTCGTTCGATGGTCAGCACGACGTACCAGGTGAAGGGCATGACCTGCGGGCACTGCGTCAGCGCGGTAAGCGCCGAGGTGGGCGCCATCGCGGGCGTGCACGACGTCCAGGTCGACCTCGCCAGCGGCCAGGTCACCGTCAGCAGTGAGCAGCCGGTGGCTGTGGAGGACATCCGGGCCGCCGTCGACGAGGCCGGTTACGACCTCGTCGAGGCGTGATCGAAAGGCGTGCGATGAACGCGGTCACCAGACTGGGCGGCTTTGCTCTCGGTCTCGCGGCGGTCTTCGGAGCGGCGTACGGGATCGGCCGGGTCGCCGACCCGGCCGCCGAGAGCCGGCACGACGGCGGTGCCGCACACGCCTCGGACCCCACCGAGCAGGGTGGGCACGACGGGGCGGCCGGGCTGCCCGGCGGCCTGCTCGTCTCCGACCGTGGCTACACCCTCGAACCGGTCGCCGCGCCGGCCGGCGAACTCGCCTTCCGGGTGACCGGGCCGGACGGCCAGCCGGTCACCAGGTACGACGTGGCCCACGACAAGCGGATGCACCTGATCGTGGCACGGCGGGACCTGTCCGGCTTCCGCCATGTCCACCCCGACCTCGCACCGGACGGCACCTGGCGGGTCGACACCCCGCTCGCCGGTCCCGGGCAATGGCGTGCGTTCGCCGACTTCACACCGACCGGCGGTGAACCGCTGACCCTCGGAGTGGACGTGACAGTCCCCGGCGCGCTGACCGAGCGCCCCCTGCCTGCCCCGGCCACCAGCACGACAGTCGACGGTTACACGGTCACGCTGGCCGGCGAGCCGCAGCCTGGCCGCACCTCACCGCTCACCCTCACCATCAGCCGGGACGGCCAGCCGATCACCGACCTGGAGCCCTACCTGGGCGCGTACGGGCATCTGGTGGCGCTGCGCCGGGGCGACCTGGCGTACCTGCACGTCCACCCGGAGGGGGCACCCGGCGACGGGCGGACCCAGCCCGGCCCGGATGTCACATTCTTCGCCGAGGTGCCGTCGGTCGGCAGCTACCGGCTCTACCTGGACTTCCGGCACGGTGGGCGTGTGCACACCGCCGAGTTCACAGTCGTCGCCGGCACCCCGACGGCGGGCGCCCCGACAACGGGTGCCGAGCCCACCCCGAGCGGATCCGCGCCGGCCGACCACGGCACCCCCGGCCACGGGCACAACTGACGGGACGGACGATGACCACCACCAGCAGATCGCTGCCCGAGGCGCCGAACCGGATCGAGCTGGCCATCGGCGGGATGACCTGCGCCGCCTGCGCCGCCCGGATCGAGAAGAAGCTGAACCGGATGGACGGGGTCAGCGCCACCGTCAACTACGCCACCGAGAAGGCCACCGTCCGGTACGCCGACGCTGTCACACCTGACGACCTGATCGAGACGGTGCAGAAGACTGGCTACACAGCCGCTGTGCCGTCGCCGCCCGCCGCCACCGAGGAGCCTGTCGACCCGCTGAAGGGACCGCGTACCCGGTTGTGGGTCTCCGCTGTGCTCACCGTGCCGGTGATCGTGCTGGCCATGGTGCCGCCCTGGCAGTTCGACTACTGGCAGTGGCTGTCGCTGGTCCTGGCCGCCCCGGTGGTGGTCTGGGGTGGGTTGCCGTTCCACCGGGCCGCGTGGACCAACCTGCGGCACGGCGCGGCGACAATGGACACCCTGGTCTCGGTCGGCACCCTTGCCGCGTTCGGCTGGTCGCTGTGGGCGCTCTTCCTCGGCGACGCCGGGATGCCGGGGATGACGCACCCGTTCCGCTTCGACATCACCCGCAGCGACGGCGCCGGCAACATCTACCTGGAGGCCGCCGCCGGGGTGACGGTGTTCATCCTGGCCGGCCGCTACTTCGAGGCACGGTCCAAGCGGACCGCCGGGGCAGCCCTGCGCGCGCTTCTCGAACTAGGCGCACGGGACGTGGCGGTACTACGGGACGGGGTGGAGACCCGGATCCCGGTGGAGCAGCTCGCCGTCGGTGACCGGTTCGTGGTCCGTCCCGGTGAGAAGGTGGCCACCGACGGGGTGGTCGACGAGGGCACCTCCGCAATCGACGCCAGCATGCTCACCGGTGAGTCGGTGCCGGTCGAGGTCGGTCCGGGCGACGGCGTGTTCGGGGCCACGATCAACGCGGGCGGACGTCTCGTCGTCACCGCCACCCGGGTCGGCGGGGACACCCAGCTCGCCCGGATGGCCGACCTTGTCGAGCAGGCGCAGAGCGGCAAGGCGGCAGTGCAGCGGCTCGCCGACCGGATCTCCGGTGTCTTCGTGCCGATCGTCATCACTCTCGCGGTCGGCACGCTCGGCTGGTGGCTCGGCACCGGCGCCGGCCCGACCGCCGCGTTCACCGCAGCCGTCGCCGTGCTGATCATCGCCTGCCCCTGCGCGCTCGGCCTGGCCACCCCGACCGCCCTGCTCGTCGGCACCGGCCGGGGCGCCCAGCTCGGTGTGCTGATCAAGGGGCCGGAGGTGCTGGAGTCGACGCGCCGGGTGGACACGGTGGTGCTGGACAAGACCGGCACCGTGACGACCGGCCGGATGACGCTCGTGGACGTGGTACCGGCCAGCGGTGAGGACCGCGCCGAGCTGCTCCGGCTCGCCGGGGCGGTGGAGGCGGCCTCGGAGCACCCGATCGCCGGTGCGGTCGCCGCCGGTGCCTCCGAAGCCGGCGCGCTGCCCGCGGTGACCGACTTCGCCAACCTCGAAGGACTCGGCGTCACCGGGACGGTCGACGGTCGGGTCTTGCTGATCGGGCGGCCCCGGCTGCTGCGCGAACGCGAGATCGACGTACCGCCGGAGATCGAATGGGCAGTCAGCGAGGCGCAGGCTGCCGGTCGTACGGCGATCGTCGCCGGCTGGGACGGGCGGGCCCGGGGCGTGCTCGCGGTCGCCGACGTGGTCCGGCCGACCAGTCGGGCGGCCGTGGCCCGACTGCGTGACCTGGGGCTCACCCCCGTCCTGCTGACCGGGGACAACACCACAGTGGCCCGCGCTGTCGCCGCCGAGGTGGGCATCGACGAGGTGATCGCCGAGGTGCTGCCGGCCGGCAAGGTCGACGTGATCAAGCGGCTCCAGGCCGAGGGGCGCTCGGTGGCGATGGTCGGTGACGGGGTCAACGACGCCCCGGCGCTGGCCCAGGCCGACCTCGGTCTGGCAATGGGCACCGGCACCGACGTGGCGATCGAGGCGTCCGACCTCACACTGGTCCGGGGTGACCTGGACGCCGCGGTGGACGCCATCCGGCTGGCCCGGCGTACGCTCGGCACCATCCGGGGCAACCTGTTCTGGGCGTTCGGCTACAACGTGGCGGCCCTGCCGCTGGCCGCCGCCGGCCTGCTCAACCCGATGATCGCTGGTGCCACGATGGCGCTGTCCTCGGTGTTCGTGGTGGCCAACAGCCTGCGCCTGCGCCGGTTCCGTTCGGCCGCCGGTGATCTGTGACGACGATAAATGGTTGGACCGGAGATGCCCGGGGTACTTCTGGTGGCGAAGCGACACTCGCAATGGAGGTTGACATGGGTATCGACGACAAGATCAACAACACTAGCGAGAACGCGGCCGGCAAGCTGAAGGAAGGCGCCGGTCGGGCCACCGACAATGAGCGCTTGGAGGCCGAGGGTCGCGCCGACCAGTCCACGGCCAAGCTCAAGCAGGCTGGCGAGAAGATCAAGGACGCTTTCAAGAGCTGACGTACGACGTAACCCGCACGCCGGGCCGGTGATCATTCACCGGCCCGGCGTGCTGTGTGTCCGACCCTCCCCCGCCAGGCGTGCTCACGACCGCCGGGTGGCGCGTACGACGACGTCGTGAAGCGTCTTCTCCTGGCCCGCCGGTCCGGGGAACGTGCGGTGGTGCTCGCCGGCGGTGAGGATCTCCCAGGTGGTGCTGTCCAGGCCGGCGGTGATGTCGGCCAGGGTGACCGATGCCTCATCGGGTGGGTGGTGCCCGTGCCCGGTGGCGCCGGGTGCGTGCAGGTGCCCGACGATCAGGAGGGTGCCGCCGGGCGCCACCCAGGAGGAGATGCGGTCGTAGAAGGCCAACTGCGGCATCGCCGGGTGCGCGTAGTGCGTCGTCACCAGGTCGAAGCGCGCCTCCGGAGCCCACGCCGTGAGGTCCGCCTCCACCCACCGCACCCGCTCGGACACCCCGCTTGCCGTCGCGCGTTCGGCGGCGACGGCGAGGGCAGCCGGGGCGATGTCGACGGCGGTGACCTGCCAGCCGTGCGAGGCGAGCCAGATCGCCTCCGTGCCGGTGCCGCACCCGGCGTCCAGTACCGTGCCCGGCGTCAGCCCGGAGGTCTCCTCTCCCAGGTACGGGTGCGGGTCGTTCGCGCCTGCGGCACCGCCGTGGTGACCCTCCTGCCAGCGCCGCTCCCAGTAGGCCCTGTCGAAATCGTGCTGCCCGCTCATCTGTCTGCTCCTTCGCGCGTCGCCATCGACTGTGACCGGAGTCGGAGCGGGCCGCAAAGATTCTTGCCGAAACGGCAAATGGGCCTACCCGGCTAGCGCAGGACCCGGTACGTCACATGCGTGACGGTCGGCCCGGCAACCGCCGCCACCTGCTCCAGGCGCAGAGAAGTGAGACCGTCGAAGAGCTTCTCGCCGCCGCCGAGGATGACCGGCACCAGGTGCAGTTGCAGGGTGTCGATCAGCCCGGCGGCCAGGTACTGCCGTACCGTGCTCGCCCCGCCCGCGATCGCCACCCGTCGGTCGCCCGCCGCCTCCCGCGCCTGCCGCAGCGCCGACTCGATCCCGTCGGTGACGAACCGGAACTCCGTGCCGCCGTTCATCACCAGCGGCGTCCGGGGGTGGTGGCTGAGCACGAACACCGGGGTACGGAACGGGGGCTCGTCGCCCCACCAGCCCTGCCACGACTCGTCCCAGTCGCCGTCCCCGCCGCCGAACATCCGCCGACCCATGATGTACGCGCCGATGTCGCTTGTCATCTCGTCGACGACCTCCGCGTCGATGTTCCGTTCGCCGCCGGTCAGCCCGTGCTGGGCCCGCCAGGCGTCCAGGCCGAAGACCCACTCGTGCAGCTGGAGACCTCCCCGACCCAGCGGGTCCTGCCGACTCTGCTCCGGCCCGGCCACGTACCCGTCGAGCGATATCGACAGCTGACTGATCACCATGCTCATGTCCTTACGATTCGGGCCCTCGCCGCACTCATCGCGGCGGGGCGATTCTTGCGGCCTTCAACTCCAGATAACGCTGCTCGGGCAGGCTCGTGGTGCCACGTGCCGCCGCCAGGTACGCGTCCCGCGCCGCGACGGGCTCACCGGCCATCTCCAGCAGGTGCCCCCGGACTGCGGCGAGCCGGTGGTGCCCGGCGGTGCGTTCGTCGGCGTCCAACTGCGTGAGCAGGGCGAGCCCGGCCCGTGGCCCCTCGGCCATTGCCACCGCCACCGACTGGTTGAGGGTGACCATCGGGTTCGGCGCGATCCGGGCCAGCAGCCGGTACAGCGCGACGATCTGCCGCCAGTCCGTCTCCGCCGCCGTCGGCGCCTCGGCGTGCACGGCCGCGATTGCCCCCTGGAGCTGGTACGGGCCGGGCGGCGACCAGGTCAACGCCTCGGTGATCAGGGTGACCCCCTCCGCGATGGCTGTCGCGTCCCATCGCGTGCGGTCCTGCTCGGTCAGCGGCACCAGCTCCCCGTCCGGGCCGAGTCGGGCCGCCCGGTGCGCGTCGGTGAGCAGCATCAACGCCAGCAGCCCGGCCACCTCGCCGTCGTCAGGCAGCAGCCCGTGCAGGATGCGGGCCAGCCGGATCGCCTCGCCGGTCAGCTCGGCCCGGCGCAGGTCCGGGCCACTGGACGCGGTGTACCCCTCGTTGAAGATCAGATAGAGCACCCGGAGCACGGTGCGCAGCCGCTCGTCCCGCTCACCCGGCGCGGGCATCGTGAACCGGGCACCCGCCGCCTCGATCCGCTGCTTGGCCCGGCGGATCCGCTGGCTCATCGTCGGCTCCGGCACCAGGTGCGCCCGCGCGATCTGGGCGGTGCTCAGACCGCCGACAGCCCGGAGGGTGAGCGCCACCTGCGCCGAACCGGCAAGCGCCGGATGGCAGCAGAGGAACAGCAGGGTGAGGGTGTCGTCGGAGTCCGCCACCGCCGGCTCCGAGTCGGCCGCCGGCGCCGTTGCGGCGTACGCCGGCTCGCGCAGCGCCGCCGCCACCTCGCGGGTCCGACGGGCGCTGTCGCTGCGCCACTCGTCGGTGAGCCGGCGCGTGGCAACGGTGCGCAACCACGCGCGGGGATTGTCAGGTACGCCCTGCTCGGGCCACTGCGTCGCGGCGGCGAGCAGCGCCTCCTGGACCGCGTCCTCGCACCTGTCGAACTGGCCGTGCCGGCGGACCAGCAGGCCGAGGACCTGCGGCGTGAGCGCGCGCAGCAGGTCCTCGACCGTCCGGTCCTCGGTCACATCTCCGTCCCGGCCTCGTCCATGATCGGGCGGACCTCCATGACGCCGCCGAAGCGGACGTCCGGCCAGCGGGCGGCGATCTCGGCGGCCCGCTGCGGGCTGTCGCAGTCGACGGTCAGGTAACCGGCGAACTGTTCCTTGCTCTCCATGAACGGCCCGTCGACGATCTCGGTGTTGCCGCCCACGGCCCGGACGGTCAACGTCTGCGACGGGTCGGCCAGCGCCTGGCCGGCGACCCACTCGCCGCTCTCGGCCAGCTCCTTCATGATCTCGTCGACCTCGCCGAACAGGGCGGTGCGGTCCTCCTCGGAAAGCTCCTCGGTGAAGCCGGGCCGGTTCCAGATCAGCAGCATGTACTTCACGGCGATGCTCCTCAAGCCTCGGTCGCGCCCCGGACGGGGTGCGGCTCACCGGAAGGTCGGAGCCGTCGCCCCGTTCCCTACCGCGTACCGAAGAAAATCGCAGAAACCCCCGGCGGTGGCGCTCCCACGCCGGGGCGGTCAGCGCGGATCGGGCCGGCCCGGCACCTGTCGGGGCTTCCGGCCGCCGCCGACATCAAGGGACGCCCGGTCGGCGGCCGAGGTGCCCGACGACCAGCCCTCGGCATCCCGGGCGCTGAGCCGGTGCCTGGTGACGCCCGGGAAGAGGGTGTCCAGCCGCTCGCGCACCGCCTCGCCCCGCGCGGCGAGCACCGGCAGCAGCCGTTCCGCCCCGGCCGTCTGGGCAGCAGCCTGGTCCGCCGCGTCGGTTGCCGCCTCGGTGGCCGTCCGCAGCCGCTCGCCGATCCGCAGCGCGAACGCGTTGAGGAACGACTCGTCCCACACCTTCGTCCGCCGACCCGACCCCGGCCGGCGCTCGGCACGGCCCCGCAGCATCGCACCGATCGCCTGGACCAGCAGTGAGGTGTAGAGCACCTCCACCGCCAGCAGATCGGCCGGCCAGCCCAGCACTGTGGTGAACCCGAGATCGTCGGACCAGACCGCCTCGCAGCGGTTAGCCGCGGCCACCTCCTGCACCAACAGCGCCTTCGCGCCCGCGTACGGGGCGTCGGTGCTCAGGCGCACCCCGCCGGGCAGGTCGCCGCGCTCCGCCCCGGCGGCCAGCAGCGCCTCGTCGATGCTGTGCCGGGCGATCAACTCCTGCGCCTTGCCGGTGAGCGCCTCCGCCTCGGCCGGGAAGGTGGTCGACTCGGCCTTTGCCAGCAGCGCCCGTACCCGATCGAGCATCGGTGACCCGCTGCGCGCCGTACCCGCAGGTCGGGCCGTCGCGGCACCGGACGAACCGGGCGGCGGGCGCAGCACCGCGATCGGCGGCAGGCTCTCCACGAGCGCGAGGGCGTCCACTGCCGTGCGCAGCGCGTCGGCACGGTCCAGCCCCTCCCGCGCCGACCAACCGGCCAGCACGCCCCGGTCGTCGTCCGACAGCGCCTCGGCGGCCAGCTCGCGCAACTGTTCGTCCCACCACGCCGGAACCGGCTCGGGCTGGTCGCGCCGCTGCACGGCCATCGCGTCACGGACCAGTCGGGCCGCCCGGGCGTCCAGCCGCCGGCTGGTGATCCGGTCCAGGTCGACCGGCTGCCAGCCACGCGGCCAGAGCCGCGCCACGCCACGGACCAGGCGACGCAGCAGGGCCGCGTCGACCGCCGTGGTGCCGTCCGTCGCGCCGGTGCCGACCATCAGGTGGTCCAGCTGCCGTTCGGCCAGCCGTACGTCGGTGCCGCGCACCGCCGCGAGCGCGTTGGCGACGAGTTCGTCCGCGTCCGGCACGGGCACCTCCTTCTCCGGTTCCGCTGCCTTCTCCGGTTCCGCTGCCGACGAGGCGTACGCCCGCCCAGCTCCATGATCATGCCGTGAGCCGTGCCGGCGGCACGAAACGGGGATGTGCCAGCCGTATCGGCTCCGATCTGCATGGATCGCCCGGTCCGGGGTAGTTCGGCACCGACGTGGATGTGAGGTGTGTCGTGGTCGGTTCCAGCCTGTCGGGGAGGCGCACCGTCGACGTGCCGGACGGTCGTTCCTCCACCCTCGCCGGCGTCCTGATCGGCATCGCGATCATGGCGGCGGTGGACGAGATCGTCTTCCACCAGTTGCTGGGCTGGCACCACTTCTACGACCGGTCCACCCCGTCGGTCGCGCTGCTCTCGGACGGGCTGCTGCACGCCGCCGAGTTGATCGCCCTGGTCGGGGGCTTCTTCTGGTTCGCCGACCTGCGCCGACGGCGTGCCCTGTCCACCCGGCTGACGTGGGGCGGCTTCCTGATCGGCGCCGGAGGGTTCCAGCTCTTCGACGGGCTTGTCAACCACAAGGTGTTCCGCCTGCACCAGATCCGCTACGACGTCCACCTGGTGCCGTACGACGTGGTGTGGAACGTGGCCGGCGCGGTGCTGCTGCTGGCCGGCGTCGCCGTCGTGTGGTCGGCCCGGTCCCGTCGGGCAGGCGACGGCCCCCGATGACAACGGTCCCTGCCGGCCCGCAGGGCTGGCCCGCGCCGGGGACGGACGGGCCGGCGATGCTCCCGGTCGTCGCGCACGGCGGGCACGGTGCGGACGGACCGGGCTGGCTGCCGCTGCTGCCCGTCGTGCTGCTGGCGGGCGGCTATCTGCTGGCGGCGTTCCGCGACCCGCGCGGGTGGGACCATCGGCGCAGCGCCGCCTGGCTGGTCGGCTGCGCACTGCTGGCCGTCGCCGTCGGGCCGCTGGGCCACGTTCCCGACGACCCGCGCGGGCACATGGCGCAGCACCTTCTGCTCGGCATGCTGGCCCCACTGGGGCTGGTCCTCGGCGCCCCGGTGACGCTGCTGCTGCGGGTCGCGCCGCCGCAGGTACGCCGGGTGGTTGGTCGGCTGCTGCGCGCCCGACCGCTGCACCTGATCGCCCACCCGGTCACCGCCGCGCTGCTCAGCACGGGTGGGCTGGCTCTGGTGCTGCTCACCCCGTTGTACGCGGCGGCGGAACGCCAGCCCACACTGCACGACGCAGTGCATCTGCACTACGTGGCCGCCGGGTACCTGCTCGCCTGGTCGTTGGCCGGGCCGGACCCGGCGCCGCGTCGTCCTGGGCTGGCCGTACGGGTCGGCGCGCTGCTCGGCGCGGCGGCCGGCCACTCCGCGCTCGCCAGGTACCTCTACGCGAACGCCGGCACCCTTCCTCCCGGCCTCAGCGACCCGGACGCGGAGGCGTTCCGTTCCGCCGCCCAGCTCATGTACTACGGCGGTGACATCGCCGAACTGCTCCTGGCCGTGGCCCTCTTCGCCAGCTGGTACAACAGCCCGGCCCGGCGGGCCTCGTCGCTCAGAAGGGCCGCGGCACCGGGCGACCCGGTGCCGCGAGGCTCCTGATCAGCTCGGGGTACGGGCGTTCAGGGCGGTGGAGAGCTGGGCCAGGAAGGCGCGGATGCTCTCCTCGCTGTGGGGCGTCTCGGCCTGGTCGTTGAGCGGGCCCGAGTAGCGCAGCGCCTGGTCGAGCGCGTCAAGCGTCTCGGCCCGGTCACCCGGATAGAGCCCGCCGACCACTCCGTCGGCGACCCGGGTCACCACCGAATCGTCGAGCGCCCGGTCGAACTGGATCCCGTAGAGGATCCCGTTGACGTGGCCCTTCCAATTGTCCGTACCCATGAATCTCTGCTCCCCTAGAAGATCCGGCCGCCGTCCCAGCCCAGGATCGGAACGCCACCCAGGCCGTTGCGTTTGAACTCGGCGTCGAGATTGGCCATGTGGCTCACGTCGGGCTGGTAATGACCGCTGCGCGCCGTGGCGTACTGGACCATACCGTCCTTCACGACCAGCTCGCCCGCCGCAGCGACCGGCTGCCCGTTGCCAAGTGTCGAGTGGTGGAAGTCGCCGACCTTCTGGTAGTTCGACGCGTACAGGTTGCCGTTGCGGTCCATCACGAAGATGGCCTGACCGTTGCCGCTGAACACCGTCTGGGCGCTCGCAGTGTCGAACGGCTCGCCGCTCTTGGCGCTGCGCAGCATCCCGTTGCTGTCGAAGAAGACCCGGTGATCTTCGAGTTCCTCCGGACTGAGCCGGCGCACAGCCGTCGGGAAGTGCCCGCCGGGCAGGTGCTCGTTGCGGTACTTGTCGAGCATCGGCTGCGTGTGGTTGTAGCGGGGCGTCGTGTGTGGGCCTGGCACGCGGGGACCCCCAGGGCCCTTGCGCCCACCGCCCTTGCGGGTGAACTTGCGCAGCAGCGTCTTCGCCCGCTTCAGCAGCTGCGGAATGATCTCCTTGACGACCCGCTCGACGACCTCCTTGATGATCCGCTGGATCGCCATCCGGGCCAGGCCGATCGAGACCGGGATCTGGGCCAGCGAGGCGCCGAAGCTGGGGGCTGCCGCCGCGAGCGCGATCGCCACCTGCACGACGAGGATCGTCAGCTGGATGATCACCAGGATCTTCTGCGTCAGGGTGATGATGGCCATCACCAGCAACGCCATGCCGATCAACTCGGCGGCCTGCGCGCCGTCCTCCATCCGGCGCGGCGCGCCCTCCTCGCCGTACCAGGCCTGCTCGAACGCGCGGACGTCCTCCCCGCGGTTGGTCGCGCTTACCTTCGCCGCGCCCGCCTGCGCCTCACCGACAGCCGTACGCAGCTTGCCGGCGAACGCGAACCACATCTGCGACGCCTCGAACAGCAACTCCTCGTCGGCCATCGGCCAGGTGAAACCGACCCAGCCCAGAGCCTCGGCCAGCTCAGGAGGTAGCTGCATACCCATTGGGCAGCTCCATCCTGGTGAAGAGTTCGGAGTTCGCGGTCTCGATCGCCTCGTACGCGTCGGCGGACTGGTCGAGGTTCGCGGAGGTCTCCAACAACTGGTCGCCCATCGACCGGAACACGTCAAGCGCGTGCGTCAGCACCTCGACGTACACGGCACCGAGGAGGGAGCCCGCCTCGTCGGCACCCCACGGACTGCCCGCCCCGTTGACAGTCGACTCCAGACCGCTCACCGCCGCGCCGAGTTGCTGACCGGTGGCCGCGAGCGAATCGGCCGCGGCGCGCAGAGCGTCGAGGTCCACCTCGATCCCGTTGGCCATCGGCTCAGCGCCGATCCATCCGGCGGGTCGCCGCGTCGAGGTCGCCGATCATCCGCTGGAACCCGCGGAAGGCGTCCTCCGAGACCCGTCCGAGCTGCTCGGTGAGGGCTGCGCTGTCGACACCGGCCGCCGCCGTCAGCTCGGCCCGCCGGACGCGCTCGTCGGCCTGAGCCGCCTGGACCGCCTCCAGGACGTACTCGGCGATCGCGCTGGTGCCGGCGCGGGACAGGCTCGGGTCGATCACGAGGCTCTGAAGGCCGCCGTACGCGCCGACCTCCGCTTCGACGAGCCCGTCCCCGCCGACGCCCCGGCCCACCATCTGCTCGGCGGTCGGTGCCGCAGTGTCGTCGTCGGCCGCCGGTTGGGGCGAGGCCGCGGCACCGGCCTGGCTCAGGAGGCGCATCGCCTCTTCGAGTGACCGGCTCAGGCCGGACGGATCGATCCCACTCGCCATGTCGTCCCCCTACGACTCGCAGTCCTGCCCCGGGGAGCGACAGTACCAACGTCCCCGCAACGTTCGCGGCCCCGTAAAGTCCCTTGTGGACGAGGTTGGCGGCGCCACGCGAGCCCGGCGACCTGCGCCGCCCGACCCCCACGGAGCCGGGCGGATCACCGCCAGTCGGCGAGGATCGCGTCGACCGCCACAGCGTCGCGTTCCGGATCCGGGGCGGGAGCGGGCCGATCGGTGGGCGTCCGGTCGAAACGCGGTGCCGGTGCCGGCTGGATCTCACCGTCCACCTCGACGAACGTGCCTCGGGCCGCATTGTGCGGATGCCGGTACGCCTCACCGGGCGCGAGGACCGGAGCGACGCAGGCGTCCAGGTCGGCGAAGACCG
This sequence comes from Micromonospora sp. DT68, assembly GCF_049847245.1. Lineage (NCBI taxonomy): Bacteria > Bacillati > Actinomycetota > Actinomycetes > Micromonosporales > Micromonosporaceae > Micromonospora > Micromonospora sp. DT68. The sequence goes on from NZ_JBNCNZ010000001.1 coordinate 116,331, forward strand.
CCGTCCACTCGTCCCGGGTCCGCTCGGCGAACCGCTCGGTGAACAGTCGGTGCAGCTCGTCCCAGCCGCTCGGGTCGTACTGGGCGGGCAGGTCCGGCTCGTCGGCGAGACCCAGACCCGTCAGCAACACGGCGTAGAAGGCGGGTTCCACGGCGCCCACTGCCATGAAGCCGCCGTCGGCGGTGGCGTACGTGTCGTAGAACGGCGCGCCGCCGTCGAAGATGTTGCGCCCACGCGGGGCGGCCCACAGGCCGGCGCCGAGCATCCCGTGCAGGAACGACGTGAGCAGGGCGGACCCGTCGACCATCGCCGCGTCGACGACCTGGCCGACACCGGAGCGTTCGCGTTCCAGCAGCGCGGCAAGCACGCCCACCGCGAGCAGCATGCCGCCCCCGCCGAAGTCACCGAGCAGGTTCATCGGCGCGTGCGGGCGCTCGCCGGCCCGGCCCAGCGGTTCCAACGCACCGGCCACAGCGATGTAGTCGATGTCGTGCCCGGCCCGGGACGCCAGCGGGCCGTCCTGGCCCCAGCCGGTCATACGCGCGTACACCAGCCGGGGGTTTCGGGCCTGGCACGTCTGCGGCCCGAAACCCAGCCGCTCGGCGACACCCGGCCGGTAGCCCTCGACGAGCACGTCGGCGGCGTCCGCCAGGCGCAGCAGATCCGCCACCCCCGCCGGGGACTTCAGGTCCAACGTGGTAACCCGGCGTCCGCGCTGCAACGGCCCACCGGTCGGCGCGGCCAGCCGCCCCGCACCCGGGCCACCCGGCCGGTCCACCCGCACGACGTCCGCGCCGAGGTCGGCGAGCATCATGCAACCGAACGGCGCGGGTGCGAGACCCGCCAGCTCGACCACCCGTACCCCCGCCAGCGGCCCGCCGCGCGCCGGACCGCCCGCCGCTGCGCCGGGGCCCGGGGCCGTCACGCGACGCCAGCCGGTGCGACGGTACGGGCGGCGAGCCGCTCCTCCAGGTCGGCCGGAGGTGTGAAGCGGTCACCGTAGCGGGAGGCCAGCTCACTGGCACGGGCCGCGAAGCCGGCCGGACCGCCCGCGTACTGCCGGACGTAGCGGATCACCCCTCCCGTCCAGGCCGGGAAGCCGATGCCGAAGATCGAACCGATGTTGGCGTCGGTCTCGGTACGCAGCACGCCCTCATCGAGGCAGCGCAGCGCGTCCAGCGCCTCGGCGAAGAGCATCCGCTCCTGGAGGTCGGTGAACGGCACCGCCCGGCCGGCGTCGGTGATCAGGTCGGCGAGCCCCGTCCACAGCCGCCCTCGCGTGCCGTTGTCGTAGGAGTAGAAGCCGCGCCCCGCCGCGCGCCCCGGCCGCTCGTACGCGTCGACAAGCTCGTCGACGAGGCGGTGCGAAGGCAACGGCAGGAAGTCCCCGCCGGCGGCCTCGAACTGGCGCCGGATCCGCTGGATGAGGGTGAGGCTCACCTCGTCGGCGAGCGCCAGCGGCCCGGTCGGGTAGCCGGCCTGGAGAGCTGCCTGCTCCACCGACGCGGCCGGTACGCCCTCGGCGACCATGCCGACAGCCTCGTCGATGAACCGGCCGATGACCCGGCTGGTGAAGAAGCCCCGACCGTCGTTGACGACGATCGGCGTCTTGCCGATCCGCCGGCCGAGGTCGAACGCCCGCGCCAGGGCGACGTCGCCGGTCTGCTCGCCCACCACGATCTCCAGCAGGGGCATCCGGTCCACTGGGGAGAAGAAGTGCATGCCGATGAAGTCGGCCGGCCTGTCCACGCCGGCGGCCAGCCCGGTGATCGGCAGGGTCGAGGTGTTGGAGGCGAGCAGGGCGCCCGGCGCCAGCACCGGCAGCACCTCGGCGAACACCTTCTGCTTCAGCGTCGGGTCCTCGAAGACCGCCTCGATGACCGCGTCGCAGCCGGTCAGAGCGTCGACCTGGTCGGTGGTGCTGATCCGGTCCAGGACGGCCCGGGCATCGGCCTCCGAGGCGCGCCCCTTGCGGACCTTGCGGGCCAGCAGCCGTTCGGCGTGCTCCCGGGCCCGCCCGGCGGCCTCCGGGGAGACGTCCTTGACCACCACGTCGATGCCGGCGCTGGCGCAGGCGTACGCGATGCCGGCGCCCATCATGCCCGCGCCGAGCACCGCCACCCGGCGCACCGGCGGCGCGTCCGCCACGGACGGGCGGGCGGCGCCGCCGTTGACGGCCTTCAGGTCGAAGAAGAACGCCCCGATCATGTTCTTGGCTACCTGCCCGGTGAGCAGGCCGATCAGGTGCCGGGTCTCCACCGTGAACGCGGTCTCCAGGTCGACCTGGGCGCCCTCCACTGCGGTGGCAAGGATCGCCTCCGGCGCGGGCAGTCGGGCACCCTTGAGCTGCTTGCGAAGGGTCGCCGGGAAGGCCGGCAGTTGCGCCGCAAGCGATCGGCTGGCGGGTGTGCCGCCGGGCATCCGGTAGTCCGGGCGGTCCCACGGCTGCTGTGGGCGCGGGTTGGCGGCGATCCAGGCGCGGGCCCGGTCCAGCATCTCCGTCTCGGTGGCCACTACCTCGTCGACGATCCCGACGGCCAGGGCGTCGGCCGGGCGCATCCGGCGGCCGGTGAGCAGCACGGTGGTCAGCGCGCCGGCCAGGCCGAGCATGCGTACCGTCCGGGTGACGCCGCCGGCACCCGGCAGCAGACCCAGTGTCACCTCGGGCAGTCCCAGCCGCGAGCCGGGCACTTCCAGCGCGATCCGGTGGTGGCAGGCGAGCGCGATCTCCAGGCCGCCGCCGAGCGCCGAGCCGTTGAGGGCGGCGACCACCGGTCGGCCCAGCGTCTCCAGCCGGCGCAGGTCCCGTTTGATGGTGCCGAGCAGATCGGCAAGCCCGGGGGCATCGGCGCCTGTCGCCCGGATCATCATCGGCAGGTCACCACCGGCGAAGAACGTCGACTTCGCGCTTGTCACGATGACTCCGGCGAGGTCTGGCTCGGCCTCCAGCCGGTCGAGCACGGCGCTCATCGAGGCGACGTACGCGCGGTTCATTGTGTTCGCGGACTGGTCGGGGTCGTCAAAGGTGAGCGTGACGATGCCGTCGGCGCCGCTGTCGTACCGGATGGTGTTTGTCATTGTGGTCCTCCGGGTCAGCAGCGCTCGATGACGGTGGCGACGCCCATGCCGCCGCCGATGCAGAGGGTCACGACGGCGCGGCGCAGGTCGCGGCGTTCCAACTCGTCCAACGCGGTGCCGAGCAGCATCGCTCCGGTCGCGCCGAGCGGGTGGCCCAGAGCGATCGCGCCGCCGTTGACGTTGACGCGGTCCGGATCCAGCCCGAGGTCGCGGACGTACTTGAGGACCACTGCGGCGAAGGCTTCGTTGATCTCGAACAGGTCGATGTCGTCGAGGGTCAGGCCGGCGGCGGCGAGCGCCTTGTGGGTGGCCGGGATCGGGCCGGTCAGCATCAGCGTCGGGTCGGCGCCGGTGACCGCCGCGCCGACGATCCGGGCGCGCGGGGTGAGGCCGAGGTCCCGGCCGACCTGCTCCGAGCCGACAAGCACCAGCGCGGCACCGTCCACGATTCCCGACGAGTTGCCGGCGTGGTGGACGTGCTCAATGGCCTCCAGCCAGTGGAACTTCTGCAAGGCGACAGCGTCGAAGCCGGCAGCCTCGCCAATCGTGGCGAAGGACGGCGTGAGCTTGGCCAGCCCTTCCCGCGTGGTGTCCGGGCGGAGGTGCTCGTCCACACTGAGGATGTCCAGCCCGTTGGCGTCGCGGACCGGCACCACCGAGCGGGCGAAATGCCCACCCGCCCACGCCTTGGCGGCCCGCTCCTGCGAGCGCAGCGCGTAGCCGTCCACGTCGTCGCGGGTGAAGCCCTCAAGTGTGGCGATGAGGTCGGCGCTGACGCCCTGCGGCACGAACGACGTGGCAAGCGCGGTCTGCGGGTCGGTGGCCCAGGCGGCACCGTCGGCGCCCATCGGCACCCGCGACATCGACTCCACCCCGCCGGCCAGCAACAGGTGCTCCCAGCCGGAACGGATCCGCGCGGCGGCGGAGTTGACAGCCTCCAACCCGGAGGCGCAGAACCGGTTGAGCTGCACCCCGCCCACCTCGTCGGGCAGCCCGGCCAACAGGGCGGCGGCGCGCGCCAGGTCACCGCCCTGCTCGCCGACAGGTGTGACGATGCCGAGCAGCAGGTCCTCCAGCCGCCCGACGTCAAGGCCCGGGTTGCGCTCACGCAGCGCGTCGATCAGGCCGACGACAAGGGAGATCGGCTTGACCCCGTGCAGCGCGCCGGTGTCCCGGCCGCGTCCGCGCGGGGTGCGGACCGCGTCATAGACGTACGCCTCAGAGGACACGGGCGATCAGCTCCTTCATGATCTCGTTGGTGCCGCCGTAGATCTTCTGGACGCGGGCGTCGGCGTACATCCGGGCGATGGGGTACTCGGTGGTGTAGCCGTAGCCGCCGAAGATCTGCAGGCAGCGGTCGACGACCTCGCACTGGCCCTCGGTGAGCCACGACTTCGCCATAGCTGCGGTCGCCACGTCCAGGTCGCCACGGCTGTGCCGGACGATGCAGTCGTCCAGGAAGACCCGACTGACCCGGGTGCGGGTGGCGCACTCGGCGAGCACCATCCGGGTGTTCTGGTGGCCCATCAGCGGCTTGCCGAAGGCGGTGCGCTCCTTCGCGTACGCGACTGTCAGCTCGACGGCGCGTTCCATGGCGGCGACCGCCCCGACGCCGATGACCAGGCGCTCCTGCGGAAGCTGCTGCATCATCTGGATGAAGCCCAGCCCTTCGGCGCCGCCCAGCAGGTTGGCCGCAGGCACCCGGAAGTCGTCGAAGAACAACTCGGCGGTGTCGTTGCCGTGCAGCCCCACCTTGGACAGCAGCCGGCCCCGGCGGAAGCCCTCCGGGTCGCCGCCGACCTCGCAGACCAGCAGGGAGATGCCGGAGGCCCGCTGCTCGGGGTCGGTCTTGACCGCCATGACGATCAGGTCGGCCAGGCCGCCGTTTGTGATGAACGTCTTCGCGCCGGTGACCAGGTAGTCGTCACCGTCGTGGACCGCCCGGGTGCGCATCGCCTGGAGGTCGGAGCCGCCATCGGGCTCGGTCATCGCGATCGCGCCGACCAGCTCACCGCTGCACAGTCCGGGCAGCCAGCGTCGCTTCTGCTCCTCGCTGCCGTACTCCACCAGGTAGCCGGTGACGATGCCACTGTGGACGGCCAGCCCGAGGCTGCTCTCCCCGGTGTGGGCCTGCTCGTGCAGCAGCACCGCCTCGTGCGTGAAGCCGCCGCCCCCACCGCCGTACTCCTCCGGCACTGACAGCCCGAGCAGCCCCAGCTCACCGGCGCGCCGGTAGTGCTCGCGATCCGGGTGGCCCTGGGCCAGCAGGCGCTCGGTGTGCGGCAGCACCTCCTTCGTGAAGAAGGTGCGGGCCAGGTCGGCGAGGTCGTCGTGCTCCGGCTGCCGCCAGGGCGAGGGGGGACCGTCGAGTGCGGGCGTCGGCATGTCCACCACCCTCGCGCGCTGTTGGCAGCCTGTCAATAACTCTTGATCCACACGCCTTCCTTGATATCGGGCTATCCGCAGCGTGGGGACACCCCGATGTCAGGGAAGGCGAGTCGATCAAGGCGGCGCGGCGGTCGACGCCCCGGGCCGACGTCGTGAGCTGCCGATAAGGTCGGGCAGATGAGTGTCGAGACGGCTCCGCGCCGCCGCCGTCTGGAGCCGGACGCCCGACGCGGGCAGATCCTGGCCTGCGCGGTCCGGCTGTTCGGCGAGCGCCCGTACGCGGACGTGTCGACCACCGACATCGCCCGCGAGGCAGGCGTCGCCAGAGGGCTTGTCAACCACTACTTCGGCGCCAAGAAGGACCTCTACCTGGAGGTCGTCCGGGTCATGGTGACCATCCCCGAGGTCGCCGTGGAACGACTGCCCAAGGGCGACCTGCGCACTCGGATCGACGCCAGCGTCACCTGGTTCCTCGACGTGGTGTCACGGCACAGCACATCCTGGCTGGCCGCCGTCACGGCGCGGGGCATGGGTGGCGACGCCGACGTGGAGCGGGTGCTCGCCGAGGCCGAGGAGGTCGCCGCGGACCGGATGCTCGTCGCCGTCGGGCTTGCCGACGAGGCGGAGCACCACGAGGAGTTACGCGGGATGGTCCGGGCGTACTGCGGCCTGGCGACCTCGACCGCCCGGGAGTGGCTCCAGCGCGGCGCGCTGACCCGCCCTCAGGTGCACCTGCTGCTCACCACCACGCTGCTGACGATCGTGGAGCAGGTCATCCCGCAGGTCATCGCTGGAGGTGTGAGGCAGGAGACTCGGCAAACGCCGGACTGAAATAGGCATACGACTTACGCTTATTTCGTCGGTGGACGTGCGCCGACGGTCGCGACCCGCGTCGCCGAGGAGGAGACATGTCCCCATCCGCCCTGTCCTACGAGGTACTGGTCCTGGATGGCCCGATCCGGGCCGGAGACCAGCGCATGCCGGACGGCTCGCCCATCCACTTCAATCCGACAGCCACCACCCTGATCTCGGGAGCCGAGGAGGCGCTGCTGGTGGACCCGCCGTTCACCCATGAGCAGATCGCGACGGCGGGCGACTGGATCGAGCGGTCGGGCAAGCGGCTGACGGCCATCTACGCCACCCACGGGCACGGTGACCACTGGTTCGGTGCCCCTGAGCTGGTCAAGCGCTTCCCCGACGCCGTCACCTACGCGACGCCCGGCACCATCGAGGTCATGCACCAGCAGGCCACCGTCGGGCGCCAAGAGGTGTTCGACAAGGTCTTCCCCGGGCTGATCCCGGAGTCGCCCGTCGACGCCATTCCGGTGCCGCCCGGCGGAATCCTGCTCGAAGGAAACGTCGCCCAGCCGGTCGAGACCGGGCACACCGACGGCGACCAGACCACAGTCCTGCACGTGCCGTCGATCGGCCTCGTGGTGGCCGGCGACGTCGTCTACAACGGGGTCCACCAGTACCTGCTGGAAACCGTCAACGGTGGTCTGAGGGAGTGGCTCAAGGCCCTCGACCGCGTCGAGGCCCTCGCGCCCCGGGCAGTGGTCGCCAGCCACAAGAACCGCAGCCTCCCCGATGACCCGTCGAGCATCGACGAGACCCGCAGGTACCTGCTGAACGTGGAGCGGCTGTTGGCTGAGAAGTCCACAGCCATCGAGTTCTTCGACGCGATGATGGAGCTCTATCCGGACTGGGTGAACCCGGGCCCGCTGTGGTACGGGGCGCTCGGCCTGATCGGAAAGTGATGTGACAATGCCGTCGGTGTCCCCTCCGCCGTGGCCCGCCACCGCGAGATACGGCCTCGACCCCGCACCGGGCGGCCTCGGGCTCGTCCAGGACCTACTCAACACGCTCCCGGCCGGAGCCCCACGCCAGCCGGATCTCCTCGGCGATCTCGACAGCGCCACGCAGTGGGCGCACGATGTCTGCGCCCGGTGGTCGACGGCCACCGGGCGGCCGGCACCCGACGTGACGCTCGACCCGGCGGACCTGCGGGCGCTGCGAACCTTCCGCGACGAGCTGCGGTACGGGATCGACGCCAGGCTGCACGCCACACCGGAATCCGGGCCGCCCGAGCCGGTGCCGGCCGCTCGTGCGACAGGTGCCACGCTTCTGCTGGACGGGGACGGCTCGGTCCACCTCGATCCCGCCGGGACAGGGGTCGAGTTGCTTGTCTCCCTCGTCCTGGCGGAGTTGTACGCGGCGCAACTCACCGACGTCGGCAGGCGCATCAAGACCTGCCGCAACCCCCGGTGCCAGGTGGCGTTCTACGACCGTTCCCGCAACAACAGCGGGGTCTGGCACTCCGTCCGCGTCTGCGGCCTTCCGGCGAACCTGCGCGCCCACCGGGCACGCCGGCGACAGGCGGGCTGAGCAGGCTCAGGCGGCCCGTCGGTCGCCGGTCCGTGCCGCCGGTGCCGCGTGCCGGTCGGCGGCCTGCGCGGGGTACGCCCCGGAGTTGACCACCCGCAGCGGCCGGTCCACCTCTTCGGGGCGGAACCGCCAGCGTGACGGTGCCTGCTGCCGCTGCGGCGAGGGCCCACCGGGGCGCAGCCCGGGGCGGGACAGCAGCACGGTGATCAGATAGCCGACCACCAGGAAACCGTGGCTGACCAGCCGCTGCCCGTCCACCGAGCCGGTGGCCAGGTCGTTCACCGAGAGCAGCAGCAGCGTGCCGACGAACGCGCTGAGCATCGGCAGCAGCCCGGCCGGCGGGGTGCGGCGTACCGCCACGAAGAGGAAGCCGGCACCCACCGCGACGTTCCAGGCGGCCGACTCGTGCCACAGGTGCTGGCCGGTGGGGTGCAGGTGGTCAGTGGCCGCGCCCCTACCCACCTGGGCCAGGCCGAGCACCAACTGCACCGCGCCGAGCAGGCCGAGCGCCGCGCGCAGCCCGGCGACCAGGGGTCCGCGCCCGGCCAGGCGTCGCCACCACGACTGCCGGGGCGGCGGGGTCGCCGCGGCGGCGGCCAGGATCGCGGCGGCCCGGTCGGGAACGTCGGTGACCAAACGGGTACGAACCCGACGGGTCACCGCAGCCGCCGCCGTGAACCAGGCCCGGCAATCGGCGCACTCGTCGAGGTGCACCTGCGCCGCCGCCCGTTCGTCGGCGGTCTCCTCCCCGTCCAGCTGCGCGGACAGGACCTCCCGCCACTGCTCACACCCCATGTACCGGTAGTCGCTCCGGCGGTCGCTCCGGTTCCCGGCGACCGTCACCCGTTGTGGAATACTCGCCGGACCATGACGCGCTACGGCCTGCTGATCCTGCCCGCCACCAACCGGGTGTACGCCCGCTCCGCCGTCGACCTCACCCAAGCCGAGCTGGAGATCTTCGGCCGCTCGGCGCTCGACGGTCGGATCGGTGAGTTGGACACCGAGGTCGTCGGTGGGGCGTCCTACGTGACGTTCGCCGGCGACGGGCTGACCGAGCGTGACTTCGCCGTCCTGGGCAATCTCTCCGCCGGGTACGCGCTGTTCGAGATCGTCGGCGACCTGCTGCGCCCGGTCGAGTGGACCAGGCTGGACCGCTACGACGACGACCTGCTCACCATCCAGAAGTACCCGGGCAAGACCAACGAGCAGTTCACCAAGCTGCTGCTCAACGTCACACTGCTCGCCTCGGACTGGGCCGGCGAGCTGACCGACCGGCGGTTCCGGGTGCTCGACCCGCTGTGCGGTCGGGGCACCACCCTCAACCAGGCGCTGATGTACGGCTTCGACGCCGCCGGGGTGGAGCGCGACCAGAAGGACGTCGAGGCGTACCGGGCGTTCATCACCACCTGGCTGAAGCAGAAGCGGATCAAGCACCGGGTGCTTGAGTCGGGTCCGGTACGGCGGGAGCGCAAGGTTGTCGGCCGTCGGGTGCGGATCGAGCTGGCACCGACCCGTGAGGAGCACAAGGCCGGTCGCACGCAACTGCTGGACGTGGTGAACGCGGACACCACCAGGTCGGGGGAGTTCTTCCGGCCGGAGACCGTCGACCTGATCGTGGCGGACGCCCCGTACGGCGTGCAGCACGGCAGTCGTACCGCCGATCATGGGTTGACCCGTGATCCGCTGAGGCTGCTCGCGGACGCCGCGCCGGTCTGGGCACGGCTGCTGCGGCCCGGCGGCGCGCTCGGCATCTCCTGGAATACCCACGTGGCCAGCCGGGACGACGCGGCGGCGGCACTTTCCGACGCCGGCCTGAGCGTTGTCGACGCGGAGCCCTACCGCGCGCTGCGGCACCGGGTGGATCAGTCGATCATGCGTGACGTGCTTGTGGCCCGCCGCCCGGCCTGACCGGCCCCCGCCTCCGCCTGCACCACGCCGCGCGAGCCACCCAGCCGGGTCGCTCGCGGTCACTTCCGTTGTGTCCTTTGCTCTGCTTCAACCAGCGCAACGGTGACAGCGCCTCCGTGTTGCGTCCGTTGAAGCAGAGCAAAGGGCGAACAACAACCAGCCTCAGCCTGCTCTGTGCCGCATTTCACCTGTTCAGGCACGGGTGTGAAAACCGCGTCAAGAAACGGTTCGCCGCCGTATTTGTCGCGTCACGACCTCTGCCGACCGGCGCGTAGCGGGGCTTTGATTGCCCCGCGCGACCGGAAGGCGGTCGCGCGAACCTAGCCGGTCTGAGGGAGTCAGCGTGTCTGACGTGGTGTTCGTGGTCCTGACGGTGGCGCTGTTCGCAGCGCTCGCCCTGGTGATCCGGGCGGTGGAGAAGCTGTGAACGCGGTAAACGCCGTCGGCCTGGTGCTCGCGATCGTCCTGGGCGCGTTCCTGGTGTTCGCCCTGTTGTTCCCGGAGCGCTTCTGATGACCATGACAACAGCGGGCGTCATCTTCGTGTTGACGCTTGTGGCGGCCATCGTCGCCGTCTACAAGCCGTTCGGCGACTACATGTTCCGGGCGGTCGCCGGCACCAAACAATCCCGGGTTGAGCGGGGGATCTACCGACTGGTCGGGGTCAACCCGGCCTCCGAGCAGACCTGGGGCGTGTACGCCCGCAGCGTGCTGGCGTTCTCCGGCATCTCGCTGCTGTTCCTGTACCTGTTCCAGCGGGTGCAGAACCACCTGTGGCTGTCACTGGGCTTCGACGCGGTGGTGCCGCACGGCGCGTGGAACACGGCCGTGTCGTTCGTGACGAACACCAACTGGCAGTCGTACTCGGGTGAGTCGACAATGGGCCACCTCGTGCAGATGGCCGGCCTGGCGGTGCAGAACTTCGTCTCGGCGGCGGTCGGCATCGCGGTGGCGGTCGCGCTGATACGCGGGTTCGCCCGCAGCCGCACCGGGCAGCTCGGCAACTTCTGGGTCGACCTGACCCGGATCGTGCTGCGGATCCTGCTGCCGATCGCGGTGCTCGGCGCCATCGCGCTGATGATCGGCGGGGCGGTGCAGAACCTGTCCGGCGGCACCGACGTCACGACGCTCACCGGCGGCTCCCAGACCATCACCGGTGGGCCGGTCGCCAGCCAGGAAGTGATCAAGGAGTTGGGCACCAACGGCGGCGGCTTCTACAACGCCAACAGCGCCCACCCGTTCGAGAACCCCACCTCGTGGACGAACTGGCTTGAGATCTTCCTGATCCTGCTGATCCCGTTCAGCCTGCCCCGGGTGTTCGGCCGGATGGTCGGGCAGAACCGGCAGGGCTACGCGATCGCCGCGGTGATGGGCATTCTCGCGGTCGCGAGCGTCGCCCTCACCAACATGTTCGAGCTGGCCGGTCAGGGCACCGTTCCGCAGGCCGTCGGCGCGGCGCTGGAGGGCAAGGAGGTCCGGTTCGACGTCTCGAACTCGGCGACCTTCGCCGCCGCCACCACGCTCACCTCGACCGGCGCTGTGAACTCGTTCCACGACTCGTTCACATCGCTCGGCGGCATGATGCCGATGGTCAACATGATGCTCGGCGAGGTAGCGCCGGGCGGCACCGGTTCCGGCCTGTACGGCCTGCTCATCCTCGCGGTGATCACGGTCTTCGTGGCCGGCCTGATGGTGGGTCGCACGCCTGAGTACCTGGGCAAGAAGATCGGCTCACGGGAAATCAAGTTCGCCTCGCTGTACTTCCTGATCACGCCGATCCTGGTGCTCGTCGGCACGGCGGCGGCGTTCGCCACAGGCAACAACTCGACAGCGCTGAACGTCGGCCCGCACGGACTCTCCGAGGTGCTCTACGCGTTCACCTCGGCCAGCAACAACAACGGCTCCGCCTTCGGCGGCATCACTGTCAACACCACCTGGTGGGACACCGCGCTCGGGTTGTGCATGCTGCTGGGCCGATTCCTGCCGATCATCTTCGTGCTCGCGCTCGCCGGCTCGCTGGCCCGCCAGGCACCCACCCCCGCGTCCGAGGGCACCCTGCCGACCCACCGTCCGCTGTTCGTCGGGATGGTCGTCGGCGTCACAGTCGTCCTCGTCGCGCTGACCTTCCTGCCCGCGCTCGCGCTTGGCCCGCTGGCAGAAGGGCTCTGACCATCATGAGGAACGAGGACATGTCCGTGACATCCGGGCAGCTCGCCACCGCAGCCGACCAGGGCAAGCGGGTCGGCGGAGGCCTGCTCGACCCCCAGCAGCTCATCCGGTCCCTGCCGGACGCCGTACGCAAGCTGAACCCGGCCACCATGTGGCGCAACCCGGTGATGCTGATCGTCGAGGTCGGCGCGGCCTTCACCACGGTCCTGGCGGTGACCGACCCGTCGGTGTTCGCCTGGGCGATCACCGTCTGGCTCTGGCTGACAGTGCTCTTCGCCAACCTGGCCGAGGCCGTCGCCGAGGGGCGGGGCAAGGCGCAGGCCGCAACCTTGCGGCAGGCCAAGAAGGACACCATCGCCACCCGTCTGGTCGGCTGGAAGCCCGGCGCGCGGGCCAACAGCTACACCGACGAGGCAGTCGCAGCCCCGGAGTTGCGTCAGGGCGACGTCGTACTCGTCGAGGCGGGCGGCATCATCCCCGGCGACGGCGACATCGTGGAGGGCATCGCCAGCGTCGACGAGTCGGCAATCACCGGCGAGTCGGCTCCGGTCATCCGCGAGTCCGGCGGTGACCGCAGCGCTGTCACCGGCGGCACCAGGGTGCTCTCCGACCAGATCATCGTGAAGATCACCCAGAAGCCGGGGGAGAGCTTCATCGACCGGATGATCGCCCTGGTCGAGGGCGCCAACAGGCAGAAGACACCCAACGAGATCGCGCTGAACATCCTGCTCTCCGCGCTCACGATCATCTTCCTGCTGGCAGTTGTCACCCTCCAGCCACTGGCCATCTTCTCCAAGGCGTACCAGGCGGCGGCACCGGACAGCGGGGCGATCACCGACTCCGGCGTCACCGGGATCGTGCTCATCTCGCTGCTCGTCTGCCTCATCCCGACCACCATCGGCGCGCTGCTCTCGGCCATCGGCATCGCCGGCATGGACCGGCTCGTGCAGCGCAACGTCCTGGCCATGAGCGGCCGGGCCGTCGAGGCGGCCGGCGACGTCAACACCCTGCTGCTGGACAAGACCGGCACCATCACGCTCGGCAATCGGCAGGCCGCCGAGTTCGTACCCGTCGAAGGGGTCGCCGTCGAGGCGATGGCCGACGCCGCCCAGCTGTCCAGCCTGGCCGACGAGACCCCGGAGGGGCGCTCGGTGGTAGTGCTGGCAAAGAACGAGTTCGGGCTGCGCGAGCGCGAGGCCGGCGTGATGCCGCACGCCACCTTCGTGCCGTTCACCGCGCAGACCCGGATGAGCGGCGTCGACCTGACCCCGGACGGCAGCGTGGACGGGGGGGCGGTGGGCACTGCCCGCCGGGTCCGCAAGGGCGCCGCCGCCGCGGTGATGAAGTGGGTACGGGAGAACGGCGGCCACCCGACCGAGCAGGTCGGCGAGATCGTGGACGCGATCAGCAGCACCGGCGGCACCCCGCTCGTGGTCGCCGAGCACGTCGACGGTGAGCCCGCCCGCGCGCTGGGCGTCATCCACCTCAAGGACGTCGTGAAAGCCGGCATGCGGGAGCGGTTCGACGAGATGCGCCGCATGGGCATCCGCACGGTGATGATCACCGGTGACAACCCGCGTACCGCGAAGGCAATCGCCGACGAGGCCGGGGTGGACGACTTCCTGGCCGAGGCGACACCGGAGGACAAACTCGCGCTGATCAAGCGGGAGCAGGAGGGTGGCCGGCTGGTCGCCATGACCGGTGACGGCACCAACGACGCACCGGCGCTCGCCCAGGCCGACGTCGGGGTGGCGATGAACACCGGTACGTCGGCCGCCAAGGAGGCCGGCAACATGGTCGACCTCGACTCCGACCCGACAAAGCTCATCGAGATCGTGGAGATCGGCAAGCAGTTGCTGATCACGCGCGGTGCGCTGACGACGTTCAGCATCTCCAACGACATCGCGAAGTACTTCGCGATCATCCCGGCCATGTTCGCCGGCCTCTACCCGAGCCTGGACGCGCTGAACATCATGCGGCTGGCCAGCCCGGAGTCGGCGATCCTGTCCGCTGTCATCTTCAACGCCCTGGTGATCATCGCGCTGATCCCGCTCGCCCTGCGCGGCGTGCGGTACCGGCCGGCCGCCGCGTCGAAGCTGCTCAGCCGCAACCTGCTGGTGTACGGCCTGGGCGGCATCGTCGTGCCGTTCATCGGGATCAAGCTCATCGACCTGCTCATCCAGTTCATCCCGGGGATTTCGTGATGCGCCTACCCACCTGGATCGCCCAACACCTCGCCGCCCTGCGCGCCGTGCTCGTGTTCACGGTGCTGCTCGGGCTGGTCTACCCGCTGGCCCTGGTAGCGGTCGGTCAGCTGCCCGGCCTCAACCACAAGGCCGACGGCTCGCTGATCACCTCGGGCCCGACGACGATCGGCAGCTCGCTTATCGGCCAGTCCTTCACCGACGCCGACGGCAACCCCATCGGCCGCTACTTCCAGTCCCGTCCGTCGGCCGCCGGAGACGGCTACGACCCGACCTCCACAGCTGCCAGCAACCTCGGCCCGGAGAGCGTTGTCGACACCCTGGCCACCGACCCGGAGGAGTCCAGCGAAAGCCTGCTCACCCAGGTCTGCGGGCGCAGCAGGTCGGTCGGCGAGCTGAATGGCGTCGACGGCAGCCGCCCCTTCTGCACCGACGACGGGGTCGGCGCGGTGCTCGCTGTCTTCCGCGCCGACGGTCTGACCGGCCCGGTCACCCGGGTGGTCAGCGTCAACCAGGCTGCCCCGGCCACGCCGTTCGTGTCCTCGTACCAGGGGGTGCCTGTGGAGCTGGCCCAGCCCGGCGAGGACTACGTGGCCGCCGGCGGGCTGATCACCCCGATCCGCGGCGACGCCCCCGCCGAGCCGGCAGTGCCCGCCGACGCGGTCACCGCCAGCGGCAGCGGCCTCGACCCCCAGATCAGCCCGGCGTACGCCGAATTGCAGGTGAACCGGGTGGCGCGGGAACGCGGCGCGGACCCGGCGGCCGTCCGCAAGCTGGTGGACGAGCACACCACCGGACGAGGGCTCGGCTTCATGGGCGAGCCGGGGGTCAACGTGCTGGAACTCAACATCGCGCTCGACAAGCAGTACCCCGCTCGCTGAACGCGTAAGGAAGGGCCCCTTCTTAACGCCTCGCGTTAAGAAGGGGCCCTTCCTTCTGATCGGAGAGGATGGTTCCCGTGCCACGCGGAGAACTGCGCATCTACCTCGGAGCCGCCCCGGGCGTCGGAAAGACGTACGCCATGTTGGAGGAGGCCCAGCGGCGAGCCGCGCGCGGCACCGACGTGGTGATCGGCTTCGTGGAGACCCACGGCCGGCAGCAGACCGCCGCCATGGTCGGTGACCTGGAGCAGGTGCCCCGCCGCACGATGACCTACCGGGGCGCCGAGTTCACCGAGATGGACTTGGACGCGGTGCTGGCCCGCCGGCCGGAGATCGCTGTGGTCGACGAGCTGGCACACACGAACGTGCCCGGCTCGCGGCACGACAAGCGCTGGCAGGACGTCCAGGAACTGCTCGACGCGGGGATCGACGTGCTGTCCACGGTCAACGTGCAGCACCTGGAGTCGGTGAACGACGTCGTCGCGCAGATCACCGGCACGACCCAGCGGGAGACGGTGCCGGACGAGATCGTCCGCGCCGCCGAGCAGGTCGAGCTTGTCGACATGACACCCGAGGCGCTGCGCCGCCGGATGGCGCACGGCAACATCTACCGCCCTGACAAGATCGACGCCGCGCTCGGCAACTACTTCCGGGTCGGCAACCTCACCGCGCTGCGCGAACTGGCGCTGCTCTGGCTGGCCGACAAGGTCGACGAGCAGCTCGAGGTGTACCGCAGCCAGCAGGGCATCGCCGCGACCTGGGAGGCCCGGGAACGCGTCGTGGTGGCGCTGACCGGAGGCCCGGAGGGCGAGACGCTGATCCGCCGTGCCGCCCGTGTCGCCGCCCGCAGCAAGGGCGCCGACCTGCTCGCCGTGCACGTCGCCCGCAGCGACGGCCTGGCCGGCGCGGACCCGGCCCAGCTCGCCCGCCAGCGGGTGCTCGTGGAGAGCCTCGGCGGCACCTACCACCAGGTGCTCGGCACCGACGTGCCGGCCGCGCTGCTGGACTTCGCCCAGGGCGTGAACGCCACCCAACTGGTGCTCGGCGCCAGCCGGCGGGGACGCCTCGCGCAGATCTTCGCCCGGGGCGTCGGGGTGACCACCACCGCGCTCTCCGGCTCGATCGACGTGCACCTTGTCACCCACAAACAGGCAGGCAAGGGCCGTCGGGCGGCAGCGGTGCCGGCCGCGCTGTCGCGACGCCGGAGGCTGCTCGGCTTCGTCCTGGCCGCGCTGGGCATGCCGCTGCTCACCCTGCTGTTGAGGACGCTGCCCGACCTGACGCTCACAAACGACATCCTGCTGTTCCTCGCCGGGGTCGTCGGGGTCGCGCTTGTTGGTGGAGTGTGGCCGGCGCTTGTCGCCGCGCTGGGCGGCTCGCTGCTGCTCAACTGGTTCTTCACCCCGCCGTTCCGCACGTTGACGATCGCCGAGGCGGACAACCTGCTCGCCCTGGCCGTCTTCGTCGGCGTGGCGTTGGCGGTGAGCTGGGTCGTCGACGTTGCCGCCCGGCGTACCCGGGAGGCCGCCCGCGCCGCCGCCGACGCGCAGACCCTCGCCGCCGTGGCGGGTGGCGTCCTGCGCGGCGAACGCCCGCTGCCCGCCCTGCTGGACCAGCTCCGGGAAACCTTCGGGCTGCGCGCGGTGAGCGTGCTGGAGTTGGCCGAGGAGGCCAGCGGCCGTCCGGACAGGTCCCGCGAGGAGCACGCCTGGTGTGTCGTGGCCAGCGTCGGCGACCAGCCGGCCGGCACACCCGACGGCGGTGAGACGGCGGTACCGGTCGACGACCGGATCACAGTCGTGCTCAGCGGACGCCGACTGGAGGCCGCCGACCGGCGGATCGTCGAGGCGTTCGCCGCCCAGGCAGCCGTCGCGCTGCGCCAGGAACGGCTCGCCGAGGAGGCAGCCACCGCCAAACCCCTCGCCGCTGCCGACCGCATGCGCACCGCGCTGCTCGCCGCGGTCAGCCACGACCTGCGTACGCCGCTGGCGTCGGCGAAGGCGGCAGTCACCAGTCTGCGCAGCCACGACATCGAGTTCGACGAGTCCGACCGAGAGGAGTTGCTGGAGACCGCAGAGGAGTCACTGGACCGCCTCGCCCGGCTGGTCGCCAACCTCCTGGACATGAGTCGACTCCAGGCCGGCGTCCTCGGCATCACCGCGACCGCGATCGGCCTGGAGGACGCCGTACCTCTGGCGTTGGACGAACTTGGCCCGGCGGCCGCGACAGTCGCCACGGACATCCCGGCCGACCTGCCGGCGGCCACCGCCGACCCGGGCCTGCTGGAACGGGTGCTCGTCAACATCGTCGCCAACGCGCTGCGCTACAGCCCGCCCGACAAGCCACCCACGATCACCGCGAGCGCGCACGCCGGGCAGGTGGAGCTGCGGGTGATCGACCGGGGGCCGGGCATCCCGGAGGACCAGTGGGAGAACGTCTTCCTGCCGTTCCAACGCCTCGGCGACAGGGACAACCAGACCGGTGTCGGTCTCGGTCTCGCCCTGTCCCGGGGGCTTGTCGAGGCGATGGGTGGCAGCATCATCCCGGAGACCACCCCCGGTGGTGGGCTCACCCTGGTGCTGCGGCTGCCCGCCGCGCAGTCCAGCTCGGAGGGGCCGCAGGAATGACGCGCATCCTGGTCGTCGACGACGAACCGCAGATCCTGCGTGCCCTGCGGATCAACCTGCGCGCCCGCCGGTACGACGTGGACGTCGCCGGCACCGGCGCGGCCGCGTTGAAGGCCGCCGCCACCCATCCGCCGGACCTTGTGGTGCTGGACCTCGGCCTGCCCGACATCGACGGGGTGGAGGTGATCCGAGGGCTGCGCGGATGGACGGCCGTGCCGATCATCGTGCTCTCCGGCCGGGCCGGCAGCGAGGACAAGGTGGCGGCGCTCGACGCCGGTGCCGACGACTACGTCACCAAGCCGTTCGGGGTGGAGGAACTGCTGGCCCGCATCCGCGCGGTCACCCGACGGCTGGGTACGTCAAGCGAGGCGGTGCCGGCACTGCGGATCGGCCAGCACACGGTCGACCTGGCCGACCGCAGCGTACGACGGGACGACGGCACCGAGGTCAAGCTGACACCCACCCAGTGGAGCGTGCTGGAGAAGCTGGTGCGGCACCCCGGCAAGCTTGTCAGCCAGCGGCAGCTCCTCCAGGAGGTGTGGGGGCCGGAGTACCAGAACGAGACCAACTACCTGCGGCAGTACCTGGCCCAGTTGCGGCGCAAGCTGGAGGACGACCCGGCCCGCCCCCGGCACCTCATCACGGAGCCGGGAATGGGCTATCGCTACCGCCCCTGACCCGGCCCGCCTCCGGTGCCCGCCAGGGCCGGCATCCGGACCGGCGCTGTCGGTGCCGCCAGGTCGCCGACACTCTCGGCGAGCGGTGGCGCCACCAACAGCGGGTCGACCTGAATCCGGTCGATGCCGAGCGGGCGCAGCATTGCCCGCAACGCCGACTCGCAGAGTTCCTCCCACGGCTGGTCCGCGCCCATTGCGGCCACCAGCAGGTCGACCCGGGTGAAGGCGATCCCCACCCGCTGCCCCTGCGGTGAACGGCCGGTCCGCACCGTCCGTACCTGCCGTCCCGGCAGATTGCGCACCGGAACGGCGTACCTTGTCGCTGCCTCGTCCATCGTCGGTTGGTCCTCTCTGTCGATCCCACGCCGGTAGACGCCCGCCGATTTCCGGCGGGCCACGGTGGGGAGGCTCATGCGGCGGGCACCGCCCAGGCCGGGCTGTCCTTCGCCGTACGCGGGTCCGCCGGATCGGTCAGGTCGAGCGCGCGGAGGATGTAGTGCGCCACCGCGACCTCCACCCCGGCACGGCGACGCAGGTCGGCCACGGCGCGGTGCAGCACTGTCATGCTGTCGGCGGAGAGCCGCACCACGGCGTCGACGTCGGCGGCGATCCACCACGCGGCGACGGCGCAGGGCTCGTGCCGCAGGTACTCCACAAGGTGACTGCCGGGCGCGGACGGGCCGAGCCGGACGCTCACAAGCGCCTCGTGCCGGCGATCCGGCTCGCCCGCACCCGTGGAGGGCTCGGCCGGGCCGTTGTCCGGGTCAGTGACCGGCAGCGGGTGCCCCCGTTCCCAGCGCGTCATCCGCCAAGGACTCATGAACCCATCGTCACCACCGGGCGGTGAAGACGGGCCCGTCGATACGCGGTTTCGACGGGTCATCGTCAGTTCTTGACGCGCTGTTCACGCGCCCGACCGTGTGCAGGAAACTGAGCCGCCTGGAGACGGTCCGGAGCCGCGTGGCGGCAAAGCTGGAGGGACCGGCGCCACTGGCTGGCGGACCGGTGTCGGGCACGCCGTCCAGGCGAGTACCGTTTCGGACGGACCAAGATCGGATTACGAGGAGGCCCGGTGCAGACGACGACGGTGGACATCCCGACAAGCGACGGAGTGGCGGACGCCTCTCTGACCCGGCCGGACGGGGACGGCCCGTTCCCGGCGGTGCTGCTCTTCATGGACGCCTTCGGCCCGCGCCCGCGCCTCGTGGAGATGGCGGAACGGATCGCCGCCCGCGGCTACCTGGTGCTGACGCCCAACCTGCTCTACCGGGCTGGCCGGGCACCACTTGTCGACCTGTCCCGAATCGGCGACGCCGACCAGCGCAGCGCGATCTTCGAGAAGGTCGTCCCGCTGATCCGCGCGCTGACCGCCGACGTGATCAGCCGGGACACCGCCGCGTACCTCGATTTCCTTGCGGCTCGCGACGACGTCCGCCCCGGCCCCGTCGCGATCACCGGCTACTGCATGGGCGGTACGAACGCGCTGCTGGCCATCGAGGCGCATCCGGACCGGATCGTCGCGACGGCGAGCTTCCACGCAGGGCGGATCGTCCTCGACGAGCCGGACAGCCCTCACCTGGGCGTCGGCTCGATCACCGGCGAGGTGTACTTCGGGCACGCGGACAACGACCAGTCGATGACGCCCGAGCAGATCGCCACTCTGGAGGAGGCGCTCGACGCCGCGGGTGTGCGCTACCGCTCGGAGTTGTACGAGGGCGCCCACCACGGATACACCATGTCCGACACACCGGCGTACGACGAGCAGGCCACCGAACGGCACTGGGTCGCCCTGTTCGACCTGCTGGACCGCAACCTGCCGACCAGCTGAGGCCGGCGGCGGGCTGCGCGCCTCAGCCGCGCCATCGGGCATACGGCGCCCGGCCGTCAGCCGAAGCCGCCCGCGTTGCGCCTGTTGCGGGGCCGACCGGGCGTACGGGTGGTGACGCTGAACCGACCGTCGGGCTCCATCCGCACCTCGCGGACGTCCGCCAGGTCGGAGACGCCCTGCTGGCGTAACAGGGTGTGCAGCTCCTCGTTGGTGATCAGTTCGCGGCGCATGTTCTCCCGCATGACCTCCCCGTCGCGGACAAGCACCAGCGAGCTGGGCCGGATCAGCCGTGCGGCGGCCTGCCAGCGGTACGCGACGGCGTTCAACAGGTACGACCAACCGATGATCACCCCGACCAGCAGCAACCCGTCGGTGATCGAGTTGTAGCCGCCGGACATGCCGTTCTGCGCGGCGTCGGCGAGCAGCACGATCACAAGCAGGTCGGTGACGCCTGTGGTGCCGCTCTCCCGCTTGAGGATGACCCGCAGGAGCGTGAACAGGGCGAGGTACATGACGCTGCCCCGTACCAGGATCTCCAACACCGGGGTGTCCGGGATGAACACCTTGCCCCAGTCGGCCATCCGACGGGCTACCCGCCGGCCGCCCAGCCATGCCTCCCGGCCGTGCCCGCACCGACCGGCGGCGCGAGGCGAGCCCTGTCAGCGGCGCAGCACCACCGGGCCGGCGTCGATCCGGGTGCGGAACAGCGCGTACGGGCGGCGTCGCAGGTCCTGCCCACGCTGGTACTGCGCCTGGCGGTGCAACTGGTTGGCGGTGACGTACAGGTAGCCGTCGACTGCCACCGACATGGTGTCCGGCCAGAGCAGCCGCGGGTCGTGGACCAGGGTCTCGTACTCGCCGTCGGGCAGTCGGCGCAGCACCGCGTTGTGCTCGTACGAGGTGAGGTAGAGACGACCCGCGTCGTCAGATTCCAGCCCGTCCGACGCGGTGCCCTTGTCGCCCTCGTCGACAACCGTGGCCGCGACCGCCTCCTGGGTGACCGACGGGTCGGCAAGTGCCTCGGTGGACACGCTGTACCAGCGGCGGGATGCCAGCGGGCAGTAGTACAACCGGGTGCCGTCGGCCGAAATGGCGATGCCGTCGGAGCCCATCGTCACGGGCTTCGGCGGCCCCTCCGCCGGCCGTTCGAGGAACGGTCGGCCCTCGACCACCGGACGGAACGTCGTCAGCGGCTCCGCCTTGGTGGACGGGTGGTCGTGCAGCCGCCGCCAGGACGCCCCACTGGCCAGGTCCACCACGATGATCCCGTTCGGCCCGTCGGACGCCGAGTCGGTGATGTAGGCGACCCCCGACTCCCCGCGCCGCAGGTCGAAGCGGACGTCGTTGAGGTACGTCGTCGGCAGCGCCACGTCCGGCGGGAAGGTGATCACCTGGGCGACCGTGTCGGTGTCCAGGTCGACTCGGACGAGCTTCGGCCCTCCGGGCTTCGTGGGCTGGAACATCGGGCTGCCGGTGTCGAGGACCCAGAGCCGGTCGGCCGGGTCCACCACGATGCTCTGCACCGAGACGAACGCGCCCGCGTCGTCGCCGCCGGACGGGTCGTTCCACGGCTGGTCGGGGTAGGGCACCTCACTGCCGTCGCGCAGCTCGACGACTGTGGCCGGCACCTCGTCGCCCCACTTGGGGAAGTTGACGAAGATCCTGCCCTGGTGCGAGACGCTCACACCGGTCGGCATCGGGCCGGTGAAGGTGTGCACCAGCTCCAGCTCGCCGAGCGGCTCGTCGCCCACCGGCCCGTTCACGACGTTCGCCCCGCTGCCCGCATCGTCCAGCCCCCTGCCGGTCCGGCTTCGCACCGGCGCGAACCCGCATGGTGCTGTTCCCGCCGTGGCGTCCGGTATGCGTGGCCGTGGCCGCCTCATTCGACCCTCAACCGGCGCCGGCAACAGGAAGGGCCGCTTCCCTGCTGCTCGGCACCGGAGCGGCGGGGCCGGATCAGCAGGTGGCGGTCGCGGTGGGCAGGCCGGGGACCTCGACGTCGACCGCGAGCAGCGCACCGTCCGTGGCGCCTGGCTCGGTGAGCCCGAGCCTGGCGGTCCCGATGAAGAGCCGGCGCAGGTCGGGGCCGCCCAGGCAGATGCCGGCCGGCTGGCGGGCGGGGAGCTGGATGTGGCGGTCCAGCGTCCCGTCGGGTCGGTAACGGCGTACCGCCGAGCCTCCCCACAGCGCGACCCAGAGGTGGCCTGCCGCGTCGACTGTCATCCCGTCCGGGGAACCGTCGGAGTCGGCGAGTCGCAGGAACGGCTCCCGCCCGTGCAGGGCGCCGGTGGCCCTGTCGACTGTGAACCGGTCGACCTCGCCGCGCGGCGAGTCGGCCAGGTACATGGTGGTGCCGGCCGCGTCGAAGGCCGGGCCGTTCGGGATGCTCAGCCCGGTCACAGCGGGTTCCGGCGCCGAGCCGGGGGCGAGCAGGTAGAGGGTGCCCTGGCCGGGCAGTCCCGCGTACGTCATGCTGCCAGCCCAGAAACGGCCGTGCGGGTCGGCGACCGCGTCGTTCATCCGGGTCGGCTCGGGCGCGTCGGCGACCAGGTCGGCGACGGGTAGGGGGTCGCCGGTGGCGGGCAGCACCGTGACGCCGGTGCCGGCGGCGGCCAGCCAGTCGCCGGGTCGGCCGGTCAGCGGGGCTACCGCGCCGAGCGGAACGTCCAGGCGGCGCAGCTCCCGCAGCCGGCCGGGGCGGTCGCCGTCGGTCTCCAGCAGTCGACCGGCGAGCAGGTCGACAAGCACCAGCCGGTCATCGACCCAGCGCAGCCCTTCGCCCAGCTCCAAACGGTCGGGGGCCCAGACGGTCGGTTCGGTCAGCTCCATCGTGCTCCTCCAACGATCTCCGGCGGTCGAGGTCGGCCGCCCGCCGGTCAGCGAACCGTGCCGCCCGGCCCGTGGTCGAGTAGCGCCAGCTCCGCCCGGTCGGGCAGGCCCTCCCAGTCGCCCCGGGTGGCGACCGCGAACGCGCCGGTGGTGACCGCCCGGTCCAGCCGCTCCGGTACGTCGTCGCCATCCAGCCAGCCGGAGAGTAGCCCGGCCACGAAGGCGTCGCCGGCCCCCACGGTGTCCACCACCGGAACCTGCCGGGCCGGCCGGTGCACGGTGCCGGCGGCGCTGTGGCTGGTGGCCCCGTCGGCGCCGTGCTTCACGACGACCTCGGTCACGCCGGCCGCGCGCAGCGACGCGACCGGGTTGGCGGCGTCGGTGAGGATGGCAAGCTCCTCGTCGGAGGCGACGACCAGGTCGATCGAGGGCAGCAGCGGTCGCAGCGTGGCGGCAGCCTCGCCGACCGACCAGAGCCGGCTGCGGTGGTTGACGTCCAGGCAGACGGTGCTGCCCGTCGCGCGCGCGAGCCGTACCGCCGTCACCACCGCGTCGTACGGCTCCGCGCCGAGCGCGCAGGTGATGCCTGTGACGTGCAGCAGTCGGGGCGGTCGCGTGTCGAACGCGGGAGTGACGTCGGCGGGGCGCAGCCGGGACCCGGCGGACCCGGTGCGGTGATACGTGACCCGGTTGATGTCGGCGACCCGGGCCTCGAAGAGGATCAGCCCGGTGGGGGCCGCCGGGTCGACACGGGCCCAGGTCAGGTCGACGCCTTCGGCGCGTAGCGTGCGGCGGACCAGTTCGCCGGGCTCGTCCGCGCCGGTGACCCCGACCCACGCCGCGTGGTGGCCGAGCCGGGCCAGCCCGATCGCCACTGTCGACTCGGACCCGGCGACGGAGATCCCGGCGGTGCCGCCCAGCCGCAACGGCCCGGTCGTGCGGAAGGCCGCCATCGTCTCGCCGAAGGTGAGCAGGTCGGTCACCATTCGGCGAACGACCCGTCGCGGTGCTGCCAGACCGGGTTGCGCCAGGCATGCGGTGTACGCGCGGCCTCGCGGACCGCCGCCTCGTCAACAGTGATGCCCAGGCCGGGCCGGTCGAAGCGGGCGATGTGCCCGTCCACGAACCGGAAGGGTTCCTTGTCGACCACGTAGTCCAGCAGCTCCGAGTCGACGTTGTAGTGGATGCCGATGCTCTGTTCCTGGATCAGGAAGTTCGGCGTCGCGAAGGCCACCTGGAGGCTCGCCGCCAGCGAGATCGGCCCGAGCGGGCAGTGCGGGGCGAGCAGCGCGCCGTACGTCTCGGCCAGCGCGGCGATCCGGCGGACCTCGGAGATCCCGCCGGCGTGCGACAGGTCCGGCTGCACCACGGCGACCCCGGCCTGCAACGGGCCGAGGAATTCGGAGCGGCCGTAGAGGCGTTCGCCGGTGGCCACCGGGATCGGGGTTCCGGCGACGATGTCCCGCAGGTGGTGGGCCTGGTCGGGCAGGACGGGCTCCTCCACGAAGATCGGGCGCAGTGCGGCAAGCTCGGGCAGGATCCGGCGGACTGCGGCCAGCCCTGCCCGGCCGTGAAAGTCGATGGCGATGTCCCGGTCGGGGCCGAGCACCTCGCGGGCGGCGGCGACCCGGCCGACCACCGCGTCCACCTCGGCGGAGGTGGGGATGGGGGAGAGTCGACCGCAGGCGTTCATCTTGACGCCTGTGAGACCGGCGGCGACCTGCGCGGCGGCGGCATCGGCCACCTCGTCGGGCTCGTCTCCACCGATCCACGAGTAGATCCGTACCTGGTTGCGCACCGGCCCACCGAGCAGCGCGTGCACCGGTGCCCCGTACGCCTGGCCGGCGATGTCCCACAGTGCCTGGTCGAGGCCGGCGACAGCGCTGGAGAGGATCGGGCCGCCGCGATAGAAGCCGCCCTTGCTGAGCACCTGCCAGTGCTGCTCGATCCGAAGTGGATCCTCGCCGATCAGATATTCGGAGAGCACCTCGACGGCGCTGCGTACCACCTCGGCGCGCCCCTCGACGACCGGCTCACCCCACCCGACGAGCCCGTCGTCGGTCTCCACCCGGCAGAACAACCACCGTGGCGCGACCAGAAAGGTCTCGATCCGCTCGATCTTCACTGACTGCCCCTTCGCCCCCGTGCCTTTTCGACGTCGCGGACGGCCTTGTCCAGCAACTCACGCATGGCGGCCTCGGCCGCTGTCTCGTCCCGGGCGCGTAGCGCGTCGACAACGGCGCGGTGGCTCGGCACCGGGTCGTCGTGGGCGGCGGTGCCGTGCACGAGCCGATCCCGTTCGGCCAGGCCCGTCTCCATCACCACCTCCATGCGTTCCAGCAGCTCGTTGTGGGTCGCGGCGAGCAGCTTGCGGTGGAAGGAGAGGTCGGCGGCGACGGCGGCCGTGGGATCGCCCCCCGCCTCGGCCATCTCGGCCAGTGCCCGGTCCAGTGCGGCGATGTCGTTGTCGGTGCGCCGGCGGGCTGCCAGCCGCGCGGCGGCCGGCTCGATGATGGCGCGGACCTCGTGCAGTTGGTCGAGCAGTGTCTGGTGCGGGCCCTCGGCGAACTGCCAGCGGATCACGTCACCGTCGAGCAGGTTCCAGTCGGCTCGTGGCCGGACGAACGTGCCGCGCTTCTGCCGGGCGTCGACGATTCCCTTGGCCGAGAGGACCTTCAGCGCCTCGCGCAGCGCCGTCAGGCTGACGTCGAACTCCTCCTGCAGGGCGGCGATGTTCAATGTCGACCCGGCGGCGATCTCACCGGTGAGGATGCGGCGGGCGATGGCCTCGACGGTCTGTCCGTGGACGCCGCGACTTGCATACTGTGCCAATGGTCTTCCGGCCTCTTCGCTGGTGTCGGGTTCGATCTTTCAGGCCGAGGTTTTCACCGCTGTCCAGCCACCGTCCACCACAAGGCTCGCTCCGGTGACGTAGGCGGCGTCCGGTGAGGCGAGGAAAGCCACCGTCGCGGCCACCTCTTCGGGTGTGCCGAACCGTTTCGCGACGGTCTCCTCGACGCTTCGCTGACGGTCCTGTTCGGACACGTCTGCCCAGGCGGCGGTGAAGATCGGGCCGGGCAGCACTGTGTTTACGCGCACCCGCGGGCCGTACTCCACGGCGAGCTGGCGGCCGAGCGCGACCAGGCCGCCCTTGGCCGCCGCGTACGCGGGACGGCCGGGAAGCCCCACCAGGGCGTGCACCGACGAGATCAGCACCACCGCTCCGGACCGTTCCCGCAGGTCGTCGAGGCAGGCGCGGACGCCCAGGAAGGAGCCGGTGAGGCTGACGCCGAGCTGGTGGTCCCAGGACTGCCGGCTGGTCTCGTGGGCCGGGGCGACCTGCACCGCGTAGGCGGTGCTGATCAGGATGTCCACCGGGCCGAGGTCGGCCCGGACGGCGGCCACGGCTGTCGCCCAGTCGGCGTCCACACTGACGTCACCCACTACGGAAAGCGCCCGGTCGCCGCGTGCTGTCAACTCGGCGGCCAGTGGGCGTGGGTCGGTCACGTCGAGCAGTGCGACGGCGGCTCCCTCGGCGGCCAACCGCCGGGCGATTGCCGCGCCGATCCCGCCCATAGCTCCGGTGACCAGCGCATTCTTCCCTTTGAGTCGGCGCATGGCCTGACCCCCTGACCGTGGGCGGCGATATCAACTAATCATTAATTACGAAGACATCTTCACAGTCGAAGGGTGCCGATGCAACCTCGGCCCGCCATTCGGCAGGCTCGGCAGCATCCGGTGTCAGTCGCGGCGGATCAGGCCCGGGCCGGCGGTGATGTCGATGTCGCCGCTGTCGACGTCGTGACCGGCCGAGCAGCGGAGCACAGCCCGCACGGGCTCGCCGCAGTCGTGGTGGCGGGCGACGATCGGAGGGCCTGCGTCGTCGGCGGCCCAGGCGTCGCCCCAGTTGCGCAGCGCGGTGATGACCGGCAGCAGTTCGCGCCCCTTGGTGGTGAGCTGGTATTCGTGACGTGTGCGCTGCCCCGGCTCCCGGTAGGGGATCCGTTCGAGCAGGCCGGCGGCGACCATCTCCTTCAGTCGGGACGCGATGGCGGGCTCACCGATCCCGACCCGGCGGACGAAGTCGTCGAAACGGCGCGTACCGAGCAGAGCGTCACGCATGATCAGAAGCGTCGACCTGCTGCCCACGATGTCCATCGCGCGGGCCACCGAGCAGTTCGTATTCGACCAGGAGTCGCGGTCGTCCCGTAGGTCCTCCATGCGCCAAGCCTACCTGACTTGCATTAGGGCAACCCAGGTGCTTCACTGGATCGCTGCTGGCTTCAGCAGAAGCAAGTCAGCCGGACGCACACCGTGAGGACGCCAATGGCCACCAACACCGCAGCACCCAGACCGGCTGCCACCGCCCGATCAGCCCTTCGCGGCTCTCCCGCCGCGACGCTTCTCGCCACGTGTCTGGGCGCGATGATCACCTTCCTCCAGATCACCGCCACCGTGTCGGCCCTGACCACCATCCAGCGCGATCTCCGGGTCGACGCCACCACATTGATCTGGATTCCCAGCGCGTACACACTGGTCGTGGCGAGCGTGGTGCTGTCCGCCGCCACTCTGGGCAACCGGTACGGGCGTCGGCGCATGTTCAACGCGGGAGTCATCGCCATGATCGCCGGCGGTGCCGTGGTGGTGAGTTCGCCAACAGTGACCTGGGTGATCGTCGGGCAGTTGGTCGCGGGTCTCGGTGGTGCCCTGATCCTGCCGAACAGCCTGGCGATCCTGGGTGCCACCTTCACCGACCCGCACCGCCGTACCGAGGTCATCACCGCCTGGTCGGCGGCCTCCGGCATCGGTCTCGCGGTCGGCCCGCTGATCGCCGGGGCGCTGTTGCGGCACCACTCGTGGCACAGCGTCTACGTGTCCACGATCGTGCTGGGCCTTGTCACCCTCGTCGTCGCCGCGATCGGAGTGGCCGAGTCCCAGCCGAGCGCGGGCCGCCTCGACGTACCCGGCCTGCTGCTCGGCACCGTCGCCATCGCCGCCGCCGTCTACGCCATGATTCGGGGCGGCCGGGACGGCTACACCAGCCTGGTGGTGACGTTGGCCTGGGCTGCCTCGGCCGCCGCGCTGATCGCGTTCGTGCTCGTCGAGCTGCGCACCAGCGCACCGATGCTCGACGTGCGGCTGTTCCGCTCGAAGTCGTTCAGCGCCGTCATGGTCGTCGCCGCGGTGTCGCTGTTCGGCTTCACCGGCGTGGCGATCCTGCTCGTCCTGTTCCAGGAGCGTGCGCAGGCCCTCAGCCCGCTGGACACCGGCTGGCGGATGCTCGCGCTCTTCGGTGTCTACGCGGTCGTGGCCTTCGGCGCGGGGCGGCTGATCCGCCGTACCGGGTTCAAGGCACCTCTCACCGCCGGTCTCGTCCTCGGGGCACTGGCCAGCTTCGGCCTCGCCACCCAGGGCCCGACCACCCCGTTCGACCAGCGGTGGCCGCTGCTCGCGCTGTTCGGCGCGGCCTGCGCCCTGGTGGTGGCTCCGGCGACCGCAGCGGCACTGGCGAGCGTCGCGCCCGCGCAGGCGGGCATGGCCTCCGGCGCCGTCAACGCCGCCCGCCAGGTCGGCTCGGTGCTCGGCTCGTCCCTGCTCGGCACGCTGCTCACCACCACGATGCTGTCCGACCTGCCCGAGCGGCTCGCCGCCCACCAGGTCGACGCGCCCACCCGGGTCGCGGTGCAGGCAGCCGCGGCCACCGGCGCCACCGACGGCCAACCACTGCCCGATCCGGTACGGGCCGCGCTCGCCGAGGCCCTGACCTCCGGAGTCCAGGCCGGCTTGTGGATCAACGGCGTCGTCTTCCTCGTCACCGCCGTTCTCGCGCTCACTCTCGTGCGCAACCGACCGCACCAGCACTAGCCAGGCGCGCCGACCGGGTCGAGCGTGAGCTGTCGGTCGAGCATCCCGAGCTGCTCGCCGCAGCACACCTCGACCGGCCGGGTGCGCCGGCGCCACGCCCGCACCGTAGCGTGTCGCACCGGTGCCCACGGTCGGATCGACCTGGCGCCGGGCGCCACTGGCAGGTTCGTCACCGGGCTTCTACGGTGGTGGGGACACGGGGAGGTGGAGCGTGGTCGACGCGGGCCAAGCAGCGCGTTGGCTACAGCTCAACGCACCCCGGGGCGGGCCCGACGAGTTGTCTCTGCTCGTCACCCGCGCAGCGCCGGCCATCGGCGCGACCGAGGTCGTGATCTACCTGGCCGACTACACCCAGTCCATCCTCGTGCCGCTGCTGGGCGCGGGTCTCGTCCGGGACGAGCTGACGATCGAGACGACGCTTGCCGGCCGCGCGTTCACAAGCCTCGACGTGCAGCGTGCCGCCGAGACCCCCGACCGACTCTGGGTGCCCCTGCTGCTCGGCTGCGAGCGGCTGGGGGTGCTGGAGGTCGTGTCGCCGGACGCTGGTGACGCGGCGATGGACGTGCCCGCCTGGGAGTTGGCGGTGAACATCGCCCAGGTCCTCGTGAACCGCCGGCTCTACGGCGATGTCGTCGAGCGGATGCGGCGCCGCCTGCCGATGCAGGTCGCCGCCGAGATCGTGTGGGGGCTGCTGCCGCCGTTGACCTTCGCCACCGACGAGCTGGTGATCACCGCCATCCTCGAACCGTGCTACGACGTCGGCGGGGACATCTTCGACTACGCGCTGAACGGTGACGTGCTCAGCGTCGGCCTCTTCGACACCTGCGGGCACGGCATCAAGGCGAGCACCCTCGCGTCGCTGGTGGTCAGCGCGTACCGCAACGCCCGCCGGTCCGGCCTCGACCTGGCCGCCACGGCGACGAGCATCGACCGGTGGGTGCACTCCGAGCACCCTGGCTCCTTCGCTACCGCGCTGCTTGCCGAACTGGACCGCCGCACCGGCCAGCTCAGAATCATCAACGCGGGTCACCCGGGGGCCATGCTGCTGCGCGACGGCAAGGCCATCCGGGAGCTGCCGGGCCCGACCGCCCTGCCGCTCGGCCTGGGGTACCTGTCGGCCGGCGCCCCCCGTGTGCACCAGGAGGAACTGCACCCGGGTGACCGGATCCTCGCCTACACCGACGGCATCACCGACGCGAAGAGCGCCGACGGGGAGCGGTTCGGCCTGGACCGGCTCGTCGATTTCGTCGGCCGCGCCCTCAACGACGGGCTGCCCAGCCCCGAGACGATGCGCCGCCTGGTGCGCGCCGTCCTCGCGTACCAGGACGATCAGCTCGACGACGACGCCACGGCCATGTTCCTGGAGTGGCGGCCACCGCATCTGCCGCTCGCGCACCTCAGCCGCCTCGGCGTGCCACAGGGCTGACCGCGTCGAGTGGGATTTTGCACTCGCAGTGCACTTGTCTCCGCATCGAGGGCTGTCTAGCGTCACAGCATGGCCGACTCGTGGACATTCGCCGTGGCCCGCAACGATCTGGGCCGGACCACCCTCGTCGACAGCGCAGCGCCCACTCCGGTTGACGGCGAAGCGCTGCTGCGCGTCGACCGCGTCGGCCTCACCGCAAACAACGTGACCTACGCGGTGCTCGGCGACGCGATGCGCTACTGGCAGTTCTTTCCGCCCGAGCCCCGCGGGCTCGACGGTCAGTGGGGGTTGCCGCCGCTGTGGGGCTTCGCCGAGGTCGTCGCCTCCACAGTGGAGGGTGTCGAGGTCGGTCAGCGCGTCTACGGCTACCTGCCTCCAGCGGGCCACCTGGTGGTACGCCCCGACCGGGTGAACGCGACCGGTTTCCGCGACGCCAGCGCGCACCGGGCCGAGCTGCCGTCGCCGTACAACTCGTACCGGTCGACCACCGGTGACCCCGCGTACCGGCCAGAGCAGGAAGACCTGCTGATCCTGTTCCGGCCGCTGTTCTTCACCTCGTTCATGCTTGCCGACCAGGTCATCGACAACGATTTCTACGGTGTGCGGTCGCTGGTGCTGTCGTCGGCGTCGAGCAAGACGGCGTACGCCGCAGCCTTCGAACTGCACGGCCGTGGCCCCCGCCTGGTCGGGCTCACCTCGCCCGGCAACCTCGCGTTCACGCGGTCGCTCGGCTGCTACGACGAGGTCATCTCCTACGACGACATCGACACCCTCGACGTCGTCGAGACCGCCTACCTCGACCTGTCCGGTGCGCCGGCGACCCGCGCCGCCCTACGCGGGCACCTCGGCGACCGGCTCGTGCGGGACATCGCTGTCGGACTCACCAACCAGACACCAAACGCCGACGCCGCCGGCGAGGTCTTCTTCGCGCCGGTGCAGATGCGCAAACGCGGCCAGGACTGGGGCCGCGAAGGGCTCGACGAACGGTTCACCGCAGCCTGGCAGCGCTTCGCCCCGATGCTCAGCGGGTGGCTCGACGTGCGGGTCGGCGACGGCCCCGAGGCACTACGGGACGCCTGGCTCGACGTCCTCGCGGGCCGTACGCCGCCCCGGACGGGCCACGTCGTCCAGCTCTGAGCCAACCGTCACGGAAGGATCGCGTCGACGTATCCGCCGTCGACCCGGACCGCCGCGCCGGTCGTCGCGGAGGCGAGCGGAGACGCGAGGTAGGTGACCATGTTGGCGATCTCCTCGGGCTCGATGAGTCGCTGAAGCAACGACTGCGGCCGGTGCAGGCGCATGAACTCCCGCTGCGCCTGCTCCCACGGCAGGCTGTCGCCCATGAGGTCGGCGACGAAATCCTCGACACCGCCGGTGTGGGTCGGCCCGGCGAGCACCGAGTTGACAGTTACGCCGGTGCCGGCAGCGGCCTTCGCGAACCCGCGCGAGACACCCAGCAGAGCCGTCTTCGAGACACCATAATGGATCATCTCGGCGGGGATGGCGACCGCCGAGTCGCTGGCCACGTACTGCACCCGCCCCCAACCGCGCTCCATCATCCCGGGCAGATAGGCGCGGGTCAGCCGCACACCGGCCAGCACGTTCACCTCGAAGTAGCGACGCCACTCGTCGTCCGGGATCTCCAGGGCCGGGCTGGGGCCGAAGATGCCGAGGCTGTTGACCAGGATGTCGACGCTGGGCAGCAGGTCGAGCGTGCGGGCCGTACCCGCATCGGTCGACACGTCCGCGTCGACCTCCACCACGTCGGCGCCCGGGACCTCGTCGCGCAACGTCGCGGCGGCGCGCTCGACCCCGGCGGCGGTACGGCCGTTGACGGCCACCCGGGCGCCGGCGCGGGCCAGGCCGGCGGTGATGGCGGCGCCGATTCCCTGGGTCGAGCCGGTGACCAGCGCGGTCCTGCCGGAAAGATCGATCTGCACCGTCATCGTCACCCCATGCGCTCGTCTCACCTCGGCCGTCCCCGTTCGGGGGCCGTTTCGACCGTAGCGGTGCCGCCCGCGCCCGGCAGCCCGAGTCACGCAAACCCCGGCCCCGCCACCTCGCGGTCACCAGCATGCCGCCGACCGCTAGGCTGTGAGCGCGGGGCATCGATGGCCCATCGCCGGCCCGGCCCCGCTGCGTCCCCACGGTTCCCCAGTTGCCGATGACTGAGTCGAGCGCTGCCGTGCACATCTCCTGGAGTTCCTCGTGACCGATATGACGTCCGCCCTGAATCC
Organism: Micromonospora sp. DT68; assembly: GCF_049847245.1. NCBI lineage: Bacteria > Bacillati > Actinomycetota > Actinomycetes > Micromonosporales > Micromonosporaceae > Micromonospora > Micromonospora sp. DT68. Next base: position 148,832 of record NZ_JBNCNZ010000001.1, read on the forward strand.
CTTCAGCGTCGAGGGGGAACGGGTCACCGACGACGAGCGCAGTCCGGAAGCGGACATCAGCGCGGATTCGATGACCCGCCTGCGTACCCCGTTCGCCACGGAGACCCCGGACCGCGAGTCGGCCGAGACGCCCGCCCGCAGCTAGCCCACAATCTGGTCACGACGGTTGGGGCTTTCCTCCACGCCGGATCGACGGGACATCCAGTTGTGGCTTCCGTCGATAGCATGACCTGGCCGGCATCGCATCGATCGAGGTGCCGTCACGGGGGAGGAACAAGTCCACATGAAACGCATCGGAGCAGCCACGCTGGCGACCGCTGTCGGTGTTGCGGCAGTCGTCCTGGCCACCGGCCAGCCGGCCCTCGCCGCCGACTTCGCCAATCTGCCGCTGTCGAGCTGGGCCTATCTCGATTCGCAGAGCCCGACGTCGAAGTTCGTCAACCCGCAGGTCGCGCCGCCGGTCGGCACGCTTGTCGACGATGCGAACAGGCCGCACACCTACCGCTCCTACTTCACCTACGACCTGACCCAGCTCAAGGGCACTGTCGTGCACAACTCGTACCTCTACACGTACGAGGACGCGGTCACCGACTGCTCCACGGCAGTGACGATCGAGGTGTGGCGGACTGCCCCGGTCAAGGCCGGGACGACCTGGAACAACCCACCGGCGGAGTTGGAAAAGCTGATCTCCGCCGGTCGGGGGCAGGGCTCCTACTACTGCCCCGGCTACCTGGGCTTCGACATGGTCGAGACGCTGAACGCCGCGCTCGGCCGTAACGAAAAGTCGATCACGGTCGAATACCGGATCACGGCCGCCCAGGAGGCCGACCCGCGCGCCGGCCGCACGTTCCAGCTGCCGACGCTGAGCTCCACCTCGAACCACCCGCCGACCGTGTCCGACCCGCACCTCGAATCTCCGAAACGACCGTGCGGCACCTTGACCAAACCGTCACCGGCCGCCGCGACGACGATGTTCAAGGCCACCGCCAACGATCCCGACGAGGGCGACTACGCGACAGTCCTCTACGCGATCTGGCCGGTCGACCAGCCGGACCAGCGCCGTGAGTTCTACAGCTACTACGGCACCGACCTGAGCCAGTACGCCGACGGTCAGTTGCTCGCCTGGCAGGCCCGCGCCAGCGACTACTACGACGCGGGGCCGTGGAGCAAGGCCTGTTACGTGATCATGGACAAGGCGCCACCGGCGAACCCGCCGGTGGTCACCTCGAAGCTCTACCCCGAGGGCAACATCCAGGGCGGTGGCGCCGGCGTGACCGGCAGGTTCCGCGTCGCCGCCGGCGATGACCAGGATGTGGTCGCCTTCAGTTGGCGTGACAGCGGTGGCAACTCCGGCAGCGTGAAGGCCCGGCAGCCGGGCCGGACGGCTGTCATCGAATACACCCCGAAGCGTGCGTGGATCGAAACCCTCTACGTCCACTCGGTCGACGCGGCCGGCAACCGAGGGCCGGAGAAGGCGTACCAGTTCTGGGTGGCCGACACCGCGCCGAGCGCGGAGGTCGAAATGGGCGGGGTAGGGCTGCCGAGCACGATCAGCCTGACCGCGCGCAAGCCCGAGACGACAGCCTTCGGCTACCAGGTCAACGGCGGCCCGCAGATCCGGGTGCCGGCCGTCGACGGGAAAGCCACCGACCAGTTCACCTTCACCGAGGTCGGCGAGGTCGCGATCGTCGTCAGCAGCTACGTGAAGAACAAGCTGATCGGGCAGGACACCCTGCGGATCCCGGTCACGGACTCCCCGCGGGTCGAGTCCGCCGAGTTCAACTTCGACAACGAGCCGATCGCCGGCAAGACCGGCTCGTTCACGTTCAAGCCGCGCAACGCCGACGTCGTCGCCTACGAGTACGTCCTGGACAACGAGGCCGCGCAAACCGTTACGGCGGCGGCGGACGACACCGCCGTACTGCCGTGGACGGCGACCGCCGGATGGCACATGCTGATCGTGTGGTCGGTGAAGGCGGACGGCTCGAAGTCGATGGAGGCCTACTACCAGTTCAGCGTCCTCGACCCGGTGCCGAGCGCGTACGCGCCGACGCTGGAATACCTGACCCGGATCGACGGCGTCGGCCTGCCTGTGGAGTTCTACCTGAGCAGCCAACTGCCGAACGTGACAGGCTTCGCCTACCGGTTCGACGGTGGCCCGGAAACCGTCGTGCCCTCCTACGGAGCCAGCGTGTCGATCACGGTCACGCCTGTGCACACCGGTGACAACACGCTGATCGTCGAGGCGTTGCTGGCCGACGGCACCCGGTCGCCCGCGAAGAGCTTCACCTGGCGGCCGTTCGAGGCGCCGGTCATCACGACCGATCCGCCCGGCGGCGGCGCGGCCGCCCAGCCGATGACGCTGACCTTCCGCTCGGTACTGCCCGACACCAGGGAGTTCCGCTACTCGCTGGACTTCGGCGAATACCAGACCATCGCGGCGCGGCCGGACGGCACGGCGACAGTGTCGTTCACACCTCAGTGGGACGGCTGGTTCTCGGCCCGGGTCACCGCGATCGCGCAGGACGGGACAACGTCGCCAGAGCGCGAGATGACCGTCCCTGTCCGCGACACCCGGGTCTCGGTGTGGAGTCAGTACAACGAGTGGTCCCCGCGGGGCGGCATCGGTGTCCCCGGTGACTTCGCGCTCAGCACCGAATGGAAGCCCGAGGTGGTGGAGTACCTCTACCGCCTCAACGACGGCCCGGAACAGGTCACGCCCATCGGGGACAGCTGGAACACGATGGTCCGGGTCGTGCCGGACCGCAACGGACCCAACACGCTAACAGTGCGGGGTCGCACGGCGGACGGTCGGCTCTCGCCGGTCACCGAGTACCTGTTCCAGGTTGGCACCGCGCCGCAGGTCTTCTCCGAGGCGTACCCCCGGGACACCGCTGGCGGCGGTGTCGGCGTCGAGGGTCGCTTCGAGTTCAGCGGCGGCACGGCCGGCATCACGTCATTCGAATACACGATCGGCGGGGTTGCCGGCACTGTGGACGCCGACGCGGAGGGCCGTGCGTCGATCACCTGGACGCCGACCGAGGCGACAGGGCTCCACCTGATCGTCAAGGGCCGCAAGGCCGACGGCACCACCACCGACGAGACCGGGTACTTCATCGTGGTGAAAGCGGACTGATCGGCCCTCGGGTCACTATGTGTCGAGTGGCGCCCCGCAGGGCGATGGCTGCCTGCGGGGCGCCGCCGCGCGTACGCCGCCGAGGTGCTTGGTGATGCGGAGCAGCACGTGACCCGGTGGCCCGACGACGAAGGTGGCCGTGTCGGCGAGGGCGGCGATCAGGGGCAGGCCACGGCCGCCGACGGTGAGCGGGGCGGGAAGCCCGGCGTCGAGTCCGGCGTCGAGCGGGGTGCGTCCCCGGTTGCCGATCTCGATCCGGCAGGCGTCGTCGTCGATCACGATGGTGATGTCGACAGCGCTGTCGGCATCGGCGTGCATCACCGCGTTGGCGCAGGCCTCACTGATCAGCACGGCGAGCTGACCGCGGGAGTCCTCGGTGGCGTCGGTGAGGCTCAGCAGGGTGTTGAGCACGTGGCGGGCGCGGGTCACCGAGGCCGGTTGGCGCGGTAGCGACAGCGTCAGGCTCACCCGCATCGCGCAGCTCCTCCCGGCCCCCACGTCAACAGCCGACCACTCTGTCATACCCGAGTTGGGCGCCGTGGTCGTGCTCAGCACTACCCGCAGGCGCCGAGGCGAAACGGTTCCCGTGCCAGCTCGACCAGCAGCGTGCAAGGGGTTCGCCGGTCGGCCGAATAGGGTATTCGGGGGCCATCGGCGTGGGGAGGTTGTTGTGGATCTGCTGTTGTCGGCCCGGCCGGGCCGGGGCTGCACGGTGCTGGAAGTGCACGGTGAGCTGGACATGGCGACGTCCTCCCGGCTGCGCGACGGCCTGCAACAGTTGATCGACGCCGGTGATCGTCGGGTGGTGGTGGATCTCGCCGGTGTGGCGTTCATGGACTCCAGTGCCCTCGGCGCGCTGGTGGTGATGTTCAAGGCGCTGCAAGGCGTCGGCGGTCAGTTGTCCCTCGCAGCGCCGCAGCCGGCAGTGCAGGGCGTCCTGATGATCACCTCGATGTACAAGGCCATCGACGTCTACGACAGTGTGCAGGCGGCCGAGGCCAAGGTGGCGCTCACCGACGACTCCACCGGCCGCTAGTTGTCGGGCAGCGCGGTGCTGGCCCGCCCCTGGTCGGCGCCGGCACTGGTACGCCGATCCTCGCCGTGCCCCCCGTGCCAGTCGAGGATGAGCAGGGTGGCGTCGTCGGCCAGGGACGGCCCGCTGACCTCCAGCACGGCGTCGGCCAACGCCCGGACGGCCTCGCGGGGGTGCAGACCGACGATCGACCGCAACATGGCCGGTAGGTCCAGGCTGGCGGCGTTGCGCTCCCGCACGCCATCGGTGACCACCACCAACCGGTCGCCCGGCAGCAGCGTCACCTCGCCCGCGTCGTATTCGGCCGCCGCGAACATGCCGAGAGGGAAGTTGCCCGGCAGCGAAAGCATCTGAGTGGCGCCGTCACGGACCAGCATGGGCGGCACGTGCCCGGCGTTGAGCAGCGCACACACGCCGGTGCGCAGGTCGAGACGGCCGAGCACAGCGGTGACGAAACCGCCGGGGACCGGGGTGTGCTCGGCGACCGCGGCATTCGCGGCCAGTGCCTGCTCCACCAGGCCGATCGCCTGGCGGCGGGTGTTGCGCAGGCTGCCCACGCCGAGGGTGGCGGTGAGCGCGCTGGTCACCCCGTGGCCCATGGCATCGGTGACGCTGAAGTGCAGAACGTCACGGGCGAGGCTGTAGTCGAAGGTGTCGCCGCCGATGCTCGCCGCGGGTTCGAGCCAGCCGGACAGGGTGAACGCGCTGCCCTCACAGGTGAACGCGGAGGGCAGTAGGCGGCGCTGGATTTCGGCGGACAGGGTGAACGGAGTGGTGCGTTGCCCCCACTCGAACAGATCGGTGTGCCGGCGGTTGGCGATCACCACGAACGCCAACAGGTGCGCCGTGCGGCTTATCTCATCCAGATCCCGTTGAACAGGCTCGGCGGGCAGGAGCATTTCAAGCAGACCGATCGCCTCACCACGGTCGGTCACCGGCGCCAACACCGTCCACCCGTCGGTGTGCTTGACGACCTGCACCGTCTGGGTGCGTAGCGCCTGCTCGGCGGGGCCACCATCGAACGGCAGCACCGTGGCGCTCTCGTTGCCGTCGTGGCGGTCCGCCCCGGTGCCGTCGATCGGCACCTGATCCAACCGGACCAACGCTCGGCCGCTGAGGTCCGCGATCAGGAACGCGACGCTCCGTGCCCCCAGCGCCGCGCCGATTTCCCTGGTGACCGCCTTGACCGCATCGACCGGCGAGGCGTTCTCCGCCGCGTCCAACATGTGGCTCATGACCTGCTCCCCGCTGCCTTCCACGATCCGAGCCTACGAGATCCGGCAGACCTCGCCGAGCACGAGTATCGCGGCCGTAGCAGGGAGGCAGGCCGGGACGCGTACCTGCGGTCGAGGGCGGGTGTCCGGCGACCGGCGGACACCGCCCTCGCCGTCGACCGGGGTTTCGACGCGGTGGGCACCGGCCTCGGGACGGTATCGGTCCGAGTAGACCCGAGGCGACGACCGGCTGGGCTCAGACGGGCGCGGGCAGGGCCGACATGGCCATGACGAGCGACCCGAGCAGCGCTGCGTCCTGCGCGAATGTGGACAGGACGATGTCCGGCCGGTACGGCAACGCGTGGTTGAGCCGTTCGATGAGCATTTCCCGCACGACCTCGTTGCCGGCGACGCTGCCGACAAGCACGATCCGCTGCGGGTCGAGCAGGAGGCAGCAGGTGACGAGTTGGCGGGCCAACTCGTCGACGCGCCGACGCAACTCGTCGCGGGCCTGGCCGGGCTGCGCCGCAGCGGTGCAGAGCGCGGCGGCCTGGCCGGTCATCCCCAGTCGCAGCGCCAGCTCGTCCAACGCGCGGCCGGAGAATGTCGCCTCCAGCATCGGCTCCAGGCCCGCTGGCCAGCTGTGATCTGTCAGGCCGTAGGCGATCTCCCCGGCCGCGCCGTGGTAGCCGGGCATCACCTCGCCGCCGACCGTCACCGCCGCGGCCACCCCGGTGCCGAGCCCGATCACCAGACCGGGATCGACTCCCTGCAACGCCCCGAAGCGCAGTTCCGCGTAGGCGGCGGCGTTGAGGTCGTTCGACACCCGTACGGAGGTCAGCCCGAGGTGGTCGCGGACCGCGTCGGCCAGCCGCAGTTGCTCCCAGCCGGGTACGTTCGGCGCCAGGTCGATGCTGTCGTCGTGGACCACGCCGGGGGAGGCGATGCCGGCCGCAACGAGCGTGCCGCCGGTGCGGTCCGCGAGTTCCCGTGCCCGGTCGAGAGCCCTGGTGAGGGCCTGCTGAGCACCGTGCTCGGCGTGGGTGGGCAGTCGCTCGGAGACGAGCAGTCGACCGTCGGCGTCGCCCACCCCGATAGCCATTTTCGTGCCGCCGAAATCGATGCCGAGCAGCCGCGGGTTCGCCGATTGTTCCATGGTGATGTCAGATCGCCCTTCGGGCCGTCGGTTTACGTCGTGCCGCGAACGCGGCGACACGACATCATCGTTCACGCGGTGCCGTGTCTGTTGCCCCGTCACCGCGCCACCCTCGCCGCGACCGCCTCGGCCAACGCCTCGTCGGCACGGACCAGCCGGTCCCGGAACGTGTCCACACGCGCCGCTACCGCCGTCATCATGCTTCGCAGTTGCGCCACCTGCTCGCGTACCGCCGCTTCGCCCGGACCGTCGGCCTGGGCCCGGCGGAGCACGAACTCCGGGTGCACCGCGGCGGCCAGCAGGTCCCGGATCGCGGCCTCGTCGAGCTCGGCGAGGCCGAGGTCGGCGGCGGTCGACCGGACGTCCTGTTCGGTCCAGGTGGCGGGCGGGCCGTTGCGCACCAGCCGACCGAGCAGCGAGTGTGCGCCCCGGAACGGTACGCCGTGGCGAGCCAGCGCGTCCGCCGCGGCGGTCGTGGTGGCGCCCGAGGCGACGATCTCCTCGCCGGCCGGCGGACGCAGCGGGTCCAACTCCGCGATCAGCCCGCCGAGTAGGGAGAAGAACCGGTACGCCCGGTCGTCGCCGTCCCAGAGCCGGGCCTGTACGTCGGTGGTGGCGTTGTTGGAGTCCTCCCACCAGGCGGCGCCCACGTTGTTGAGCACGCTGACGGCGTCCGCGGCGGCGGCGCCGGCCATCGAGACGAGGTGTTCCAGCACGACAGGGTTGCGCTTCTGCGGCATGATGCTGCTGCCCTGGGTGAACTCGCCGGGCGTGACGACCCAGCCCCAGCTCAGCCAGTCCATCAGGGTGCGGGCCAGCCGGGCGCCGGTGGCGAGCGCCTGCGCGTTGAGGGTGGCGACGCGGACGAGGTGGTCGGCGCCGGCCACCGCCTCGTACGAGTTGATGATGAGCCGCTCGAAGCCGAGCAGGTCCGCCAGGCGGCGGGGCGAGATGTCCAGGTCGGTGCCGGCGAAGGCGCAGGAGCCCAGGGGCGAACGGTTCATCTCGTCAAGCAGGTCGGCGTAGGCGAACCCCTCGCCGACAAGCGCTTCGGCGTAGCCGGCGAAGACGTGCCCGATGCTCGTCGGCTGGGCCGGGCGCCTGTGGGTGTAGCCGGTGATGACCACGTCGGCGTGCCGGTCGGCGCGGTCCAGGATGGTCCGGCCGGCGGCCAGCACCGCGTCGAGCACCTGGAGGAGTTGATCGCGCAGCACCATCCGGAAGACACCGGCGTCGAGGTCGTTGCGGCTGCGGGCGAGCTGCACGCTGAGCTGGGACACCTCGACCCCGCAGGCGGCGGCGAGGCGCTTCTCCAGCGTGTAGTAGACGTCCTCGACGCTGCCGTCGTAGTCGAACTCCTCCGGCCGGTCCTCGGTGAGGACGAGCAACCCGCGCAGCATCATCGCGGCCGAGTCAGCGGGGATCAGCCCCTGCTCGGCGAGCATGACGACGTGGGCCTGGCTCGCCTTGACCATCGCGGGATACAGGTGGGCGGCGTGGTGATCGAACACGACGCGGAGGTGGTGCTGCTGATAGATGGTCAGTGCGGGCGTCATCCAGGTCTCCCAATGCGATGCGTTGTCGTACGGGTGGCGGGCTGGGTCATCCGATGGCCTGGTCCGACCGGCCGGTGCCGCCGGACCGGTCGGACCAGGCGGTCTTGTCGGACGAGGCGGGCTGGTCCGCCCCGGGTGGACCGGGTAGCGGCGAGGCCAGCCATGCCTCGATCACCTCACGCAGCCGCGCGCCGGCCAGCTGCCGGATTTCTCGCCCGGCCGACTCGGTGGCCAGCGAGACGTGACCCGACCAGCCCTGCCACGGGTCGGGCCGCGACTCCACGAGCACGTACGGGTAGGGGGTGGTCAGCTTCGGCTTCGGTGGCAGGTCCGGCGCGGCGGCCAGGTGCACCGCCGCCGGGTCGAAGCCGAGCACTGCCGAGCTTTCGTACGCTCCGCCGTGTCCCCGGGACGGCAGAGGGCCGAAGATCTCGGCTGTCTCGTCCGGGCTGACCAGCTGGAACCAGTTGGCGAGCAGCAGGCTCGCCAGGTGCCGTCCGGAGACCCACTCCATTGCGGCACGCACTGTGGAGAGGTTGGCGTCGTGTCCGTTGACCACGAGGAGCCGGGGGAAGCCCGCCTCGACGATGCCGGCGAGCACGTCGCTGAGGTACCCGACGGCGATCTCGGGGCGCAGCGCCACGGTGCCCGGCCACTGTCGCGTCTGGCCGGGGCAGGCGGCGTACGGTGCGGCGGGAAAGAGCACGGCACGGGCCGAGCCGGTGGCCAGTTCCCCCGCGAACCCCTCGGCGAGGAGCAGGTCGGTGCCGAGCGGCAGGTGCGGGCCGTGCCACTCGACGGCGCCGACCGGCAGCACCGCGAGGTCCGCCGCCTCGACGACCGCGGCGAACGCGTGGCCGGGAACCCGGGTGACCGGGAGCAGCCCGCCCTCGACACGCCAGCGTTCGATCAGTTCGTCCACTGTGCGGCCTTCCTACTCGCGGTACGGCTGCTGTCCAGCCGACCGGAGAACCACATCACCACGAAGATGAGCAGCACCTGGAGCATTCCGTAGGCAGCAGCGGTGCCGAGTTCGAACGAGTACATCCGGTTGTTGATGGCCACCGAGATCGGCACCGTCGACGAGGTGTAGATCAGCACCGAGGCGACGAACTCGCCGACACCGTGCACGAACGCCAGCAGTGCGCCGGCGAGCACGCCGGGGAGCATCAGCCGCACGGTGATTGTGTAGAAGGCCCGCACCCAGGAGGCGCCGAGGTTGCGGGCGGCCTCCTCCAGCGACGGGTCGATGAGCGCCAGCGCCGCCGAGCTGGACCGGAACACGATCGGCAGGAACCGCACGAAGTAGGCGAGCGGCAGGATCCAGAAGGTTCCGACAAGTACCTGCCCGAGGCTGAACGCGTTGCCTGTGCTGAACGCCGAGATCAGGTTGATCGCGACGACAGTTCCGGGCAGCGCCCAGGCGATCATCACGGCCACGTCGAGCAGGCCGCGTCCGACGAACCGCAACCGCCGCACCGCGTACGCGATGAGCACGCCGATCACCACGCAGCCGACCACGGCGAGAAGGCTCATCTGTACCGAGTTGAGGATCGGCCGGAACGCCTTGGGGTCGGTGAAGATCGTGACGAAGTTCTCGAAGGTGTACGTCGTCGGCAGCACCTGCGTGGTCCAGGTGCGGTTCTCGGAGAACGCGACGAGCGCGATCGTGGCGACCGGGGCGAGCAGGATCATCGTGGCCAGCACCGAGGCGAACGGCGCCAACCACCGCCCGATCGGGTTGTTGATCTCGCGCCGGTTCGCGGAGATCCCCTTCGACTGCGACTGGTAGCTGCGCCGGCCCTCGTACCACCGCATCGCCAGCAGGAAGATGATGGAGACGATGCCCAGCACTGAGGCGTACGCCGAGGCCATCGGCAGGTCGCCGTTGGTCCGGTTGATGTAGATCTGCATCGTCATGGTCTGGCTGACGTTGAACAGCAGCGGCGCGGTGTACGACGCCAGTGAGGTCATGAAGACCAGCAGCGACGCCGAGACCAGCGCCGGGGTGAGCATCGGCAGCATGACGGTCAGCCAGACCCGCACCCGGCTGGCGCCGAGGTTGTACGCCGCCTCCTCGACCGATGGGTCCATTCCGGCAAGTGCTGCGGCGGCGGCCAGGTAGAAGAACGGGTACATGGTGAACGTGTGCACCACGAGTACGCCGGCGATCCCGTCGAACGCCAGGACCGGTTGGTCGGTGCCGAAGAGCGCCTGCAACCCGCGCGGCAGGATGCCGATGTTGCTGTAGAGCAGCTGGAACGACACGGCACCGATCAGCGGTGGCAGGGCCGCCGGCACCAGGATGAACGCCTCCATGAGCCGCCGGCCGCGGAAGGTGAACCGCTTGAGCAGGAAGGCCATCGAGACGCCGACGATGCCGCAGAGCAGGACGCTCGCCGCCGAGATGAACAGCGAGGTGAACAGGGACTGCCGGGCCACCCCGGAGGAGGTGAAGAACTGGAGGTAGTTCTTCGTGCCGTCGGCGCTGACGCTCTCGGCGAAGGTGGCGAACATCGGTTGGACGACGTAGCCCCAGAGCACCAGGACGAGGGGGAAGACGAGCAGGTAGGGGAACCACCGTGAGGTGGCGCCACCGGCCAGGCGCTGGCCGAGCCCTGCCAGCCGGCCGGGTGTGGGTTCGGAACGAACGGTCACGGCCGGACCACCCAGAGCCGTTCGGCTACGAGGCGCAGGCCCACGACGTCGTCGAGCTTGATGCCGGTCGGCGGGTCGATCACGGCTGCCATCACGTCGATGCCGTCGACGTCGACGTTGAGGTGGGTGGCCATGCCGGTGAACTCGATGTGGGTGATCCGGCCGCGCAGCGCCGCCTCGTCGTTCGAGCCGGCGAGCGTGATGTGCTCCGGGCGGGCCGACACCAACGCGGTGTCTCCCTCGGTGAGGCCGTGCCCCGAGGCGGCACCGACGTCGAGCGTCGCGCCACCGGGGAGGCGTACCTGCACCTGGGTCTCCGCCGCGCCGACCACAGGCAGGCTCAGGACGTTGCTGCGACCGATGAACCGGGCCACGAACGAGTTCGTGGGCCGGTAGTAGATCTCCTGCGGAGCGCCGACCTGCTGGACCTGCCCGGACTGCATGACGGCGATGCGGTCCGACATCGACATGGCCTCAGCCTGGTCGTGCGTGACGTAGATGCTGGTGAGGCCGCTCTCGCGGTGGATCCGCCGGATCTCGGTGCGCGTCTCCTCGCGGAGCTTCGCGTCGAGATTGGACAGCGGCTCGTCGAGCAGCAGGGTGCGGGGCCGGATGACAAGTGCCCGGGCCAACGCGACGCGCTGCTGCTGGCCGCCGGAGAGCGCGTCGATGCGCCTGTCGCCGTACCCGGTGAGGTGCACCTGGGCGAGTGCCTCGTTGATCCGGCGGGTCCGCTCCTCGCGGGAGACCCGACGGACCTTCAGCCCGTACGCGACGTTCTGCGCCACCGACATGTGGGGAAAGAGCGCGTAGTTCTGGAAAACCATGCCGGTGTCCCGTTTGTTCGGCGACCAACGCGTCACGTCGTCGTCGCCGAAGTGGATGTGCCCGGACGTCGGGAAATAGAACCCCGCCACCATCCTCAGGGTCGTGGTCTTGCCGCATCCGCTCGGTCCGAGGAGGGTGAAGAACTCACCGGCTCCGATGGTGATGGTGACGTTGTCGACCGCCGCTGCGTCGCTCGACTTGTCGAAGCGCTTGCTGACGGCCGCCAGCCGGACATCGATCATGTTTCTGGGTCCTTCCGGGACGGGGCCGGGTCGTGCCGTGGCACGACCCGGCCCCCGTTAACTCAGCCCTTGTCCTTGATCTCCGCGTTCCAGTGGTTGATCCAGGCCGTCTCGTTCTTGCCGATCACGTCCCAGTCGACGTCCATCGGCTTGAGGCCGAGGTTGGACAGCCACTCCGGCTTCTCGGAGATCTCCACCGCGGGGATCTGGAAGTAGTCCTTGGCGAGGGTGGCCCGCAGCGAGTCGTCGAAGAGGAACTCGAGGAACTTCTCGGCACCGGCCTTGTTGCCGCCCTTGACCGCGGCGACACCGTCGACGAGCACCGGGGCGCCCGAGGCCGGCATGACGTAGCCGAACGGCATCTTCTTGTCGGCCTGCAGCAGCACGTCCTGGAGGTTCCAGGCGCTCACCACACCCTGCTCACGCGACATCTTCAGGTACAGGTCGGCGGGGTTGGCGGCGTACTCGACGGTGTTGGCGTCGAGCTTGCGCAGCCAGTCGTAGCCGGGCTGGGGGTTCGAGCCGTCGGGCGAGAGACGCTGGATCATCGAGGAGTAGATCGAGCGCATGGTGCCGGAGGCGGCCACGTCCCGGATGATGATCTTGTCTTTCCACTGGGGGTCGATCAGGTCGTCCCAGTCCTTCGGCGCCTGCTCGGCGGTCAGCGCCTTGTTGTTGTACATGATGACCTCGGGCAGCAGGATCTCGCCGAACCAGCGGCCCTCGGCGTCCTTGTACCGCGCGTCCATCTTCCCGGCGAACGAGGGCTGCCAGGCCTCCAGCAGACCCTCCGTGGCGCCGGTGGCGAGACCCTGCTGGGTGCCGCCCCACCACACCGAGGCCTGCGGGTTCGCCTTCTCGGCGCGAACCCGCTCGAGCACCTCCTGGGCGCCCATGTTGAGCACCTCGACCTTGCCCTTGTACTCGGGGTTCTTCGCGGTGAACTGCTCGACGACGTAGTCGGTGACAGCCTTGTCGCGGGCGCTGTAGATGACGAACTTCTCGGCCGACGCGGCCGGGGACGAGCCGGCGTCGCCGCTGTCGTCACTGCCGCCGCCGCAGGCGGCGGTGGCAGCCAGCATCGCGCCGAGCGCGATTGTCATGACCCAGGGACGTCTCATTGGTACCTCCACTCAAGGGGGATCTACGGGGGATTTCTGATGGAAGCTCGTAAATCGAAATCGCTGTGCCGAAATACGGTGGTTCTCCGCCCGGTCACGTCGATCGACGATCGAGTGGTGCCCGGAGCGGGGTTCGGGGGTCCGCCGGTGCGGGATGTGGGCGTGCCTCGTCCGGTTGTTCAGGTGCGGACGCAGGGAGTGAAGAAGGGGGACGGGGTGTCGGTCGGTGGTGGTGGTCAGGGCAGGGTGGGCAGCGGAACCGCGGCCGACAGCGCGTAGCTGATCGCTCCGTGCAGCACGGCCTGGTCGCCGAGGGTGGCTCGACGTACCTCAGTCGGGGCCGGGGTCTTGGCCGAGAGCAGTCTCTGGAGTTGTTCGAGCGTGGCGTCGTCGAGCTCCGCGGCGGCGCCGCTGAGCAGCACCATCCCCGGGTCGATCACGCAGACGCAGGAGAGGATGAGCCGGGCCCAGGCGTCGAGCACCTCGTCGAGATACTCGCGCGCCGGGCGCGACGTGGCGGCGAGTGCGATCAGCTCCCGCACCGGCGACTCCGGCCGCCGCCCCGGATGCAGGGCGACCACCTGCTCGGCGATGGCGTTCACCGACCACCGGGCCTCGAACTCGCCCACGCCGCTGTAGCTGTGTTTGGGCGCGGAGTCCAGGGGCATGAAGCCCACCTCGCCGGCCGCCCCGCTGGCGCCCCTGCGGACCTTGCCGTCGAGGACGAGACCGGCGCCGATGCCGTCCGCGACGTGCACCAGCAGCAGGTTGGCGACGTCCGCTCCGGCGCCGGCGACACACTCACCGGCGGCCATCAGGTTGACATCGTTGTCGACGACGACGGGCACGCCGAGGCGTTGCTGAACCGACGCGCCGATCGGCCACGCCTCGACGAGCCCTACCGACGGCGCGAGGCGTACCGCGCCGTTTGTCGAGACGCCCGGCACCGCGATGGCGACGCCGCGCAACGACGGCAGGTTGTCGCCGACGAGGTCCAGGACGAACCCGCAGATGGTCTCGACAACGTCGCCACCGAACCGCGCGGTGCGGTGCGCGATGAGCGCGCCCTCGCTGTCGGCGATTTCGCAACTGATCCGGGTCGGCTCCAGCGACACCGCGGCGACGAGCTCGGCACGCGGGTTGAACTCGAGCATTTCGCGAGGACGGCCGGTGGTGGGGGCGCCCGGCCCGCGTTCGATGAGGTAGCCCTCGGCGATGAGCTCTCGCACGAGAACTGTCACGGTGGCCGCCGGAAGACCCGTCATCTCGGCGAGGTCCACCCGGGACAGCAGTCGCGCCTGCCGGGCAGCCAGGATCACCGAGAGACGCTTGATCTCACGGGACCGCTCACGGCTGACCGGGCTGGTCGTTGCTTTGTCGGACACAGTTATTTCCTACTGAGAAAAAACTATGGCGTCAAGTAACGAGATCATCTCGGTACCTGGCGTGGGAAAACAGAGATCCACGGCGGGCCGCGGTCCGGCTGGACGGTCCCGATCGGACGAATGCGGCTCCAGTGCAGAAGTCGCGCCTCCCAAAATCGGGCAAACGGCTCTGATCACCAAAGTGGAGCGACGAGCCAAGCCTGTGAACAGGCACATCGTTTCTTCGGAGAAGGAAGAAAGTCGCTCCGGCCTATTGACTAGCACGTCGCAAGATCCCTAGCGTTACCGCCCGAAGGCCTTCTGGTGAATCCATCCCTACCACTGTGCGAGCCGCTCTGACGTGGCGGTGGTCAGGCACCACACCCCCACTGCCGAGCGACCCTCACGCGTGGAGACCGCCCCGCGGTCTCCAGTGGACAGCTGTTCACTTCCGGGCCCGGCAGGAGCCAACTGCCAAGAGGCTCCTGCCGGGCCCACACCGTCCCCCCGCAGCACTCGCCCCCACACGAAGAGGTATGCCAATGAAATGGCGCACCACGGCGACTATCGCCATGTGCGGTTTGCTGTCGCTAGGCCTGACCAGTCCGGTCCAGGCCGGCCCCAAGGCCTCATCACCCAAGCCCGACGCCAAGGCCGTCAAGCCTGTCGACCTGGACGTCATGTTCATCGGCGCGCACCCCGATGACGAGGCCGGCCAGCTCGGCATGCTGGGATACTGGAACGAGTATCACGGCATGAAGGCCGGCGTCATCACCACCACCCGTGGAGAGGGCGGCGGCAACGCCACCGGCCTCGAAGAGGGCCCCGAACTCGGCATCCTGCGCGAGGCCGAGGAGCGCAAGGCGGTGGCCTACGCCGGCATCGAGCACATCTACAACCTGGACGCGCTCGACTTCTGGTACACGGCCAGTGCCCCGCTGACCGAAGAGGTCTGGGGTCACCAGGAGACGCTCTCCCGGATCGTGCGGGTGCTGCGGACCACCAAGCCCGAGGTCATCCTCACGATGAACCCCTCGGCCACCCAGGGCAACCACGGTAACCACCAGAAGTCGGCCATGCTGGCGGTCGAGGCGTTCTACGCCGCGGCGGACCCGAAGGCCTTCCCGGAGCAGATCAAGAACGAGGGCCTCAAGCCCTGGCGGGTCTCCCGGATCTTCCAGACCGGTGGCAGCGGCACGACCGGCACCAACGGCCCCGCCTGCGAGACCACGTTCACGCCGGCTGAGGCCAGCAACGTCATCTTCGGCACCTGGCAGGGCTACGAGTCGGCACGGCACGACGGCAACCGGTGGAACACGGTCCAGACCTGGGCCCGCCGGGAGTACGTGTCGCAGGGCTGGGGCAACAGCTCCTTCCCGACGACCAACCCGGCCAGCATCGGCTGCAACCGGCTGACCCTGATCGACACGCGCACCCCGTACCCGGACCCGAACGTCGGTGCCGGCACCGGTGCGCTTCAGGGCGCCACCCTCCGTGCCCCCGGCGGCCTGCCGCTGGGCACCGAGGTCCACGTGCGTCCGCAGAAGTGGGAGGCCCTCGCCGGCCAGCCCATCAAGGTCGACACGGTGCTCTACTCCGAGAAGGCCATCCCCGGCGCCAAGGTCACTCTTGACGTTCCGGCTGGCTGGACGGTCAGTGGTAACGGCAACGTCGGCACGCTCACCCCGCGCAAGGAGGTCGTGAAGAGCTTCACGGTCACTCCGCCCGCGCAGGTCACTGTGGGCGAGCGGTTCCTGATCAACGCCACGCTGACGAGCAAGAAGGACGGCAGCGGTACCAGCAGCGCCCGCGTGCAGGGAACTGCTCCGGTGCGCGGCACCCTGGAGCCGCTGGAGGAGATCGCCGACTTCCGCGAGTGGTCGGTCCGTAACAAGGTCCAGCAGCTCGACGCGCTCATCGAGTCCCTGCTGAACATCCCCAGCGGTGGCACCCGTGACGTCAAGGTCAACCTGACCAACCACGGCACGCGGGTCGAGTCCGGAACGGTCAAGCTGAACGTCCCGGCCGGCTTCACGGTGGCGCAGCAGCAGCTGGCGTACAGCGGGCTTCAGCCCGGTGCCCGCACCTCGGTGACCTTCACGGTCACCAACTCCGACACGTCGCTGCCGACCGCCAACCGGGCGCCGGACAACGGCGCGTACCGGGTGGGCATCGAGACCAGCTACAACGGTGGCAGCGCCATCGAGCCGGGCGTGTTCAACCTGGTGCCGACCACCACCATCCCGAAGGCGGCCACCGCGCCGGTCGTTGACGGCCACGGCCACGACCACGAGTACACCGGCGAGGTCGTCGACATCTCGACGCGCTGGGAGGGCACCGCCGCTCCGGCGTCGGACATCTCCGGCACCGCCCAGTTCACCCACACCGACGACGCCCTGTACGCCGTCTTCAACATCACCGACGACGTGCTCGGCACCCTCCTGCCGGCGGTGGACTGCAAGCGTCCGCGCCGTAACGACAACATCGAGTTCGGCATCGACCCGCGCGGCAACTCGGCGAACACCTCCACGGTGTTCAACGTGGCGCTCTTCCCGGCCACCAACGACCCGGCCAACGGCAACCCGCCGTGCTTCGCCCGGGAGCGCGACAACCACCAGGGTGGTCCGGAGACCGCGCCGGGTCTTGAGATCGCCTCGGTCGTCACCAGCAACCCGTACACGGGTTACCGGATCGAGGTCAAGATCCCGTTCAGCGTGCTGCCGGACAACATCGACCCGGCCCGCATGGGGATGAACGTCCTGGTCAACGACTCGGACACGCAGGATCTGTCCTCGCAGACCCGGGTCGGCTGGTCGACCTGGAGCGGCGTTCGGGCTGACCCGTGGCGCTGGGGCAACGCGATCCTGCCGGATCTGACGGCCCGGCCGTCGGCGCCCAAGGCTCCGATCATGCCGGACACGGCGGCGCAGAGCGTCAACTCGCCGCAGACCATCCTCCAGTCCTCCTCGGACGGGGTGGCACCGGGTGGTTACGCGGCGCTGCCGGACGGCACCGTGAAGATCAAGAAGGTCACCGCGACCAACTCGAAGGTCTCGGTGGAGCTCAAGGTGAAGAAGTCCGGCACCGCCCGGGTCTTCGTCTGGGACGGCGAGCGGGTCGTGGCGGAGACCACGGCCAGCCTGAGCAAGGACCGCACTCTGGTCCTGCCGCTGAGCGGGGCGCTTCCGGCCGGTTCGTCGCTGCTCGTCTCGTACGAGAGTGGTGACGCCACCGCCGGTCTCGCTCACCAGCTGCGCTGATCGATTCGGTAAACGCGTCGACCTGACGCACTGATGGGCCGGGCCGCGAGGCCCGGCCCATCAGCCGTGTCCATACCAGTCTCGTCGGAACGCTCCTACACTCCAGCCCGAACCACGCTCGGCCTTTCGAGGCTGCCGGGACAGGGAAACCGACGGGAGACCACAAGTGAGCGACGCCGACCTGCCGTTGTCCGCAACGCCCCGAACCGGGTTGCGTCGCATGAAGGAGAAGGGGCACAGCGATCGGAGCGCCCTCTTCGACGTCCTGCGGGCCAGCTTCGTCTGCCACCTCGGCGTGCTCGTGGACGGCTACCCGATGGTCGTTCCCACCGTCTACGGATTCGACGACAAGCACCTCTACCTGCACGGGTCGGTGGCCAGCCGGAGCCTCACCACCGGCGCGGAGGTCTGTGCCACCGTCACTGTCGTCGACGGCCTGGTCCTGGCACGCTCGGTCTTCGAACACGGGGTCAACTACCGCAGCGCGATGGTCTACGGTCTGCCGCGTTGGGTGACCGACCCCGACGAGAAGCTGCATGGCCTCCGGACGCTCACCGAGCACGTCGCCCCCGGCCAGTGGGACTACGCCCGTCAACCTAACCGGAAGGAACTGGCTGCCACCGCACTACTGGCGCTTCCGCTCACCGAGGCGTCGGTCAAGACGCGCAGCGGCCCGCCGGACGATGGCGACAGCCCGGACGCGGAACGTGGCAACTGGGCAGGGGAGCTGCCCCTTGTCGCGCGGTGGCAGCAGCCGTTGACCGACCCAGCGCTACCGGCGACCGTACCGGTGCCGGCGCACGTGGCCGCCCGCGTCGGTGCGCGGGTCGACAAACCCTGATCGACGGCGGCCGGGCCCGGCCGCCGTGGGTGGCGGCGTTCTAGCGCAGTTGCCGGGCAAGGTCCGTGAGGGACAGTCGGGGGTCGGTGGCCACGCAGGCGGCCGCCGCCGTCAGTGCACGGGGAGAGCCCGCGCAGTGGGCGATGATGCTCTCCAGCGCCTCGCGCTCGGTGGCGAGCCGCCGCTCACCGAGACGGGACCGGAGCAGGTGCCACGCCTCAGCGGGGCCGAGTTCGTCGACCACGACGGGACGCGCGGCCTCTACCGCCACCAGACAGCTCAGGCGATCCCGGCTGGTCACCACGACCATGCAGCCCGCGACACCGGGCAACAGCGGTCGTGCCTGGTCGGCGTCCCGCGCGTCGTCGAGCACGATGAGCATCCGCCGCCCGGCCAGGGCGCTCCGGTACAGCCCGGCCCGTGCGGCCGGATCGCACGGAATGTCGCCGGGTACGTCCAGCGCCTGGATGAGGCTGCCAAGCGCGTCGGACGGGGCCACCACCTGGTCGTCCGGGCGGCTTCCCCGCAGGTCGAGGTAGAGCACGCCGTCGGCGAAGCGAGGGGCGACGCGGTGCGCCCAGTGCAGCGCCAACGCCGTCTTGCCGATCCCGCTCGGCCCGGTGAGGACGCAGATCACCACTGCCGACATTCGCCGCGGTCCACCGTCGAGCAGCCCGTCGAGTTGGGCGAGTTGTATTGATCGACCGACGAAGTCCGGTGTGCCGAGCGGTAGCTGCATGGGACGTATCCGGGCCGTTGGTGAGGGGCGGGCGGGAAGATCGAGCGCGTCGCGCAGCAGACGAACGGTCGCCGGTCGCGGCTGGGTCACCCGCGCCGACTCCAGGTTGCGGATGCTCCGGACGCTCAGTCCGGTTCTCGCGGCCAATTCCTCCTGGGTGAGATTGGCCCGCTGTCGTGCTGCAATAATTTCATCACTCAGGGTATTGATGAAGCCGATCACAATGCCGTCTCCACTCGTCGGCCCGTACGGATTTGGCCGAATTGCGCGGGCGATGCGCCGGATTTGACCCGCTGTCTGGGAAGTCAGCAGCGACATTTGCCGGTGATCTGCCGGTGCGATTCCTGTTTGCGTGGTCACTTTAAGTCCACAGTGGCCTTGCCGCCATTGGTGGCGGTGAAAGTGGCCAGAACGCGTGACGACGTACCGAGCCTGCTGTGCGCCGTATGTCAGCACTGGTCGATCACCGCCTGGACATCGGCGGGATTAATTGCGTTGAGTAATACCTCAGTCCAACCGAGCACGGAGGATGGGCATGCGTAGATATGTCAGCGATGCAGCAGAACTTACCGAGGAGTACGGGATCCAGATCGGCCGCTGGAAGCAGTACCGGGACCTCGGGCCGCTGCCGTTCGACGCGATGTGGTGCGTCATCCCGCCCGGTGGCAGCAGCGCTGAGGACGTGCACCCGGAGGTCGAGTTCGCGGTCGTGACCCGTGGCACCGCCATCTACGAGGAGGGTGGGGAGAAGGTCGAAGTGCCGACCGGCGGTGTCATCCTGCTCGATCCCGAACAGCGCCATGTCATCCACAACCCGTCCCCGGTGCAGCCGCTGACGATCCTGAGCATCTACTGGATGCCCCAGGACGCCGCCGCTGCCGCCCACGCGGATGCCGCCGATGCGGACGCCGCCGCTGCCACTGACGGTGCGAGTGGTGGTGCGGGCAGTGACTGAGGCCCTCGGTGCGGCGGCACCGGGCGCCGTGCTCGTGGTGACCCCACCGCCGACACCTAACGGGCCACTGCACGTCGGCCACCTCTCCGGCCCGTACGTCGCCGGGGACATCGCGGTCCGCGCGCTGCGCGCCGATGGCCGCCGGGTGGTAGCGCAGTCCGGCCTGGACGCCCACCAGAACTACGTGCTGGCGCGCGCCGAGACGCTCGGGGAGACCGTGACGGACACCGCCGCCCGCTACCAGGCGTTGATCTGTACGGCCCTGGACGCGGCCCGCATCCGCTACGACATCATGGCCGATCCGCTGGCCGACGAGGGCTACCGCAGCAGCGTGGCCGGGCTGCTCACCGAACTGGTCGAGGCGAAGGCCGTCGAGATCGCCCCGGTGTCGCTGCGCGCCTGCTCCGCCTGTCACCGGGTCCTGCACCACGTACGGGTCACCGGGACCTGCCCGGTCTGCGGAGCAGGTGCCGCCGGCGGCACGTGTGAGGGCTGCGGCGGGTTCTGCACGGCCGAGACCCTGGTCGGGGCGCGGTCGACATGCTGCTCGGCCGCACCCGAGCCGGTCACCCACACGATCCCGGTGCTCCGCCTGGCAGAGCACCGGGAGCGACTTGCCGGGTTCTGGTCTCGCGCGGTGCTGCCGCCCCGGCTGCGCCGACTCGTCGGGTCGTACCTCGACGGGGCGCTGCCGGATGTGCCGCTCGCCTATCCGACGGACTGGGGCATCGAGTGGGACGACGGTCTGCGGATCGACGTGTGGGCGGAGATGGCACTGGCCAACCTGGTCATGCCCGCGCGCCACCTGCGTCCGGACGTGGACACCCTGGCCGGGTACCTCGACGCGTGGCAGGGCATCGACGAGCAGTGGATCTTCCTGGGGGTCGACAACGCGTTCTACTACGCGGTCCTGATCCCGGCCCTGCACCTTGCCGCCGGACTGCCCGATCGTCCGACCGGTCTGGTGGTCAACGAGTTCTACCGGCTCACCGGCTCGAAGTTCTCCACAAGCCGGCAACACGCCATCTGGGCCGACGGGTTCCTGTCCAGTGAGGACCCGGCGGTGGTGCGGGCGTTCGTCAGCTGGGACCGGCCGGACAGTTACGAGTCCGACTTCCGCCCGGAGGCGTATGAGGCTTTCAAGACGCGGTACGCGGCCGTCCTGGACGGGAATGCCCCCGCCCTCGACGCGGCGCTTGCGGACATCGAGCTGACGCGGGGCGAGCAGGCACTGCGCCCGGAACACTTCGATCCCGCCACGGCGGTCCGCGCGGCGCTTGCCGCGTACCGCAGCAGCCCGGAACGGGCGGCCCGGCTGCTGGGTCTGATCGGCGGAACCCTCCCGGCGGAGTCCGGTGGCTGAGCCACGGGTACTCGTCGTCGGTGCCGGCCTGGGTGGGGCCCTGCTGGCTCGACGGTTGCAGGATGCCGGCGCCCAGCCGGTGCTGATCGGCGCGGAAATCGACAGGTCGGAGGGCGGGTACGCCGACGCCACAGCCGCCTCCGGCGGCCTGGTGCGGGCGTTCGAGCCCGACCCGGACGCCCGGTCCCTGGCCACCGCCAGCCTCGCCGAACTGCTGGCCGACCCGGTGCTTGCCGAGCAGGCCGGCTGGCGGAAGACCGGCTCGCTCTACCTGCTGGACACCGGCGACTCCGGTCTGGTGGCCGGTGTCGAGGCGCCGGGGGTCGAGGTGCTGACAGGTACGCAGGTCGCCCGCCGGTTCGGCTTCGGCGGGCTGCCGGAGCGCAGCGTGGCGGTCTGGGAACCGCACGCCGGATACATCGTCCCGGACCGACTGCGCCGGGCGGCCCTCGCCGGGCTGGACCGGACCGAGGCAACGCCTGTGGCACGGCTCGACGGGGACACTGTCGAACTGCGGGACGGTCGGCGAATCACCGGCGACCTCGTGGTCGTCGCCGCCGGAGCGTGGACCCCTGGCCTGCTGCGTACCGCCGGGCTCGCCACCACATTGCGCACTAAACACATCCAGTACGCCCACTACGCCGTGGCGCGGAACGACCTGCCGTGTTTCGTCGACGAGACCAGTGGTCTCTACGGCCGACCGGCGGGACCGGGACGCCTGCTGCTCGGCCTGCCGAGCACGCGCTGGGACGTCGAACCGCCGGCCCCCGAGCCGGACGTCGACCTTACCGAACAGGTCCGGGCAACCGCCCTGCTGCGGCTGCCGGGCCTGGACCCGCGGCCGCTGGACCCGCCGGTAAGCGCCGTCGACTGCTACAGCGAACCCGCCGGTCTGGCGCTGCGAGCCGTCGCCGGAACCGCGCACACCTTCACCTTCACCGGCGGAAGTGGAGGCGCCGCCAAGACCGCGTTGGCCGCCAGCCGCCTCGCCGCCACCGCCCTGCTCGACAACCGTTCCGCCGTCAATGTCCCAACGGGTTAGACAGAGGCAGAAGATGACGCAGACATATCACGCAGTGGGTATTGGTGCCGGGCCAGCCAACCTGAGCCTCGCGGCAATGTACGACGTCCTCGCGCCACACCAGATCGCCCTGTTCGAGGCGCGTGACCAGCCGGGGTGGCACGACGGGATGCTGCACAGCGGCGTACGGATGCAGACCGGCTGGGTAAAGGACCTGGTCTCGCTGTACGACCCGACCCATCCGTTGTCGTTCCTCAACTACCTGGTCACCACGGGCCGGGTCTACGCCCTGCTGGGTGCGGGCTTCGACACGATCCCGCGGGTGGAGTACCAGCAGTACCTGGTGTGGGCTGCGAGCCAGTTGCCGCACATCACCTACGGCACCCGGATCGACAGCGTCGAGTTCGACGGCTCGCTGGTGAGCCGCAGCGGCGGGGAAGCTGTCGCCCGGTCCCAGCACCTGGTGATCGGCACCGGGACGACGCCCTTCGTGCCCGAGTTCCTGGGTGCCCTCGACCCCCGACACGTCTTCGTCGCCGACGAGCTGAACCAGCGCCTCACCACGGTGCCCGACGAACCGGACCTGCCCTGGATCGTGATCGGCAGCGGTCAGACAAGCGCCGAATGCGTCGCGGCGCTGCTCAGCCGTGGGTGCCGCGACATCAAGTGGATCGGCCGCCGGTCGTGGTTCGCGCCGTTGGAGGATTCCCCTTCCGCCAACGACCTGTACCGACCCGCGTACCAGGAGGCGTTCCTCAACCTCTCCAGGGACGTCCGCGAACGCCTCGTCTCGGGCCAGATCCTCACCAGCGATGGCATCTCGCCCGGCACGCTGCGCGGCATCTACCAACACAACTACGAGGAGCGGCTGCGGGCCGGGCGGTTCCCGGTAACGATCATGCCGAGCCGGACCGTTACCGGCGCCCGGCAGCTGGACGGCGAGATCGAGCTGGAGTGCCTCACCGCCGGAAGCGGCGAGGAACGGCACCGGGCGGCGAACGTTGTGGTCGCGGCGGGACGGCGGCTCGCGCCGCTGCCCTTCGACCCGGAACTGTCGGCAGCCGTCGACGTGGACGAGCGCGGCGAGCCGATCATCGAGTCGGACTACTCGATCCGGTGGAAGCACGCCGACGACCACAAGATCTTCGTGCTGAACCGGGGCCGTTACGTGCAGGGGCTCGTCGACTCCAACCTGAGCATCCTGCCGATCCGCAGCGCGATGATCCTCAATTCGATCGCGGGCCGCGTCGTCTGCCCGTTCCGCGACGACTACCTCAGCACCCAGTGGGCGTGAGCGCGATGAGCACATTCGACTACGACGACAAGATCTTCGTTTCCGTGGACCACTGCGATCCCGATGCCGCACCGCTTACCGGGCACTACCACCAGCGGGACGACCTCGTGTGGGCGGAGATCACCGGCGGCGCCGTGCGACGCGGCTCGCTGGCCGGGACCTGCGACGCCGAGGGCGTGGTGCGGTTCGCGTACATGGAGGTGCTCACCGACGGCGCCATCGTGGTCGGCGAGTGTGTCTCCCGACCCGAGCGGCTGCCGGACGGACGGATCCGGCTGCGCGAGGAGTGGCGCCGACACGGCCCACTGCCGGACAGCGGCGTGTCCGTCATCGAGGAGGTCGCCCAGGCATTGGCCGCTCAGAGAAAGAACCCGCAGCATGTCTGACATCCAGATCGTCGCCTTCGTCGCCGCCAGCCTCCTGATCATCATCGTTCCGGGGGTGGACTTCGCGCTCGTCACCAGGCAGACCGTCCGGTATGGCCGGCAGGCTGGCTTCGTGGTGCTGGCCGGGCTCGTCGTGGCAGCCCTGGTACATGCCTCGCTCGCCACGGCCGGTCTGTCCGCCTTGCTGCTCTCCTCGCCGGTGCTCTACACGGTGCTGCGCATCGCCGGCGCCCTCTACCTGGTCTACCTGGGCGGCACAATCCTCTGGGCCACCCGGCCACGGCGGGTGGCCCCGGCCGAGCAACCGGTCACGGTCGGCGCGGGCTCGGGCGGCAACGGTACGGGTACGACAGTCGTGGAGCCCTCTGTAGACGAGGAACCGCACGTGGCGCGGCGGTCGTTCATCATGGGGATCACCAGCCAGCTGCTGAACATCAAGGTGGTCATCTTCTACGTGTCGTTCGTGCCGCAGTTCGTCAAGCCCGGTGACGGGGCGGCGGCCCGTACGGCGGTGCTTGCCGCTACGTTCATCGGCCTCGCGGTGCTGTGGTGGGCCTGCTACATCCTGCTCATCGACCGGCTGCACCCCTGGTTGACCCGCCCGTCAGTGCTCAAGGTGATCGAGCGGCTGACGGGCGTGATCCTGATCATCCTCGCGATCCGGATCGCCGTCAGCTCCTGAGCGCGTCCGTGGCGGTCCACCGCGCGTGGACGTGCGTCGTCGGCCTTCGCCGTGGTGGCCGCCGTGGCGGTGGCGGCCGGGGGAGCGGCACCACCGCCACGGCAATGGGTGTGGCCCGGTTGAAAGGGAAAGGTCACCTCATGATTACCGGCTTCGCTCTCTTCAGGTTGAGGACCAACTCCTCGCGGCTCTGCCCGGGCACGGAACGGTTCCACATGGGAGTGCCGGGGGCGGAGCGCCACGATTCGCTCAACGGACTGTTGTCGACGGTGTCGAATCCGAACTGGTCGTACAACCGCGTGACAAGTTCGACCGCTTCGGGGTGGTCGCTTGAGACCGTCAGCGCAATCCGATCGGGAGCGCCTGCCGGTCGTCCCATCCTGAGCAGGCTGGGAGCCTGGATGTGAGTGAATGCCTTGGCGATCTTAGACCTCGGGAGTTGCTCCTGGCGTAGCTCGTGAACGGTCTTCTCGCCAGAGTCGATCACCGGAATATGTCCGTCGCGCCAGATCATGTAGTTGTTGGTGTCCAGCACGATCTTGCCCGCGAGTTCCTCGACAGGTAGGTCGACGACGGTCCTGTACGGAAAGGCGAGGATCGTGAAATCGCCCGCTGCCGCAGCCTCCGACGCATACGCGGCACGGGCCGCCGGGCCGAGCTCGGCAACAAGACCTTTCAATGTCCCCGGCCCACGCGAGTTGGCGATGACAACCTCGTACGCGTTCGCTATTGCCGCACGCGCAATCTGACTGCCCACCTCACCGGCGCCGACGATCGCAATTGTTGTCACGGGTGCCTCCACACAGGATTTCTCAGCGGCGGTGCTTCTTTCACGTGTCCGATCGCGCCCTGCTTTAGCACGCCGGGCGGTGGGGCAACTCCCTTCCGCCGAGGCCCAGGCATTCGCCGTGCACCGGCAAGCCAACCGCCGCCGACCGCGGGAAACAAGGTCGGCGGCGGGCGTCGAGGCCTGTTGTGCGGTTGGCGGGTCAGGCGGCGAGCTGCTGTCGTACGGTGTCGGTGTCCATCAGGTACCACATGTGCTTGAACTTGCCATCCTGGATCTGGTAAAAGGCAGTTTCGGCGAACGTGATGGACTTGCCGGTGGGGGTCAGGCCGTTCCATTCCTTCGCGGGTGTGCCGGTGTCGATCAGGCGGGCGGCTACCCGGTCGCCTTCGACGACGAGGTCCTGGACCTCCCAGTGCAGGTCCGGCACCGCGTCGACGTGCTTGTGGAACTCGGCGACCATGTCGGCCATCTTGACCGGGGTGCCGTTCATGATCACCTCTTCGTGGGCGAAGTCGGCCATGCGGTCGAACTCGCGCTTGTTCGCCAGTTCGACGTACCGCAGGTAGAAGTCGCGCAGCTCCTGAGTGGTCATGCCCGAAATCGTTGCGTTGGTGCTCATGATCAGTTTTCCATTTCGTTGGTGCCGCCTGCTTGTCCAGGTCGGCGGTGCGGCTGGAGCGGACCCGTCCATGTTTTGTACCGCTCGGTTGTAGGTTGAACCATAACAGGTTCTGTACCGATCGGTATGGTGAGTCGGGTCACCTGGTCTCGCTCGCCGCCGGACCGCTCCGGTGGGCACCCGGGCTCGGACGACCTCTCGTCATCGCGGGCCTGAACTCCGAAGGGCCGTCCCGCGCAGGTGGCAGTGCGCTGTCAGGTCAGCGCTGTCGCCAAACTCGGAACGTCTGCTGAAGCCGCCACGCTCCGTCGGGCTGACGAGCCTCGTTGCGCCAGCGGAACTCGTCGGCCTCGATGTCGGAGAAGGTCCAGCGCAGATCGTCACCGTCGAGCACGATCTCGTTGGCGACGCGGGAGGCCAGGAAAGTGTGCGTCCGACGTCGGCCCGGCCCGACCCAGGTCGAGCGCCAGATCCCCGCACCGGCGTTGGGGTCCGGGAATCGCAGGCTCACGCCGTGCTCGACGCCGGGCAGGATCCAGACATCGGTGGTTGCCGACCCGCCCAACGCATACCCGAAGTGCCACTCGCCTCGACGAACGGTCGAGGCGCCATCGGGGGCGTACTCGGTGCAGTCCAACAGCCAGGACCCGGCGAACTGCCCGAACAGACTGAGGTCGAGGCCTTCGGCAGGCCCGTCCGCGACGAAGGCGGCGGCGATGGCAGCGGACGAATCGATCACCATGCCAGAACGATAGTCGTCCGGTGATGTCGGCGAGGCACCTGACAGTCGCTGACCCGACCGATCGCAACTACCCGACGTCACGGCGGACGGCAGCCAGCGCTCCGGCGATCGTGGCTCCGAATCCGAAGGCCATCAGTGGAATTCCCCACCCGAAGGGCAACTGACCGACCCAGTAGAAGTCGGGGCGCTCCGGCAGCATGGCCAGGCTCATCGCGACCACGGCACCGGCGAGGAACATCCCGGCCATCGCCGCGGCGGTCGCGAACAGGGCGAGCCCCACCGACCGGCCGGCCCAGAGGCTGGCACCGATGGCGATCACGAGGAGCACCACTACCAACCAGGTCCAGCCGCCCCCCTCCTCCAGGTAGGCCAAGCCCGAGTACCACCACACGTAGAGGGTGCTGCGACGGAACCACGGGGTCAGGTAGCCGAACAGTGCGGTAGCGGTGCCGAACAGGAGGAGCAGGTCGGGTCTGGGGCGGTACCAGGGAGAGGTGTCGTCCATGGTCCAGGAAACTAACAGCTCTGATCAATGGCGCAGGTCGGCGATCGTCGCCTACCCGCTGTGCCCGGCGTCCCTTGGGGACGCCGGGCACGTGCGTGTCCGCGAACTGTCGATCAGGCGCGGCGGATCTGGAGCACCGCCACTCGAGCGTCGTGACCGTCGACGTTCATGGGGATGACCTTGCGTTTGCGGAGCTGGATCTGCACCCCGTTGGTGCCCTGGAGCCAGCCGATCTGGTCGATGCCGGTGGCGAAGGCGCGCGTCTCCTTCGCCGGGAAGAGCATCGGCATCGGGTCGCGGTTGGTGTCACCGGTCCAGATCACCGGGTAGCCACTGGCGTTCCAGTTGGCGATCCGGTCGTGGAGTACGTCGAAGTGGCGAGCCCACCGGTTCCTGCGCCACGCCTCCTCCGGATCGGTCCTGCCGTTGTGGGCGCCGGCGACGAAGTGCGTGTTGAGGAAGGCGAACTGAAGGGCCGCGTCGTCGTGCGCGGCCAGGAGAACCTCGGAGATGACGCGGTTCGGCGAGACATGCGCCTTGCCCTCGTGGACGGGCGTGACGTCGGCGCGGAGCACGTCGTACACCCGCGGCACGGAGATGGGTACGCGGTGCCCGCCGTCGTCCAGGTGCACATTGCGGTAGCGGGGTCCGAACTGGCCGTTGATCCAGCCCTTCTCCTTCGTGTCGCCGTCTCCCTCGCCGATCTCCTGCCAGCCGACCAGGGGTAGGTCCTCGGGGCCGGTCAGGCGCAGAGCGTTCCGGACGGCGGTGATCGCGGCTTTGCGCTGGCCGAGGTTGGTGCGGCCGATGTTGGCGGTGACGACGCCGAGGTCGCGCCAGGCGGTCGCCGCGCCGGCCGGTGCGGCGAAGGTGAGGGCACCGGTGGTGCCGGCGAGGACGACGCCACCGGCGACGCCGAGGGCCTGCCGTCTGCTTATCGGATTCATTCGATCCTCTCTGGGGACTGTCCGTCGGGGCGAGTGAGGTGTGGGATCGCTTACTACGAGACGAGGAAGCCGCTGGAGGGGCGGGTCAGCACACCTGTCATCGGGAACCGGGGGCCGCCGTCCCACCAGTGCCAGACCACCCGGGCGGTGCCGTCGGCGGCGCGGAAGACGTCCATTCCGCCGGGACCCTGGTGATTGCCGGGCAGGCCTCGGATCGGGTTCAGCCCGGCCGCGCCGGTGAAGCCGAAGAACGGACGGGTGACACCGTCACGGATGGGGGTGCAGCGGGAGCTGGGCAGCGGGGTCGTGCCGCAGTTCGCGATGCCGGTGGAGTATCGGGCGCTGTCCCAGTTGTTGCCCGAGTACATCAGGTACCACCTGCCGTCGGCCTCCTTCCACATCGACGGGTTCTCGACCACGTGGGTGCCGCCGCTGATCTTGGCGGTGTCCCAGGTGATGTCGCTGCTCTTGAGCATGTCCCGTCGGGTGTCCCAGATCGCGCGTCCCTCGCCGTCGGTGCGCACGGTGGAGATGCCGGTCCCCGCGCCGGTGGTGATGGCGTCGTCCCGATAGGTGACGTACAGGTTCCCGCCGCCCACGAACGGGTTAGCGTCGAGCGCCCACCGGCCCGCGTCGGGGCACGCCCATTCGCCCTGGTTCTGGAAGGGGCCACGGGCGGTGTCGGCGACGGCCCGCCCGATGCACTTCTGGCCGGAGCCCTTCCGGGACGCCGTGTAGAACATGAAGAACCGGTCGCCGAAGCGTGCGACGCCGGGTGCCCAGACCGACCCGCCGGGCTCCGCCCAGCCACCCGGGCCGGAGGGCAGTGCGTCGTGCGACGCGCAGTTGGTCATGCCG
This sequence comes from Micromonospora sp. DT68, assembly GCF_049847245.1. Taxonomy (NCBI): domain Bacteria; kingdom Bacillati; phylum Actinomycetota; class Actinomycetes; order Micromonosporales; family Micromonosporaceae; genus Micromonospora; species Micromonospora sp. DT68. The sequence goes on from NZ_JBNCNZ010000001.1 coordinate 178,142, forward strand.
ACGCTGTTGCCGGAGCCGTGGACGAGGACGGGCACGTACAGCTTGCCGGTGGCGCCGCAGCGCGCGCCCGTCCCAGCGCCGACCGTGGTGCCGTAGGTGACGTACGAGCCGTCCTTCGCCAGCACGGTGTCCGGGTCGGCGAGCGGGAACGTGGACGTGCTCGCCAGGGTGGCGAAGTCGTCCTGGGGCACCGCGCCGGCGGGCGGCGCTCCCGTGGTCGCGACCAGTGCGGCCGCCGCGAAGGCGACGATCGCCCCGCGCTTTCGGAAGGATTTCATCATCGGGCAGCCTTCTTCGAAATGGGTGGGTTCGCTGGATCGGTTCCACCGGTACGCCAGCAGCACCGCAGTGCCGAAGGCCCTCCGGCCGTTGGTCCGGGTCACGATGACCCTGGTTCGCTCGCGCCGCCGCTCGGGCGGTGCCCGCGTCTGCCTAGCCGAGGAGTTTCGCCGTCACCGCGTCGGTGACCGGTGCCGGTTCTGCCGTGGGAGGTGCGGTCGCATGGAACCTCCCTATCGATGGTCATCGCTGTTAGGGGGAGGCTATCGAAGGGTGTGCAAATTGTCTACGAACCTCGGTGACTTGATGAAGGATTTGTGCATCGAGACGTACCCGGAACCGACCTTCCGGCGGTGGGCGGGCGGCGATTCATCCGACCTGGCGCTGTTCTTCGGCGCCCGCAAGCCCGCCGCCGCGCTGGCCGAGATCACCGCGCTCGCGCGAGCCGTGACATCAACGACCGTCGCTTCCGTGTCGACGTAACCGCACACCTTGGCAGCGGGGCGCGCCTCCGCTACCGTCCATGGAAACGCTCCCATGAACTTGGATACATCGATGTGATCAGGAGGAAACACGTCGTGGCTACCCTGTCCTCGCTACGCCGCAGATCGGTGGCCGCCAGCGTGGCTGCCGTCGCGGGTGCCGCCGTCGTCGGGGCCTGCCTCGCCGTCGGCAGCGCCTCCGCAGGAACGCTGTCCGGATCGCTCTACCGTGACCCCACTTCGGCTGTCGTCCGCTGGGTCGCCGCCAACCCCGGTGACTCGCGTACCGCCGTGATCCGCGACAAGATCGCGAGTCAGCCGCAGGCCCGATGGTTCGCCAACTTCAACCCGTCGACAGTGCAGGCCGAGGTCTCCGAGCACATCAGCGCCGCCAACGCGGCGCAGCAGATCCCGGTGCTGGCGGTATACGAGATCACCAACCGGGACTGCGGCGGAGCCAGCGCGGGCGGGGCACCGGACCTCAACCAGTACCAGACGTGGGTGTCCAACTTCTCCAGAGGACTGGGCAACCAGACCGTCATCATCATCCTGGAGACCGACTCGCTCGCCCTGCTGACCTGCCTGAGCAGCGCTGAGATCAACGCGCGCAACCAGGCGATCACGACTGCCACCCGGACCATCAAGGCGGGCAACCCCAACGCCAAGGTGTACCTCGACGGCGGCCACTCCACCTGGAACAGCGCAGGTGAGACGGCCAACCGGCTCCGCGCTGCAGGCGTGCAGTACGCCGACGGCTTCTTCACCAACGTGTCGAACTACAACTCCACCTCCAGCGAGGCGAACTTCGGCCGGGCCGTCATCTCCGCCCTCAACGGCATGGGCCTCTCGGGCAAGCGCCAGGTCATCGACACCAGCCGCAACGGTGGCGCCAGCGGTGACTGGTGCGGCGACGACAACACCGACCGGCGCATCGGGCAGTACCCGACGACGAACACCGGCGACAGCAACATCGACGCGTACCTCTGGGTGAAGCCGCCGGGTGAGGCGGACGGCTGCCGCTACACGGCCGGTTCGTTCCAGCCAGACCTGGCATTCAGCCTGGCCAACGGTGCGCCCAACCCGCCGCCGACGACCGCTCCTCCGACGACCCCGCCGCCGACCACGGCTGCCCCCACCACCCCGCCGCCGACCACGGCTCCCCCCACCACGCCGCCTCCCACCACGCCGCCGCCGACCGGTAACGGCTGCTCCGCTTCGGTGGTGCTCAACCAGTGGCCCGGCGGCTTCACCGCGAGCGTGACGGTCACTGCCGGCTCTGCGGCCATCAACGGCTGGACCGTGACCATCACGCTGCCCGGCGGCGCTGCGGTCACCAGCACCTGGAGCGCCCAGGCCAGCGGTAACAGCGGAACCGTGCGGTTCACCAACGTGAGCTACAACGGACAGGTCGGCGCCGGACAGTCGACCAACTTCGGCTTCCAGGGCACCGGCACCGGACCGGGTGCGGCCACCTGCGCGGTCGCCTGACCCCACCACGGCGGGCCCGGCTCGGAGGACCACCCTCCGCGCCGGGCCCGCTCCCGTCCTGAGGTACGCCTGCGGTTGGCCACCGAGAGGTGAGCCGGCCCCGGAAGACCTGCTTCACGAAAGCCGTCCGTCGGCGAAGGGCTTGCCCCGCCAGGGGTGCGGCTGGCCATACTTCTTTCGGCGGCTCGTCCAGCCGGGCTGCGCGGGGTCGGTGCATCCGCGAGGAGCCCGGTAGGTTCAGGTGTCGAGCACCTTCACTGTCGTCGTTTGGGGGCGCTGGCCACGTGTCGCAGATCGAGAAGATCACCGGTGAACTCCGCGCGTTGATGGCGGGGGTCGAACGCGCGCAGGGGTTGGCAGCCGCCGCCGACAGTCAGGCGCAGGAGGTGGCGTTGCGGGCCGCGGGCGCGGGCTTCGTCGCCGTGGCGGCGAGTGTCGCGCGGGTGCGCAACGCGATCGCCGGTATCCAGGGCGGCCTGGGAAGTCTCGCCGGGTCGATCGGTGAGGCGACGAAGACCACCGCGTCGGTGCCGAACGAGGCCAGTGCGCAGGAGACGATCGCCGGGCTGGCGCCGGTGCGGAGCGCCGTGGATGCGGCTCGTGACGCGGCAGCCGGGGCCATCATCCAGATCGGTGAGGCGCAGCAGCTCGTAACAGTGGTCCTTCAGGGCGGGCAGCCCGGGCCGCTGCTGCAGGCACTGGAGGCCGTCAAGCAGGTCCTGATGCAGGTGGTTGCGCGTACCGGCGGGGCCGGGCAGGCCATCGAAGTGGCGATCGCGGAGGCGCGGCAGCTGGGGGCGTCGGGAAACTGACGAGGGCAGGCGGCCTTAACGCGCGACGGTGCGATCATTCAGCTCGTTCGGCGAGACTGATGAAGAGGCGCAGATGACTGTCGAGTACCGGCTGACGCTGGCGGGCGACATCCCGCTGGAGCAGATGGTGTAGCTGGCTGCTCCCGGAGCGGTCGAGACGTCCACGGCGTCCGGCGGCAGGATGCTCGGCGCCGACCTGAACGACGAGCACGGGTACGTCGTGGACATCACCGGCGGCCGGCCCTCGTAGGCCGAATGTTTGGCTGACCAGCAATCCCAACTGCGGCAATCTGGGGAAACGATGCGGCAAGACGAACTGCGGGACCTGGTCCAGCGCAGCCCGTGGCTGCTCCGGGCGCTCGGCGTCGTCCGGGACTCCGGCCTGCCGGACGCATGGATCGGCGCCGGCGCCATCCGCGACCTGGTCTGGGGCGAGCGGTACGGCGATGGATTCGACCCCTCGCTGGTGAGGGACGTCGACGTCGTCTTCCACGACCCGACGGACCTGAGCCGCGACAACGACGACCGGGCAACCCAGCGGCTGGTGACGGCCTGGCCGGAGCCGCCATGGGAGGCGAAGAACCAAGCCGCCGTGCACACCTGGTACCCGGCCAAGTTCGGCGGCGGCCCGGTGACGCCGTTGCGCACCATCGCCGACGCGGTCGCCACCTGGCCCGAATACGCCACCGCCGTGGCGATCCGCCTCGACGCGTACGACCAGATCGCGGTGTGTGCGCCGCACGGCCTCGATGACCTGCTCGACGGAGTGTGGCGGCGCAACCCGACCAGGGTCAGCCCGAAGATCTCCCGGCAGCGACTGGCCCGCCATCGCCCCACCGAACGCTGGCCCGGCGTCCGCGTCGTGATGTGAGCCGGCGTTCGAAGCCCACTGCCCCTGCCGACCTGCTGCTCCCAGGGGTGCCGTCATGGCGTCAGATGCGTACGCCTGGCCCTATCGCTGGAGTTCGATCCAGTAACGCCGGGTAGGGCCGAACTCGGTGTCCCCGATGGACTCGAATACGCCGCCGCATCGCTCGATCGTTTTCACCGAATGTCGATCACCTGGATCGGTTCCTGCTTCCAGGCCGCCAGCAGACAGTTGACCACGTCGACCGTTTCTGTCCAGCCGGCACGGCCACTCAGGCCGGCGGCCAGCAGGCTCGGCGGGACCTGCCCGGCACGCAGAAGTTGCTGCCAGCCCGCGGCGTCGAGCCGCAGGTATTCCAGCGCCGGCAGCTCGCTGACGGCCGGAAGATTGGCGACGACGGCGGATTCGGTGACCACGGTGCGCAGCCGACGGTGGCCGGCAAGCGCGGACAGGTCAGCGGGTGCCGTTCCGGCCCCGACGTACAGCACCTCGGTCTCCGGCCGGACATCGGCGAGCGTCTTGCCGGTGCGCGATCCGACCCGTAAGAGCAGCCCGCCTTCCGGACCCAGCGTCGCCAGGGTGGCGGGCCGCTCGGTGAGCAGTTCAGTCAACGAGGGCGCCAGCCAGCGGGCGCCGGCCGACTCTTCGTGGTCGACGAACAGCACTTGGCCGAACGTCCCCTGCGGCCCGGGGGCGAGGTCGATGACGTAGAGGTTGCCGCCGCCGTCGTCTCCGACGACGAACCATGCCGGCGAGGCCGCCAGCGGCTGCACCCGGCCGTGCGGATCGGGTGCGACGACCTCGGTCGCGCCGTACGTCCAGGACAGGTATCGGGCCTGCGGTTCCAGGTAGGCTCGGGCGGCGGCGTCGGCCAGCGGCACGATTCGCATTCCATAGAAGCGTTCCTGGTCGGCAGGCTGCAGGACTAGGGTGCCCTCGGCTGCGGCGAGGTATAGCGCTCGGACGTCGTCGGGCAGTGCGACGCCGAGGTCCGCCTCCGCCCCGGCCACCTCCGACGGGTCGGCCGGCCGTGCGTCCGGCAGCAGATGTCGGACCAGCGCGGTGACGGTGGCCGCGTCGGCGCCGGCGGAAACGGCCACGTCGTAGCGGATCGGCTTGCGGCGGTACGGCTCCGGGTGTGCTCCGGCGACCAGGTGCACGTTCTCCAGCAGATCGCTGCCCATCCCGAACGAAACCTGCGGCGCGCTCGGGACGATGCTCACTACCGCCGGCCCGGAGCGGGTCGTTACGCCGCGCACCGCGACGGTCTGTCCGCCGGTCAGCCCGGCCAGCGATCTGAGCATGTCCGTCGGCCGCTCACCTCGCTCCAGGCCCAGCCCGTGGAGGCGGTGGTCGCCGTCGTAGGTGATCGATCCGCCGAACGCGCCCGGGGCCATCGTGCCGCGGAACTCGGCCTCTGCTGCCTCGTGCGGCATGCTGCTGCGCAGCGCGGTGACGAACGGACGCCAGACATCGGCCTGAAGCAACGTAGCGTCGATCATCGGCTGATCGTAGGGTGCTCTTGCCTGCTTGGCGTGCCCCGTTGATCAAGACGACGCGGGTGTCCGCCAGAGCAGCATTGACCTGCGCGGCGGCGTGGCGGCGCGGCGGGGGATCAGACGCGGTGTGGGCACGGCGCCATCGTAGCGGCCACACTTCTAATCTGCGGGGCCACTGACTTTCGATTTGCGGCACCAGGTGCGTTCGTCATGCGGTCATCTGGTGTTCGATTTGCGGGCCCCGTCAGCGGGGCGGCCGTGGAAGAGGTCCACCGCTACGCCGTGTTGCTGCGGGTGGCGGCGAGTTCGAGGAAGGCGTCCTCCCAGCGCTGGCGGAGCTGGGGTGGTAGCCACAGGGTGGGCCAGAGCCGCCGGAGGAGGTCGGCGTCGAGCCAGGTGTGCAGGTCCTCGACGGTACTGGCCTCGGTGAGGACCACCTTGTGCATGCTGGCCAAGCGTGCGGCCCGGTTCAGGTCGTACTCGGCATGCCCGGACCAGTCGAGGTGACGCGGAAGCGTCACCGTGCTGTCGGTCGGGACCACTAGACCCTGCCCATCAAGATCAACGGGGTCCCATGGAGGCTCGGGGTGTGGTCCTGGGCTGGGAGAACGGCGGTCCGGGTGGCGTGGGTGAACGCGGGCCACTCCCTGCCACCTCAGGTGAACCCCAGGTCGCTAGACTGGGCCCTCGCGCCCTCGTAGCTCAGGGGATAGAGCATCGGTTTCCTAAGACGACGGTCTGCCGGTGTCCACAGGCCGACGACCTGCTTTCTCCTGCTGTCCCTCGTGGCGTGCCGGTCGCTTCGCGGGCTCGCTGCGATCGCTTGCCGAAGATCAGCTGGACGCTCTGGGCCCTGCGTGTGCAGGCTTACGCTGCCGGGAGTCGGGACCGAGTCACCCTTCCTCGCCGTCGAGCAGGTCGCGGCGCCACTCCGCGAATCGGCTACGGAGATCGTCCAGCGCTGGGCCGGTGATGCCGTACTGGGTGAAGTCGTCGGAGTCGAGCTGGGCGGCTTGTCCGAGGGCGTCGGCGAAGATGCGCGGGTCGAAGCCGCGGTCGGCGCGCTGCGCGAGGGTGAGGAGGGCTTCGCGGGTGTAGCGGCCTGACCGCAGGGTGGCGTCGATGTCGATGAAGTCCCGGGCGAACGCTCGCCCGTAGAGGGCGCTCATCTTGTTCGCTACCGCGTCGTCAGGGTGGAGGACCGGTCCGATCGCCATGAGGATCGGTTCGTTGGCACGCCAGTCCACGCCGAGTTCGACCTTGGTAACCCGTACGCCGTCGGTGACGGCCAGCCGGGCGAAGGTGTCGTACTGGCGCTCGGTCTCGACGGTGAGGCCGTCGTCTCGGTAGGCGTGCACGACGGCGGTGACTGCGGCGGTGAACTCGTCGCGGCGGTCCCAGGCGGTGAACAGGTCGATGTCCTCACTGGGCCGCTCAACGAGGCCGGCGGCCTGGACCGCGTAGCCGCCGGCCAGCGCGAAGCCGTATCGATCGGCCGCGCCGAGCCCGGTACGGGCGAGGCGTTCGTGGAAGGGGTCCACCGCTATGCCGCGTTGCTGCGGGTGGCGGCGAGTTCGGGGAAGGCGGCCTCCCAGCGTTGGCGGAGATGGGGTGGCAGCCAGAGCGTGGGCCAGAGCCGTCGGAGGAGGTCCGCATCGAGCCACGTGTTCAGATCCTCGACGGTACTGGCCTCGGTGAGCACCACCTTGTACATGCTGGCCAGGCGCGCGGTCCGGTTCAGGTCGTAATCGGCGTGCCCGGACCAGTCGAGATGCCGCGGAAGCGTCACCGTCCCTTCGGTGGGACCGTGCAGTGCGGCGAGGGTTTCGGCCACCACGTAAGGCTTCCGGTCGCCGTAGGGCCGGTAGTCCGCTGGCGGCTGGGGTGACATCCTGCGCCGGCTGAGGTTCGTCGCCCGCCGGACTTCCGGTCGGAGTGCCTGGCGGATCGTCTCCCGGCTGTATCCGGTGACCCGCTGCAGGTCCACCGGCCGCCATCCGGCCGCGTGGAACGCCCGCAGCTGCTCGTCCCGCTCGGTCAGCGCGGCGGCCCGCGTCGCCTCATACCGGGAGACAACCGCGTGCAACTCATCCTCGGAGAACCGGCCCACAGTCCTTAGCCTACTACGCTAGGCCCAGCACGCTTGGCGTTTGGTCGTATCTCTGTGATCGGCGGGACCAGTCATGGTGATCGCGATGGGGTGTACTCATGTTCTGGTGAAGCCGAGGGCCCGGTATCCGGGCATGCGGCGTGGGAGTGAGGCGGCGAGGATTGGTGTGGCCGGGTCGTGGTAGTCATGGACCTCGGCGAGGTCCTTGCCGGGCGCGGCGCGGATAACGCGGCCGGCGCATTGGACGAGTAGGCCGTCGTAGGAGATCGGGCCGGCGAGGAAGAGGGTGTCGAGGGCGGGGGCGTCGAAGCCTTCACCGATGAACGGTGTGGTGCCGATGACAAGGAGGCCGTCGCCGGCCTTGGCGCCGTCGAGCCGGTCAACGATGGCCCGCCGTTCGCGGGTGCTCATCGCGCCTTGGAGCACGAGCGCCTGATGTCCGCGTGCGGCGAGTAGGGCGGTGAGGGTCTCGACCTGGGCGACCCGGCGGGTCAGGACGAGACAGTTGCGACCGCGGGTCAGGGCCGCGGCGACGTCGTCGGCGATCTGGGTGTTGCGGGGCTCGTCGAGGGCCAGCCTTCGGTGCACTTCGGCGAGCGCGCCGGGCGCGTCCAGGTCGACGTCGCCGGGTTGGAAAGTGGTCTCGTGGATGAACAGCGCTCGACGTGGTCCGGCGTCGGTGTGCATCGCGGCCGCGAGGGTGCCTTGTTTCTCGTCGGTCAGGGTGTGGCGGACGGGGCCGAGTTGCCAGGTGACGAGTTGGCCGAGGCCGTCGCGTCGGGTGGGGGTGGCGGTGAGGCCGAGCCAGAACTGCGCGGCGATCCGTTTGACCGAGTGCTCGTAGGCTGCGGCGCCGAGGTGGTGGCATTCGTCGACGATGACGTGCCCGTACCCCTGGGTCAGGGTGGCGACGTCGTCGCGCCGGGCGAGGGAGGGCAGCAGCGCGATGTCCACGGTGCCGGTGAGCTTGCGTCGGCCGCCGCCAAGTTGACCGGGCTTGATGCTGAGGAACTGCTCGATGCGGGTGCGCCACTGGTCGGCTAGGGCTTTGCGGTCGACGAGAACCAGGGTGGAGGTGCTGCGTTCGGCGATCACGGCGCAGGCCATGACGGTCTTGCCGGAGCCCGGTGGGGCGACCAGGATCCCGTCGTCGTGGGCGAGCAGAGCGCCGACCGCGTTGGCTTGCCTGCTGGTGAGTTCGGCGGTGAACGCGGTGTCGATCTCGGTCCCGGAGTTTCGTGCGTCCGTGACGGCCAGCCGCGACCCGGCGCGCTCGACGATCGTGGCGATGGTGTGCCGCAGGCCCCGCGGGAGCACCAGGCGATCATCGAGGGTGAGGTCGTAGCCCTGGATGAAGCGTGGGGTGTCCCAGGTGGACTTGCGGAGTCGCTGCAGCTCGTAGAACTTCGGGTTGGTCATGGCGGCGGCATGTTTGAACGTCGCCAGCGCGGCAGGGGTGAGCTGGCCGGCGTCGAGGCTCAGCCCGGCACCGGCTTCCGCGTGGACCACCGCAGGGAGCGGAGGGTGGACCTGGGTCGCGGTGGACCGGCTCATCGTGGCGACGTCCGCGCCGGTGAGGGCGTGTTTGGCCTGCCGGGCGACGTGTTCGGCTTCGCCGGGGCTGAGTCGGTCCAGCGTCGACAGGAACGCCCACTGGTCGGCGTGCGGCTCAAGGGTGCCGAGGTCGAGGAAGGTGGTCAGTCCGTCCTTGCGGCGGCGACCCTGAAGCGGCGCGGCGATGAGGTTGCCGAAGCCACCCTCGGGCAGCACGTCCTGGTTGGGGAACAGCCGGTCGTAGGACCGCAGATCCATCGACCCGCGCAAAACCATCGCCTCGCGCAGCAGAACCGTGCCGACGGCGCGCGCGGTGGCCGCGGGAACAGCGCCGGTGAAGAAGACCCACACGTGGGCGCCGCGGCCCGACTGGGAGATCTCCAACGCGGCCGGCACCGCGCTGGCCCGTGCCGCCTTCACGTACGCGAGGGCGTCGAGCACCGCCGTCGGCCCGTCGAGGTCGGCCACGACGAAGTGGCAGGTGTTGTCGGGCATCAGCGGGTACAGGCCCATGAACACGTCGCCGACCAGATGCGCCGCGACGACCTCCGTCGTGCGGGGCAGGTAGGTGGCACCCCGCCGGGTCGTACCCTTACGCCAACCGCCCGCGACCGCGGGCATCCACCCGGCAGCGCCGGTACGGGCGTTGTCCCACCGCACGGCGTACACGTCGGCCCGGGCCCGGAACCGGTCGGCGAACAACGTCAGCTTGTCCCGGGTCGGCGAAGCCATGGTGACCAGCCCTGGCGGCTCAATCGGCGCGGACAACTGCTCCGGCGCCGCAGACGTGTCCTGGCCGCGCAGCTCCAGCAGACGCGCCAGCCGGGCGTTCTCTGCCCGTAACCGCTCCACCTCCCGCCGAAGATCGACGAACTCGGCCACCGAACCCATGCCGACCATCCTCGCGTATCAGGCTCCGAACACCCCGACACCGGTCCGCTATCCTCCGCCGATGGCATCGAAGGGGACCGCCGCGTTGGAGGCGATGATCGAGGAAGCCACCGTCGACACGGACGGTCACGAGGACCAGCGCGCCGGCCTGTCCGCCATGATCGAGGAGCATCTGGCGGTGCCGTTCACCACCACCGTCCTCGGCGTCGAGGTCACCATAGGCAAGATCGAGCTGGCCGCGGACAGCATCGCCGCGGTCTGCGCCCGAGGCCGCCACCGGCAACGTGTCGGCCTTCTCGACCTTCCGCTACCCACCCCTATGCCGGACGGTGCCGCGTGGATCGATGCCTACCGGCACTGGGCCGGGAGGTAGGCCACGATGAGCGAGTACCAGTACTACGAGTTCACCGCCGTCGACCGTCCCCTCACCGGCCGGGAGCGGGCCGAGCTGCGGTCGCTGTCGACACGGGCCGACATCAGCGCCACCAGCTTCGTCAACACCTACGAGTGGGGCGACTTCAAGGGCGACCCGCGCACGCTGATGGAACGGTACTTCGACGCGCACCTGTACCTGGCGAACTGGGGCACCCGCCAGCTCATGCTCCGGCTACCGAAACACGTGCTCGACCCCGCCACGGTCGCCCAGTACTGCCAAGGTGACAGCGCATCCGCGTGGACTGCCGGCAAGCACGTCATCATCGACCTGCACGACGAGGACGAGGACGGCGCGGACGAGTGGGACCTCGACGGCCACGGCCTGCTCACCTCCATCATCCCGGTCCGGGCCGACCTCTCTGCCGGCGACCTGCGCCTGCTCTACCTCGCCTGGCTGCGCTGCGTACAGTCCGAGGAGATCACCGACGACGAGCCCGAACCGCCCGTCCCCGCCGGGCTGGACACCCTCGACGCGCCCCTCACCGCCGTCGCCGAGTTCCTGCGCATCGACCCCGACCTGATCGCGGCCGCGGCGGCCGGATCGCCGCCGGCCGCATCCGGTGAACCGACCGCCGCGCGACTACGCACCTGGGTCGTCGGCCTACCCGCCCCGGACAAGGACGCCATCCTGACCGACCTGATCACCAGCGGCGAAAGCCACCTGCGCAGCCGACTGCTGCGCCGCTACCGCGACGCACACCGCACTGATACGCCCACCCCAGCAGCTGCCCGCACCGCCGGGGAATTGCTCGCCACCGCCGCGGAGCTGCGCGCCGTGCGGGAACGACGGGATGCCGAGCAGCGGGAACGCGACCGGATCCGCCGCGAACGGTCCGCCGCAGCCGCCCGGCAACGGCACCTCGACACTCTCGCAGTCGACCAACCCGCCGCCTGGCAACGGGTCGACGAACTCATCGCCACGAAGAAGGCCCGCGAATACGACACCGCTGTTCAACTCCTCGTCGACCTGCGCGACCTCGGCGAACGCGACGGGGACAGTTCGTCGTTCCAGCACCGGCTGGCCGAGCTACGGGTGGCGCACGCCCGCAAGCCCAGCCTGCTCGAACGCCTCAACCTCGCAGGCCTCGACACCTGACGGCATGGTTCGCCGCCCGGTGAGCTGGCCGCCATCGCCTGCACGCGCTGCGGTTCTCGCGCCAGCGCCACGGCCTCAGACGTCGACCGTCGGCCTGCAACAAGGACGGCGTGGGCGGCCATAGTGTGGTGTGAGGCATCAAGTATGGCCGCCGGACGAGGACCTGTGGTCCTCGATCGCCGCCGGTGACGAGGCGGCGTTCGGTCGGCTCTTTGACCGATACTCCCGCCCGGTCTACAACCACGCGTTCCGGCTGACCGGGTCGTGGCCGACGGCTGAGGACGTCACTCAGGCGACGTTCCTCGTCGCGTGGCGCCGCCGGCACGACGCCCGCCTGGTGGACGGATCGGCGCTGCCGTGGCTGCTGGTCGTCGCCACCAACGCGGTCCGCTCGGAGTGGCGGTCCGCGCGCCGGTGGCTGGCGCTGCTACGGCGTCTACCGGGTGAGCGGTACGCCGATGGTGACCTCGCCGACGAGGTTGCTGCGCGGCTCGATGACGAGCGGCGGATGACCGAGGTCCTCTCGGTGGTCCGCGGATTGCCGCCTGCCGAGCGGGAGGCGGTGGCGTTGTGCCTGTGGTCCGGCGTGTCGTACCCGGACGCGGCAGCCGTGTTGGGCATCAGCGAGGTGGCGGTGCGGTCGAGGGTGAGTCGTGCGCGCAGCCGCCTGGCCCGTCTGATGCCGCAGGAGATCCAGGAGGGGGAACAGTGAACGACATTCTCGACCTGCCCGCGGAGCGGGACCTGCCGCCGGATGCGGCACACGCGATGCGGGCCCGGATCCTCGGCTTCGTGAGGCCGCGTCCGGCGCGTACGCCGCGACTGCGGATCGCCGTGGCCGGGATGGCGCTGCTGGCCGCGGCATCCGGGGCCGCGGTGGCGGGGTGGGACCGATCGGAGCGATCGACCGTACAGGTGCTGGCCATGGGGGCCGGTGAGCTGTCGCCGACGCTGCGGGACGCGGCGCAGCGGTGCCTGCAGTGGAACTCCCCGCAACGACAGACCCGCCAGGCACCAGGGGAGCGACCCGTTCCGGTGGCCCTGGCTGACCTGGCGGTGGCCACGGAGCGAGGTGACCGTGCGCTGGTGTTGTTCATGAACGACGTCGGCTACGCCACCTGCGACGTGGACGGGGCGGGGACTCCCCGCGAGTCCGGCGGGGGCGCCACTGAGCCGTGGCCGCACGGTGACCTGCTGCCCGGGCCGGTGCAGCGGCTGCTGCTGACCTCCACCGAGCACGACGGCGGGGACGTCAGCGCCAGCGGCCGGGTCAGCAGCCGCGTCCACCGGCTCGTGCTCGACCACGGCGACGGCCACACCACCACAGCACGACTGTCCGAAGGCGCGTTCGGCCTGATGACCAACGACGCCCGACTCAAGGCCGGCAACGACCCTGAACTGGTTAGCTACGACGCCCGCGGGACGGAGATCGACAGGCGTCCGCTGTTCCAGGCCGAAGACCAACTCGAGCACTGCTACGCGGACCCGGACGGGAAGCGGATCTACGGCAAACCGACCAGCGACTGCCGTCCCGCCGAGACGTGGGGGCGTTAGCCATGATCGGAGGCTGCCCGCTGCCCGGGGCGTGGGTCGTCACTCGCGGGTCAGCCCCGGTGGCAGCGCGTCCTCGCCAGGTCGGACCTGGCGGGCACTGGCCACCGGGTCATGTTCCAGGGTGTGGATCAGTGGTGCCGGGCCGCCGACGCAGGTCCAGGTGTCGTCCCAGAGAGCGGAGACCAGCCATGACCGGTCGGCGGGGAAGAACATGTCCGGCAGCGCGCCGTGCGGGTGGCGGATATGACCACCGGTCCGCCAGGTGAGGGCCTGTTCGGGGCCGGCCTGGACCAGCACGTACGGCCAGTTCCAGTAGAGGAACACCCTCGGGGCGTGGGGGAAGACGACGTCGTGGGCGCCGGTGTCGAGGTAGGCGAGCCACCACGGCTGGTCGGGGGTATGCGTGGTGAGGTCCTCGATCAGGGCGTGCTCGTAGGCGGTGGCGGTGACGTCGTCGGTCTGGTACGTGGTGGCGTAGGCGTCGAAGATCGGCGGGATGGCGGTGGTGATCGAGACGCCGGCAGTGGTGTGCCCGGCGATCCAGCCCACGTCGGCGGCAGTGCCGACGCACCAGCCCCGCCCGTCCTTGCTGACCTGCACACCACCATTCAAGCCGCTGCGGCGACGGTTGGCGTGGCAATCGGGCCGTCGCGGAGCGGCGGCCGGCGACCAGCCGTCGTGGGCCACGATGCCCAACGCCTGCCCCGCGCTCGGTGGAGCGCTGATGCTCGCAGGTCCCGCACATCGTGTCCGGGGTGCCGGCCGGCGACGGCGGCAGGCTCAGGGTTGCCGCGCCCGCGGGGTCCGAGGGTGGGGATGGCTGAGCCTGCACCCGTACCGCCCCGAAACCCGCCACGGTGCCGCAACGACCCTCGCCGCCGCCGAGCAGGTGTTCGCCGCCGACTCCCGTGCCGCCCTGCACAGACTCACCGGCGACCGACAAGCCGCCACCGCCGCCGGAATGATCGCCATCGCCGACGGCTTCACCGGCGACGGGCCGCGCTGGCTCGCCACCCACGTCGCCCACCAGACCGGTACCCGCCTCGACCCCATCCAGCTCGAACACGCCCGACGCCGGGTGCACGACGAGCCGCTCGCGGCAGCGCTGGCCGCCTACCGGTCGATGGTCGACGAAGACGGGCCCGACCCCGACGAGGTGCTGGGTGACCTGCTGCACCTGCACCACGCCCGCATGATCGGCGTCGACCCCGCCTCTGAAGAGCACTGTCTGCGGCTGGCCCGAACCATCGCCCGCACCACCCTCGCCGGACGTAAGCCGTGACCGCGGGACAGTCCCTCGCCGATGGCACGGCCGGCATCGCCTTGCTGCACCTAGAAACTGGCAACTGGCCGGCAGCGTACGAGGCATTGCGCCATGCCACCGCCGGTGGCGTGAGCATCGCCGAGGGGGCCAGCCTCTTCTACGGCGCTCCCGCACTCGCGTTCGTCCTCGCCACCACCGACCACCCGGGGCTCGCCCAGGCGCGAGCGGTCACCGCCGACGGCACCGCCACAGTGACCCGCCGACGGCTCGACGCCGCCCACCGCCGCGTCGACCAACACGAACAGCCGCACTACGCCGAGTACGACCTCATCCGCGGGCTTACCGGCCTCGGCGTCGTTCTACGCCGGCTCGGCGATCACGACCTGCTCCGCCAGGTCCTGGATTACCTCGTTCGGCTCACCGAACCGCGAGGCGCACTGCCCGGGTGGTGGTGCGGGAATGGGCACGAACGCCACCAGCCACCGCCCCCAGGCGGTCACGCGAACTTCGGCATGGCCCACGGCATCACCGGCCCCCTGGCGCTGCTCGCCCTCGCCCTCCGTGACGGCATCACCGTCGCCGGACACACCACCGCGATCAACCGCATCAGCCAATGGCTGGACGCATGGCAGCAGCACACCGACGGCACGATCTGGTGGCCGCAAACCATCACCCTCACCGACCTACACAACGGATCGCCAGCGCAGAGAACCCCGCTGCGGCCGTCCTGGTGCTACGGCACGCCGGGCATCGCCCTCGCCCAGCAACTCGCCGCGCAAGCCCTGCACGACACCACCAGCCAGCACCTCGCCGAGACCGCCTTCACCACCTGCATCACCGACGCCGGACAACTCCAGCGGCTCACCGACCGCAGCCTGTGCCACGGCACCGCCGGACTCCTGGCCACCGCCCGCCGCATCGCCGCCGACGCCCTCACCCCCATACCCCTCGATCTCGTCAACGATCTCCACCGGCAAGCCACCCCCACCAGCAACGAGCCCGAAGGGCTCCTCGACGGCAAGGCAGGAGCCGACCTCGTCACCGCCGCCACGACCGCCTGGGACGCCTGTCTCCTCCTCACCTGACGAAAGAGCCACCGTGGACCACACCCCCTGGCACCAGGTCAACATCAGCTACCCCGGCCAGACCGCCCGCGATCGCGAGCAACAGGCCGTCAGCCACCTCAGCCGAGTGCTCCCCGCCGCCGAGACCGCCGGCCTGATCACCTCCTGGTGGTTCATCCGCAAAGGCGCCTGGCGCATCCGCTACCTCCCCACAGACAGCCCAGACAGCGGAAACCAGGCCCGTCGGCTACTCACCGAAGGGGCCACCTGGACCGGCGACATCTATGAACCCGAAACCCACGCCTTCGGCGGCCACGACGCTATGACCACCGCCCACACGCTGTTCCACCACGACAGCCACCACCTCCTCACCTACCTCCACCAGCACCCCACCACCCGGCGCGAACACTCCCTCATCCTCTGCACCTCCCTGATGCGCGCAGCCGCGCTGGACCTCAACGAGCAGGGCGACGTCTGGGCCCAAGTCGTCGAGCACCGCGCAGCACACCTCAACCAGGCACCCAGCACCGATGGCCGCAGGTGGCGGAGGTTCACCGGAGACGTTCGGAGCCTGCTGCTTGGTGCACCTCGCACCACCGGCACCTGGCACACCGCATTCGCAAACGCAGGCGCAGCCCTACACCGCCAACGGGAACAGGGCATCCTCACCCGTGGCCTGCGGGCAGTAATCGCCCTGCACGTGATTTTCCACTGGAACAGGCTCGGCCTATCCGCTACCACCCAGGCCAGCCTTGCTCTGGCCGCCCAAGACGCCATCTTCGGCCTGCCCGACCCGCACCTGCCACACCCCGGGTAGACGCACCAGGAACGAGCGGAGGGAAAGGCACCATGCCCGAGAAGGTGATGACCGACAAGGTTCTCTGCTACGTCGTGCGGGAAGGGCGCTTGCTCGTCTTCCGGCACATCGACTTCAGCTACGAGGAGGTGGGCATCCAGGTGCCCGGTGGCAGCGTCCGCCTGGGTGAGGACCTGGCGGACGCGGCGCTGCGCGAGGCCCGCGAGGAGACCGGACTGACGGGCTTCACCGTCGTGCGCAAGCTGGGGGAGATCGAGTACGACATCAGCCCGCTCCGCTTCGAGATCCAGCGTCGCCACGTCTTCGAGCTGGCGCTGCACGAGTCGACGCCCGAGCGGTGGGCGAGCCAGGAGAACCACGACGGCGAGCAGGAGCCCACCCAGTTCGAGTGCTTCTGGATACCGTTACGGGCCGCGCACGTCCTGCAGTCCGGCCAAGGTGCCCTCGTAGGCCGGCTGTTCGACTGAGCAGGCATCCGACAGAGGCAACCGGGGGAGACGATGCGGGAGGACGAACTGCGGGACCTCGTCGAGCGCAGCCCGTGGTTGGTGCGGGCGCTGCGCGTCGTTCGGGACTCCGGGCTACCGGACGCCTGGATCGCGAGGTCGTTTCTACGCGGCCGTGCGCCGTGACCTTGGCGTGAAATTCGGGGAGTCATCCGAGCCTTATGAGTGGCAGATGTCCAAATGGCTGGCGGACATTCCAAAAGGTCGGCAGGACGTCGCTGCCCATAGAACTGTCGATCCAGAGCGCCAAGGACAGGCTCTCTGATCACAGCGCGACGTTCGCCAATGCTGAATTCCTCGGTCAGGTCTGTTACTCTCGGCCGGCCGTAGATTAAAAGCTCCTGCGATTTTTGCCGCCCTCGCGCCGTGAACTGCTGATGGTCTGGTACTTCCTTGCCTCTGGCCGGCAAGACCGGGTGTCAGCGCTGGACGAATCCCAGAGCCTCGTCACGTAGCCCTTTGAGCACTTCGACGTTTTGTAGTATGACGCCGGGGTCGTGGGTATGGGTGACCTTCAGTCTCGACATCCGATCGAGCACCTCTCCGTCGGCCAGGTTGGCCAGCCAGGCTGCGATCTGCTGGTCGCTCGGTGAGCCGTCTACCCGACTGACCAGATCGACCAGGTCGGTCCGGGCGGATGCTGCGGTCAGGCGTTGTTTTTGGCGATCTGCGGCCGACACCGACGAACCCACCGCCATTGCCCGGCGTTCGTCCTGGTGGCCAACGGCAATCTCATAGCGCGCCGGAAGTGCCGGCTCGGGCGGTTCTGTGCCCGTGACGAGTCGCGGCACGGCCTGGGTGCGGACCCAGCTGGAGATCTCATCGAGTTCGTGCATCAGGACCGGCCACCGGTCTGTGCCCGGTCGATTTATCCCGACCGTCGGAAACAGGGTGACGGGGATGAAGGTGCCGATCGGGGTTTCAGCGATGACGCTACCGACGCGCAGCGGCTCCTCGGGCCGCGACGGCAGGTCGCGTACCGAGCGAGGCATGTGGTCTTCCCGGTACATAGCAGCTAAGCGGACCGCAGTGATCGCGGGTGTCCGGTGCTTCGCGTGGTTCGTGTGGAGCACCAGTCGAGCCAGAGGGTGCATCTGCGGATCGCTCTGACGGTGGAAGGGCTGCAGGCGATCGATCCGCCGCACGAGTTCGCTGCCAGCTCGCAGAGACGGCGGACGGTCACGGAGTTGCTTCCTTGTCCACGCCTCGAATTTTTCGTAGGTGTCCGACGCCGGCACCTCGACGAGCCTGGCCGCCTTCTCGTCGAGCGGCGCCCCCTCCAAGAACTCGACCTCGGCGAACAGCGCGTGCTCAAGCGCGGCCCTCAGTGCCACCAACGCGTCGGCCACGAGGAGTGGCACCTTGCGCGGGATCGGAGCCACGCTGTCTACGACGGTCCGACTGAGTGATCTCGCCGGAACCTCGCGCAAGCCGACCACGCCATCGGCCTGCGTCTGGTAGGCGAAGAGCAGATCGCCGACCTGTCCGATCAGTTCGTCCGCGTGCGAGAGCGTCGCGGCGACGCCGAGATGGCGCTCGGGGAGCCAATGAGGGGTCGGGTCCGTCACGCTGCGATCTTATGTGGTGTGGAGATCGGGCACCCTCGTGCGACGCACCTTCTCGGCCCGATCGCACGCTGGGCACTGCCGTCCTTGCGTCACCTTTTGTATCGCCCGATAGGCGGCAGATCCCCGTGATCTGCACCGGTACAGGGCGCGCTGGCAGCGTGACCAGGCGGCTGCGATTGGCCCGGCATGTGTCCGGTGGCGGAAGCATCTGGGACGACAAAGATCCCCGGTCGGGTCGATCATTCCGGCATTCAGCCCCCGATCAACTCGTCGCCGAATCGGTTGTCCTGCGCGCTCCCGATCGGCTCACCGCATTGCTTAAACGGCACCGACCGTGCGCAGCAATACCGCCACATCGGCGCGCTCGTGGGGGCGAGGCGACGTGGCGGCAGTGCGAGCGATACTCAGTCGGTTCCTGGAATCTCTGTGTCGAGCAGGATGTCCTCATCGGCGTAGATAATTAGCCGCCGGGAAGTGGGGTAATATTCGGTGTGCGTCGCTCCGGGGACCGCGTCGAAGCCAGCGTCGGTGGCACTGCCGACAAGCACGAGGTCGCCGTCGTGAGCTGGATAGACCGTGGTATACCGCACGTTGCTGCCGCTACCTCGGTGCATCTCATCGATCCGTGAGAACTGGTCGGGCTCCGTGAGGAGCGGCGCAACTTTCTGTTCCGCCTGGCGCACACAGTCAAGCAGACACGTGCGCATCGCGGCCGCAGATATCGGCCCGGTCATGACTTCGTCGATGAACCGATTCGAGAACACCTCGTGGTGCCCGTCGCGCGCCCACCGTAGGAACCGGCCGTCCTGCAGGGTCAGACCGACACCGTCGTCGTCTCGCTCTTCGAAAATCGCGAGATCGACCAGCCGGATCATCACTAAGTCGGATTCCAGCAGCGCAGCCCGGAACTCCCAGTCGATTGGGTACGACAAGATCGAGCGACAGTATGGCCGCGGCTCGTTCAGCTGGTCGAAGTGGAAAGACAGGCATGGTCGGCGCAACGAGGGGAGCGTATCCACGACGTCTCCGACGCGGTCGACGCCGAGTTCGTTCCGATCGCTGAGCAACAGGTAGTCGCCAGCACCGATCTCCACCAATCCCACCCCCTGCGGCGACTCCTCGTACCGCATGCGCGCCGTGACCAGCCACTCAGGATTCGGCTGAGGCAGGTCGACGTCCATCGCGACCAGGTTTGGGGAAGCCGCAGAGGGACGCAAGTGCGCTGGGATGTCGAGGGCATCAGCGATCACGACGCCCAGCTCGGCCCCTTCGGGGTACGGCATCACACTCTCACGCAGGTAGCCCGTGAGCCTCTCACCGCGTTGCCGTTGCCTCGCGAGCCGCCCACTGCCCGGCGGTCGCAATGGAGTCCGACTGTTCTTGCACTCCACGACCTCGATCCCGCCGCCGGGTTCGACAGCGATCACATCGCCGACCAGCAGGACGTTCGTCAGGTCGGCAATGATAGGCACCCGTCCAGCGCGGAACAACCGGTCAACCACCTGCATGACGAACGCGGCGTCCTCTGTATCCGTCGGCGGCGGCGCCGCGCGACCCGGGTGCTTGGACAGCGTCCGGATGGTGTGCGCGGGCAGCAACAGCCATGCAAGCGCGTCGCCGATCGCCCGGAGCTTAATTCGATGGTGTTTGAGAAGGTCACGTTCAACTCGCGTAGCGCCCTTCCGGGCGTGCTCGGCGAGAAGCCTCCGCTGCAGGTCGACCACGGAGCCGGAGTTCGGCAGGTCGGCGAAGAATTGCACCAGAAGCCGTCGGATGCCGTACAACTCCTCAGCCAGCGCGGCTTCCTCCTCGGGGTCCATGCACCTCATGGTGGCCGAGCGCTCAAGAATTCGCGAATGTGATTTCCCGGCCCGGTAACGCCAGGGTCATTGCGTTCTGGTCGTGCCGACGTCTGAGCTGGGGTTTCGGAGTTGCATTGCCTCAGTGGAGGCGGTTGAAGCCCTCAAGGCGATCATGAAGTTCTCACGCTGCACGGCAACCGATGGCCCCCGACGATGACATCACCTCTGGTGTCCGTACTGACTGTGACAAGCCCGGGACCGACGCGCCAGCCGAGCCGACGCCGGAGGAGATCGTGGGTGCTGCGCTGGCCTACCGCCCGATTGCCCTTCCGGCTCCGCCGACGCACCCGTCCCACGCTCCCGGCGACGCATCCCGGACCAAGCTAGCTAGGTTGGATACGCGGTCATCGGCATGACTGGAAGCTCGGCGGAGACAGTGGCTGTCGATATGACGGCGAGGTCCGAGAATCCGGAGTGAGCGCCGCTTAGTCCTTCGGTGGCGACGCCGAAAGTGAATACATGGTCTGAACTTTGCTGATCTTCGATGATGTGCGCGACGTGTGCTCTCCAGCCGGCGCCAACCGGGGTGAACCGGTGCCAACGCGGGTCAACCCCGGGCGACGGCGGTCGCAAACCGGGGTTCGTGTGCTCGGCGTGTGCTCCTGGGCTGCGACAACGGCGGTCCGGGGAACGTGGGTGAACCCGTGCCACTCCCTGCCACCCCCGGTGAACCCCCAGGTCGCTAGACTAGGCCCTCGCGCCCTCGTAGCTCAGGGGATAGAGCATCGGTTTCCTAAACCGTGTGTCGCAGGTTCGAATCCTGCCGGGGGCACCAGGTCACAGCCGTGAGTAACGATCACTGTCCGGTCTGCCAGGGCTTGCGTGCCCGATCGCGTCGCCACTGACCTGCTCACGTCAGCGCGGCCCGCAAACCGCCGCGCCGCCCGGCTCCGGCCTGCTGGTGACCTCCGGCTATCAGCCTCGACCGTCATCGTGGGACGTAGCCGGTTGCGAAGTGGACCAACAGGCGCATCGAAGATCGTCTCGCCGACGCCCAGGGTCAGTGCCACCGCGGCGAGCGCCGCGATGCTGCCCCAGCCTGCGGTGAGCAGCACGGCGAGCATCGCCAGGACGGCGCCAGATCACCGCCGAGGGCAAGGGCGGGACGACCCCGCGCCCGGCCGAAGCGGGAGCGCGGGGCCGGCGGGGTCAGCGGACCAGCGCTGTCACCAGCGTCCCGATGCAGGCGACGATGGCGGCGATGATCGGACTGAGCGTCTTGACGTACGCCAGGATGATCCGGTGCCTGTCGGACTGCTCGGCAACGGGTTCGTCCTCGTCCCCTGGTGTCTCGAAGTCTGACCCGCGAGGGATTACAGTCAACGTGACTCCTTCCGTTGCAGCGGTGGAGTCGAATGCGGCGTCCGGTGGCAGCCGGGCGCCGCCCTCTGTGTGAGGCGGCGCAGTACCGTTCGACGGTTCGAGCATCCTCTCGGCGGACGGCTAGCACAAGAGTCGACATTTCACTGTCGGGTACCTGACAAGCAGATGCATCGTATCGAGAAAATTTCGGTGCTACCTCTTGCCAAATGCAATTTTCCGTGAAGCTGTTCTACCGAGCGTGACTGCGCCGAAGCGGATGGTGAGCAGGCGGGCGGTCTGGCCGTCGGACAGCTAGCCGCGTTGCAGGTAGTACTGGATCCTGATCGGATGAGCCAGGAGCAAGCGCAGGTGCTGACCCGTGGTGTCAACTGTGCAGTCGTGCAGCTGGTGGGCCGAACATTTCCTGGCATCCATCTGCAGGGCGACACGTTCGCAGGGATCTGGACGCAGTTGGCCGACGCGGCTCGTACCCTGCGCGAGGACCCCGGTAACGGCGAGGCTCTCGACGACCTGGACTGCACCATCGGAGAGCTGAAGGGCTTCCTCGGCTATTACGAGGCGACGCTCTCGGAGCGAGGGATCCGGCGGCCGTATTGACGAGAGCGGTCACCACGGCACGGTTCGCGGCGCAAACACGAAACGAACCCCGCCAAACACAGCGCCCGGCCCACGAACCATCGGGCCGGGCGCTGTGTTTGGGCTATGCCACGAAGCGGGAACGGCGTCGGCGTCCGATGAGGTAGCCCACGCCGCCGAGGAGCAGAAGCGCGCCGCCAGCGCTGGCCACGGTCGCGGTGTTGGCACCGGTCACAGGCAGCCCACCGCCATCGCCGCCCGAGGCGCCCGGGCTGTCGGAGGACGAGGGGGTCGGCGCAGCGGTCGTCGTGGCGCTTGGCGACGCGGTCGGCGTCGGCTTGGGCGTCGGCGTCGGCTGAGCCGCGCAGTCAAGCGCACGCGCGGCGTACACGCCGTCGTTGAGGTAAGCCAGGAAGGCATCGACGGTGCCCGCGTCGAGCGTCTTCTGCGCCGCCGCCCGCACGTTCACGCCAGCGCCCGTCATCGTCTGGCCCACTTCGATCCGCAGATCCGTTGTCCAGACCGTCTGCGCGTCAGTCTTGAGGAACGCGCGGAGATCATCTTCGGTGCCGTTGAGTCGTTCCTGCAGTGCGCCAGGCAGAACGGTCAACGTGTTGGTGTCTGCCTCGTGCAGGATTCGGGCGGCCAACAACCGCACCTGCACGGTGGCAGCGGTGTCCAGGTCGATTGTGTAAAGCTCCCGGATGTCCTTGTACACCTGGCGCTCGACCGTTTGGCAGGCCGCGTCCAGCCCGGGCGTACGGTTTGAGCCATCGCCGGTGCCGCCGGAATCAGAAAGGTCAGCGCTAATAAGGCGCTGGCCGTGGTCTTCCATCGCACGTGTGTTTCCTCCCCCGCTACAGATCAAAACATGGGGATATTGCCGGCGGTGGAAGGAAAAGCAAGATGGATTGACGTCCTGGAGCGCGCGCGGAAGCTGACCCTGCGGTTCTGCTTCGGCCAAGCGCCGCCACAGCCGGTAGGGGTGGCGACGCCGCCCGCGGTTCGCGCGACGAGTACTGGCTGCTCAAACCGGTCAGCTCCTGGATGTGCCTGCTGTGGTCGGGCCAGTCGCCAGTTCGCTACGACGAGCCGGACCGTCCACTGCCGACTGCGCATTCTCGAAGATGCACATTGATCGCCTTGAGTGACATCATCACCGCTCACAGTCATCAGGCGCTGACCCAGGGAGAGATGGATGACGGAAACGCGCACCACAGCAAGACAACAGGTTTCGAGCGTCTCCGTTGACCCTCGACCCCAGCGCAACGGCGTCATCATCGCGGCAAGCGTCGCGGCTGGTGTCCTGCTGGCGGTGCTGTGGTCCTACGAGTTCGTCGACTCGGTCATCGGTGACAACATCGCCAGCGGCCTTCTCGGTCACGACGCGAAGGAGACCGCGATCGCCGGTACCGCCGCCGGTCTGATCTTCGCGTTCGTGTCGGGTCTGGCGGGCACGTTCACCGCCTGCAACATCGCGATGATCGCGTCGATCGGGCCGCTCAGCGCGGCCAGTAGCGGCACCAGTGCCCGGCTCCGGCTGCTGTTGCGGCCGGTCGCCTACCTCACCCTGGGGATGGTCGTCGTCGCTGCGGTGTACGGGTTCGTCGGGGTCCTGCTGGGTGACAGGCTTCCGCAGTTGTCGACCGAGACCGCCGGCGGGGTGCCGGTGCGCATCATCCAGTCGTCGGTGGTGTTCGGCCTCATCGGGTTGGCCCTCATCTACCTCGGGTTGGCCGCGATCAAGGTGGTGCCCGACATGTTCGCCGATCGTCCGGTCGCGCGGGTGGTGACCCTCGGCGCGCTCATCGGCGGTTTCCTCATCGGCCGGCCCTATCCGTTGTTCAACAAGCTCTTCCACTGGGCGGTCGACAGCGGCAACCCGTTGTACGGCTCAGCCGCGTTCGTTCTCCAGTCCCTCGGCAACATCGTCGTGGTCACCGCGCTGTTCGCGCTGCTGATCCTGGCCACCCGGGGCCGGTTCATCACCTGGCTCGCGTCCGACGTGCGGCGCAGCACGGTGCTAAGCGCCGCCCTGCTCATCGCCCTCGGTGTCTTCAACGTCGTGTACTGGGACGTCCGGGTGCCTGCAATCTTCGGCTTCGGCTGGTTCCCGACCATGTTCTACAACTGACACCTGCGCCATCAGGCGTACAAGCGATGAAGCGGGGGCTCGATGCTGTTCGACGTGACTGGCGCAGGCGCTGCGGACAGGTGGCGCCTGGCCAACACGGCACTGCGGGCGGCCACCGATCGGTTCACCGATCTGGTGGCCGCCGCGCCGTCGCCAGGGTTCAGGGTTACCGCCGACTGGACAGTGGCGGACACGGTGGCGCACGTGGTGTCGATAGCGGTCCTGTACGTGGCGAGGCTGGAGGACACCGAGGTCCCCATCCCGGTGCCGGGCTTGGAGGACATGCTTGCCGTCACGAACGTCGACACGGTGGCCGACGTCAACACCCACGTGCTCGCCCATTTCCGCGAGCGCGACCCGGCGATCCTGCTGGCCCAGTTGAACGCGGCGGTCGACGGTCTGCTGGCCGCGACCGCTGACCCGCAGTCGACGGTGAGCTGGCTGGGCAACGCTCGGGTGACGGTCGGTGGTCTGTTCGCCCACCTGACGAACGAGCTGCTCGTGCACGGCTGGGACATCGCACGGGCGTCGCGTCAGCCGTGGCCGATGCCGGACGAGCACGCCGCGCTCTACTGGGATCTGTTCATGTTCGACATGCTCCGTGACACGTACGGGGTGTTGCTCAACACCGAACTGCCGATGCCCCGCCACCACGTGTCCGTGCAGTTCCGTTCCCCGCATACGACGACCACGACGCTGACGCTCGGCGACCGTAGGGTGTGGATCGCGCCGGCCGATGGCCCGTTCGACGCGCGTGTGACATTCCGTCCCGCCAGGTTCAACCTGATGATGTTCGGCCGGATCAGCATCGCGCAGGCGGTGCTGCGGCGCGACGTCGTCATCGGTGGGCCGAGGCCGTGGCGGCTGCCCGCGTTCCTCCGGGTGGTGCACATGCCCAACGGCCGGCTCGCGCCGAAGCCAGCAGATCGGCGCGGTTGATCGCACCTCGACAGTCCTGCTGACGCGACGGTGCCCTCCGCAGTGAGATCCGGAGGGCACCGTCGTTCCGTCTGATCAGAGGAACTTGTACATCTCCTCGGAGGCCGCCTCGGTCTCGTTGGCCGGCGGGGCCTTCACGGTGACCGGCTCGCCGAAGCCACTCATCTTCATCTCGGTGACGAGGTCACCGACGCTCTTCGTGGCGATGGTGTAGGACAGCGCGGTGAGCCGGCCCTCGCTGTCGAGGGTCGCCTCGAACGGGATCGCCGCCGGGTCCTTGGCCAGCTTGGCGGTCGCCTCGAGGCCCTCGCGCATCCCGCCGTCCGAGCCTGCGGTTTCGGCGGCCTTGTTCAGGTCGGCTACACCGGTGTAGCGGCCGGGGCTGACCTCCTGGGCGCTCACGACGCCGCCGATGATGCCGGTCTGCGCCTTGAGGTCGAACGACTGGCGCATGGTGCTGGTCGGCTTGAGCTTGTTGAGGTCGATCTTCATCCACGGCTTGCTGCCGTCGAGCGAGTCCGACTTGATATAGGCGACGTCGCCGATCAGGCGGGCCTCGACCGGCTCGGGGGCGTTCCCGGTGACCTGGATCGCCTTGGCGGTGGGGTCCATCTTTCCGCTGAGGGTGATGTTCTGGTTGCCAGCCTTGACCGAGGCGTCCATGGTGACCGTGTTGGTGAGGCTGCGGTCCATTCCCTGCCGGATGGCAGCGACGGGCTCGACCTTCGACGTCTCGGCGGCGGGGGGCGCGGATCCTCCGGTGTCACTGGAAGTCGTGCCGCAGCCGGCCACGAGGGCCGCGGTGATGGCAATCGAGAGGGTTGGGATCAGTCGACGCATAGACGTGACCCTAACGGGGCGGTGCCACAGGATTTTCGCGGGTCCGGAGCCTGAGATGTCGTGGCTGCGGGATCGCGGCCGGGCTGGCGCTGCCTTTCGCATTCGTGTTCGTGTGTGTAACGGGAATCCGCGGAAATGCGCTGCGGCTCGACGGCAGTCTCCATTCCCACCGCTGCGAATAGGGTCGTCGGTATCGGGGGCCCGGCGGCGAAGGCATGTCCGTAGCTGTTGGACGCGGATCGAGGGGGTCGCGTCCGGCATCGGCGGCGGTCACCGTCGTACCCCGGGATTGGGGTGCCAGGCCCGCGTTGACCTGCCGTGACCGGCGCGGGTTGCTGGTCGCGGTGGCGGCCGGCGGGACCATCGCCGGCCGCCACCGCGAATCAGAGCGCCGACAGTTGGTCGGCTCTGGTGATTACCTGGTCGATGAGGCCGTACTCGCGGGCCTGAGCGGCAGTGAACCAGCGGTCCCGGTCCCAGTCGCGTTGGATGTCGTCGAGGGTTCGTCCGCTGTGCTGGGCGATCAGCTCCTGCATGGTCCGCTTCACGTGCAGCATGTTCTCCGCCTGGATGGTGATGTCCGAGGCGGTGCCGCCCATCCCGCCGGACGGCTGGTGCATCATGATCCGCGAGTGTGGCAGCGCATACCGTTTGCCGGCCGCGCCCGCGCAGAGCAGGAACTGCCCCATCGAGCCGGCGAAACCCAGCGCCAGCGTGGCGACGTCGTTGCGGACGTAGCGCATCGTGTCGTACACGGCCATTCCGGCACTCACCGACCCGCCCGGCGAGTTGATGTAGAGGAAGATGTCCTGGTCGGCGTCCTCGGCGGCGAGCAGCAGGATCTGCGCGCAGACCCGGTTGGCCGACTCCTCGGTCACCTCGGTGCCGAGGAAGATGATCCGCTCCCGCAGCAGCCGCTCGAACACCTGATCACCGAAGGACGGTTGCGCACCGTCGAGCATTCGCACGCCGTACCCAATCATTCGCCGCCGCCTTTCGCCGTTGCCGGCGGGCGGCGGGACCGCCCGGTGGACCGGCCCCTCCAGCGTGCGACCGGACACCGTGGTGGCCCAGGGATTCTGCCGCCGGCAGATGTGCCGACGGCAGAACCACGCGGCCTACGCGACGGTCACCCGCCGCGCGCCAGCCCGGGCGCACGCCCAACCCAACCGAGCGGGGGTACGCGGGCCGGGGCGCAAGCCGCCAGCGGAGGCGGTCCGGCCGACACGCAGGGTCGGCCCGTTCGCCCCGGGCCCGCGCTCAACGATCGGCCTGCCCGTCCGCACTGTGTGCTGGCCGGTGGCGTGTCGGGCCACGTCGACGCGGCCCTGGCGCGTCAGGGCGGCCCGTGGTGCGGTCGGGATGCGCGGCTCGACCCGGCGCAGGTCGTCGCGGGCCTGCTCCAGCAGGTCGGACAGGCGGATGCCGAGCGCTCGGCAGATCGCCGCGAGCACTTCGGAGGAGGCCTCCTTGCGGCCCCGCTCGACCTCGGACAGGTAGGGCACCGAGACGCCGGCGGACGCGGCCACCTCGCGCAGTGTGCGGCCCTGGCTCTGGCGTAGGCGGCGGAGCACCCCGCCAATGACTCGTCGCAGCAACGACATGCCGGCCTCACTTCCGCGGTCGTCGTCGGGGAACAAGCCCCATTCTGCCCGTCCGCGGCCGTCTCGACCGCCCCGTGCGGGTTCGTCGAGCGCGCTCGGTTGTGCGCTGCGCAGCCGGGGCGTGCGGATCACGACATAACCGCTATGTTGTGGTCGTGCAGGCGACGGTGGTGGAGCAGGTTCGACGGTGATCCATTTTCCCGCTCAGCGGCGGGGCCCGCTCAGTGCGCTGAGCCTTCGGCTCGCTGCCGCCCTGGGCCTCGTCTTCGCCGTGGTCGCCGCGGTCTACATCGGCCGGGACGGCTACCGCGATGTCAACGAGGACGGCCTCACCCTGCTCGACTGCTTCTACTACGCGGTCGTGTCGCTCTCCACCACCGGCTACGGCGACATCACGCCGGTAGGGCAGACTGCGCGGCTGGTGAACGTCCTGTTCATCACCCCGGCCCGAGTGCTCTTCCTGATCATCCTGGTCGGCACCACTCTGGAAGTCCTGACCGAGCAGTACCGGACCGGCCGTCGCCTGTCGCGGTGGAGGAGAACCGTGAAGGACCACGTCATCATCTGCGGCTACGGCACCAAGGGCCGCAGCGCGGTCAACGCCCTGATGGAGAACGGGTTGGACCGGTCGAGGATCGTGGTGGTGGAGCGCAACGGCGCCGCCCTGCGGCAGGCCACCTCCGCCGGGTTGGTGGCCATCGAGGGGTCGGCCACCCGCTCGTCTGTGCTCAACGAGGCGCACGTCCGCAACGCGAAGGCAGTGATCATCGCGACCGACAGCGACGACGCCTCCGTGCTTGTGGCGCTCACCGTACGGCAGCTCACCGCCGGTCAGGTCCGGAT
Source organism: Micromonospora sp. DT68 (assembly GCF_049847245.1). NCBI lineage: Bacteria > Bacillati > Actinomycetota > Actinomycetes > Micromonosporales > Micromonosporaceae > Micromonospora > Micromonospora sp. DT68. The sequence goes on from NZ_JBNCNZ010000001.1 coordinate 206,550, forward strand.
CATCGCGGCGGCACGGGAGGCGGAGAACGCTCCGCTGCTCAAGCAGAGCGGTGCCCACCACGTGATCGTCTCCTCGGCGACCGCGGGCCGGCTGCTCGGCCTGTCCACCTCGGCGCCGCCGCTCATCGACGTGGTGGAGGACCTGCTCACCCCGGGGCAGGGCATGGCGCTGGCGATGCGCTCGGCGGAGCGGAGCGAGGTGGGCCGCTCGCCGCGCGAGCTGGAGTCGTTGGTGATCGCCCTGGTGCGCCGGGGCAAGGTGGTCAGCCTGGCCGACCAGGCTGGCGCGGTGATCGAGACCGGCGACATGCTTGTGCACGTGCGTGACGACCGCCCCCAGGCCAGCACCACGGCCTGACCTCGGCCGCCGTCAGCAGGCGTCGAGGTCTTTCTGCAGCGTTTCGGTGCAGATGGCCGACGAGGCGTTGGCTGCCCGCCGGAGCAGGTCGTAGAGCGTCTTCCGCTCGGCGGGATCCAGCGCTCCCAGCACTTCGTCCTCCGCGCTCGCCAGGGCGCATTCCGCCTCGTTGAGGCGTTTCATCCCATCCTCGGTGAGATCGACGACGTGCCGGCGGCGGTCCTCGGGTGAGCGGCGTCGCTCGACAAGGTGCTCGGCTTCGAGGTCGTTGAGCAGCCCGACGATGTTCGTGCTGTCCATTTCGAGGATGGTGGCCAGTGCCTGCTGGCTGGTGCCGCCGCCGTTGCGCAAGACGGTGAGCGCGACGAGGTGCCGGGGGCGCAGGCCCAGCGGTGCCAGCACCGACTCCGATCGCAGTCGCATCCGCCGGGCCAGGTGGTCCAGCAGGGCACCCGAACGGTGCTCTGCGGAATCAAGGGGCGGGGCGGACATGTGAGCCAGTCTACCGACATGAGGGAACATCGACCTGGTATAAATGATTGACGTAACACAGACGATCCTTGGAAGGGAAGCCATGCATCTGCTGCATATCGATTCGAGCATTCAGGGTGAACGCTCGATCAGCCGGCGGCTCACCGCCCGTGCCGCCGCCGCCTGGCGTGCGGCTCACCCGGACGGGAGGCTTACCTACCGCGATATCGGGGCCGAGCCGCTGCCACACCTGGACCCGGTGGCCTTCCAGGCCCAGACCACGCCGCCGGACCAGCACACCCCGGCGCAGCGCGAAATCTGGGAGATCAGCCAGCGACTTGTCGACGAGGTGAAGCAGGCCGACGTCGTGCTGCTCGGACTGCCGCTCTACAACTACGGCGCACCGAGCAGCGTCAAGGCATGGGTCGACCACCTGACCGTGGCCGGCCTGTCCTACGACCTGGCGACCGGGCAGAGCCTGCTCGGCGACCACGATTTCATCGTGCTGGCCAGCCGGGGCGGCGGCTACGGCGAGGGCACCCCGCGCTACGGTTGGGACCACGCCGAGCCGTGGCTCCCGCACGGCCTGTCCCTGACCGGCATGAAGCCGCGCTTCATCACCGCCGAGCTGTGCCTGGCCCCCGTGGTCCCCACCATGGCCGAGCTGATCCCGCTGCACGAGGCGAGCCTCGCGGCGGCCGAGAAGGAGATCGACAATCTCTGGGTGTCCGCCTCCGCCCAGCGCTGACCAAACGAAACGGCCGCCCCCGCTTCCGGGGACGGCCGTTTCGCTGTGCCGTACGGGTCAGACGATCGTCCAGGTGTCGCCGCTGCCCAGCAGGCCGGCGAGCTGCTGCTCGGGAGTCTCGGTGACCTTCGCCTTCGCGGCGGCCAACTGGTCCTGCACGACGCTGTCGTAGGACGGCCGGGCCACCGAGCGGAACACGCCGATCGGGGTGTTGCGCAGGTCCAGACCGGGCAGCCGGGACAGCGCGAAGGCGTACGCCGGGTCGGTGACCGTCGCGTCGTGCACGACGATCTCCTCCGGGCGGACCGAGCTGGTCTCCCGGACCTCCAGGCCGAAACCGCCCGGCGGGTGCACCACGCAGAACCGCCCGTCGGCGCCGAAGGTGATCGGCTGCCCGTGCTCCAGGCGGATCAGGTAGTCGTCCCGGGTGGACGGGTCCTTGAGCTGGTCGAACGCGCCATCGTTGAAGATGTTGCAGTTCTGGTAGATCTCCACGAAGGCCGAACCCTCGTGCTCGGCGGCGGCCCGCAGCACCGACTGAAGGTGCTTGCGGTCGGAGTCGATGGTCCGACCCACGAAGCTGGCCTCCGCGCCGAGGGCGAGCGAGAGCGGGTTGAACGGGGCGTCCGCCGAACCGGCCGGGGTCGACTTGGTGATCTTGCCGACCTCGGAGGTGGGCGAGTACTGACCCTTCGTCAGACCGTAGATCCGGTTGTTGAACAGCAGGATCTTGAGGTTGACGTTGCGCCGCAGCGCGTGGATCAGGTGGTTGCCGCCGATGGAGAGCGCGTCACCGTCGCCGGTGACCACCCAAACCGACAGGTCCGGACGGGACACCGACAGGCCGGTCGCGATCGCCGGCGCGCGGCCGTGGATCGAGTGCATCCCGTACGTGTTCATGTAGTACGGGAAGCGCGACGAGCAGCCGATCCCGGAGACGAAGACGGTCCGTTCCCGGGGGATGTTCAGCTCCGGCATGAACTGCTGGATGGCCGCCAGGATCGCGTAGTCACCGCAGCCGGGGCACCAGCGCACCTCCTGGTCGGACTTGAAGTCCTTCGCGGTGAGCTTGAGGGCGACGGGCTCAGACATTCTTCAGGACCTCTTCCAGCGTCGTCTCCAGCTCGTTGGCCGTGAACGGCAGGCCGCGGACCTGGTTGTAGCTGATGGCGTCGACCAGGTAGCGGGCCCGGATGACGTGGGCGAGCTGGCCCAGGTTCATCTCCGGGATGACCACCCGGTCGTAGGAGCGCAGCACCTCGCCGAGGTTGGCAGGCATCGGAGCCAGGTGCCGCAGGTGCGCCTGGGCGATGGACAGGCCACGCTGACGGACCCCACGGCACGCCGCCCCGATCGGCCCGTACGTCGAGCCCCAGCCGAGCACCAGCACCCGGGCGTCGCCGTCCGGGTCCTCCACCTCGATGTCCGGCACCGGGATCGTCTCGATCCGGGCCGCCCGGGTACGCACCATGAAGTCGTGGTTCGCCGGGTCGTACGAGATGTCGCCGGTCTTGTCGGCCTTCTCCAGACCGCCGATCCGGTGCTCAAGCCCCGCCGTGCCGGGAATGGCCCACGGCCGGGCCAGGGTCTCCGGGTCACGCAGGTAGGGCAGGAAGGTGGTGCCGTCGTCGCCGTTGGGCTTGGTGGCGAACTCGACCCGCAGGTCGGGCAGCGACTCCACGTCGGGCAGCAGCCACGGCTCCGACCCGTTGGCGACGTAGTTGTCCGACAACAGGATCACCGGGGTGCGGTAGGTCAGCGCGATCCGTGCCGCCTCCAGAGCGGCGAAGAAGCAGTCCGACGGCGACCGGGGCGCGATCACCGCGACGGGCGCCTCGCCGTGCCGGCCGTACAGCGCCATGTTGAGGTCGGCCTGCTCGGTCTTCGTGGGCATGCCTGTCGACGGTCCGGCGCGCTGCACGTCCACGATCACCAGCGGCAGCTCCAGGGCCACGGCCAGGGAGATCGTCTCGCTCTTGAGCGCCACACCCGGGCCGCTTGTGGTGGTCACGCCGAGCGACCCGCCGTACGACGCGCCAAGCGCCGCCCCGACCGCGGCGATCTCGTCCTCGGCCTGCATGGTCAGCACACCGAAGCGCTTGTGCTTGCTCAGCTCGTGCAGGATGTCCGACGCTGGCGTGATCGGGTACGCGCCGAGGAAGACGGGCAGCCCGGAGCGGACCCCGGCGGCGACCAGACCCAGTGAGAGCGCGGCGTTGCCGGTGATGTTGCGGTAGGTGCCCGGCTGCATCTTCGCCGGCTTGACCTCGTAGCGGACAGCGAAGTCCTCGGTGGTCTCGCCGAAGTTCCAGCCGGCCCGGAACGCGGCCACGTTCGCGGCGACCAACTCGGGACGGGAGGCGAACTTGCGCTCCAGGAAGCGCAGCGTCGACTCGTACGGCCGGGAGTACATCCACGAGAGCAGGCCGAGGGCGAACATGTTCTTCGACCGCTCGGCATCCTTCTTGGAGACCTCCAGATCGGCGAGCGCGCCGACGGTCATGGAGGTCAGCGCCACCGGGTGCACGACGTAGCCGGCCAGCGAGTCGTCGTCGAGCGGGCTGGTCTGGTAGCCGACCTTGGCCAGGTTGCGCCTCGTGAACTCGTCGGTGTTGACGATGATGTCAGCGCCGCGCGGCAGGTCGGCCAGGTTGGCCTTGAGCGCCGCCGGGTTCATCGCCACCAGCACGTTCGGCGCGTCGCCCGGGGTGAGGATGTCGTAGTCGGCGAAGTGCACCTGGAAGCTGGACACGCCGGGCAGGGTGCCTGCGGGTGCCCGGATCTCGGCGGGGAAGTTGGGCAGCGTGGATATGTCGTTGCCCAGCTGCGCCGTTTCGGAGGTGAAGCGGTCGCCGGTCAACTGCATGCCGTCGCCGGAGTCACCGGCGAACCGGATGACCACCCGGTCGAGTTGACGGATCTGCTTGGTCACTGTGCCACCTTCGTTCGCGACTGCGGAGCTCGCAGAACCGGCTCGTTCCTCGCACTCACGCCTGCACCTCGCTTCGCTGCGCGCGGTCGCGCGTGCGGCTGAACATGTTGGTGGCCTCGCCTTGCCCGGTCACGGGACCTCCTTGACGCAACGCTGAACCGCACCGCCCGGGCGGGCTCGGTCCGCTGTCGTTCCTCACCGAGAGCCTACGTCCAACGTGCCCCCGAGCCTTCCTGTAGATAGGCCAACTGGGACCGGATCGAGGGAAGAAATGAGCTGATTCATGTGCTTTCGCGCCGCCCGCCGTAATTCAGATCACCAGACGAGGCACCCACCGGCGACCCCGCTTCGGGGTCGTCGCTGATCGATCAGTCGACGGACTCGGCGGCGGGCCCGGTGGCCGGCTCGCTGAACCGCCGACGCAGGGAGGTGGTGGCGAGCACGAGGGCCAGCACCACAAGCAGCGCGGAGACCGCGACCAGGAGAGCCGCGGTGCGCTGCACCGAGGTCATCCCCGTGTCGTCCCCGGCGGCGCCCGCCGGGAGTACGCCCTGGGAGCCGGTCGGCGCGGGCGGCGACACCACAGGGGTGGCCAGCGCGGCAGCGGCGGTGATGCGGAAGCTCATCTGCACCCGACGGGTCGGACCGCTGCGCGGGTCGAGCTGACCGATCGCCGCCCCCGACAACGGCGCGTTTCTCTGCGCCTGCGGCGTCGCCTCCACCGGCAGCCGCACTTCGCCGGCCTCGCCCGCGGGCAGCGACCCCACGTCGCACCGGGTGCGGCCCGCGTCGGCCGCCGCACAGCCGGCAGGTGGGTTCGGCACGCTCACCCCGTCCGGCAGGACCACCTCGATCAGGCCGGCGGCGTCCACCTTGCCGGTGTTGCCCAGCCGGACCACGAGGGAACTCGCCGCGCCGCTGATGTCGAACGCCACCTCGTCGGCCGACAGCGAGATTCCGGGCACCGGCGGGCCGGGCGGAAAGAGCACCGCGAAGCCCTGGTCGTCGGTCGCCTGACCGGGCACGTCCGGCGCGTCCCCGACCACCCGCACGGAGCCGCTGAGCGGCATGCGCTCCCAGGCGGTGCCGGCGACCCGTAACCGGAGCACACTGCTGAACCGGACGCCCGCCTCGACCGTCCAGGCTCCACAGCTGTACACGTCGCCCGCGCTGACGCACCCCTTCGTCCCGGCGTCGGTGACCCCGGCCGGCAGGGTGTACGAGAGTCGGGCCCGCTGCGTGGCGGTGCCGGTGTTTGCCACCGTCACCCGCAGCGTGGTGGTCGTGCTGGCCGCGTTCCAGTACGCCCCGGGCAGGACGACGTCCTCGGTGGTGACCTGTACGCCGAGCGGGCTCGGTGGTGCTGCGGGGGTGTCGCCCGGCGCCGACGGCCGCACCGGAGGCACCGGCGGGCCGACCGTCTCCGGCCGGACGGTTCCCCCCGGCACGGGAGCGGTGGTCGCTGCGGGCGGTGGTACGTCGGGTGCTGTGGTCTGCGGTGCCGGTGGCGTCGTCATCGGCGGCGGCGCTGTGGTCTCCGGGGCCGGGATGACCGGGCTGGGGTCGCCGCTCGGCTCCTCGGTCGGTGTGGGTTCCTCCGCCGGGCTGGTCTCCGGAGCCGGCCCGGGTTCGGCGGTCGGGTCGGTGACGGCCGCGATCGGCAGGACGGCCGGCGTCGTCGCGCCGGCCCACGCCGGTGCCACGGCCAGCGCCGCGAGCAGGCCGACCGCGAGAGAGGTCGCCAGCAGGGGAGCGGGACGCCGTCCCGCAGCCCGCTGCCTGGACGGAACCTTCACGCGGGCCATCTGACCTCCGGTGTCATGGGTGGAAGTCCAATATTCGGTAACAGTTGCCCTAGTGCACTAGTCTCCGCCGGAAACAAATCCGTAACGTGTTCGGGACGTGCCTTCCGGCCGAGCGGTAGGCTCCCGGCGTGACCGGTTACCTGGGCTCGTACGCGACGCTCGGTCTCTTGCTGCTCGTCAGCGTCCTGTTCTTCGTAACGGCGTTCTCGGCCAACCGAGTGTTACGTCCGGCCCGTCCCGCCGACCCGATCGGCAAGCGGGCCACCTACGAATGCGGCCTCGACCCGGTCGGCGCGGACTGGGCGCAGATGCAGATCCGCTACTACGTCTACGCCTACCTGTACGTGCTGTTCGCGGTCGAGGCGGTGTTCCTCTTCCCGTGGGCGGTGGTCTTCGACCGGCCGGGCTTCGGCCTCGTGACGGTGGTGGAGATGGCGGTGTTCGTGGCGGTGCTCGCGCTCGGCATCCTCTACGCGTGGCGTAGGAACATCCTGCGCTGGACCTGACCGCCACGACCTCCGGCGATCGTGCCGGCCCGCCGGCCGGTAACGGTCGGTCGCTCCAACGACCGGACAGTCAGGCCAGGCCCCGGCGGGTCGCCGTGGGTGGCCGGTCACCACGAATCGACGCCACCATGTCCAGCACCCGGCGGGTCGGGCCGACCTGGTGGGCCCGGAACACCCGGGCGCCCAGCCAGGCGGAGAGAGCCGTGGCGGCGAGCGTGCCCTCCAACCGCTCGGCCACCGGCAGGTCCAGCGTCTCCCCGATGAAATCTTTGTTGGAGAGCGCCACGAGCACCGGCCAGCCGGTGTCTGTCAACTCGCCGAGCCGACGGGTGATCTCCAGGGAGTGCCTGGTGTTCTTGCCGAAGTCGTGGGCCGGGTCGATGAGGATGCCGTCGGGGCGTACCCCTGCGGCCACCGCACTGTCGGCGAGCCCGGTCACCGTCGCGACCACGTCGGCCACGACGTCGTCGAAGGCGGCCCGGTGGGGCCGGGTCCGGGGGACCAGCCCACCGGCGTGCGAACAGACCAGCCCGGCTCCGGTGGCCGCCGCCACCCGGGCCAACGCCGGGTCGGCACCTGACCAGGTGTCGTTGAGCAGGTCCGCGCCGGCCGCCACCGCCTCCGTCGCCACCTCGGCACGCCAGGTGTCGATGGAGATGACCACTTCCGGGAACGCGGCCCGTACGGCGGCGATGGTGTCCACCGTGCGCCGGATCTCCTCGGCGACGTCCACCTCGGCACCGGGGCCGGCCTTCACCCCGCCGATGTCGATGATCTCCGCGCCTTCGTGTACCGCCCGCTCGACAGCACGCAGCGCGCTGTCGGCGGCGAAGGTGGCGCCGCGGTCGTAGAACGAGTCCGGAGTGCGGTTGACGATGGCCATCACGACCAGCTCACCGGGGCTGAACGTCCGCCCACCCAGCCGAAGTGCCCCGGCCATGCCGCCTCCTGAAGGTCCGCACCGCCGCCGCCGCGTCGGCCGCTTCCGACGCTAGCCGGTCGATCGACAGGTACGCGGAGCGGGCGTGGACGTCGATCGTGATCGGGGTGGGGGGTCGCTCCGGGCCGACGGTCGTGCCACGATCAGTGCATGGGTCAGCTTCTGCTCCTCCTGGTTGTCGCGTTGACCGTCGCGGCGGTGGTGTTCGGCGTGACGGTGCTGATCAGCGGCCGCGATCCCGGCCTGGTGCCGGCCGAGCCGGATTCGCAGGCCGTGCCCCTGCCGGGCACCCGGCCGCTGCGCGAATCCGATGTGGGCGCGGTTCGCTTCGACACCGCGCTGCGGGGGTATCGAATGGCCCAGGTCGATCAGGCGCTGCGCCGCGCCGCCTACGACATCGGCTACAAGTCGGAGTTGATCGGCGTACTGGAGTCGGAGGTCATCGCGTTGCGTGAGGGGCGCACCGACGACGCTGACGCGCTGCGCCAGGCCCGCGAGCAGGCCGCCGCAGCGGTTCCGGGCGCGACCGACGCGGGCGTCGACGTGCCGCCGGCCGGCTCGGCCGGAGCGGACCCGTTGCCGGATGCCACCTCCTCGGCGGCGGACGCCGACGGCGCGGCCCCGGCCGACGACGCGACCCCCGCGACCGACGCGACCCGGACCGACGACGCGACCCCGGGCGACGACGCGGCACCGACCAGCGACGTGACCCCGACGACCGGCAGCGCCGCACCGGCCGACGGTGAGCCGGCTGACGACGACAGGGCCGACAGTGCCGGGCAGCGCGGCCCGGCGCTCCGGTCGGAGTCGGCGTGACCGACCCGCAGGGCGCCAGCGATCTCGGGGACGTCGCCCAACCTGGTGCCGGCGAGGTGACCGCCACGGTGATCGTCGACGCGCCGGCGGAGCGGGTCTTCGCCGCGCTGCTCGCCTGGGAACGACAGTCCGACTGGATCCCGTTCACCCGCGTACGGGTGGTCGAGGGCGACGGGCGGGAGGGCAGCCGGATCGAGGCGGTGACCGCGCTCGGCCCGGCGGTGCTGCGCGACGAGATGCGGGTCGTCCGGGTCGACGAGCCGTACGAGATCGGTGTGGTGCACTGCGGCCAACTGCTGCGGGGCCCGGGCGTGCTGCGCTGCACCCAGTTGGACCGGGCGCGTACCCAGGTGGTCTGGCACGAGTGGTTCCACCTGCCCGGCGGCCGAGCAGGCCGACTGGCCTGGCCGGTGCTCTGGCCCGGCTCCAAGGTCGGCCTCACCCAGGCGCTGAAGAGGTTCGCCCGGCTCGTCGAGCAGGGCCGGTTGCCCTGACCACGCCGGCCGTCGGGCGGCGGTGGGCTGTCGGTGTGATGGCCTAGCGTGTACTGAGTGACTGACCTGGTGATCGGTGCCGACGGGCTGGCCCGCTGCGCCTGGGGGGCCAGCACCCCCGACTACGCCGTCTACCACGACACCGAGTGGGGGCGGCCGCTGCACGGCGACGACGCGCTCTACGAGCGGATGACGCTTGAGGCGTTCCAGTCCGGCCTGTCGTGGCTGACCATCCTGCGCAAGCGTCCGGCGTTCCGGCTCGCCTTCGACGAGTTCCGGATCCCGACCGTCGCGGAGTACGGCGACGGCGACGTGACACGGCTGCTGGCCGACGCCGGCATCGTCCGCAACCGGGCCAAGATCGAAGCGGCGATCGCCAACGCCCGCGCCGCGCTGGAGCTGCCCGACGGGCTGTCCGCGCTGCTCTGGTCCTTCGCGCCGCCGCCCCGGCAGGCCCGCCCCGCCTCGTTCGCCGGGGTGCCGCCGATCACCCCCGAGTCGACGGCGATGGCCAAGGCGCTCAAGAAGCGCGGCTTCCGGTTCGTCGGTCCGACCACCGCGTACGCGCTCATGCAGGCGACCGGGATGGTCGACGATCACATCGTCGGCTGTCACGTCCCGCCCGTGACGGCGTCGTGATGGGATGGCAGGCATGACCACCGAGACCGCGCACCGGGCCGGCGGGACCGGCCACGCCGATGGGCCTGGCACGTGGGCCGTTCTGCTTCCCGCCGAGCGTTACGAGGCCGAGCGTCTCGTGCACCACGACACGCTGGAGTTGACAGGGCTCACCGACGTCGGTCAGCCGCGCCCGGGCGACCAGGTGGCGGTGCTCGCCGACGAGCCGCCCCGACTGGTCGCCCTCGGCCGGGTCACCACGCCGGCGCAGCGGCACCGGGAGGACCCGGACGACCCGCAGTCCCCGGTCGAGCCCGGGACGCTCGTCATGGCGTACACCCGGCGGGTCTTCGACGAGCCGGTGCCGGCCGACCTGTTGACTGTCGACGGGCCGCTCACCGCGCTGGCCCCGGCGGCCTTCCGGGCGCTTGCCGACCAGCTCGGTCCACCTCCGGCGCGGCGCACCTGGCTGGTGAGCCTGGACCTGCCGATCGAAGCGGCCACGCCAGCCGAGGCGGTCCGGCTGTTCTGGTCCTACGTGCAGGAGTTGGGGCCGCGTGAGCTGCCCGCGTTCGTGTCGCCGTCCGGGGACGAGCTTGCCATGCAGGCGTTCGTGCTGGGCGCGGAGGCCAACCAGGATCCGGAGGAGGACGACTAGCTCAGCGGCCCTCGAAGACCGGCTTCTGCTTGGCCACGAATGCCTCGGTGGCCGCCCGGTGGTCCGCCGTGGCGCCGCAGATCGCCTGCGCCTGCGCCTCTGCCGCCAGGGCGTCGGCGAGGGTGCCGGCGTCGGCGATGGAGAGCTGCCGCTTGATCGCCCCGTACGCGACCGTGGGGCCGGCGGCGAGCCGTGTGGCCAGCTCCTGCGCGGCCGGCAACACCTGCTCGTCGTCGTCCGTCAGCCGGGTGATCAGCCCCAGCCGGCAGGCCTCCTCGGCGCGGACCGGCTCGGCAAGCATCAGCAGCTCCACCGCCTTGGCGTGACCCACCAGCCGGGGCAGCGTCCAGGATGCTCCGGTGTCGGCGGCGAGACCGACCTTGGCGAAGGCCATCAGGAAGCTGGTGCCCGGCCCGCCGACCCGGATGTCGGCGAGGAAGGCCAGCGACGCGCCAGCACCTGCGGCCATCCCACGGACCGCTGCCACAACCGGCTTGGGCAGGTTGGCCAGCCGGGCGGCGATCGGGTTGTAGTGCGCCCGGACCGTGTCCAGCGGCGGGGCGGACGAGTTGCCAAGCGTCGCCACGTGCTCCCGCAGGTCCTGGCCGGCGCTGAACGCCCCACCTGCTCCGGTCAGCACGACAGCCCGGCAGGACCTGTCGGTCTCCAACTGGGCAAGCGTGTCCCGCAGCGCCTCCTTGAGCGCCAGGTCCAGCGCGTTCATCGCGTGCGGCCGGTTCAGGGTGAGGGTGACGACGGCGTCGGTCCGGTCGACGAGCAACGGCTCGGTCACTGTCTAACGACCCTTCTGTCGAACGATGCGGCTGCTGGCGTCGAGGCACTGCTCGACGTACCGGTCGGCGGCCGGACGCAGGCGTGCCGCGTGCCGGTCGAAGAAGCTGGCCGCGGCGGTGCCGGGCCAGCGCTCGGGCAGCAGCGCCGGCGGCAGCTGCGGATCCCGGAACAGGAAGGTACGCCACGCGTGCACGAGCCGGAACCGGGCCGCGTACGCCTCCTCGTCGCTGCTGCGCACTGTGACAGTGGCGAGCAGGGGGCGTTGGTCGGCGACGAACTGTTCGTAGGCCTGGCCGATCTCCGCCAGGTTCCAGGCGCGGCGGACCACGCCCATCGCGCCCGGGGTGCCGGCGAAGTGTGCGGCGGTGAACCGCTCGAACCGGATGCCGGCCTCGGCGAGCAGCAGGTCGACGTCCTCGGCGGGCCGGGTGGCCACCCAGGTCTGCTCGTCGAGGGTGCCGTAGCCGAGGAAGCTGAGGTTCGAGGCGAGGCGCTGTCGGTCCCGCCGGGAGCCCGGGGCTTCCAGGACGAGCAGATCGAACCGCCCGTCCCAGGTGACCCGGCCCGTCCGGTAGATCCGGGCCGCCGCCTCGTCGAGTCGCCGAGCGGCTTTTGGTGTGATCGAATATCCCGGTCCGGAGGCCAGCCGGAGCGGGTCGAGCCAGCCTTGACGCACCATCCGGGACACGGCGGTGCGAACGGCGGGCGGCGCGATTCCCAACGGCGCCAGTAGCTTGACCAGGGCGGCAACGGGTGCGCGGCCACCTCTCGGTCGGAGGTGGTCGCCGTACAGGTCGAAGAGTGCCGACCGTGCCTGCATGACCGCACATTGTGACAGGCCTTCTCAAGATAAGCTAGATGCTGTTACATCAATGCTGCTCCGGTTTGGGTCCGGCGGTGTTCATCAGGGAAAATCGTTGGTCGACACCCCGCGACGGTTGCGGGTGGCGTGAGAAGTGGCTGTGGGGCAACCCACCGACCCTGGTGTAGGTCTGAGGGGAGACAACATGGCGGCGATGAAGCCGCGGACGGGCGACGGTCCGCTGGAAGTCACCAAGGAGGGCCGGGGCATCGTCATGCGGGTCCCGCTGGAAGGCGGTGGCCGGCTCGTTGTCGAGATGACTCCCGACGAGGCCAACGCGCTCGGTGACGCGCTGAAGGCAGCCGCCGGCTGAGTGAGGAGCGAGCCGGGCGGCATCCGCCGTCCGGAACGTTCCCTGACCCTGAGCCACCGGCACTGCCGGTGGCTCAGGGTCTTCATCCGTGCGATCGGCGGGCCCGGCTCCCGCTCCGCGACACTTCCTGGAGGTACGGTTCCGCGTGCTCGACATCTGCCCGATCGCCGAGCCCGACCGGCTCGACGTCCTCGTCCTGCCCGTCCGCCCCTCCGATGAGGCGCCGGGGGGCGATGCCTCGGCAACACCGGCGTCCACAGCCGTGACGCTGCCGGACGGCACCGCCGAGGAGGCCGCCGCGCTGGTGCCGGCCGCCCGGCTCAGCGGCCGGGCCGGCGAGATCCGCACCCAGTTGCGCCCGGGTCGCAGCCCTGGCCGGCTGTTCCTGCTCGGCATCGGTGACGGCAGCGAGTCGGCGTGGCGGTCCGCCGGTGCGGCACTGGCCCGCTCCGCCTCAGATGAGACGCACATCACTATCGCGCTGCCGGCCGACAGCGGCCCCGAAGCGATTCGCGGGCTGACCGAAGGGCTGCTCCTCGCCTCGTACCGGTTCCGGCTCGCCCAGACCGACAATGCGCCCGCGCTCAGCTCTGTCGACCTGCTGGTCGCCGACCCGACCGCCCACGAGGCCACCGTCGCCACGGCCCGGACCACCGCCGCCATGACGCGCCTCGCCCGCGACCTCACCAACACCCCCTCGTCGCAGAAGACCCCGCAGTGGTTCGCCGACCAAGTGATCTCCGCCACAGCTGATCTGCCCGACCTTCGCCTCCGGGTCCGTGGCCCGGACGAGCTGGCAGCCGAGGGCTTCGGCGGGATCCTCGCAGTGGGCGGCGGCTCGGCCAGCGCTCCGCGACTGCTCGAGTTGGACTGGCACCCGGCCGACGCGCGTACCCACGTGGTGTTGATCGGCAAGGGCATCACGTTCGACACCGGCGGCATCTCGATCAAGCCGGTTCCGGCGATGAAACTGATGCGCAAGGACATGGCCGGCGCTGCCGCCGTCGTCGCGGCCACCCTCGGCGCTGCGGCGCTGCGTCTTCCGGTCCGGGTCACCACGCTGACCCCGCTCGCCGAGAACATGCTCAGCGGCTCCGCGTTCCGCCCGGGCGACGTCATCCGGCACTACGGCGGCACGACAAGCGAGACGACCAACTCCGACGCCGAGGGCCGCCTGGTCCTCGCCGACGCGCTGGCGTACGCGGTGCGGCAGCTCAAGCCCGACCTGCTGATCGACCTGGCCACCCTCACCGGTGCCAACGCCGTCGCGCTGGGCAAGCGCACCGCCGCCCTGTACAGCGAGAACGACGCCCTGGCCGCCGATGTCCTCGCCGCGGTCGAGGCCGCCGGCGAGGCGGCCTGGCGGATGCCGCTGAACAACGACTACGTCGAGTACCTGGGCAGCGAGATCGCGGACCTCTACAGCGCGCCCACCCAGGGCGCCGGATCGGTGCTCGCCGCGCTCTACCTGCGGGAGTTCGCAGGCGAGATGCGGGACCGCTGGCTGCACCTGGACATGTCGGCACCGTCCTGGGCCGACGGCGACCACGCGGAACTCACCCGGGGGGCGACCGGCTGGGGCGTACGCTCGCTGCTGCGCTGGCTGGCCAGCATCGACTGACCGCGGGTCAGCACTTCACGGCGGCGAGCACCCCGTGCCCGACCGGGAGCAGCGCGGGGATCCAGTGCTCCGACTCCCGGACCGCCTTGATCGTCTCGCGGACCGTCACCGTCTCCGCGTCCCGGGCGGCCGGGTCGGCGATCCGGCCGCCGGCCAGCATGCCGTTGAGTGCCAGTACGCCCCCGGGACGCAGCAGCCGCAGCGCTGCCTCGACACAGGCGTGGAATCCGGTCGCCTCGGCGTCCACGAAGACGAGGTCGTACGCCCCGTCGGCGAGCCGGGGCAGGACGTCCAGCGCGCGACCCGTGATGATTCGGGTACGGCCCGCGGCGAAGCCCGCCTCGGTGAAGATCCGGCGGGCGATCCGCTGGTGCTCCACCTCCAGGTCGATGGTGGTGAGCACACCGTCGGCACGCATGCCGCGCAGCAGCCAGACACCACTCACCCCGGTGCCGGTGCCGATCTCCACCACCGCGCGGGCGTTGCCGGCCGCAGCCAGCAGCCGCAGCGCCGCGCCCGCGCCGGGCGTGACCGCCTCGAGGCCCACCTCGTGAGCCAGGCTGCGGGCGGTACGCAGGACGAGATCCTCGGTCACGTACGACTCGGCGAACTGCTGAGCCTGGGCCGTCGAACTGCCGGAACCGGCGACCGTGGCGATGGGGCACCTCCGGGCGGTGCGTGGTGCGGGGGCGGGTTGGCACTGTGAGCGTAGAGGCGACCGCCGAGAGGCGCAGCCGCGCCTCCGTCCCTTTCGATCACCGGCGGCAACCGCTGACTGCACCGCGCGCATCCGTGCAATCCTGGAAGCGGTATTCCGTGAGCCTCGACCGCGCCGAGCCGTGGCCGGGCGCCGCCGCCACGGGATCCGGGGACGGACTGGGAGGCACCGACGTGACCGACGGCTGGGATTGGCGCCGGGGCGGTGAAACTCCGGCTCCGGCGCGACCGCCCGGGGCAGGAGTCCCGTCGGCGGGGCCGCCGGCCAGGCCGGGGAGCGGCTACACGCCTCCGGCAGGGCCACCGCCAGGAGCCTCACGGCCCGGTGTGCCGTACGCCGGGCCGGCGCCGCCCGCGGGCGGCGCCGGCGCGACCGGCGCCTCGCCCTGGTGGTCCGACGCCCTCGGCGACCCGTGGCGCGACCCGGCGGCACCGGCTGCCGTGGTGGTGCCCGGAGTGGTCGCCGCCGGCACCGAGCCCGAGCCGGTCATCGACCCGGACGCGCCCGGCCGGCCGTCGCTGCGCCACCTGCTGCTCATCCCGGTGATCACCGCGCTGCTGGCCGGAACCCTGGGTGGCGCCCTGGGCTACGCGTTCGCGGTTCGCGGCGGTGCCGGCGGCGGCACGGTGCTCGGCGCCGAGCCGGTGGATCCGCCAGCGCTTGCCCAGCGCAAGCCGGAGTCACTGGCCGGGGTCGCCGGCCGGGTCCTGCCCAGCGTGGTCACCGTGCGGGTGAGCAGCCTCGGCGGGACCAGCGAGGGCTCGGGCTTCATCGCCAGCGCCGACGGGCACGTGATCACCAACGATCACGTGGTGGCCGGCGGCAGCGGCAAAGCCTCGGTGGTCTTCAACGACGGCTCGACCGCTCCGGCGACTGTCATCGGTCAGGACCCGGAGTCGGACATCGCGGTGATCAAGGTCAACCGGACCGGGCTACGGCCTGTGGAGTTCGGCGACTCCGAGGGGCTGGCCGTCGGTGACCCGGTGCTCGCCATCGGCTCACCGCTCTCGCTGGCCAACACGGTCACCGCAGGCATCGTGAGCGCCCTGGACCGGACGATGCAGGCTGGAGAGCCGGGCGGCCCGGTGCGCTACTACGCGGCCATCCAGACCGACGCCGCTGTCAACCACGGCAACTCCGGCGGGCCGCTTGTCGACGGCGCCGGGCGGGTGGTCGGGGTCAACTCCACGATCAAGTCGCTGGTCGCCGAGGGGCAGGAGGCCGGCAACATCGGGCTCGCCTTCGCCATCCCGATCAACCAGGCCAAGCGGGTGACCCAGGACATCATCGGCACCGGCAAGGCCCGGCGTACGGTGATCGGCGCCCAGGTCGGTGGCCCGGGCGCGGGAGCCGGCGGGGGCGTACGCCTGGCCGCCGTGGAACCTTCCGGCCCAGCGGCTGATGCCGGGCTGAAGGCCGGCGACGTGATCATGAAGCTCAACGGCCGACCGATGACCGAACCGACGGACCTGATCGCCCTGGTTCGCAAGTTCGCACCCGGCTCGGTGGTGACTGTCGAGTTCCGGCGAGGTGCCGACCGGCAGAACACGTCGGTCACCCTCGCGGCGGACGCCAAGTGAACTGCGGGTCACCCCCTGCCCGAAAGCCGGTTCACGTGCGTAGTCTTGCTGCTGACGGCGAGAGGGGGCCTGCGGAATGTTAGACAACCTGAACTGGTGGGAGATCGGTGCGCTGCTGCTCCTGGCGCTGTTGATCTTCGGGGACCGGTTGCCCAACGTGATCAACGATGGTCTGCGGATGGTCCGTAATCTGCGCAACATGGCCCGCAACGCCACGGGCGACCTCAGCAGGGAGTTGGGCACCGACATCCAGCTCGAGGATCTGCACCCGAAGGCCTTCATCCGCAAGCACCTCCTCAGCGAGGAGGACGAGGCGGCGATCCGCAAGCCGTTGCAGGGCGTCTACGACGATTTGCGCGCCGACGTCAACGGCGTGCACAACGAGCTGAAGGACGTGGCCAACGCCGCGGACCTCCGGTCGAACGGCTCCCGGCCGACCAGCACCGCCACCAGCGCCTCACCGGCACCGGCCCCGCGGGCCAGCTACGACGACGCCACCTGATCCGCCCTGCGGGCAGCGATCAGGCGTAGCGCTAGCGCTCGGACCGTGCGGCGGCACTCGGGCCTGTGTCAGCCTCGCTCAGGCTCAGGCTCCATCCCTTGGGCCCTTGCCTGTAGCCCCGGCCCCTGGCCTCGCTCAGCTCGGTGACCCCGGATCACACCGCTCGGCTGCCCTTCGGAGCTGGATCGCCGACGTCCTCCCGGCCGGGCCGGGAGATCCGTGCGACATCAGCTCCAAAGGGCAGCACGGGCTGTGCGTGTCAGGGCCAGCTCAACCCCCGCCGGGCTGCCGGTTCGACCGCTCAGCGGCCGGCGGGCTTGAGGCCGAGGGGCTTGCCGAGCAGCGACTCACGGCGCAGCGCGAGCCGGTCGGCGATCGTGCCGAGCGCCTGGGCGGCCGGGGAATCCGGCTCGGCCAGCACGATCGGGTTGCCGGCGTCGCCGGCCTCGCGGACGCGGGTGTCCAGCGGGATCTGCCCGAGCAGCGGCACCTGCGCGCCGATCGTCCGGCTCAGCGACTCGGCGACGGCCGTACCGCCGCCGGAGCCGAAGATCTCCATGCGGGAGCCGTCCGGCAGTTCGAGCCAGGACATGTTCTCGATGACGCCGACCACCCGCTGGTGGGTCTGCAGGGCGATCGCACCGGCCCGCTCCGCGACCTCGGCGGCTGCGGTCTGCGGGGTGGTGACCAGCAGGATCTCCGAGTTGGGCAGCAGTTGGGCCAGCGAGATGGCCACGTCGCCGGTGCCCGGGGGCAGGTCGAGCAGGAGTACGTCGAGGTCGCCCCAGTAGACGTCGGCCAAAAACTGCTGCAACGCCCGGTGCAGCATCGGGCCACGCCACACCACAGCCGCGTTGCCCGAGGTGAACATGCCGATCGAGATCACCTTCACGCCGTGCGACTGCGGCGGCATGATCATGTCTTCGACGCGGGTCGGTCGACCGTCCGCGCCGAGCATCCGGGGCACCGAGTGACCGTAGATGTCGGCGTCGACCACGCCGACGGAGAGCCCACGGGCGGCGAGCGCCGCCGCCAGGTTGACAGTCACGCTGGACTTGCCGACACCGCCCTTGCCGCTGGCCACCGCGTACACACGGGTGCGGGAGCCCGGCTGGGCGAACGGGATGACCGGCTCCTCGCTGGCGCCGCCGCCGCGCAGCTGCGCCTGCAACGACTGCCGCTGCTCGGGGCTCATCACACCGAAGTCGATCTCCACGCCGGTGACACCGGGCACCGCGGCCACGGCGGCGGTGATGTCCGTACGCAGCTTGTCCTTGAGCGGGCAGCCGGCGACGGTGAGCAGCAGCTCGACCCGTACGACGCCGTCGGCGCCGATCGTGGCGGAGCGGACCATGCCCAGATCGGTGATGGGCCGGCGGATCTCCGGGTCGTTGACGGTGGCCAGGGCGGCCTGGATCGCGTCCTCGACGGTGCTGACGGGTGCTGACATGCCCGCAATGCTACGTCGCGGGGCATCCGCTCCGACCGTTGACCGGGACCGGTGTGAGCCAATCGATCCGGCTCATCAGCCGTCCTGGCCGCGGGGGCCGGTGCCGTCCGACCGGGCGCTCCGGGAGAAGTCGCCGTCCAGGTCGTCGCGCGGCTCGTCAAGCGCTCCGCCGTCGGTCGCCCGCTGGGTGCGCTTCTCCTGCCGGCTGTCCCGCTCCTGCTGGCGGCGCTCCAGCCGCTGCCGCCGCTGCCCCGCCTCGTCCAGCTCCTCGGCCAGTCGGGTCAGTTCGGAGCGGAGGAAGTCGCGGGTGGCCACCTCGCCCAACGCGATCCGCAGGGCGGCGATCTCCCGTGCCAGGTACTCGGTGTCCGCCTTCTGCGCCGTGGCGCGCCGCCGGTCCTCCTCCAACGCCACCCGGTCGCGATCCGCCTGCCGGTTCTGCGCCAGCAGGATCAGCGGCGCCGCGTAGCTGGCCTGCAACGACAGCACCAGCGTGAGGAACGTGAAGGTGTACGGGTCGAAGCGCATCTCGGCCGGGGCGAGAGTGTTCCAGCCGAACCAGATGGCGATCACCACAGTCATGACGACCAGGAAGTTCGCGGTGCCCATGCCCCGGGCGATGCCCTCCGACCAGCGGCCGAACGCCTCCGCGTCGAATCGGGGCAGCTTGATTCCCCGGGGCTCGCGCGGCTGGTCGAGACGCTCCGTACGCCGCTGCTCAGCCATCAGCGCCGTCCAGCACCGCGTCGGTGGTGCCCGCGGCACCGAGGACACCCCGGTCCCGCCAGTCCCGGGGCAACGAGTGGTCCAGTACGTCGTCGACCGTCACGGCACCGACCAGCCGGTTGTTCCTGTCGATCACGGGCATGGCGACCAGATCGTAGGTGGCCATTCGGCGGGTGATCTCCGGCAACGGCGTGGTGGGGCGCAGCGGGTCGATGTCGTTGACCACCACCTTGCCCAGCAGGTCGGCAGGCGATTCACGCAGTAACGCCTGGAAGTGCACCATGCCCAGGTACCGCCCGGTCGGGGTGTTCTGCGGCGCCCGGGTCACGAAGACCTGCGCGGCGACGGCGGGGGAGAGCTGCGGTTCCCGGATCCGGGCCAACGCCTCGGCGACTGTCGCGTCCGGCGGCAGGATGACAGGCTCGGACGTCATCACGCTGCCCGCCGTGCCGGGGGTGTAGTTGAGCAACTGCCGCACCGGGTCGGCCTCGTCCGGCTCCATGAGGTCCAGCAGCACGTCCTGTTCCGGCGGCGGCAGTTCGTTGAGCAGGTCCGCAGCGTCGTCCGGGTCCATCTCCTCCAACACGTCAGCGGCCCGCTCCCGGTCCAGCGCGGCGAGGATCTCCACCTGGTCGTGTTCGGGCAGCTCACTGAGCACGTCGGCCAGCCGCTCGTCGTTCAGCGCCGCAGCGACCTCGTTGCGCCGCGTGTCGGGCAGGTCCTGAAGTGCGTTGGCAAGGTCCGCCGGGCGCATGTCCTCCAGGACGGCGAGCAGATTCGCCGTACCCCGGTTGTCGGCGATGCCGCTGAGCCCGCGCACGCGGTCCCACTCGACCTGGTGCAGGTGGCCCCGCCGGGTGATCCGGCCGGTCTGCTCGCGGACCGCGACGCGGGTGAGTGACCACTCGCCGCCGCGAGCGCACTCCATGGCGACGTCCACCACGGTGCCGGGCTGGCCGCCGGGTTCGAGCTGCACCCGCCGGTCCAGGAGTTCCTGGAGCACAAGCAGCTCGTTCAGGCGCTTCTCGAAGCGCCGCAGGTTGAGGGTGCCGGAGCCGAGCACGACAGCGTCCGCGTCGATCGAGGTGATCCGGTTGATGGACAGGAAGATCCTCCGGCGCATCGGCATCTCGGCGACCAGACCCACGACCTCCGGCGGACGGCCGGTCGCCCGCAGCCGGGCCACCGCGTCACGGACACGGCCCACCTGGTCACCGTTTGGATCGAAAACGGCCACTCCGGCGAGGCGGGCGATGTAGATCCGGGTCGGCGTGCTCACGGGCACCAGCCTAAGCGCCTAGTGTTTAGCAACATGTCGACCTTGGCCTACGAGATCGTGGACGTCTTCACCGACCGCCCGTTCAGTGGCAACCCGCTGGCCGTGGTGTTCGGCGCGGAGGCGCTGGCCACCGAGCAGATGCAGGCGCTCGCACTGGAGTTCAACCTGTCCGAGACGGTGTTCGTGCTGCCACCTACCCAGGTCGGCGCGACGTACCGGGCCCGTATCTTCACCCCTGCCGACGAGTTGCCGTTCGCCGGGCACCCGAGCGTCGGCGCGGCGGTCACCGCCAGTCGGCGCGGGATGTTCGACGTGGGGCAGGTCACCCAGGAGTGCGGTGCCGGGGTGCTGCCGATCGACGTGACCGCAACCGGCGCGACGCTCACCGGCAGCAGCCCCACGCTCGGCCCCGAGTTGGACCCGGAGCCGCTGCTGGAGATCGCCGGGCTGGTCGAGGCCGACTACGACAGCAGTGGGCCGGCGCCTCGGGTGGCCGGCTGCGGGCTGGAGTTCCCGTACCTGCCGGTGTTCCCGGATTCGGTGGCCCGGGCCCGGCTGAACCCGGTGGCGGCGGAGCGGTACGGCGTGGATCACGTGAGCGTCTTCTCCTGGGACCCCGCCACGCAAACCGCGCACGCTCGGGTTTTCGTGCCGGGGCTCGGTGTCCCGGAGGATCCGGCGACCGGCTCGGCGGCGCTCGGGCTGGGCGTCTGGCTGGTGGCCACGGGCCTGCTGCCGGGGGACGGACTGTCCCGGTACGCGGTGCGCCAGGGTGTGGAGATGGGCCGTCCCTCCGCGTTGACCTGCACTGTGACGGCGGAGAGCGGCACGGCCGTCGGCGCTACCGTCGCCGGCCAGGTGATGCCGGTGGCCCGGGGCGAGATCGCCGTGCCGCCCTTCGTGGGCTGAGCCGCGCAGGCCCTGGGTGGACGGGCGGCAGGCGATCGACCGGCGGTCCACGCGTCGCCGGTCGACGTACGGGAGGATACGAGGGTGACTGACGACGCGCACACCTCGACGCCGCTTGTCGACGAGGCGATGAAGAAGGCCGCCGTGGCCTGGGTCAGCGTGTCCGGCGGGCCGGCGCTCGCGCTCTGGTGCGCCCCGCTGGAAGGCGCGCTCTACGTGGTGAGCGGGCCGGGCGAGCAGGCCGCTCCCGGGTTGGCCGACGCCACCGAGGCGCAGGTCACGCTGCGCGGTGATCACGGCGGCCGCATCGTCACCTGGCCGGCCCGGGTGACCAGGCTGTCGCCGGGCAGCGAGGCGTGGGAGACCACGGCGCCGCTTGTGGCGGGCAAGCGCCTGAACGCGCCCGGCCCGACGGCGGACCTGGTGGCGCGGTGGGCCGCCGACGGCTGTGCGGTGAATCGGCTCGCCCCCGCGGGCGAGCCGCTCTCCGGCGCCGACCTGCCGTCCGACGCGCAGACGGAGGAGCCCCGGGAGACCCCGGCGGTCCGCGCCACCCGCAAGCCGTTCCGCCTGCACCGGGTCCGCCGCCGCTGATCCGTCGGCCGCCCGTGCGCCGCCGCTGATCCGTCGGCCGCCCGTGCGCCGCCGCTGACCCGCCGACCGCCCGTTGGTCAGCCCGCCGGACCGCCCGCCCTGCCGGCCGCGCACATCCCGCCGACCCCGGTGCGCGCCAGATCGGCGTCCGCGAGGTTCGTTGCGCTCACGAGGTCGAGCACCTCGCGCAGGCTGCCCACGGTCCGGCCGCGCCATTCCCGGTCGGCGTTGAACACCATGTGCTCGGCCAGATCGGGTGCGGCCAGCCGGACCGCTGTCATCCCGGCCCGCTCGGCGCCGGTCAGCTCCTGGCTGCCACCGTCGCCGACGTACAGGCAGTCGGCCGGTGCGAGCCCGAGCCGCTGACAGGCGGTCAGGTAGAGCTCCGGTTCGGGCTTGCATCGTCCGACCTGGACGGAGAAGACCCGCACGTCGAGCAGTGGGGCGATCGGGAGCTGCGGCAGGAAGGCCGGCAGTTCGTGCGTACAGTCGCTGATCACGCCGGTGCGCAGGCCGCAGTGGCGCAGCGCCGCGAGCACCGGCACCGCGTCGGCCCGCAGCCGGGTGTCCGCGCGGACCGCCCGGTGCCGGGATGCCACGGCCGCCCGCAGCGCATGGTCGCTGGGGTGTACGCCCGCCAGGGCGCAGACCCAGCGCAGTGTCGCCTCCGCGCTGCCGAGCCGACCGGTGGCACGCGCGTAGTAGGTGCGATTGAGCACCTCGTTGAGCGTGTCGATGGGGCAGCCGAGCAGTTCGGCGGTGCGGAGGTGCGCGGCGCCGCGTTGGACCGAGTGGGTGAGCGTGCCGAAGAAGTCGAACAGCACAGCCTGGTAGCTGGGCATCTGGCGCGCCTCCGGGCAATCGACGGCCGCTGGCGCGACGCTGCCCGATCGTAACGGAGTGATGACGTTCTGTGTCCATGGTGATCGTGTGAAGATTGCTTCCCGTGCCCCCTGATTCGCGCCGCCCGACGTTGGATCCGCTGACCACCGGCGCGGTGGGCCTCGCCGTGGTCGCGGTGTCGTCGTCAGCGCCGCTGATCGCGTACGCGGCCGCACCGGCGCTGGCCATCGCGTTCTGGCGCAACGTGCTGGCGGTGGCCGTGCTGAGCCCGTTCTCGCTGGCCCGACGTCGCGCCGAGTTCCGCGCCCTGGTCGGGCTGGCAGGTCGGCGGGAGGGGCTGTTCTGCGTCCTCTCCGGTGTGGCGCTGGCCGCGCACTTCGCCGCCTGGATGCCGAGCGTCCAGCTCACATCGGTGGCTGCGGCAACAGCTCTGGTCGCCACCCAGCCGGTCTGGCAGGGGCTGATCGCCCGAGCGCAGGGTCGCAGGCTCCCACCGGTGGTCTGGGTCGGCATCGCGGTGACGGTCGGCGGCGCGGTGATCGCCACGGGCGCGGACGTGGGCATCTCCGCGAGGGCGGTAGTCGGTGACCTGCTGGCGGTGGCCGGTGGCGTGTTCGGCGCCGTGTACACCGCGTTCGGTGAGCGTGCGCGGGCCAGCATCAGCACCACCACCTACACGACCATCTGCTACGGGATCTGCGCGCTGATCCTGCTGGTGATCTGCCTGCTCGGCGGGGTGCGGCTTACCGGCTTCGACGGGCGTACCTGGCTGGCCATCCTGGCGTTGGTGGCTGGCGCGCAACTGCTCGGGCACTCGATGTTCAACTACGTCCTGCACCGGATCCCGGCGACGACGGTAAGCGTGTTGATCCTGCTGGAGGTGCCCGGTGCCGCCCTGCTGGCCTGGGTCTGGCTGGGCCAGGTGCCTCGCGCGTACGCGCTGCTGGGCATGTCGTTGCTGCTGGTCGGGGTGGCAGTGGTGGTGCTCGGCGGCGCCCGCGCCGGCCGTCGCGCCACGACCACGGCGTTGCCGGCCGACCCGGCGCCGCTGACCGACTGACGCTCAGACCTCGTGCACCTCGATGACGCGGGTGGTCGGTGCGGCTTCGCCGAGGGCGGTACGCAGTGCCGCCCGCTGCGGGTCGACGAGGAACGACTCGTAGCCGGCCCGATCCGCGAACCGGATCACGTGCACCTCGCTTCGCCCAGCGGTGCTGCGCAGCCGTCGTTCCAGTTCGCCGCCGTGCCTGCCGAGCAGGGCAAGGACGTCGTCCTCGTAGTGCTGGCCATCGGACTCGGCCCCGGTGGGAAACTCGACGATCGCCACGAGAGTGAGCACGGTGGCAACGCTACCCGTCGATGCCCACGGCGGCGGCGCTTGCCGACCAGAGCCGGGCGGCGAGCCGTGGGTCGGCCGCCTTGCGGTACGGCCGGCGCAACCGCCTGTTGTAGTAGTACCCGCCGCCGACCAACCGGGCCGGGTCCTGGTTGGCGAGCCAGACCAGCGTCTCGGCGGCCTTCTCCGGGCTGCGGAACGGCAGCACCCGCATGCCGAACGCGACAACCCTGCTGTCGTTGCCGAACCGGGTGCGCACCACTCCCGGGTGGAAGCTGTGTGCGGGGATTCCCGGCCAGCGGCGGGCCGCCTCGGCGGTGAACAGGATGTTCGCCTGCTTGCTGGTGCCGTACGCGCCCAGCGGCCGGTAACGGCGCAGTGCCGCGTTCAGGTCGTCCGGATCGAGCGTGCCGAAGCGGTGCGCACCGGAGCCGGTGACCACGATCCGGCCGACCCGGTCGGCGAGCAGGTTGGTCAGCAGGAACGGGGCCAGGTGGTTGGCCTGGATCGACAGCTCGAAACCGTCGACGGTGGTGAGAGGCTGGAGCGCGATCGCTCCTGCGTTGTTGACGAGCACGTCGATCCGGTCGTACGCGGCGCGCAGCCCTTCGGCGAGCCGTCGGACGTCGTCGAGCACCGCGAAGTCGGCGCGGAACAGCTCTGGGCGCTCACCCGAGGTCTCCCGTACCCGTTCGGCGGCGGCCTGGAGGCGGGCCGGGTCCCGCCCGACGAGCACCACCTGGTCGCCGCGGCAGGCGAGGTGCACGGCGGCGGCCAGCCCGATCCCGGAGCTGGCCCCGGTCACCACCACGAGTCGACGCCCAGTGAGATCTTCCACAGGTCCATTCACCCCGGTCACGGCACGAGGTTACCGTGGCGTCAACACGCCCCTTTGGGATCGTTAAGTTTTCTCGGATCTGTCGTCAGGTGGCGTCGGCGTGCCCGCCGAACGCTGGAAGGAGTGCATCCATGGCCGCAGTCGGTCGTCCTCGCCGATCCTGTCTCGCCGTACCGGGTTCCAGCGTCAAGATGCTCGGCAAGGCGCAGGGCCTCCCGGCCGACCAGGTCTTCCTCGACCTGGAGGACGCCGTCGCCCCGCTGGCCAAGCCGGACGCGCGCAAGAACATCGTGGCCGCGCTCAACGACGGTGACTGGGCCGGCAAGACCCGCGTGGTACGGGTCAACGACCTGACCACCCCGTGGACCTACCGGGATGTCATCGAGGTCGTCGAGGGCGCCGGCGCGAACCTGGACTGCATCATGCTGCCCAAGGTGCAGGACGCCGCCCAGGTGCAGTGGCTGGACCTGCTGCTCACCCAGATCGAGAAGACGCTGGGCCTGGAGGTCGGACGGATCGGCATCGAGGCGCAGATCGAGAACGCCGCGGGCCTGGTCAACGTCGACGCCATCGCGGGCGCCTCGCCCCGGGTGGAGACGATCATTTTCGGCCCGGCCGACTTCATGGCCTCGATCAACATGAAGTCGCTCGTTGTCGGTGCGCTGATCCCGGACTACCCGGGCGACCCGTACCACTACATCCTGATGCGCATCCTGATGGCCGCCCGAATGCACGACAAGCAGGCAATCGACGGGCCGTTCCTGCAGATCCGGGACGTGGACGGCTTCCGTGAGGTGGCCAAGCGGTCGGCGGCGCTGGGGTTCGACGGCAAGTGGGTGCTGCACCCGGGCCAGATCG
This sequence comes from Micromonospora sp. DT68, assembly GCF_049847245.1. NCBI lineage: Bacteria > Bacillati > Actinomycetota > Actinomycetes > Micromonosporales > Micromonosporaceae > Micromonospora > Micromonospora sp. DT68. Next base: position 232,120 of record NZ_JBNCNZ010000001.1, read on the forward strand.
ACGCCGCGAACGAGGTCTACCAGCCGGCGCAGGCCGACTACGACCACGCCGAGCTGATCCTCGACGCGTACGACTACTACACCTCGGAGGCCGGCGGGAAGCTCGGCGCGGTGATGCTCGGCGACGAGATGATCGACGAGGCGTCCCGCAAGATGGCGCTCGTGGTCGCCGCCAAGGGCCGGGCCGCCGGGATGAGCCGTACCTCGTCGTTCACCCCACCGGCGGAGTGAGTGATCGGGCCGGGGGGGGCCCCCCCCGCGGGGGGCCCCGCCCCCCCAACAGGGCGCGCCCCCGCGGCAACCCGGGCGAGGACCAGGGGGGCGGGGCGGGGGGCGCGCGGGGCCCCGTCCCGTGGGCTCCCCCCCCGGGGGGGGGGGGGGGCGGGGGGCGGGCCCCCCCCCCGCGGGCGCCCCCCCCGGCCCGACAAAGCCGTTTGTACGTCGCCCCGGCCAGCCCTCTCAGTAGCTGCTGGTGCTGCTGTCGGCGTTCGTGACCGCGAAGATGATGATGGCGGCGTAGGCGGCGACCCCGAGCAGCATCAGCGCGGTGACGATCCAGCCGACGATGATTCCGGCCTTCGCCATACCTTCACCGGCCTCGCCGCTGGTGCGGATCTGACTCTGCGCCACGTGGCCGAGGATCGCCCCGATCGGCGCCGTGATCCCACAGGACGTGAGGCCGACAAGGCTCAGCACCAGCGACGCGATGGCAAGCGCGTTGTTCTTCGGGGGCGGCGGGTAGCCGTAACCGGGGTACGGCGGCGGATAGCCGGGCGGGGCGTACGCCACCGGCTGTCCCGGGGCCGCCTGCCCACCGGCGTACGGGTCGGCCGGCGAGTACGGGTCGGAGGGGCCGGGCTGGGTTGGCACCGGCGGGCTGGACACCATTGTCGGATCCAGCGGTGAACTCGCCGGCTGAGCCGACCTCGTGGGGTCGTTCCAGTCGCCGGGGGGCGGGGGATTGGTCATGCGTACTCTCCGTCGGCTTGGTTGGCGCCGTCAGGGTAGCCAGGGGTGACCAAACCCGACGCCCCCGCTCCCGGGTGCCGCGTTGCCCAGGTCGGTCGTAACGGGCAGGATCCCTGGCATGGCAATCGAATCGCGTGCCGCGGACCGTTCCGGAAGCCGACCGAGACGGGACGTCAGCCGGCCGGGTGCGGCTCGGCGCGGCCGTGCGACCACGCCGGGCAGCGGGGTCGGCGCCGACGAGCCGGTCGCGCTCCCCGACCCGGTGACGATGCGGCTCGACGGGCGGGTCGCCCTGGTGACGGGGGCGGGCAGCCCGGACGGCATCGGGTACGCGACCGCCCGGCGGCTCGCCGACCTGGGGGCGCGGGTCGCGATCGTCTCCACGACCCGCCGCATCCACGAGCGGGCCGGCGAACTGGGAGTGACCGGCTTCGTCGCCGACCTGACCGACGAGTCGGAGGTCGGCGCGCTCGCCGACGCGGTCGCTGAGCAGTTGGGCGACGTCGAGGTGCTTGTCAACAACGCGGGCCTGGCGAGTCGTGCCAGCCAGGGGGTGCTGCGGCCGGTCGCGCAGTTGACCTACGACGAGTGGCGTGGCGAGATCGACCGCAACCTGTCCACAGCGTTCCTGTGCAGTCGGGCGTTCATCGGCGGGATGGCCGAGCGGGGCTGGGGGCGGATCGTCAACCTGGCGGCCACCGCCGGGCCGGTGAACGCCCTGCCCACCGAGGCCGCGTACGCGGCGGCGAAGGCCGGCGTGGTGGGGCTGACGCGGGCGCTTGCCATGGAGATGATCGCCGACGGGGTGACGGTGAACGCGGTGGCGCCCGGCACCATCTACACGGCGGCGTCCACGATGGCCGAGATCAAGCAGGGGCTGGGCACTCCTGTCGGTCGACCGGGCACCCCGGACGAGGTCGCGGCGGCCATCAGTTTCCTCTGCTCACCGGCTGCGTCGTACATCACTGGGCAGATGCTCGTGGTCGACGGCGGCAACAGTGTCCGGGAGGCCCGGTTCCGCTGACCGGTCCACTGTCGCTCAGTAGCTGCCGTTGTTGCTGTTGCTGCCGATGATGACGAGGGCCAGCCAGCCGCAGCAGGCCAGCAGGGTCAGCCCTGTGAAGACGTACCCGAGGATCATTCCCCAGGTGGCGAGCTGGCCGCCCTCCTCGCCGCTGGTGCGGATCTGGCGCTTGGCCACGTGGCCGAGGACAGCGCCGGCCGGTGGGAACACGAATGCGAACACCAGCGACAGGATCGCCAGCAGGTTCGTGGGCCGGCTCGGTCCGGGCGTCGGCGGGCCGCACTGGCCGTAGGGGCCCTGCGGAGGGTACGGCGGCTGCTGCCCCCAGTGCGCCGACTGGTGCTGTCCCTGCTGCTCGTACGGTGACGGCTCGTCGGCGGGTGGCCCGTACGGTGAGCGTTCCGGCGACCCGAAGGAAGACTGGTCGGGCGGTGGCGGGTACGGCGTCTGACCGGCCGGCGGCGGCGCGTACGGCGACTGGTCCGGAGGCGGCTCGTAGGGTGACGGTGGCGGCTCGTCGCCGGATGGTCCCGACGGTGGCGGGTAGGTCACAGCCGTGCTCCTCCTGCCGGTGCCGGAAAAGTCCCTCTTGCCGGACGCTACCCGCAGCGGTGAACCTTTTCACAGCGGTTGTGTGGACTGGTCACCTTGGCCTTGCCGGCCCGGAGGTCGATACTGACCGAGCGTTCAGTTACCCATGAGTAGTGCGCTGATCCCCGGAGGCTGAGATGGCCCGACTCGCCCAGACGCCCGGCCTGACCGATGTGCAGCAATCGATCCTGGAGACCGTCCGCGAGTTCGCCGACAAGGAGATCATTCCGCACGCGCAGCGGCTTGAGCACGCCGACGAGTACCCCACCGACATCCTCGACGGGATGCGCGAGATGGGGCTGTTCGGCCTCACCATCGACGAGGAGTACGGCGGGCTCGGCGAGTCGCTGCTCACCTACGCGCTCGTGGTGGAGCAGCTGTCCCGCGGTTGGATGTCGATCTCAGGCATCGTCAACACGCACTTCATCGTGGCGTACCTGATCTCCCAGCACGGCTCCGCCGAGCAGAAGGCCCGGCTGCTGCCGAAGATGGCCACCGGCGAGGTGCGCGGCGCGTTCTCGATGTCGGAGCCGGAGACGGGCTCCGACGTGTCGGCGATCAAGTCCCGCGCGGTCCGCGACGGCGACAGCTACGTGCTCAACGGGCAGAAGATGTGGCTGACGAACGGGGCGTACTCCTCCGTGGTGGCCACCCTTGTCAAGACCGACACCGGCGCCGAGTCTGTGTACGGCAACATGAGCACCTTCCTGCTGGAGAAGGAGCCGGGCTTCGGCGAGACGGCCCCCGGCCTCACCATCCCCGGCAAGATCGACAAGATGGGCTACAAGGGCGTCGAGACCACCGAGATGGTGCTCGACGGCGTGACGGTGCCCGACTCGGCAATCCTCGGCGGCGCCGACAAGGTGGGCCGCGGCTTCTACCAGATGATGGACGGCATCGAGGTGGGCCGCGTCAACGTGGCCGCCCGCGCCTGCGGCATCTCCATCCGCGCCTTCGAGTTGGCAGTCGGCTACGCGCAGCAGCGCAAGACCTTCGGCCAGCCGCTCGCCAAGCACCAGGCCATCGCCTTCAAGCTCGCCGAGATGGGTACGAAAATCGAGGCCGCGCACGCCCTGATGGTCAACGCCGCCCGACTCAAGGACGCCGGCCAGCGCAACGACGTCGAGGCCGGGATGGCCAAGCTGCTCGCCTCGGAATACTGCGCCGAGGTCGTCCAGGAGGCGTTCCGCATCCACGGCGGCTACGGCTACTCCAAGGAGTACGAGATCGAGCGCCTGATGCGGGAAGCCCCGTTCCTGCTGATCGGCGAAGGCACCTCAGAGATCCAGAAGACCATCATCAGCCGAGGCCTCCTAAAGGAGTACAAGCTCTAACCCGTCCCCCTTTTTGCCCGTCGATCATGGAGTTGTGGTGGGGGATTCGGGCGACAAATCCTACTAACCTCGGCACCACAACTCCATGATCGACGGGATCAGGGAGCGGGATCGGGGGGCGGTTAGGGCAGGCGGGTTAGGGCGGCTTTGGCTCGTTCGACGGCTAGGCAGCGGTCTTCTACGTAGTCCATGCCGGCTTCTTCGGCTATCTTCCGTGCTTCTGCCGAGACGATGCCGAGCTGTAGCCAGACCGCCGGGGCGCCGATCGCCGCCGCGTCGCGAACCACCTGCACGGCGTCGGCAGCCGGCCGGAACACGTCCACCATGTCGACGGGGTGCGGGATGTCGGCGAGCGTCTTGTACGCCCGTTCCCCGAAGAGTTCGTCCACTGTCGGGTTGACCGGGATGATCCGCCAGCCGTACTGCTGCATCTGCAACGGCACGCGATGCGCGGCCTTCGACGGGTCGCGGGACGCGCCCACGACGGCGATTACGGCGGAGTCGGCGAGGATCTGCTGAGCGGTACGCACCCGCCGACTGTAGCTCCGACCTCGGGCTACAGCAGGGTCAGCTGCTCGGCGGCCGGTGGTGGAGGCGGCTCGGGCGCGCGGCGGTTGTCGCCCGGCTCACCACGGTGCAGCCCGTGCCGGCGGGCCGCGATGCGCACCCGGGCGGTCAGCTCCCGCTGGTACGCCTGCGGCGCGTAGGAGCCCGCCCGGTAGAGCTCGCGGTAGCGGGGCACGAGGTGCGGGTACTCCCGGGCCAGCCACTGCGCGTACCACTCCCGGGCGCCGGGACGCAGGTGCAGGGCAAGCGGGGTCACACTTGTCGCCCCGGCAGCGGCAATCGCCGACACTGTGGCGTCGATCGACTCGTCGCTGTCGCTCAACCCGGGCAGGATCGGGGCCATCAGCACCCCGACGGAGAAGCCGGCGTCGGCGAGCGCGCGGACCGCGTCCAGGCGACGACGCGGGTGCGGTGTGCCCGGCTCGACGGCGCGCCAGAGCTGCTCGTCGACGAAGCCCACGGAGTAGGAGATGCCGACAGTTGTCGCCTCGGCAGCCTCACGCAGCAGTGGCAGGTCCCGCAGGATCAGCGTGCCCTTTGTGAGGATCGAGAATGGATTGGCGAAGTCACGCAGAGCCGCGATGATCTGCGGCATCAGCCGGTAACGCCCCTCGGCCCGCTGGTAACAGTCCACGTTGGTGCCCATCGCGACGTGCGCACCCCGCCACGTACGCGCGGCAAGCTCCCGCCGGACCAGCTCGCCGGCGTTGACCTTGACGATCACCTTGCGATCGAAGTCCGCTCCGGAGCCGAGGTCCAGGTAGGTGTGCGTGTTACGGGCAAAGCAGTTGTGGCTGACCACTCCGTTGGCGATGAAGTCCCCGGTGCCAGTGGTGATGTCCCACAGTGGCAGCTCCAGGCCGAGCGGTTGGATGCCGACCACCCCGAGTGCGGTCTGATGCTTGAGCGCCGCACCTTCGATTGACCGCTTTCGAGTGATGGTCGGGTCGGTCAGGTGGAAGAACCGGAGCCGGGCGGCCAGGCCGCCGGTCAGCCTGATCTGTCGCACGCGGTTGGGTAGGCCGCGATCTTCTCGCACACAGGAGAACCCGAACCGGCGTAGTGCCTCCGTCGTCTGGTCGAGGATGGCGTCGTTGCTGTTGCTGATACGCAGGACACCTCTGCTGCAACTGCCCTCGGCGTCGAAGATGCCGGCCAGGAAGCCGAGCCGCCAATCGTCGCTGGGAGCCGCCGGCCAACTGATCAGCTTCGTGATCGTTTCGATGTCCCGTTGCTTGGAGGTGCGGATGGCAGCCATGGCCCGACGAGTGGCGCTGGCCTCAGTGAACGAGAAGCGCTGCGTTGCGACCCCTTCGGCGTCGAGATAGCGCTCACTACGATTTAGCGCCTCGTCGTCGACCAGCGCCAGCTGGAACCGGTGCACCACCCCGTACGAGTATGTGAAGGCACCGACGTGCGCAGCCCCGCGGATCATGCCGCAGAGGTAACCCCGTCGGTAGTCGGGCGACTCCTTGGGGCCGGTGGCGAAACGGCCGGTGCCGATCAGGCGGTTGTTGGTGGTCAGGTAGGGGCGTCGGCTGCCGCCGTGCATGGCTCCGGTGACGTGCTTCCAGCCACGCTCGGAGAGGAACCGGTGGTCCCCGCTGGCGATGAGCGTTGTGCCGTCCTCCAATGTGACCCGGTAGGCCGCCTTCACAGTCGACCACTTGTCCAGCACGGTGGTGACGACATATCGCCGGTAGGCGCCGCGTCGCTCCGTCCCGTAGATGCGGTCACCCTGCTCCACCTCGCTGATCGGTTTGGTGCGCCCGTCCGCCATCAGGATCGGGGTGTCACCGCCCAGGCAGTAGACGCATGCATGGGAGCAGCCTCGGTACGGGTTGATGGTCCACTCGAACGGGACGCGGGACTGCCCGGGCACCCGGTTGAGGATGGATTTGGCCTGCACCTCGTAGAACGTCATCCCCGCGAACTCGGGGGTGTCGAAGGTGCGGGCGATGGCGCCGGGCAGCGCCAGCGGCAGGGGTGGCGTCGCTGGCGCTGCCCGCTCGGGGTCTCCCTCAACCGGGGGAGCGGTGAGGTTGTCCCAGCGCATGGGCACTATTCGAACACGTGTACGAGCACGACGCAAGTGACCCGCCGGACACCAGCGCCCAATCCGCAGGCCGGAGGGGGAGGATGGACGCATGGAGACGTCGACATTCGTGTACGACGGGGACTGCGCGTTCTGCACTACCTGTGCGGAGTTCATCGAACGCCGGATCCCCACCGCCGCGCGGGTGGTGCCCTGGCAGTTCGCCGACCTGGACGCGCTCGGCCTCACGATCGCCGAGTGCGAGGAGGCCGTGCAGTGGGTGGGCGCGGACGACTCCCGCGCAGCCGGCCCGGACGCCATCGCGAAGCTGCTCGCCGCCAGCGGTCCCCTCTGGCGGGCGGCCGGCGCCGTGCTGCGGTTGCCTCCCGTGCGCGCTGTCGCCTGGCCCACGTACCGCTGGGTGGCGCGCAACCGGCACCGCCTCCCGGGCGGTACGGCGGCCTGCTCGCTGCCGCAGGAGGCCAGGGAGCGGCTCTACGGCCCGGCGGGTCGCCCGACCACCGGGGCCTGACCTCCGGGCGGCACCGGCTCCGCACCGGCTCCCACCGAAGCAGGGTCGGGCGGCGTCGGTTCGGCGTCGACGCGCGCCTGCTCCGGGGCGTCCGCCGCTGGCCCGCGAGGCTCGCGGCCGACGAGCCGGCGCGCCCAGACCAGTGGGCGGACCCGCTCCAGTGGCAGGAAGCTTGCCATCGCGGCCAGGTGGGGCGCGAACGAGATGGTGATGGTCGCGATGGTCACCGCGTGGAACGAGTAGAAGAAGCCGACCATGGCCAGCCGCCAGCGCTCCCGCAGCAGGAAGACCACGGGGCTGAGCAGTTCGAAGGCCACGATGCCGAACTGGGCGACGATCAGCAGGTACGGCACCTGGGCGATCAGGTCCGCCAGGTCGGTGCCGCGTCGGATGATGGCCCTCGCCAGCACCGAGCCGGTCAGCCAGTCCAACCCGCCGAAGCGCAGCTTGGCGAAGGCTGCCAGGAAGTACGTGCAGATCACCGCGATCTGGGTGACCCGCAGCGCCCAGCCGCCGGCCTCCGTGCGGGTGGTGTCGCCGTGCCGGGCGCGGCCGGCGGTGGGCAGCACCGCGAGCGCGACGAGCAGGGCGAACCGGTCGTGGTCCACCTTCCCGTAGCTCATCGCGATGATCATCCACTCCAGGTAGAGCGCGCAGACCGCCCAGCCGAGCAGCCGGGGCGCCCGGCCGGTCGCGGCGAGCAGAGCGACGAGCAGCAGCACCCAGAAGATCACCGCCACCAGCGTCGGCGTCGGCGTGGGTAGTGGAAGGACCCGGCCGATCAGCAACGGCTGGTACAGCTCGCCGGGCACGCTGGCCCGGGTGCGGACCCAGGGAGTGAAGATCACCAGGTCGGCGGCGACAAAGAGGTAGATCAGGGTCCGGAAGGCGGCGATCCGGCCGCGCGGCACCGCCTCGGTCAGCCAGCGGCTCATCGGAGGGCCTGCCAGCGGACCACTGTCTGGTCGATATGCTGCCCGGTGGGGCGACCGGCGCGAATGCCGTGCCAGCGGATGACGATGCGAACCTCGACCAGTTCGGCGGCGTCCGGGTGGCGTTCGGCGTACGCGTCGGCGATCTGCGTGAGCAGCGTCGGGTCGTCGACGTACCGGGACTGCTGGCCCTCGATCTCGGCGCGGCGGATGCCCGTCGCGTTCTGGTCGAGGTCGATCACGTCGCCGTCGCTGTTAACACCTTCGACGCGGGTGTCGGGCGCTGGCGCGTTCGGCGGGTTGGATGTGGAGTACATCCGGAACGGGCCGAACGGAAAGTCATCGTCGCTGCCCCAGAACGTGCCGACGAGGAGCAGGACGAGGCCGAGCGCGGTAGCGCCCAGCCGGGTCACGCGCCCGCGGGTGGTCAGATTCTCCATCGGGTCGTGACGATACGGGATGTACCGGCCGTGTCGGCTCCGACTGATGGCCAGTTCCGGCTGCCCAGGCGGTGATCATGGGGTGGCGGGAAACGACGAAGGCCGGGCCCGAACCGGACCCGGCCTTTCGTGCCGTCGCAGGACGGACTGGTCAGTGGTTGTGCTCGGCCAACTGCTTGCGGACGTCGTCCATGTCCAGCGCCTCGACCTGCTCGATCAGGTTCTCCAGCGCGGACTCGGGCAGGGCGCCCGGCTGGGCGAAGACGATGACGCCGTCACGGATCGCCATGATCGTCGGGATCGATCGGATGTCGAACTTCGCGCCCAGCTCCTGCTGAGCCTCGGTGTCGACCTTTCCGAAGACGATGTTCTGGTGCTTCTCCGAGGAGCGCTCGTAGACCGGGGCGAACCGCTTGCACGGACCACACCAGTCGGCCCAGAAGTCGACCAGGACGATGCCGTCGTTGCCGGTCACCTCGTCGAAGTTCGCCGAGGTCAGCTCAACGGTTGCCATTGCACTCTCCGATCACCGCGGTTTACCTACGTCCCGTAGAACCAGGGCTGACCGTATCGAATTCCCGGGCGGTGGGGCACGAAACGTGCTCCGGGCTACCCGGGGATCACGAAGGGTCATCGACATACATCTGTTCATCTCTGTCCTGCGGAACGCAAGTGCACGACGCACTTGCGTGACCTGCCGTGATGGGAGCGTTTCCAAAGAGATCGACTCGATTGAGCTCTACGAATCGGTAACTTGAGCTCTGACGAGGACGTATCCAGCCTGCGGAGATCGCTGATCAACCCACATTTCGTCACGTACAGTAATGTTACGAAAAGATAAATGTGACCTCGATCTCTGTCGGACCTACGTCACCGTAGGGCAGAATTCACCGCATCAGAGCGTGGGCGGCGGGTGCCGGGGAGGGCCCCGCCGCTCATTGCGTCTCCCCCCGTGCGAGTGACCGGTGTGACATTTCCGCCGGGTTCGCGCCCCGCCGGTCGCCTTAACCATCGGTAAGGCATGCTGTCCCGAACTCCATCGCCGCCCGTCGGAGGGGACCACATGCAGTTCGGCCGCTACTACGAGGAGTTCGAGGTCGGCGCGGTCTACCGGCACTGGCCGGGCAAGACCGTCACCGAGTACGACGACCACCTCTTCTGCCTGCTCACCATGAACCACCACCCGCTGCACATGGACGCGCACTACGCCGAGACGGCCAGCCAGTTCAAGCGCAACGTCGTGGTCGGCAACTACATCTACTCGCTGCTGCTCGGCATGTCGGTGCCGGACGTCAGCGGCAAGGCCATCGCCAACCTGGAGGTCGAGTCGCTGCGGCACGTGGCGCCCACCTTCCACGGCGACACCATCTACGGCGAGACCACAGTCCTGGACAAGCGGGAGTCCGGCTCCAAGCCCGACCGGGGCGTGGTGTCGGTGGAGACCCGCGGCTACAACCAGGACGGCACGATGGTCTGCGTCTTCCGCCGCAAGGTCATGGTCCCCAAGCGGGAGTACGCGGCGAGCGCCGTCGCCGAGGGAGTGGACCCGGAGCGGCCCAGCTTCCCCGACCCGCGCTGAGCACCGAAGCGGAGCCACTCCGCCGGTCAGGGCCTCTTTCCCGGCAACAGCATCTGTTGGGGAAAGAGGCCCTGCTCCCGTTTCGCGGCTTATGCTGACGCCGGAGGTGCCGATGAGCCACTCCGTCGCCGGAGAGCCGCCATCAACCGGGCGTCGCGCCGCGCCGTTGACCACCGCTGTCTACTCCGCCGCCGAATGGGACCTGCTCACCAGCCTGCCCGGTCGCGTCCTCGTGGCCGCCACGGCGACAGGTCCCGGCCGCCCCGAACGCGGGGTGCCGGCGGGCCTGGCCGGCCTTGACGCGGTGGCCGCCGGCCGTGGGTTCGACAGCGACCTGGTCCGGGCGGTCGTCGCCGCCATCTACGCCCGCCACGACGGCGTACCGGCACCAACCGAACGCCTCACCGACATGGTGGACCTGCTGGCCGCCTGCCGGGCCGCGGTGCGGGTCCTCCAGCGGCGCGCCGACCCGGCCGACTCGGCCGCGTACCGCCAGTGGGTGCAGTCCGTCGCGGGCCGTGTCTGTCGGGCCGCACCCGGCCCCGGCGGCCTTGCGACCAGCCCGGCGGACCGGCGCTTCCTGGACCGGCTCGGTGGCGCGCTCGGACTGGGCTGACCGCCCGGCTCTCCCGTCGAGCCGCCGGACCCTCGCCCCGGGCCGGGCAGGCCGTCGCGGTGGTCGCTGCGCGGAGGCCGTACCCTCTGATGACCGTGACCGACGACCAGCTTGAGGTGGGTGTGGGGCCCTGGCCGGGGGACCCGCCACAGGACCCGCGCTACGACCCGCAGTTGCTGGCCGAGGGCGACCGGCGCAACGTGGTCGACCGCTACCGCTACTGGCGGCACGAGGCGATCGTCGCGGACCTGGACCAGCACCGGCACGGCTTCCACGTCGCCATCGAGAACTGGCAGCACGACTTCAACATCGGCACCGTGGTCCGTAACGCCAACGCGTTCAACGCCGCCGAGGTGCACATCGTCGGACGGCGACGGTGGAACCGGCGCGGCGCGATGGTGACCGACCGCTACCAGCACGTGCGGCACCACGAGACGATCGAGGAGTTCGTCGAGTGGGCCGCCGGACGGCGGCTGCCGGTGGTCGGCATCGACAACCTGCCCGGCTCCCGGCCGCTGGAGACGGGCACCCTGCCGCGGGACTGCGTACTGCTGTTCGGTCAGGAGGGCCCCGGTCTCTCCGAACCCGCGCGCCACGCGTGCGACCAGCTCTACTCGATCGCCCAGTACGGCTCGACGAGGTCGATCAACGCGGGGGTGGCGAGCGGCATCGCCATGCACGCGTGGATCCGTACCCACGCTGGGCCGCCGCCGGACTGAAACCGCGCCGCGCCGACGCAATCGGACGCTCCGGCTTGACGTGCCGGCGGTCCGGGGTGACGGTGGGGATGTGAGTGTCGCGGTGAGTTGTCCGAGATGCGGGGGCCCGGTACGGGCGCCGGATCTGATGCACACCGAGTCGAGGTGCCTGCGCTGTGGCCCGGTGCCGCCGCTGCACGTACCCGAACACATCGGAGCGGAGATCGTCGCGAGCGTGGTGGAGCAGATCACCGCGACAGCCGGTCCACCCGGGACGCCGCTGTGGTGCCCGTGGCCTCTGCTGCCCGGGTGGACTCTCACCGGAGTGGCGTACGCCGGGGACGACCGCACCGGAGTGCGGGCGACGGCGGTGGCCTGCGCCGGCCCGGCGCCGCTCGGTGGTGGTCCGGCGGACCTGGTCTTCGTGGCCGAGGAGCCCGGCGTCGGCCTGGGCACCAGACTTGCCGGTCTGTCCGGGCCGGACCCGGGGCCGGAGTTGGCCGACGCGTTGAGCGACCCTGGGCCGGGGCATCCGGAGCATGTTGGGCAGGCCAGGATCCGTGTGGGCGGTCATCCGACTCCACTGTGGTTGGTCAATTCGCCGACGGATCGAAGTGCGTACGCCGGCGAAGCTCGGGGAATGTGGCTGCATGCGATAGCCTGGCCGGCGAGTGCGGGTCACCTGCTCGCGGAAGAAGTCGTGCTTCACGACCTGACCGAGTGGACTCCCCCCGAGCTCGTGTACGGCGCACCGTCCCCGTACCTACCCGGCAGGGCTTGACAACCCCTACGGATTGACGGAGAACGGACGCAGATATTCACTGTACGACACCACACTGATACTCTGGGTGCCGCTGCGGTAATGGGACCCGGCGCCGCGCGAGAGGATGGCCCGCCATGGTCAAGAAGGTCCTCACCTGGGCCGGAATCGCATTCTTGATCTTCTTCGTCGCCTATAGGCCAAACTCTGCGGCTGATGTGTTCAAGTCGCTGGGCGGCGGGATCATGGACATCGCCCAGGGGTTTGGCGACTTCTTCACCAGCCTCGTCGCCTAGCCGTCGATGGGCAGCCCCTCCGGACCACCCTTCGACCCGGACGACCCTGACCGGGAACGCCGCGAGCGCGACACCGAGCCGATCCCGCGGATCGGCCCCGATGACGGCCCGGGCTACGGAGCTGGCCCTGGCCTGTCAGACGGCCCGTCCCTTTCGGACGACGTCGGCTATGGCGATGGGCCCGGCTATGCCGGCGAAGGTCGGTCCGGTCGGGCCTGGATCCGCGATCCGGAGGCTGCCTATCAGCCACCCCAGATTTCCGAGGACGAGCTCGCGGGGCTGCGTGCCGACGCGACCGGCTCGACCCCCCGGCGGGTGCTCCCGCTGGAGGACGAGCCCAGCTCGCTTGTCGCCCGTTACCTCTTCCCCACCGAGCGCTACCGGGGTGAGTGGAAGCGGCACTGGATCCATCTCACCACCCCGCTGTTGATCGGCATCGCGGCGACCTTCGTGCTCGGCTACCTGTCCGGTTTCCTGGCCGGGCAGAACGTGGGCGCGTTGACCACCATCGCCGTGCTGCTCTGGTTCGCGGTGATGGGGTGGGTGGCCTGGAAGGTGGCTGACTGGTGGTATGACCGTTTCATCCTGACCAACAAGCGGGTCATGGTGGTAAACGGCATCATCACCCGCCGGGTCGCGATGATGCCGCTGGTCCGGGTCACCGACATGAAGTACGAGCAGAGCCCGACCGGTCGCGCGCTCAACTACGGCACCTTCGTGCTGGAGTCCGCAGGCCAGGAGCAGGCGCTGCGCGAGATCAAGAATCTGCCCAACCCGAACGAGCTCTACCTGCGCGTCGTCGAAGAGATGTACGAGCCGCAGGCAGTCGAGGCGCGGCTCGGCAAGGAGGCCGACGAGGCCAAGGCCGACGACGGGGCGTGAAAGTTTTCGTCCGAACATCGGAGCGAGTGCGCACCTTTCGTCATGGACCGGAACGCCTCTGACGTGGCACTCTCTGCCAGGACAGCTTTGGGCGCGGAGGTGCGTGGTGGCGAGCAGGGACCCGTTGGAGGAGGAGTTTCGCGACTTCGTCGCGGCTCGCTCCGCCGCCCTGCTCCGCACCGCCTATCTGCTCACCGGCGACTGGGCCACTGCCGAAGATCTGCTCCAGACCGCACTGACAAAGACCTACCTCGCGTGGAAGCGGCTCGGCGGAATCGAGGCCGTCGAGCCGTACGCCAGGCGTGTGATGGTCAACACGTCCACGAGTTGGTGGCGGCGTCGCTGGCACGGTGAGCGCCCCACCGAGGTGCTTCCGGAGCGGGCCGGCGTGGACGAGATCGAGCAGCAACTCGACCGCGATCTGCTCTGGCGACACCTCAAGGAGCTGCCCAACCGGCAGCGGGCGGTGCTCGTGCTGCGCTACTACGAGGACATGTCGGAGGCCCAGACCGCCGCGATGCTGGACATCTCGCCCGGCACCGTGAAGAGCCAGGCATCCCGGGCGCTTGCCACGCTGCGTCGGCGGATGGGTTCCGCCACCCCGGATCTGGTCGACGACGCTGCCAGGCCAGCTCAGGGCGAGGCCGCCGGCACCGGCCGTACGACCCTCACCGGCACCGGCCGGCCGGGGAGCGCAGGCGTCCCGGGCCGGCGGACTCCCGCAGCGACGCCCAGGGCCGACGCGGCGGCCCGACCCCGGCCCGACGCGATCGACCGGGCTGCGCCCCGTCCGGCCGTACCCCGTCCGGCCGTCCTGGCCGCCGACCTGCCCACCGCCCCGGCGGCCGTGCCCGTCGGCACCGGCCCCGGAGACCGGCAGTGAACGCAATTCCCCGCTCGTCGGACAACCGGAACGGCGGGCCGGAGCGTCCTAACCAGGTGCGACGTGACGAGCTGGAAGGTGCGGTGCGGGAGACCCTCTCGCACCAGGTCGCTGTCGCCCACCCACTCAGCGCCGACCCGGCCGGGCAGGCCATCCGCCGGGCGAACCGGATCCGGCGGCGGCGTGCCGGTGTCGGTCTCGCCCTCGGGGTCGCCACCACAGTGCTGATCAGCAGTGGCATGGCGCAGCTCGCCGAGGACACCAACCGGCAGGGTCCTCCCATCGTCGTGATCGGCGACCCCGACCCCTCGGACCGGTCGATACCTTCGGCTACCCCCGTTGCCCCCACCACCGCACCGTCCGCTGGTCGGCTCCTCGCCGAGGTCCTGATCAGCGCGGACGGGAGGCGGCTCGCCCAGCCCACCGTCGGCCCGGCGGAACGGGCCCACCCACTGCCGAATGGTGGGGGTCTGCTGGTGGTCGGCGCGGAAACCACAGCGGGCCGCTCCCTCTGGGTCACCCAGAACGACGGGCTGGTGCAGGTGCTGCTGGCCGGTGCGAAGCAGATCGTCCTGGCACCCGACGGCAGCCAGGTCGCCTGGCGCGACGGCGCAGACCTGCTGGTGGCGGGCGTGGTGGGCACCCAGCTCATCGGGACGGTGCGCACTCCCGCGCCGGACGGCGCGGAACCCGTCCGGTTCGTCGGCGACCACGTCCTGGTCCGGCTCGACCCGAGCCGCCCCGGCCACGTCCTGTGGCGCCCCGGCGCGGGGGACCTGGCTCCGGACTCCGAGCGGAGCACCCTGAACGTCTACGGCGCGCTGCCGGACGGACGACTGATCGGTCAGGTCACCACGAGCGACCCGCCCGGCGCCTGCCTGGCGGTGCTCGACCCGGCCCGGGGCCTGAAGCCGGTACGAACCGCCTGTGGCCCGCAGCTGAGCCGGGACGGCGTCGGCGAAATTTCCGCCGATGCACGGTGGCTGCTGGTGAACGGGTCGGTCGGCAAAACCGACAGGGCGCTCCTTGTCGACCTGCACCGGCTCGACACGCCACTGACCGTCGTGCCGGCCGGCCCGCCGGCAACCGGTGCTGTCGCCTGGCGCAGCGAATCGGAAGCCTCGTACGTCGACAGCTCCGGGAACCTCGTCCTGGTGGACGTGAAACGGGCGCTGACCGGCAGGGCGGCCGAGGCGAGCCCCGTGCCCGGCCTGCAACCCGGCGACCGGCCCGTCCTGGTCACCGGCTCCTGACCGTACGCCGGGTCACGCTTCATCGCCTGTTCCCGACGTAGCGGTGCTGGTGAACCTTGGCGGCGACCGGGAGGGCGGCAGCCTCCCGCGAGTAGCGCGGTGCTGGCCGATCGGCGGGCCCGGCGAACGCGGCCGCCGGTCCTCGGTAGCGTCGGGGTGGTGACCTCGCGTACCGGCCCCGCGCCGCGAATCGACCTGCACACCCACTCCACTGCCAGCGACGGCACGATGAGCCCGGCGGAACTGGTCCGCGCTGCCGCCGACGCGAGGCTGGACGTGGTGGCCATCACCGACCACGACACCACCGCCGGCTGGGCACCGGCCCTGCGGGCACTGCCCCCGAGGCTGCGCCTGGTCCGGGGCGCGGAACTCTCCTGCCGTTGGACAGGCACGCATCGGGAGGTGTCCCTGCACCTGCTGGCCTACCTGTTCGACCCGGACCACCCGGAGTTGGTCGCCGAGCTGACCCTGCTGCGGGCGGCCCGGGAGGAGCGCGGCGAGCGGATTGTGACATTGCTGCGCGCCGACGGCGTCGATGTGAGCTGGTCTGAGATCCTCTCCGCCGCGGGCGGCGGCACTGTGGGGCGTCCACACATCGCGCAGGCGCTGATCCGGGCCGGTCTGGTCGGCAGCACCCGGGAGGCGTTCGGTCCGGACTGGCTCGGCGAGCGATACCGGCTGCCGAAGGAGGACATCGACATCTTCCGGGCGATCCGGCTGGTCCGGGCAGCCGGCGGCGTACCGGTCTTCGCCCATCCCCGCGCCAGCCGACGCGGGCCGATCGTGCCCGACGAGCTGATCGCCGAGCTGGCCGCCGCCGGGCTGGCCGGGCTGGAGGCCGACCACGAGGACCACAGCCCGGCCGAGCGATCACACGTCCGGGCGCTCGCCGGCGAACTGGGACTGCTGGTCACCGGTTCCTCGGACTTCCACGGCACCCACAAGACCGTCGGGCTCGGCGCGTTCACCACAAACATCGAGGCGTACGAGCGCATCGTGGCCGAGGGGGTGACGGAGGTCGCTTCGATCTGATCCGCGGTTCGCCCCCCAGCGGCAGCGCTAGGTTGATCACGTGGATCTGAAGCTGTTCGGCGAGGTTTTCGTGACCCTGCTGGTGATCACCGACCCGCCGGGCATGATGCCGATCTTCCTGGCGCTGACCGGCCCGCTGCCCGCCCGGGACCGCAACCGGGCGGCCTGGCAAGCCGTCGCGCTGGCGCTCGGCGTCATCGTGATCTTCGCGGTGGCCGGGCAGACCCTGCTCGACTACCTGCACGTCGACCTGCCAGCCCTCCAGGCCGCAGGCGGCCTGCTGCTCGTGCTTGTCGCCCTGGAACTGCTCACCGGCAAGGCCGACGACCCCAGCCAACAGGTCACCTCGAACATCGCGCTCGTGCCACTGGGCACCCCACTGCTGGCCGGCCCGGGCGCCATCGTGGCCACGATGCTCTTCGTCCAGCAGGCCGACGGGCTTGGCGACTTCAGCGCCATCGCCGCCGCGATCCTCGCCGTGATGGTCACTGTCTGGATCGTGCTGCGCTTCTCCGGCGGCATCGTGAAGGTCCTGCGCCCCGGCGGCATCGAGGTGCTGACCCGGATCGCCGGCCTGCTGCTCGCCGCGATCGCCGTGCAGCTCATCGCCGACGCGGTGGCCGCCTTCGTCAGGCAGTACGTCAACATGGCCTGACCGGTACCCCCGGATGTCGGAGGTGGATGGCAGGATCGCAGGCGTGCGACGAGCCTCTTCAGCCGGACGACCCGCCGCGGGCGGCAGGACTCCCCGACAGCGCCCCGGCGACGCCGAGCAACTCGGCTTCGAGGGCATGCCGGAGCGGCTGTTCGTCTGCACCCCGAGCAAACTCGGCACGTACGCCGACTGCCCGCGCCGCTACCGCTACTCCTACGTCGACCGGCCCGCCCCGCCGAAGGGCCCGCCGTGGGCGCACAACTCACTCGGCGCCAGCGTGCACACCGCCCTGAAGAACTGGTACGCGCTGCCCGCCGACCGGCGCCGCCCCGAGGCGCTGGCCGCCCTGCTCAAGGGCACGTGGGTCCGCGAGGGCTACCGCGACGACGAGCAGGAGCGGGCCGCCTACCGGCGGGCGTTGGGCTGGCTGGAGTCGTACGTCGAGACGCTGGAGCCGGACGCCGACCCGCTCGGTGTCGAGCGGGTGGTGGCGGTCAAGACCGCCGTTCTCGCTTTCAACGGCCGGGCCGACCGCATCGACTCCCGCCCCGGGCCCGACGGTCCGGAGCTGGTAATCGTCGACTACAAGACCGGCCGCACCGGGCTCGACACCGACGACGCCCGAGGCTCGCAGGCGCTGGCGCTCTACGCGTACGCCGCCGAGCGGGTGTTCCGCAGGCCGTGCCGACGGGTGGAGCTGCACCACCTGCCCACCGGCACGGTCGCCGGCCACGACCACACAGTCGAGTCGCTGGCCCGGCAGTTGACCCGCGCGGAGGAGACAGCACGCGACATCATGGCCGCCGAGCGGGTGGTCGCCGACGGCGGCGACGCCGACGAGGCGTTCCCGGTGGCGCCCGGCCCGCGCTGCGGCTGGTGCGACTACCGGCGGCACTGCCCGACCGGGGCGCAGACGCCGGGCAAGGAGCCGTGGGCGGCCGTGGACCGGCCCGTCGACGGCTGAACCCCGGCCGTGGTCAGCTGGCCTGCGCCGTGAGCCGACCCGCCCGTTCCTTGGCGGCCTGCAACATGGGCCCCTCCAGATAGCGGCGGGGCACCGCGCCGAGCGCCAGCCGCAGGGCGCGCACCGTCAGGTCCGCCGACAGCGCTGTGGTGGGCAGCCCCAGCCCTCCGTACAACCGGCGGGCCCACGCCGGCAGCAGGGCCAGCGCGGTGCTGGCGATCCCCAGGTACGCCCAGCGCGGCGGACCCAGTGTCAGCCCCAGACGGGCGGGCAGGCTGAGCTTCCACGGCAGCGGCGGGGCGGTGAGGAACAGCGCCGTCTCGGCGGCCTCCCGGGTCATCCGCAGCTCCGGCCGTACCTCGCGGTAGTACGCCTCCACCTCGGCGGCCGTTCCCGGCACCGTCGCCGGGTCCAGGCCGACGAGAGCGGCCGAGCGGCGCTGCTCGGTGTAGTAGCCGTCCACCTCGTCGTCGGTGAGCGGCAGGCCCGCCCGCCGCGCTGTGGTCAGGAACGACTCGACCTCAGTGACGTGCACCCAGCGCAGCAGGTCCGGCTCGTCGATCCGGAACTCCTCGCCGGTGAGCCGGTCGGTGGCCCGCATCCGGGCATGCAGCCGGCGCAGCCGCGCCCCGGCCGCCTCCGCCTCGGCAGTGGTCCCGTAGACGGTGGTCGCCACGTAGGTGGCCGTGCGGACCAGACGTCCCCAGGCATCGGTGCGGTAGTTGCTGTTCTGCGCGACCCCGGCCATGGCTCGGGGGTGCAACGCCTGGAGGTAGAGCGAGCGCAGGCCGGCGACGATCAGGATCGGCTCCTCGTGCACCTTCCACGTGACCGAACCCGGACCGAAGAGGCCGAGGTCATCGGAGTCCACCGACCAAGAGTGCCACGGCCAGCCCGACCGTGCCGCTCGCGCGGAGGTGGAGGCGGGCGGTTGCCTGTCAGCTGTCGGCGGAGCGGCGGGACTGGCAGGCCGGGCAGAGACCCCAGAAGGTCACCTCCGCCTCGTCCACCTCGAAGGCGTGCGCGACGCCCGGCTCCAGGCAGGGTGCGCTGCCCACCGCGCAATCGACGTCGGCGATCTCGCCACAGCCCCGGCAGACCACGTGGTGGTGGTTGTCGCCGGCACGTGCCTCGTACCGGGCGGGACTGCCAGCCGGCTCGATCCGGCGGGACAGGCCCGCCCTCGACAGGGCACCCAGCACGTCGTACACCGCCTGGGTGGAGACGGAGTCGAGGCGTTCGCGGACCCGCCGCGTGATCTCGTCGACGTCCAGGTGACCACCACCGGCGAGCACGTCGAGCACCGCGAGGCGCGGTCGGGTGACCCGCAGACCCTTCGAGCGCAGCTGCTCCTCGGCACCGGACATGAGCCCAATGACAGCACGCGCGGTCGGCATCGACAACCGTCCGTCCGTCGCCGTGGTCACGAACACAACCTGGGCTTCCCGGCCCAGGACCGTCCCGTGCTGAACCCGACGGCGGCGCCGCACGTGTCTTCGGGAGAGAACCCGGGAAACGACCCGCGGTCCGTACGCTTGCGGTCCTGTGACCGTGATCCACCAGGAGGAGTCGATGTTCGAGGAGATCCTGGGTCTACCGGCTCACGTCCTCGTGGTACACGCGGTGGTGGTCTTCGTGCCGCTGCTTGCGGTGCTGGCCATCGGGTACGTGGGACTGCCGCGTTGGCGGCACCGGTTGGACTGGGCGCTGGGCATCCTCGCCGTGACCGCGCCGGTGACCGCCTTCGTGGCCGTCAAGTCCGGCGAAGCGTTCACCGATGCGCTGGTGGCCCGGGGTTACCAGGGCCAGATTCTCAACCAGATCTTCGAGCACTCCCGGTACGGCGACATCCTGTTCCGCATCGTGCTGCCGCTCGGGATCGTCGCCATCCTGCTGCTCGTGGTGACCAGCGGACATCCCCGGGTGCCGAGGCTGCCGAACCTGGTGACGCCGGTGCTCGCGGTGGCGGTCGTCGCGCTGTCCATCGCCGCCCTGGTGTACGTCTACCTGACCGGTCACTCGGGTGCCGAGGCGGTCTGGGGCACGACCCTCTGACCGGGGCGCGGCGGCGCGATCAGGGGATCAGAAGATGACCCGCGAGCAGAGCAGGCAGACGAGTACCACTAGCACCACGCCGGCCGCCGCGCCGAAGCCGTAGGTGACCCGCTGCGAGCGCTGCTCGGCGGCATCCAGGTCGGCCATGTCCTGCGGAGGTAGCCGTCGGGGCGGTGCCGGCTGAAGGTGCACGGGAGGTCGCCAGCCGGCCGGGGGCGGCACGCTCGGCGGTGGCCCCGGGTAGGCGCTCGGGGAGGCACCGGCAGGCGCGGCGGGTGGGCGGCCCGCCTGTTCGCCGTCACCGGTTACGGGCCGGCGCCAGTAGTCGTCCGGGGTGCTGCCACCGCTGGGTGTCGTCACGCCGTCCGACGCTACCAACGTGGCGGTCGGTCCGGTCACTTCTGGCCGGTGTGGACCGCTTGGTCCGGTTGCTGGTGGCCCGAACCCGCTGACCGAAGGCCCTGTGATCTCCGTGCCCGTCGTCCGGTTGCTCCTGGCCGGCGCGGCCCGTCTGCGGACGGGCTGCTGCCGCAAGCTGCGCTAGTCTTGCCGCTCGTGAGCACCGAGGACCCCGGTACGCAGGGCACGCGCGGCGACGACGACCGCACTGTCGACCTGAGCGACGATTTCGTGGTGCTGCCCGAGCAGACCTCGGACGACACCGATCAGGGCTGGGGCGAGCGGGCCAGCGGCAACGACGACTGGCTCCTCGCGCAGCGTCCCCCACACTGGGACTGACTCCCGCCTCTCGGTCAGCCGCCGAGGCGCTGCCCGGTCGACAGCGGCAGCTCAGCTCCAGGCTCGACGCCCGCAGGCCTCCGGTCAGCTCCAGGCTCGGCGCCCGCCTGCCCCAGGGTCAGCACCAGGTTCGGCGTCGGTCTACCTCGGGCATCGTTCGAGCTGGGCGGTCAGCCGCGTACGACGATCGCGAAGCGGCTGCCCTCGGGCAACCCGACCGCGCGTTGTGCCTGGTCGGGGCTGAGCGCCAGGTACAGCGCGGCGGAGCCGTCGGTCGCACCGGCACCCAATACGTCCAGTACCAGGGCCCGAGGTGCCAGCACTGTCGCCTCGGCGGCATCCGCCCCGCCCGGCGGCGCGGCCAGCAGGTCGACCCGGGCGCCCGGCCGGACGACCGCCAGCGCTGCCGGCTCGGCCAACCGGATCGGCACCCCTACCGCGCCGCTGGGCAGTGGTAGCGGACCCGAGGACGGGTGCGTGCCGCCTTCAGCAGTGCCGCTCCGCCCTTGCTCAGTGTCGGTCTGACCGGTGCCGGACTGGCCGGTGCCGGACTGGCCGTCACCCGTACCGGTCTGGCCCTGGCCTGTGCCGGCCGGCCCGCTCGACGAGAGTGGCCCGCCGTTGGCCTCGCCCGAGCGCCCCGGGGGCCGGCCGACGGCATCGGTCGGCGGGCAGGTGGGCGGGGTGTGCAGGACGGCGGCGGCCAAGCCCAGCAGTGCGGCGACGAGCGCGCTCCGGAGCAGGGTGCGCCCGCCGGGCAGGGCCAGCCGACGCAGCGGGCGCAGCGCCCGCGCCGAACCCGGATCGCCTGTCGCCATCGGGAACCTCCCGTCCCGGGCGCCGTTGTGGCACCCGTGGACGGCAGGCTAGGCCGTTCGTGACCATCGCTCCGCCCTCGCGAGGGCGTCTGTGGATAACCCGCTGGCCTGTGGACAACGCCCATCCGGCGGCCAGACCTGCTATGGCGCGAGGCGGCCTACGGCGAGTCCGCCTATGGCGCGAGACGGCACCAGCGCTGATCCACTCGGGTTCCTGGAAATCGGGGTGTCCGAGTGGCTGGGACAGGCCGATTTCCAGGAACCCGAGTCGATCAAGAAGTCGCGGACCCAGGCTGGCCGCGTGGGTCAGGAGGTGGAGCTGCCCGCCGGGGCCTTGCCACCACTCGACCCACCGGACGAGGACGACGCCCCCGACGAGGAGGACCCCGACGAAGACGACCCGGACGACCCGCCAGACGAAGACGACCCGGACGACGACCCGCCGGACGACGACCCGCCCGAGGACGAACTCGACGAGCCGGAATCCCCACCCGAGGTCGACGAGGACGACTCGGTCTTGCTCGCCGTGCCGGCGGTCGAACCCTCAGAGCCTGCCGCGCGGGAGTCGGTGCGGTAGAAGCCTGAGCCCTTGAAGACGATGCCGACGGAGTTGAAGACCTTGCGCAGCCGCCCCTGGCACGTCGGGCACTCGGTCAGCGGCTCGTCGGAGAAGGACTGCACCGCCTCGAGCTGGTGACCGCACGCGGTGCAGGCGTACTGGTACGTAGGCACGTTCTCCTCCGGTATCGGGCTCGGGCCAGTTGGCACTCGGCGCCAGTTGGCACTCGACGTATTCGAGTGCCAATGGTGCGTCATTCGCCCCGGGTTCGTCCAGCGGACGTGTGGGGCGCGACACCATGCGCTCTACCCGGGCCGTTATCAAGCGTACGCACCCCGTCGGCCGGGGTGACGACCGCTCGGACCGGAAGGTCGTGCACCTCGACGGGAAGCGCCTCGACCAGCTCTCCGTCGTGCAGCGGCACAACGGTCAGCGCGGCGGTCGGCACCCGTGCCAGCGCCCTGTCGTACGAGCCGCCGCCCCGGCCCAGCCGCCGGCCACCCAGGTCGACGGCCAGCGCCGGTACGACCACCAGCTCCGCGCGGGCCACCGCGTCCACCCCGAGCCGTGGCCCGACCGGCTCACGGATGCCCCGGCCGGCCGCCACCAGAGCGTCCGGTCCGGCGTACGCAGCCCAGTCCAGATCCAGGTCGTCGCGGAGCACCGGCAGCAGCAGCTCGGCACCTGTCGGCAGCGCAGCCCGCAGCACCTCCGGCAGGTCGGCGCCACCCGGCTCGGAGCCGACCGGCACGTACGCCGTCATCCGGCGAGGACGCAGCCGGCGTACCAGTGTGACCAGCTCGGCTTGGACGCGCCCGGCGGCGGCGGCCCGCGTCGGACCAGGCAGGGCCCGGCGGCGGGCGAGCAGCTCGGCGCGGGTCTGTCGCTTGGCCTCTCGGGCCGCTTCCGCTTCATCCGAAAATTCCGGCACGCAACACTCCTGACGCAACACCACTACCACGGTCGCTCTGTGTCAGCATCGCAAGCAACGGAGGCGGAACTTCCGGGGGGACCGAGTGACGCTACGCGGACGGCTGACAGGAGCCTTCCTCGTTGTGGTGCTCGGGCCAGTCCTGCTCGGGGCCTTCTTCGTCGCCTCCACCGTCGCGGCCGTCGACCACAGTCGATCAATTGAGCGCCTCGCGGTCGCCGCGTCCACAGTGCGTACCTCGGTCGACGCACTCTGCCAGCAGCTACGTGCCACGGCCGACGCGGTCGCCCTCACCGGCGAACCCGCCGTCGCCGCCGGCCAGCTCATCGGCCGAGGGCTGGCCGCCGCCGTCCTGATCACCGACGTGACCGGCCAGGTCACGTACGCGTCACCGGGCGCGCCGCCGACCCCCTGGCGGGACTGCTCCGGCCCGGCAACCTCGGCGCCCGGCCCGGTCCGCGCGCTGGCCGCCCGGGTCGACCTGCACGACCGGGCCGGGGCCCTGGTGGGTACGGTGGCCGCCGCGCAGCTGGTCGACCCCGACTTCGTGGCCCGGCTGGCGGCGGTCACCGGCGTGGCAGTCACGCTGCTCGACGGAGGTGCGAGCGCCGCCAGGTTCACCCACACCACCGAGTCCCGCGAGGTACGCGACGCGGTGCTGGCCGCCGCCAAGACCACCGACGGCGAACGGGTCACGGAGACCACCGACGGCCGGTACGTGCGGCGGATCGGGCCGTCAAGCGGGCAGCCGCTGCCGCTGGTGCTCTCGGTGCCCAGCGAGCGGCCACCCGGTCTGCCCGTCACGCTGGCCGGCGCGGTCGTGCTGGCCGGGCTGCTCGCCGTGCTGGCCGCCTGGCGGCTGGCCCGGGTGACCACCCGACCGCTTGTGGAGTTGGCCGGTGCCGTGGACCGGGTGGCGCACGGCGACCTGACCGCCCGGGTGCCGGTGCGCAGCAGGGACGAGCTGGGCCGCCTGGCCGTCGCGTTCAACCGGATGACCCGGGAGACCGGGTCGTACGTCGCTGCGCTCACCAGCAGCCGCGACCAGTTGCGCGGGCACCTGGCGGTGCTGGGCGACACCCTGGCCAGCACCCATGACCTGCAACGCATCCTGCGGGTGATCCTGCACAGCGCCATCGCGGCCACCGGTGCGCGGGCCGGCGCGGTGCTGCTCGTGGAATCCGGCGGGGTGCTCGTTGCCCAGTGCAGCGAAGGGCTGGACGGGCGCTGGCCGGCGGAGGACCAGGAGGGCCCGGAGCCGCTGCGGGTGCCGGTGGGCGTCGGCGTGGTGGGCGCGGTTGCCGCAACCGGTGTGCCGCAGCGGGGGCGCGTGGAGGCGACCGAGGCCCCGACGGGGGAGCCACGCTGCCGAACGTACGTGGCGGTGCCGTTCGCCACCCCGGGCGGCGGACCGGCGACCGGCTCGCGTGGAACGGTGGTGGAGGCCGACGAGACCGACGAGGCAGGCGCGCCGGCGGCGGCGCTCGGTGTGCTTGCCCTCTACGACCGGCTGGGCGCCGACGAGTTCGACGACGACGACCTCGTCACCCTGCGCACCTTCGCCGGGCACGCGGCAGTGGCGGTGGACAACGTCCGGGTGCACGAGGAGGCGCAGCGGCTCTCCCTCACCGATCCGCTCACCGGGCTGTGGAACTACCGCTACCTGAGCGAGTCGATCCGGCGGGAGGTGGAGAGGGCCAGCCGGTTCGGCCGGATGCTCAGCGTGCTCGCCCTCGACCTGGACCGCTTCAAGGACGTCAACGACACGTACGGGCACGCGGCGGGGGACACGGTGCTTGCCGAGTTCGCCCAGCGGGTGCGCGGCGAGATCCGCGAGGTGGACCTCGCCTTCCGGCAGGGCGGCGAGGAGTTCGTGCTGCTCCTGCCTGAGACCGACGCCCGGGGTGCGGCGATCGTCGCGGAACGGCTGGGCGCGGCGGTACGGGAGACGCCGGTGGCCGTCGAGGCGTACGCCGGGCCGGTCGTGGTGACCGTGTCGGTGGGCATCGCCGTCTACCCGCACCACGGCACCACCGGACGGGAGGTGCTGGAAGCCGCCGACGACGCCCTGTACGCGGCCAAGGCGGCCGGTCGGGACACCTATCGGGTCGCCGAGATCCGCCCCGACGTGCCGATGTGCGAGATCCCGGTGTCCTCGGGCGCCGTCAGCCCACCCGACGGGCTGCCGCGCGCCGGCCAGCCCGTGCACGCCCAACGGGAGCCGGGCGGGCCCGCCCGGTCGGAGTCGGCTGCGGGCGTACCCGAATCGAACCCGCCGGGGCCGGCGCACGCCCGGCCGGAGCCGACCGACGACGCGGCCGCCACCACCGGGGAAGGCTCGCGGGCCGGCCCGGACGCCGGGCGGCCGGGGCCGGGCGGCGGCGCGTCTTCTGGGCCACACCCGCCGCGGCAGAGCCGTGGCCGATAGTCTCGCGGCATGTCGGAGCACTCAGCGAACCCCTCATCGACGGTCGCCGCAACCGGCCGTCCCCTGGCGGTCAAGGCCGTCATCCCGGCCGCCGGACTGGCCACCCGCTTCCTGCCGGCCACCAAGGCGGTGCCCAAGGAACTGCTACCGGTGGTTGACCGGCCCGTGTTGCAGTACATCGTCGAGGAGGCAACCCAGGCCGGCATCGGCGACGTGTTGCTGATCACCGGGCGGGGTAAGACGTCGATGGTGGACCACTTCGACCGTCGCCCCGACCTGGAGGCCAGGCTCGAGGAGAAGGGCGACGCGGAACGGCTGGCCGCCGTGCGTGGGCCCAGTGAGCTGGCCGAGATCTACACCGTCCGGCAGCCGGAGCAGCTCGGGCTCGGTCACGCAGTCGGGTACGCCGAGTCGCACGTCGGCGACCAGCCGTTCGCTGTGCTGCTCGGCGACGAGTTCGTCAAGCCGTCCGAGCCGCTGCTGCCGGCCATGCTCGAGTTGCAGGCCCGCACCGGCGGCGTGGTGCTCGCCTTCTTCGAGGTCGACCCGGCCGACACCAAGCGGTACGGCATCGCCTCCGTCGAGCCCGCCGAGTCGGAGCTGACCGACATCGGCGAGGTCGTCAAGGTGACAGGCATGGTGGAGAAGCCGCAGCCGGAGGACGCGCCGAGCAACCTCGCAGTGCTCGGCCGGTACGTCCTGCCGGGGAAGATCTTCGACGCGATCCGGCGGACCAAGCCGGGCAGCGGCGGCGAGATCCAGCTGACCGACGCCATGGAGTTGCTGCGCACCGAGGGCACCCCGGTGCACGCGATCGTCTACCGGGGCACCCGCTACGACACCGGCATGCCGCTGGGTTACCTCCAGACGGTCGTGCAGATCGCCGCCGAGCGCGAGGATCTCGGCACCGAGTTCCGCTCCTGGCTGGCCGACTTCGTGCGGACCGACGCGGCAGGCGGATCTGGTACATGACAGCTACGGCCGACGCCGAGGCGGCCGCGAACGAGTTGACGCCGCTCGCCGACTACCTGGGCAGCGTGCTGCGCAGGTTACGAGCGCTGCCGCCACTCGACCTCGACCTCACCCAGGCGCACGGCAACGTCCTCGCCGAGGACGTCGTCGCGCCGCACGCCTTCCCGGCCTTCGACCAGGCGGCCGTGGACGGGTACGCGGCCCGCTGGGAGGACATCTCCGGAGGGGGCCGGGGTCCGAGCTACATCCCGGCCCCCTCCGGTACGCCCGGTGGGCGGACCATCCGGCTCAACGTGGTCGGCGACCTGGGCGCGGCGAGCTGGCGACCGGTGCGGCTCACCCCGGGCTCGTGCTTCTCGGTGGCCGCCGGGGCGCCGCTGCCGGTCGCCGCCGACGTCGTGGTCCCTGTCGAATGGACCGACCAGGGCATGGCCGCCGTCGAGATCTTCCGCGCCCCCAAGCGGGGGTACGGGGTGCGCCGCGCCGGTGAGGAGTTGGCCGCCGGCACCCTGCTCGCCCGTGCCGGCACGTACGTCTCCCCGGCGCTGGTAGCGGTCTTCGCCGCCACCGGCATCGGGCACGTGGTGGTCCGGCCCAGCCCACGGGTCGTCATCGTGGCCACCGGCGACGAGCTTGTCGACGTCGGCCGGGGCAGCCAGCCCGGGCAGGTGGTGGACGCCAACTCGCACGCGCTGACCGCAGCCGCTGCCGAGGTGGGCGCCCTGGCGTACCGGGTGGGCATCTGCGACGACGACCCGGAAGGGCTGCGCGGGCTTCTGGAGGACCAGACCCTGCGCGCCGACCTGATCATCACGACGGGCGGTACCGGCACCGGTCCCGGCGACATGGTGCGCCGGATCCTGTCCCGCCGTGAGGGTGGCCGGGCCGGCCCTGTCACCTTCACCGATGTGGCGCTCTATCCGGGCACCGCGCTCGGCTTCGGCACTGTCAGCGCGGAGGAGGTGCCGGTGGTCTGCCTGCCCGGCGATCCCGGCGCGGCGCTTATCGGCTTCGAGGTGCTGGCGCGTCCCGCCATCCAACTGCTCGCCGGCGCCGAGCCGGTGTTCCGTCCCAGCGTCCGCGCGCACCTGCTGGAGACCGTGTCGTCCCCGGGTGGGCTACGGGAGTTCCGGCCCGCGCACGTCGCCGAGCGGCGTGGCGGCGGGTACACGGTGCAGCCGCTCAGCGGCGGGCCGTTCACACTGTCCGGGCTGGCCGAGGCGAACGGCCTGCTGGTGCTCGGCGAGCGGGTCACCACCGCCGCCGCCGGCTCCACCGTGGACGTACTGCTGCTCGATCGCCGTCGGTGACGGTTGCCCGATCTGCCCGCTCGCGGTCCGCTCCCGCGATGCGTGGTCGGCGGTTCATCGCGGGTCCACTTGCGCGCGACAGGGTCCCGCGCGGGAGACTGTGCGTGTGAGTCTCTTCGGACCCGCGCGGGCACCCGGCTGGCCGGCGGTGCTGGCCGACGGCCCGGTGCTGCTGCGCCCCTACCGGCGCTCCGACGCGGCGGCCTGGTCGGAGGTACGCCGGGCCAACCGGGCCTGGCTGGCGCCCTGGGAGTCGTCGCTGCCCGGCAGTTGGGACGAACTGAACTCGCCTGCCGCGTTCCGCTGGGTGCACCGCGACCAACGCCGGTCGGCCCGCGAGGGCGAGGGCATGCCGTTCGCCGTCTGCCTGCGCGAGGGCGATCGGGAACGACTGGTCGGGCACCTCAACGTGGGCAGCATCGTCCGGCGCGCCTTCTGCTCCGGGTACGTCGGCTACTGGGTGGACGCCCGGGTCGCCGGGCAGGGCGTGATCCCGACCGCGCTCGCGCTCGCCGTGGACCACGCGTTCGGGCCGGGTGGGCTGCACCGGGTGGAGGTCAACATCCGGCCGGAGAACCGGCCGTCCCGGCGGGTGGTGGAGAAACTCGGCTTCCGCGAGGAGGCGTACCACGTGCGCTACATGCACATCGACGGCGCCTGGCGGGACCACATCGGATACGCGATGACAAGCGAGGAGATCGCCGCCGAGGGCGGTCTTCTGGCCCGGTGGCACCGGGTACGCGCCAACGCCCGGTGAGCCGTCCCACGCACGGGATCGGCGCGGCGCGGTGGCATCCCGGTCGGTGAGCCGTAACCTCAAGTAACTGCAAGCTGTGGCAAGCGTTCCCCGTCCGGACGATCTACGCACCCAGGCACGATCGGTGGAAGATCCTGCGGTCGGGTGGCGGTTGCTCCGAATTGGTGACGGGAGGGGTGAGGGTGCCGACCTCGGTGCTCCTCGCCGTCCTCGCCGCCGCCGGCCTGCTCGCCCTGGCCCCGGCGTTGGTTCGCCGGTACGACGCCACCGAGCGGCTGGTGGCGGAGCGGGCGCAGTCGACGGCGCGGGTGCTCCAGCGCCGCCGACGGCGCCGCACTGTGCCCGGACGGCGACCCGTCCACCCTCCGCGCTCCCTGACCATCACTCTCAGTGAAGATGCGACTACGGGCAGGTTGGCCGCGCCGGTCTCCGCGCCCCCGGCAGCCCGCCGCTCCGGCCGGCTGCGCGCCGTGCCACCGGCCCCCAAGCGGTCCCGTCGCCGCCCGCCGCCGCGCCGACAGCACACCCCCGCCGTGTATCGCCGCCGCCGCGTGCTCGCCGCCCTGCTGCTGCTCAACTTCGTCGAGTTGATCGGCGTGCTGTTCGTCAGCCCCGGCTTCTGGATCAGCTTCTCGGTCACCTTCCTGCTGCTGGCCATGTACGTCGTCCACCTGCGGGGGCAGGCCCTCGCCGGTCGCCGTCGCCGCCGCGCCCGCGCCCGCGAAGCGGCCTGGCTGGCCGCCCGCCAGGCCGAGGTCCGCCGCGAACAGGCCCGCCGTGCCGCTGCCCGCCGGGAGGCGCAACGTCGCCTGGCCGCACAGCGCGAAGGGGTACGCCGCGCTGCCATGGGCCTCGACCGCCCCGGGGACCTGCCGGCAGCCGTCAACGGTGGCTCGGTGTCGTACCGGCGGTCCGGCGGGCTACGTGGCCGCCCCTACGAGGCCGGCCGAGGCGCCTGAGGCCCGTGGTTGGGCCGTGATCGGGCGGTGCTGGCTCTTGATCGACTCGGTTTCCTTGAAGTCGGGGTGTCGTGGCGTCCCGGATGCCCCGATTTCAAGGAAACCGAGTCGATCTTCGCTGCGGCGGCGGCGCGGTGTCGGCTTGGTGCCGGCGCGGCGGTGGGGGCGGATTCGCGGTGGAGGCCGGCGACCTGTTAGCCTTGCTGCCGGCCCGCCCGGTGTAAGCCGGGTGGGACCGAAGCCGGTTCGCCGGTGGGGGGCTGTGGCGCAGACTGGTAGCGCACCTCGTTCGCATCGAGGGGGTCAGGGGTTCAAATCCCCTCAGCTCCACCAGCAACACGTACGACAGGGAAGATCCCGCCAGCACGATCAGCGGGCACAGATCAGCGAGAATCCAGGGCCTTCGGGCCCTGTTTCCGTTTGGGCGCTCGTCGCGCGCGCCGCCGACCGGCCGCCGCTGATGGTGTTGCGGCCGCGCCCCTTCTCTGGCCAGCAGTGGTCGTCATTTCAGGGGTGATCCGCAGGCTGTCGGCCCGTCAAGGTGTTCGATGCCAGCCTTGACGCTAGCATCGGTAAGTCGTAGCTTACGTTCGTGGCGACTTACGGAGTGCACCCGGGATGGGAGGCGCTGGGAGATCCCAGCAGGCTCGCCATCGTTCAGCGCCTGGCCGACAGACCCCGCGCCGTGGGGGAGTTGGCAGATGAGCTGCCCATCAGCCGACCAGCCGTGTCGCAGCACCTCAAGGTGCTCAAGGGCGCAGGCCTGGTCGTCGACCAAGCGGTAGGAACCCGTCGCGTCTACCGGCTGAGTCCGGACGGGTTGGCCGCGCTACGGGATCAGCTCGACACGTTCTGGCGACGGGCGCTGGACGGCTACCAGGACATCGTTGAAGAGACCGAGGAGAGTCCATGACGCAAGCAGCTACGGCGGTGGTGCGCCGGCGAATCGTCGTCGATGCGCCCATCGAGCAGGCTTTCACCGTGTTCGTCGAGCGGTTCGGCGACTTCAAGCCACGCGAGCACAACCTGCTCGCGGTCCCGATCGCCGCGACCGTGTTCGAGCCGCGGGTGGGCGGGCACATCTACGACCGTGGTGTCGACGGCAGCGAATGCCGGTGGGCGCGCGTCCTCGCGTACGAGCCGCCGACCCGCGTCGTCTTCAGCTGGGACATCGGGCCGACCTGGCAACCCGAACCCGACCCGGACCTCGCCAGCGAGGTCGAAGTCGCCTTCATCGTCGAGGCGCCAGGCCGGACCCGGATCGAGCTGGAACACCGGCATCTTGACCGGCACGGCCCTGGCTGGGAGTCGGTTCGAGACGGAGTCGACAGCGACACCGGGTGGTCCCTCTACCTCGGCCGCTATCTCTCCCTCTTCGGTGGCGACAGCTAGCGAAGTTGGCGCGGTGAGGTACGGCAGTCGGGCCGCCGGGACGAGACAGCCGACCTGTTCAAGCCGGGGCCGGCCCGACGGGCCGGCCCCGCGTCACAACGTCACGGCTTCCAACTGGCGGCGAATTTGAACCTGTGCTGGTACTCCAGCGTGCCGTTGGTGTCGGGCACGTTGAACACGATGGTGCCGGTGTGGGTGGTGCCGGCGGTCAGGTTGGTGCCGGACCGCAGCGATGTGCCGCAGCCGGACAGGACCCCGGCGATCGTGCTGGTCTTTGTGCCGTCGGCGGCGATCCACCAGAAGTACAGCTGGTTGATCGAGCCGGTGCCCTCGATGACCGAAACGGTCACGTCGGCGATCACGTACATGCCCTTGTCGGGCTTGAGGCCGCTCGTCCTGCACGGTTCGGTGGAGGTGCTGAACTTGGTCACGGTGACCTTGATGACGCCCCGGTCGTCGTCGATCTGCGCGGAGTTCCCAGCCGGCATGTTCGTCGACGGGCCGCCGGTGGACGACGGGGCGGGCGCCGGCGCCCCGGGTTCGGGTATGGACTCGATCGTCCCGTTTGTGGCGCGGTTCGCACCGACGACCATCGTCACGATGCCGCCCACGCAGCACAGCAGGGCGAGCACGGCTGCGATGACCACGATGATCAGCACGGTCTTCGTTGAGTTCGCCCCCGTCGCGGGCGGTGGCATGCCGGGCGGATAGCCCGGCCCGGCCTGCGGCGGATAACCCGGCCCGGCCTGCGGTGGGTACCCACCGCCACCGGCGGGCGGATATCCACCGGCTGCGAACGGCGCCTGCTGCTGCCAGTGCGGACCCGGCGGTGACGAGTACGGCGGTGACGAGTACGGCGGAGTCGGCTGCGGCGGGGCGGCGAACGGCGGCTGTGGCGGGCCCGCGAACGGCGGCGGCTGCTGGTCGCCAGCGAATGGCGGCTGTGGCGGGCCCGCGAACGGCTGCTGCTGCTCGCTGGCGAACGACGGCTGCTGCGGCTCGTCGCTGTAGGAGGGCTGCGGCGCGGCAGGCTGCTGCGCACCGAACACCAGCGGTGGAGGTGGCGACCACGGGCTGGGCGATTCGGGCGCCGTCGGGGCCGTCGGGTCGGCGGCGGTCTGCGGCGGTGTCGCCGGGAACGGCTGGGCCGGTGGCTCCGGGTTCGGCTGTAGGGGGTCCTGCGGCCCGCTGGGGGGCTGGGGGTGGGTCAACGTACTCCTTGGCACCTCGTCAGTTGCGGTTTCGGGAACCCGCAGACGTTACCGTGCCCTGTCGAGGGTCCTGTCGATGCGCCGGATCGGCGCCTCCGCCCGGCCAGTGTGGACGATGCGACTCAGTTGAGCGGCAGGACGGCGGCGGTACGGACCAGGCCGTCGGCGACCGCGAACCGCCCGGTGATCGTGGCGGGCGGGTCGACGACGTCGGCGGCGTCCACTCGGGAGGGTGCGATTCGGGCGGTGAACGTGCCGGCGTCCGGGTCGATGCTCAGGTGGGCGTCGTGGAAGTCCAGCCAGCTACCGACGACCGGGTACCAGACCTTGTAGACGGTCTCCTTGGCGCTGAAGTAGACGACCGGCCAGGAGGTACCGGCGGGCAGCCGGGCACAGTTCTCCTCCTCCTCGGGCAGCAGCACGAGTCGGCGTACCCCGGCATTGATCTCGCGGTGTCGCTCGGCGTCCATGCCGACGGACCTGAGGTCGGTGGCGCGTGCGGCGGCGGCGGCGCAGTAGCCGCTGGTGTGGGTGATGCTGCCGACGACGCCGGCGGGCCAGACCGGCGCGCGGTCGGCGGCGGCCGGCACCGCCGCCGCCGGCAGGCCGAGGCCGGTCAGTGCCCGGCGGGCGCAGACCCGGCCGGCGGTGAAGTCCCGGCGACGGGCCTGTACCGCCCGTTCGCCGAGGCATTCCTGCTCGGCGGCGAGTAGCTCTCCGGCCCAGTCGTCGGGGCCGGCGACGGCCACGGCCACGGTTGGGGGCAGCAGGTCACGCATCGTCGTCGCCTACCAATCGGTAGAAACGGACGTCGAGCGCCGATAACCGGCCGACCGTCAACTTTCTGACTCTCACGAGGGGAGAAGCTACCGCAAAGATGTATCACCGGAGGGACGCGTCGCTCCCTCCCTGATGGCTCCGGGGGGACCACCATCAATGTTGGCCGTGCGCGGCCGCCAGTCCCGTGGACATCTGGAGAGGACATGCGATGACCGATGGTGCGGAACGGCCGGGAAGACGGGCTGACGAGCACGCCCCGACGACCCCTGGCTGGAATTGCGGTTCCTGCGGTGAGGAGTGGCCGTGCGCGACGAAACGCGGCCGGCTGCTGGCGGAATACGGGGGTGACCGGGCGATGCTGAGCGTCTACCTGGGTTCGTGTCTCGCCGCCGCCACGGAGGATCTGCGTACCGCCCCGGTCATGTCTCTCCAGGATCGCTTCATCGGCTGGATCCCGCGCCGCAGGTAAACGGCCCCGCCGCCGAACGACCCGCCGCCGAACGGCCCCGCCGCCGGTGGCTCCGCCCGAAGGCGGGGCCACCGGCTTGCGCGTGGGTCTCAGGCGCGTCGGGGACGCCGAGTCAGGGCGAAGCCGACCACGCCGGCCACCGCGGCGAGCACGCCGCCAACGCCGGTCCAGATCCAGCGCGAACCGAGATCCGGCAGCCAGGCCGCCAGCGAATCACCGTCGTCGTCGGCCTCCGGGTCTTCAGTGGGTACGGCGGTGAGCACTGTCCCCGCCTTGGTGTTCGCCACAAGTGGCGCGGCCAGCTCACCGTCCTCGGCCGAGGAGCCCCGGTCGGCGGCGACTCCGACAAGCAGGTCCACGTCGATGGGCGCGCCGAGGTCCGGCTCGGGCAGTTCCACCACGGAGAGCCGGACGACGTACGTGCCGGGCAGCGGGTCGGCCGACCACGGCTCCGCCCAGGGCCGCACCTCGCGCAGCGTGCAGCCCAGCGCCACGCTCGACGCCTTCGCGTCCACCGTCGGGGTCTGCGCCCCGGCGGTGCAGGCCTGCCGCCGCCGCAGCCCGTCGAAGACGTCGACGGTCCAGGTGGACGCGCCGGAGCGTGCCTTCGGGAAGGTGACGGTGGCGCTGATCTCGTGGACCTGCCCGGCGGTGGCAGGGAACGACCAGTACAGGTGGTCGCCGACCGAGGCGTCCACCCGTACCGGCTGTCCGGCGGTGATCGGGGTGGCGGTGAGGAACGAGGTGCCGGCGCGGGTCACCGGCGTGGCGCCCGGCGACGGCGTGGGGGCGGCGGCCGCCGCCGCAGCGGGCAGCAGCGTGGCCCCGCCGGCGGCGAGCAGCGCGACGAGCGGGCGGAACAGCGGGGTACGCATCAGTTCTCCCTCCAGGTGGCGACCCACCAGCGGGTGAGCAGACCGGCGATGAGGCCGGTG
The DNA here is from genome assembly GCF_049847245.1 of Micromonospora sp. DT68. Taxonomy (NCBI): domain Bacteria; kingdom Bacillati; phylum Actinomycetota; class Actinomycetes; order Micromonosporales; family Micromonosporaceae; genus Micromonospora; species Micromonospora sp. DT68. The sequence goes on from NZ_JBNCNZ010000001.1 coordinate 266,475, forward strand.
AGCAGGCCGGCGACAGTGAGCAGGGCGAGCAGCACCCAGCCCCTGCCGAGGTCGGGTCCGTCCGGGGCGGGAGCGGCGGCGACCACGTCGATGGTCAGCTCCACAGGCATGCCGGGCGTCGCGGCCGTTCCGGGGCGGGGAGCGAACGAATTGCTCACCACAAGGCAGACGGTGGTGGGCTCGACGACGGGTGCCGCACTCTGCTCGGCCGCTGTGTCGTCCTCGTCGTCGGCGGTGGCCGACCAGCGCAGCCCGGCGGAGAGCACGTCGGCGCGTCCGCTGCCGGCGTCCGCGCCTCGGACGAGTTCCCGGCCGTCGGCGGCGGTGGCCCGCAGCAGCACCCCGTAGTCCCGGTTCACCGGCCGGTCCAGAGCCATGCTCACCGAGGCGCGCAGCTCCTGCCCGGGGCGTACCGGAACGCGGTAGTAGCGGTGCTCGGAGAACGCCTCCCGGTCCGCGTAGACCCCGGGGGCGAGCAGCGGTGCGGAGTCACAGGCGCTGGTGCCGCCGACGACTGTCGGTGCCCGGGTGTGGGTGTCGGCGGCCCGCTCGACGAGCTGCTTGATTCGTCCGGTCAGCTCTTCGGCGCTCTGCGCCGCGGTGTACGTGCCGCCGGTCGCGTTGGCGATGCACAGTAATTGCCGGCGGACCTTCTCGTCGGGCGCGAGTCCGAGCGTGTCGACGACGAGGCTGGTGCCCTGCGCGGCCAGTTCCCGGGCCACCTCGCAGGGGTCCGGCGGGGCACAGGTGTCCTCCCCGTCGGTGATCAGCACGATGCGTCGGGTGGTGGAACCGGTGCCCAGATCCTGCGCGGCGGAGCGCAGCGCGAGCCCGACCGGTGTGAACCCGGTCGGCCGGAGTGTCGCCACCGCTTCCTTGGCCCGCGCCCGGTCGACCGGCCCGACAGGCACGATCTGCTGGGTGTCCTGGCAGCCGACCTTCTTGTCCTTGCCCTTGTAGGTCGCGCCGAGCACCCGGATGCCGAGCTGCGTCTCCTCCGGCAGCGCGTCCACCACCTCGTTGAACGCCTGCTGGGCGACCGAGATCCGGCTGCGTCCGTCGATGTCGGCGGCGCGCATCGAGCCGCTGACGTCGAGCACGAGTTCGACCCGGGGAGGTTCGGTCACCGGCTCCTCGCCGGCTCTCGCCGGGACCGGCCCGGTCAGCGCGGTGGTCGCCAGCAGTCCGAGGAGGACGGCCGTCGATCGTCTGAAGTTGATCACGGCCCGCAGTGTAGTGAGATCCACTTTGGACGATCATCCGGGTGGCCGTCCGGATGATCACTGCGGCGGGGCGGGGTCAGGCGGACGCGTCGAGCAGGGCGATCAGCCGCTTCGGCGCGATCTCCCGGTACGCGTCCCGGCACAGTTCGTCGATCTCGACCCAGTCGACCGCGCCGTCGAGCCGTACGCCGAGCCAACCCCGGCCACCCACGTAGGGCGGGCGGAAGAAGCGTTCCGGGTCGGCGGCGGTCAGCTCCGCCTGCGCACCAGGCGGAGCCGCGCACCAGAGGTGGGGAAAGTCGTTCTGGTGATGCCCGTCGACGTGCAGGGTGACGAAGACGCTCTTGTCCCGGACGAACCAGGTCGGTGACCCGTGACTGAGTCGCTCGGTCACCTCGGGCAGGGCCAGGCAGATCTCCCGGACCCGGGCCAGTAACTCCACAGCGCCCCGCCTCCTGTCACGATCGCCGCACCGGTCCCGGCAGGCGGTGCGGCACGGAACTGGACCCTCGCGTCAGCCCGCGGCGTCGCATGGCATCGAAGCAGATCACCGAGGCGCAGGGTCCACGACGGGTCACCCTCGGTCAACTATCGAAGGAATGTGCTGGACGCGGTGAGTATGGTCGGAAATCTGACCCAAGTCGACCCGTTGTGCCGGTGGTGCGGGGTGGTTAAGCTCTTCATGCGCGCCCCAATCGCCCGCTTCCCCCGTGGCAGGCGATCGGGGCGCGCGTCTTTGTCCAGACGGGCCCGCACGCTTCAAGCGTGCGGGCCCGTCTGCGTCGCGCTGTGCGGCGCGTCGCCTGCCGGTGCCTATATCCACCGGCCGTCGAGCCACATCCGCGACAACCAGTCCGAGTACGGGATCACCTTGCCCACGAAAATCGGATAGAAGTACGCGAAGCACAGCCCCACCAGCAGCACGTAGGCGCCGGCCGCGACGCTGCCCACCAGCCGCCGCTCGTACGCCGGGTCGCCGGGCGTCAGCCGGGCCATCTCGCCCACCTCGCCCCCGGCCGGGGCGATGAGCGCACCCAGCACGTAGACCACGGCAAGCACCAGGAACGGCAGCACCGGCGCGGCGTAGAACGAGAACATCGTCCGGCCGTCGAGGGCGAGCACGAACCAGGGCAGCAGCCCCGCCGCCACACTGAGCAGGATCGCGCCGGCCCGCCAGTCGCGCCGCGCCACGCCCAGCCACACCAGCGCCACAAGGGCGGGCAGGAACGACCACCACAGCAGCGGGGTGCCCAGCAGCAGGATCTCCGAGGCGCAACTCGGTGCGCCGCACGGTCCGTCGGTCGTGTAGTGGAACGCCACCGGACGGCCGAGCAGCAGCCACTGCCACGGCCACGACTGGTACTTGTGGGGATCGTCGAGTTGGGCGTGGAAGCCGTACGCCGCGCGGTGGTATTCGAAGAGGTTGATCAGCGGGCCGATCACCGGCGCGTCACTGAGCTTGTCGGTCGGGTACGCCGTCGACGACGCGAGCCGGTAGTAGCCGTCGTCGGAGAGCAGCCACCCCGACCAGGTGGCGATGTAGGTGACCACGATCAGCACGCCGGCCAGCACCAGCCACGGCAGTTCGTCGAGCACTGTGTCCCGCCAGGGTCGGCGGACGCCCGCGGACCGGCGGACCCCGACCTCCCAGAGGATCACCAACAGGGCGAACGCGGGCACGAAGTAGACGGCGCTCCACTTCACCGCGCAGGCGCAGCCGATCAGCACCCCGGCGGCCAGACGCCACCACGGCCACGTACGCCATCCCGTCGGCGGTCGGCCGGCCCGACCCGGCCGGCTCGTGTCGAGTCCGTCGTCGAGAGCGCGCGCCCAGCGTCGGCGGCTGGCGTCCCGGTCGAGCACCAACGCGCCGAACGCGGCAAGCACGAAGAACAGCAGGAAGATGTCGAGCAGCGCCGTGCGGGACAGCACCAGGTGGAAGCCGTCCAGGGCGAGCAGCAGACCGGCCGCGCAGCCCAGGACCGTCGAGCGGAACATCCGCCGGCCGATCCGGACCAGCAGGAGCACTGACAGGGTGCCGATGACGGCCGCCGAGAACCGCCAGCCGAACTCCGGCGAGGTGGTGATCAGGTGGCCCGGAACGGAGACGTTCGAATCGGCGTCCTGATAGCCGAAGGCCCACTCGCCGAGGCCGATCAACCACTTGCCCAGCGGTGGGTGCACCACGTACGAGGCGACGTTGTCCTTGTAGTTCCACTCGACGCCGCGGCTGATCAGCCCGTAGCCGTCCTTGGCGTAGTACGTCTCGTCGAAGATCTTGCCCTTGATGCTGGACAGGTCGACGAAGCGGAGGATCGCCGCGATGGCCACCACCACGGCGGTGGCGAGCCACGAGAACCGGTCCGCTCGGGCGTCGACTGTGGCGAACCGGCGGCGGATCACAGCGGCAGCGCCGCCGCCTTCCACCGGAGGTGCCGGTGGATCCGCCGTGGGGCCGGGCTCGCCGGTCACCTCGACCGTGTCTGCCGGGTCGGCGCTCGGGCTCTGCGCTGTCGACGCACTCGTCACCCGGCGATCGTAGGCTGCCAGGGTGCCCGGTGGCGCCCGTCGTCCCCAATAGCGGTATGGATTGTCGATGAAGGAGACGATGTTGTGGGTGAAATGTCCGAGGCTGGGCGCCTCATTCTGCTCGGTGCCCCGCTCGGAAACCCCGCCGACGCGTCGGCCCGGCTCCGGGAGGTGCTGGCCAGCGCCGATGTGGTGGCCGCCGAGGACACGCGCCGCCTGACCCGGCTGGCCCGTGACCTCGACATCACCGTCGGTGGTCGGATCGTCTCGTATTTCGAGGGCAACGAGGAGCGACGGACCCCGGAACTGGTCGAGGTGATCCTCGGCGGCTACACGGTGGCACTGGTCACCGACGGCGGCATGCCGAGCGTCTCCGACCCGGGCTACCGGCTGGTCAGGGCCGCGCTGGACGTCGGGGCGCCGGTCACCGTCGCCCCCGGGCCCAGCGCGGTCACCACAGCCCTCGCCGTCTCCGGGCTGCCCTGCGACCGGTTCTGCTTCGAGGGCTTCCTACCCCGGACGCCAGGCGCCCGCCGGTCCCGGCTGCGGGCGCTCGCCGCCGAGGAACGCACCCTCGTCTTCTTCGAGGCCCCGCACCGGATCGGCGCGGCGCTCACCGACCTCGCCGAGACGTTCGGAGCGGACCGGCCGGCGGCGCTCTGCCGGGAACTCACGAAGACCTACGAGGAGGTGCTCCGCCGCCCTCTCGGTGAGCTGGCTCGCTGGGCCGCCGACGGCGACCCGCGCGGGGAGATCACCCTGGTGGTCGCCGGGGCGTCGGTGACCGCACCGGAACGCCCCGACGACGACACACTGCGCGCGGCGGTCGCCGAGCGGGAGGCGGCCGGCCTGTCCCGCCGGGACGCCATCACCGAGGTTGCCATCGAGTACGCCCTGCGCCGCCGCGACGTCTACACGATCGTGCACAGCTGAACCGGCCCCCGACTCCGCCGCGCGGCGCGCTGGGCTCCCCGCGCGGCGGCGGTGAATTCACCACGCGGCGGCGAGGAAACCGAGGGTGATAAGCGCCGGGCCGGCAAGTGCGGCGGTGACCGCCCAGCGGCGGTGTCGCCGGCCCGGCAGACGGGTCGCGCCGGTCCAGCGGGCGATGCCGGCCGCGCAGCCGGCCACCACCAGCAGGCCCGGCAGCCAGCGCAGGTGTCGGCCGGCACCGGTGTCGGCGTACGCGGTGCCGCTGTCCGGGCCGGTCATCCGAGCGGGCAGCGTCGCCCCCCGCGTGTCCCGTCCGGCCGGTACGCCGCTGACCCGTACGCCATGAGCCAGGAACTGCCCGTCGTCTGAGCTGAAGACGCCCCGGCACCGCTGGGTGAGCCCGTCGCCGGTGCACTCGTCGATCACCACTGTGCCGGCCCGGGCGTGCCCGACCGCGAGCCAGAACGGCCCCGCGCTGACCCAGGCGAAGAAGGCAGTGACCAGGCTCAGCAGCACCAGCGCGGCCAGCCCGGGCAACGGGTCCGGCAGCGCCGTCGTCCGGGGCGGGGTGCGGCGTACGACCCGCCGGTCCCGCTGGGGCTCGGTGTCCTGCCGGACCGGGGTGCCGTCCCAGTGCACCTGCTCGATTGGTGCCCAGAAGGCACCGCCCTCGTCGTCAGGCGCGTCGGCGTCGAGCCGCCGGGCACCCCGGTGCCAGCGGCTCTGCTGGCGGACCGGCACCCGCCGTGGCACCGCGTCCACAGGCGCCCCGGTGGTCGGCTCCACCTCGACTGGCGCTGCGCCGGCCGGCTCCTGGTCGTCCGCCGGCTCGTGAGCCGGCTCCACGTCGAGCGCCGCGCCGTTGGTCGTCCCCCTGCCGACGCCCGGCACCGGCCGGGGCTGTGGCGCGACCCCAGCGGCTCGGGGCGCGCCTGGTGCCACCCGGGCGCTTCGGGTCGGGTCAGGCGCTTGGACGGGCTCGTCGCCGGCCGCCGGCCCGGTGGGACGGTCGTCGTGGTCCCGCGCCGTTCGTCTGCCAGTCACGACGACCATTGCACACCGGTCACGAGGGCGGAACGGGCAGGTCGACAGCGTGTCGGGAACAAATCGGACCAACGGTCGGGCTGGTCGGCCCGCTCCGCCGGGCCCGGCACCCCCTATTGGTTCGCGGGGCTCCCGGACAGGTCACTAGGCTTGCTGCTCATGAGTCACGTTCTCGCGGCAGTGGCCTGGCCGTACGCCAACGGCCCCCGCCACATCGGCCACGTCTCCGGTTTCGGCGTTCCCTCCGACGTCTTCGCCCGGTACATGCGGATGGCCGGCCACGACGTGCTCATGGTCTCCGGCACCGACGAGCACGGCACCCCCATCCAGGTGCAGGCCGACGCCGACGGGGTCACCCCGCGCGAGCTGGCCGACAGGTACAACAGGGTGATCGTCGAGGACCTGCACGGCCTCGGACTCTCCTACGACCTGTTCACCCGCACCACCACCCGCAACCACTACGCGGTGGTGCAGGAGCTGTTCGAGGGGATGTACCGCAACGGCTACATCGTGCCGAAGACCACCATGGGCGCCATCTCGCCGTCCACCGGGCGCACCCTTCCCGACCGCTACATCGAGGGCACCTGCCCGATCTGCGGGTACGACAGCGCGCGCGGCGACCAGTGCGACAACTGCGGCAACCAGCTCGACCCGATCGACCTGATCGACCCGAAGTCGCGGATCAACGGGGAGACCCCGAAGTTCGTCGAGACCGAGCACTTCTTCCTGGACCTGCCAGCGCTGGCCGAGGTGCTGCGGCAGTGGCTGGACACCCGCGACGGGTGGCGGCCCAACGTGCTGCGGTTCTCCCGCAACCTGCTCGACGACCTCCAGCCGCGGGCGATCACCCGGGACCTGGAGTGGGGCGTACCCATTCCGCTTGACGACTGGCGGGACCGGCCCGACAAGCGGATCTACGTCTGGTTCGACGCGGTGATCGGTTACCTGTCCGCCTCGATCGAGTGGGCGCGCCGCTCCGGCGACCCGGAGGCGTGGCGCAGGTGGTGGTCGACCGACGGCGAGGGCAAGGACGCGCGGTCGTACTACTTCATGGGCAAGGACAACATCGTCTTCCACTCGGTGATCTGGCCGGCGCTGCTCTCCGGCTACTCCGGCGAGGGCTCCCGTGACGGTGAGCCCGGCGAGTTGGGCCGCCTCAACCTGCCCACCGAGGTGGTCTCCAGCGAGTACCTGACCATGGAGGGACGCAAGTTCTCCTCGTCCCGCAAGGTGGTCATCTACGTCCGCGACTTCCTGGAGCGCTACGACGCGGACGCGCTGCGGTACTTCATCGCCGCCGCCGGCCCGGAGAGCAACGACACGGACTTCACCTGGGCCGAGTTCCTCCGCCGCAACAACGACGAGCTGGTCGCCGGCTGGGGCAACCTGGTCAACCGGTCCGTCTCGATGGCGGCGAAGAACTTCGGCGCGATCCCGCCGGTCGACCCGGCCGGTCTCACCGAGGCCGACGAGGCACTGCTCGCGGTGGCCCGGGCCGGCTTCGCCACGGTCGGCGACCTGATCGGCAGGCACCGGCAGAAGCAGGCCATCGGCGAGGCCATGAAGGTGGTCGCCGAGGCCAACAGGTACCTGTCCGAGCAGGCGCCGTGGAAGCTCAAGGCCGAGGCCGACAAGCCCCGACAGGGCACCATCCTGCACGTCGCCCTCCAGGTGGTCAGCGACGCCAACACGCTGCTCACCCCGTTCCTGCCGCACTCCGCGCAGCAGGTGCACGAGCTGCTCGGCGGCACCGGCGTACACGCGCCCATGCCGGTGATCGAGCAGGTCGACGACCTGGACGGCGGTCCGTCGTACCCGGTGCTGACCGGTGACTACTCCGTCGGCGCCCGTTGGGAGTCGGTGCCGCTGGAGGCCGGTCGGCCGCTGGCCCCGCCGAAGCCGGTGTTCCGCAAGCTCGACCCGTCGATCGTCGACGAGGAGCTGGCCCGCCTGGCCGAGTGACCGTCCGGGCCCGGCTTCGAACGCCGCGCGGTGACGGTGAGCCGCCGCCGCGCGGCGTAGTCGGGGTGAACGCCGGGTGGCGGGCAGCTGGACAGCCCCGGTGTGTGATGCTGTCGCTGATGAGCGAGCCCACTGAAACCCGCCGCGGGCGTGCCGCCCGGCGGGCCGGAGAGTTCCCACCCGCCCCCGAACCGCTGCCTCGGCCGGTGCTGGACAGCCACACCCACCTGGACATCACCGTGAGCGAGGCCGGCGTACCAGGCGGAGGGTCGACCGACGACCCGGTCGGCTCGGCGGTCGCCGTGGCAGCGACGGTCGGCGTGGACAGGCTGGTCCAGGTAGGCGTGGACGTGGCGTCCTCACGGTGGGGCGCGGACGTCGCCGAGAGTCACCCAGCCGTGCTGGCCACCGTGGCACTGCACCCCAACGAGGCGCCCCGGCTGGCCGATCTCGACGAGGCGCTGCGGGAGATCGAGTCGTTGGCCGCCCGGGAACGGGTCCGGGGGATCGGCGAGACCGGGATGGACTTCTTCCGTACCGGCGACGAGGGGCGCGCCGCGCAGGAGGAGAGCTTCCGGGCGCACATCGCCATTGCCAAACGGCATCGCAAGGCGCTCGTCGTCCACGACCGGGACGCCCACGCCGACGTGCTGCGGATCCTCGACGACGAGGGCGCACCGGACACGGTGGTGCTGCACTGCTTCTCCGGAGACGCCGACTTCGCCCGCGAGTGCGTCCGCCGTGGCTTCGTGCTCAGCTTCGCCGGCACCGTCACGTTCGGCAGCGCGGGAGCATTGCGTGAGGCGGCCGCGTTGACTCCGCTGGACCAGATCCTCGTGGAAACCGATGCGCCCTACCTCACCCCGATGCCGCACCGGGGCCGGCCGAACGCCTCGTACCTGATCCCGCTCACCGTCCGGTCGCTCGCCGCGACCACAGGCGCCGACCTGGACGAGCTGTGCACGGCCATCTCCGCCACCGGCGACCGGGTCTTCGGCCCGTGGTGAGCCCGGCCGCGCCGTCGGCCCCCACGTCGCCGTTACGCTGCCAGCCATGACCGGTCTCCTCGGCCCGGCGGAGATCCGGGAACTCGCCGCCCGGCTGGGCGTCGCGCCCACCAAGAAGCTGGGCCAGAACTTCGTGCACGACCCGAACACGGTGCGCCGGATCGTCACGGCCGCCGGTCTGACCCCCGACGACGTGGCCCTGGAGGTCGGCCCCGGGCTCGGTTCGCTCACAGTGGGGCTGCTGCCCGTCGCCGGGCACGTGCACGCCGTCGAGATCGATCCGGTGCTCGCCGGGGCGCTGCCGGACACCGCCGCGCGGCACGCCGGCCCGGACGCCGAACGGCTCACCGTGCACCGGGCCGACGCGCTGCGCATCCGCGCCGCCGAGTTGGGCGATCCCGCGCCGACCGCGCTGGTGGCGAACCTGCCCTACAACGTGGCGGTGCCCGTGGTGCTGCACCTGCTCGCCGAGCTGCCCAGCCTGCGCCACGGTCTCGTGATGGTGCAGAAGGAGGTCGCCGACCGGCTGGTCGCCGGCCCCGGCTCCAAGGTGTACGGCATCCCTTCGGTGAAGCTCGCCTGGTACGCCCAGGCCCGGGGCGCCGGTCGGGTGCCGCCGAACGTGTTCTGGCCGGTCCCCAACGTCGACTCCGGCCTGGTCGCCTTCACCTGCCGCCAACCACCGCGTGCCGACGTACCCCGGGAACGGGTTTTCGCAGTTGTGGACGCGGCCTTCGCGCAGCGTCGCAAGACCCTGCGCGCGGCGCTGGCCGGTTGGGCCGGCGGCGCGGACCGGGCCGCCGCCGCGCTCACCGCCGCCGGCGTGGATCCCGGCGCCCGGGGAGAGTCGCTGACCGTGGAGCAGTTCGCCGCGATCGCCGCGTCGGCCCCGGTCGGTACGCCGGCCGCGAAGTAGGCTGACGCCGTGCCCGCCCACTCCGCCCACTCCGTCGAGGTGCTGATCGTGGCCAAGCCATTCGACATCCGCCTGCGTACACGGATCGTCACCCCGTGACCGAGGCCTGGCGACCGGACGACGAGGACGAGCGGCGTGGTGCCCTCGGGCCGGTAAAGGTGCGAGTCCCCGCGAAGATCAACCTGCACCTCGGGGTGGGTCCGCTGCGCCGTGACGGCTACCACGAGTTGAACACCGTCTACCACGCGATCTCGATCTACGACGAGCTGACCGCGCGTCGGGGCGACACCCTCGCGCTCACCATGGAGGGCGAAGGCACCGGCGAGCTGGCGCTTGACGACACCAACCTCGTGATCCGCGCCGCGCACGCCCTCGCCGGGTACGCGGGAGTGTTGCCGCACGCCCGGCTGCACCTGCGCAAGCAGATCCCGCTCGCCGGTGGGCTGGCCGGTGGCAGCGCCGACGCGGCCGCCGCGCTCGTGGCCTGCGACGCGCTGTGGGGCACCGGGCTGTCCCGTGACGAGTTGGCAGGTATCGCCGCCGACCTCGGCTCGGACGTGCCGTTTCTGATCTACGGCGGCACGGCGCTGGGCACCGGCCGGGGCGAGGCCGTCAGCCCCGTCCTGGTCCGGCCGACGTCCTGGCACTGGGTCGTGGCGATCGCCGACGTTGGCCTTTCCACGCCGGCTGCCTACCGCGAGCTGGACCGGCTCCGCGACACCGGCGCGGCCGGCACCCCGCTGGGCAGCACCGATGCCCTGCTCGGCGCGCTGCGTCAACGCGACCCCCGGGTCCTCGCCCGTACGCTCGGCAACGACCTTCAGGACGCCGCGCTGGCCATGCGCCCGGCACTGGCGGACACGCTGAAGGCCGGGGAGGCGGCCGGCGCGCTCGCCGGTATCGTCTCCGGCTCCGGCCCGACCTGCGTCTTCCTCGCCTCCGATGCGGCAAACGCGGAACGGATCGCCGCCGATCTGGCCGCCGCCGGCGTGTGCCGACTGGCGCGGGTCGCGCACGGCCCGGTCGCCGGCGCCCGCGTCGGCTGACGTCTCCCGCCCGGCGGACGGCCGCCCCGCGGCGGTCAGCCACCGCAGTTCGCCGGTCGCCTGCGGCGGGTCGACCCGGCGGTCCATCGGTCGGTCGCGGGCGCGCGGCAAGGCTCTCGCGGACGTCCGCGTACCCTTGGGACAGGCGTCCAGGTGCCCGCCGGCACCGGGGCGCCTTGATCATGAAGGGTGGAACGTGGCGAACATCGTCAATCTGGACCGGGTGTCCAAGGGGTACGGCGCCGCCGGGCGGCTGCTCACGGACGTCTCACTCGGCCTGGACGACGCCGACCGGATCGGCGTGGTCGGCCTCAACGGCGCCGGCAAGTCCACCCTGCTGCGGCTGCTCACCAAGCAGGAGGACCCCGACGACGGCCGGGTGACCCACCGTCGCGACCTGCGCGTGCTCTGGCTGCCGCAGCAACTCACCCTCGCCCCCGACTCCACGGTGCGGGACGTCGTGCTCGGCACCGCCTGGCTCGACGAGGGCATGGGCGCCGAGCACGAGTGGGCCGGCGACGCCGGGGTGCGCGCCATCCTCGACGGCCTCGGCATGCCACACCTCGGCCTCGACCAGCCCGTCGGCCCGATGTCCGGTGGCGAACGTCGCCGGGTGGCGCTCGCCGCGCTGCTCGTCCGCGACTCCGACCTGCTGATCCTCGACGAGCCCACCAACCACCTCGACGTCGCAGGTGTCGACTGGCTGGCCCGGCACCTGGTCGGCCGCAAGGGCTCCCTCGTGGTGGTCACCCACGACCGGTGGTTCCTGGACGCGGTCTGCACCAACACCTGGGAGGTCGCCGACCAGACCGTCCGGGCGTACGAGGGTGGGTTCGCCGCCTGGATCCTGGCCCGCGCCGAGCGTGAACGCGTCGCCGCCGCCACCGAGGCCCGCCGACAGAACCTGCTCCGCAAGGAGATCGCCTGGCTGCGCCGTGGCCCGCCCGCCCGCACCTCGAAGCCGCAGTTCCGCATCGACGCCGCAAACGCGCTGATCGCCGACGTGCCGCCGGCCCGCGACACCATGTCGTTGCAGCGCATGGCCACCTCCCGGCTCGGCAAGCAGGTGTACGACCTGGAGAACGTCGAGCTGCGCGCCGGCCCCAAGGAGATCCTGCGCGACGTCACGTGGCAGGTCGGCCCCGGCGACCGGATCGCCATCCTCGGTGCCAACGGCGCCGGCAAGACCACGCTGCTGCGGCTGCTCGCCGGCATCACCAGACCCGACGGTGGCCGCCTCAACACCGGCTCCACTGTCAAGCCCGCCTTCCTGTCCCAGGAGCTCGCCGAACTGCCCGGGCACCTGCGCGTCCTCGAAGCCGTCGAGGAGGTCGCCCGCCGGGTCCAGCTCGGCGACCGGGAGGTCTCCGCAGCCCAGCTCGCCGAGGTCTTCGGCTTCGACGACCGCCGCCTCTGGACGCCCGTCAGCGACCTGTCCGGCGGTGAGCGCCGCCGGTTGCAGATGCTGCGGCTGCTCGCGGGTGAGCCCAACGTGCTGCTCTTCGACGAGCCCACGAACGACCTGGACACCGACACGCTTGCCGCGCTTGAGGACCTGCTCGACTCGTGGCCCGGCACGATCGTCGTGGCCAGCCACGACCGCTACCTCATCGAACGCGTCACCGAGACCGCGTTCGGGATGTTCGGCGACGGCCGGCTCGTGCACCTGCCGGGCGGCATCGACGAGTACCTTGCCCGGACCGCCGAGCGGGCCGGCGCACCCCGGGCGGCTGCCACCTCGACGACCGCGCCCGCCGGCCCTTCCGCCGGTGGCATGTCCGCAGCCGAGGTACGCCAGGCGCGTAAGGAGCTGACCCGGCTGGAACGGCAGCTCGGCAAGCTCGACCAGCGCGAGTCCACCCTGCTCGACCAACTCGCCGCCGACGCCACCGACTACGCCAAGGTCGCCGAACTGGACACCCAGCTCAAGGACCTGCGCGCCGAACGGGAGCGGATCGAGGAGACCTGGATGACCCTCGCCGAGGATCTGCCCGAGAGCTGACCGGGGTGGAGACGCCGGCCCGGGGGCCGTGTGCGGCGTCACACCACCACATGCGGGACAATCGTCGGCGACACCTCACCCACGGCGTTGGAGATCAGACATGGCCCACACCCCCGTCAACCACCCCGCGCGGCCGATCTACCGGGCGATCGGCGGGCTGACCGGTCTGTACCTGGTGGTCTTCGGTGTGCTCGGCATCATCGCGACCGCCGGCGACGAACTCTTCGCGCAGGACGACACCCACGTTCTCGGCCAGGGCACGAACTTCGGGTTCTCGCTGCTCAGCATCCTTCTGGGGATCGTCGTGCTGGTCGGCACCGTCCTTGGCCGCAACATCGACGTGGCGATCAACCAGTGGCTCGCGTACGCCCTCATGGCGATTGGCCTGGGCAGCCTGGCGTTCATCCGGACCGATGCCAACATCTTCAACTTCAGCGTCTTCACCGTGATCGTCATGCTGACGGTCTCGATGGTGCTGCTCATGGCCGGCATGTACGGCAAGGTCGGTTCGGAGGAGGAGGCGGAGGCGTTCCAGAAGGCTCGCCTCGTGCTCTGAGTTCCTTTGGTCGCTTCTCTTGGTTGCGGCCGTGGGTTTTCGCCGGAGCCCGAGCTGCTCCGGGCGGTCAGGCTTGATCCCTGCGCAGCTCGGGCTCCGGCGAAAACCTGACGTGGCCCGGCCTTTCGGCGGACCGGCCGCCTTTCGTGGTTACCCGGACATGCTGGGTCATCTCAGGTGACAATCCTCCTGAAACGGTTGATTCAGGGGGCTCGAGGTATGCCGCATTTTCCGGTTAACCATCCGGCACGGCCGCTCTACCGGGTCCTCGCCGGTCTGATCGGCCTCTACATCCTGGTCTTCGGCGTGTGGGGTGTCGCCGAGACGCTCGGTGACCCGCTCTTCGACAGAGGCAGCCACTGGGCGCTCGGCCTGCGCACCAACCTGGCCTTCTCGCTCGCCTCGGTGATCTTCGGAGTGGTCCTGATCATCGGGGCGTCCCGGCGAACCAACCTCGGCCACTACATGAACCTCACCGCCGGGGCGGTGTTCCTGGTGACCAGCATCCTCATGATGTCCGTGCTGCAGACCGATGCGAACTTCCTCAACTTCTCCATGTCGACAGTGGTCGTGTCGATGGTGTTCGGCCTGATCCTGCTCGGCACCGGCCTCTACGACAAGGTGGGGTCCGAGGAGCACGCCGAGACGGAACGCCGCAGGCGCAGCCACCCGGTGGCCGAGGTGCACCGCCGCTGACCTCTCGGGTCAGCGGCGGTCGCCGGCCCGGTCAGCGACGTCGGGAGGTGATCAGGCCCGGCTTCGCCTCCAGGTGCGACAACCCGTTCCAGGCCAGGTTGACCAGGTGCGCCGCCACCATCTCCTTGCGGGGCTTGCGCACCTCCATCCACCAGCGGCCGGTCAGGGCGACCATGCCCACAAGCGCCTGGGAGTACAGCTCGGCCAACTTCGGGTCGTACCCGCGGCTCTTGAACTCGGCGCCCAGTATGTGCTCGACCTGGTGGGCCACGTCGTTCATCACGCTGCTGAAGTTGGCGGTGCCGGACATCAGCGGCGACTCGCGGACCAGCACCCGGAACCCGCTTGTCTCTTCCTCGATGTAGCCCAGGAGGGCCATCGCCGCCTGCTCCAGCAACTCGCGCGGATGCCCTGCGGTCAGCGCCGTGGTGATCCGGTCCAGCAGGGCGCGGACCTCCCGGTCCACCACCACCGCGTAGAGCCCTTCCTTGCCGCCGAAGTGCTCGTAAACGACAGGCTTCGAGACCTTGGCGCGGGCCGCCACCTCCTCGATGGAGGTGGCGTCGAAACCGCGTTCGGCGAACAGTTGACGGCCCGTGGCGATCAACTGTTCCCGCCGTTGGGCCGCCGACATGCGTACCCGGGAGGCGGGTTTGGGTTTGGGCGCGGGAGCCGGAGCCGCGCGCCGGCCCCCGGCATCGTCGCTTACCTCAGGCATGTCGCCACCTCGCTGGCGCTCGGTGACGCCCTGCCGTGGGATGGAGCCTCCGTTGTGCCCGTTCACATCGTCGCCTCACTGGCGGGCGGCTTCGCCGCCCGCCGTGCCGTGCGACCGCACCCGGAGCGGGCCCGGCCCTGTCCGCCGAGCCGTCCGGTCCCCCCGTTTGGCTCGGTCACCCGGCCATCCTGCCAGGCGCCTCCCCGGAGTACCGCCCGCTTTACTGCGGTGGGACAGGCTTCACGAGCTTCGCCGCGATGCGTTCCGGCTTCGGCCAGCGGACCTGCGATGCCGCTCCGGTCTTCTCGAACAGCCAGATGACGCGTGCGGAGATGTCCACCTGACCGCGCAGGACGCCGTGCCGCGCGCTTGTGGGGTCGGCGTGGTGCAGGTTGTGCCAGCTCTCGCCGAACGACAGGATCGCCAGCGGCCAGAAGTTCGACGCCCGGTCGCCCTGACGCATGGCGAACGGACGCTCGCCGTAGACGTGGCAGACCGAGTTGATCGCCCAGGTGACGTGGTGCAGCAGGCCGATGCGGACCAGCCCGGCCCAGAAGAACGCGGTGAGCGCGCCCTGCCACGACCAGGTCACCAGGCCGCCGATCACTGCCGGGCCGAGCAGCGACACCATCACCAGCACCGGGAACAGCCGGTCCACCCGGCTGATGTCACGGTCGGCGATCAGGTCGGGCGCGAACCGCGCCCGGTTGGACAGCTCCCGGCGGAACAACCAGCCGACGTGGGCGTGGAACAGTCCCCGGGTCAGGGCCCAGAAGCTGGTGCCGAAGCGCCACGGGGAGTGCGGGTCACCTTCCAGGTCCGAGAAGGCGTGGTGCCGCCGGTGGTCGGCCACCCACTGGATGATCTCGCCCTGCACCGCGAGCGAACCCGCTACCGCGAGGGAGACGCGCAGCCACCGCTTGGCCTTGAACGAGCCGTGCGTGAAGTAGCGGTGGAAGCCGACGGTGATGCCGAGCCCGCTGACCACGTAGAAGACCAAGCCGATGATCACGTCGGTCCAGCCCAGCCAGCCACCCCAGGCCATCGGGACGGCGACGAGCAGGGCCACGAAGGGGATCACCACGAAGGCATAGAGGGCGGCCAGGATTCCGGGGGACTGGCTGCCGTCGGTGAGCGGTTTCGGGCCGGGACCGGCAGTGTTCGGTTCAAGCAGAGCGGTCGACATTGCACCTCGCAGAGGGGGACGAAAAGATCACTAAGCTACGCCTACGTCACCGTAACTTACGGCACCGTAGATCGCACGAGGAAGTTTCGGAAAGCCAGGTCAGAGGTGTCGCCACAGGGCATCGCGCCGCCGCGCGGGGTTGGGCTCAGGGTCGCTGAAGGCGGGGCCGGGGACTGCGGATGCGGCACCGACGCCCGATCGGCGATGGCGCTGGGCGACAGGGACGCTAAGGTGTAGCGGCGGGATGCGATGCGCTCGCGTCGATGATCGGCCGTGGTGTAATTGGCAACACCCGGGTCTTTGGTACCCGTATTTCAGGTTCGAACCCTGGCGGCCGAGCTGCCCCCTTTGGCCCGTTCTGGGGTCGGCTGGGGGTAAGAGGGAACATGGCCGGACCCCGCGGTTAGCATGACCGCGAGAGTGTCCGCCGTCCCGACGGGAGCCACGTCGTGCCCCAGCCCCACCTTCGAACCGTCGTCGTGCTCGCAGCCGGTGAGGGCAAGCGGATGAAGTCGACACTGCCAAAGGTGCTGCACCCCCTGCTCGGCCGTACGCTGCTGGGCCACGTCCTGAACGCGGCCGCGCCGCTGGCCGCCGACCGCACAGTCGTCGTGGTCGGGCACGGCGCCGACCAGGTCCGCGCCCACCTCACCGACGTCGCCCCGGACGCCACTCCCGTGCTCCAGGCCGAACAACTCGGCACCGGGCACGCCGTCCGCATCGCGCTGGAGGCCGTACCGGACGGGGCCGGCACCGTCGTGGTGATCAACGGGGACGTGCCGCTGCTGCGCCCGGAGACCGTTGGCGCACTTGTCACCGCGCACGAGCAGGCCGGCGCCGCGGCCACAGTGCTGGCCGCCGAGGTGCCGGACCCGACCGGGCTCGGCCGGATCGTCAGGGACGCCGACGGGCACCTGGAGCAGATCGTCGAGGAGCGCGACGCCGACGCGACACAGCGCGCGATCCGGGAGATCAACGCCGGCATCTACGTGTTCGACGCGGTGCGGCTGCGCGACGCGCTGGGCAAGCTCTCCACCGACAACGACCAGGGTGAGGAATACCTGACCGACGTGTTCGGGCTGCTCCGCTCGACCGGCGAGCCGGTCGCCGTGCACGTCGCCGACGACCACGTGGAAACCTTGGGCTGCAACGACCGGGTGGAGTTGGCGACGCTGCGCCGGCTGCTGCGCGACCGGGTCAACGAGGCGTGGATGCGCACCGGCGTCAGCCTGCTCGACCCCGCCACCACCTGGATCGACGTGACGGTGGCGCTGGACCGCGACGCGGTCGTCGACCAGAACACGCAGCTGCGCGGCAGCACAGTGGTCGGCGCGGGCGCGCTCATCGGGCCGGACGTCACGCTCGTCGACACGATCGTCGGCCCGGCCGCCTCGGTGGTACGCAGCCACGCGGTGGGCGCCGAGGTGGGTGCGGGCGCCAGCGTGGGCCCGTACGCCTACCTGCGGCCGGCTGCTCGACTCGCCGACAAGGCGAAGGTCGGCACGTTCGTCGAGGTGAAGAACTCGGAGATCGGTGCCGGCTCCAAGGTGCCGCACCTGACGTACGTGGGTGACGCGACGATCGGCGAGCAGAGCAACATCGGGGCGGCGTCGGTATTCGTCAACTACGACGGGGTCAACAAGCACCGCACGGTGATCGGCAGCCACGCCCGGACCGGCGCGGACAACATGTTCGTGGCGCCGGTCGAGGTGGGCGATGGCGCGTACACGGCGGCGGGCTCGGTCATCGTGGAGGACGTACCGGCCGGCGCGATGGGTGTCGCCCGTGCCCGCCAGCGCAACATCGAAGGTTGGGTGGTGAAACGGCGGGCCGGTACCGCCGCGGCCCAGGCGGCCGAGCGGGCGGGCACGGTGCAGGGTGCGCCCAACGGTGCCGGCGCCGCAAGTGACAGTGAGGCAATGCACGGGCCGGGCGAGACGGTGGGCGGGCCGTCCGGCACGGGAGATACTGCAACCGAATAGTCTCCGACCCACCACCACCGGGCCGGGTATCGCCGACAAACGGGAGCAGACGGGCCCATGGGCAGCATCGTCGCCGAAAACCGCAAAAGCCTGATGCTCTTTTCCGGACGAGGGTTTCCGGAGTTGGCCAAGGAGATCGGCGAGGTGCTCGGCGTGGCGCCGACGCCCGCCGACGCGTACGAGTTCGCCAACGGCGAGATCTTCGTACGATTCAAGGACTCGGTACGTGGTTCGGACGCCTTCGTGGTGCAGTCCGTGACGCACGGGGTGAACACCTGGGTCATGGAGACCCTGATCATGGTGGACGCGCTGAAGCGGGGTTCCGCCAAGCGGATCACCGTCGTGTTGCCGTTCTACCCGTACGCGCGGCAGGACAAGAAGCACCGGGGCCGTGAGCCGATCTCGGCGCGGCTGGTGGCGGACCTGCTGAAGACCGCAGGCGCGAACCGGATCCTCACCGTCGACCTGCACACCGCGCAGATCCAGGGCTTCTTCGACGGCCCGGTGGACCACCTCTTCGCGATGGACATCCTCGCCGAGTACGTGGAGCACAAGTACGCGGGCCGGCCGATGACAGTGGTGGCACCGGACTCGGGCCGGGTACGGGTTGCCGAGCGGTGGACCGACCGGCTGGGCGGCTGCCCGTTGGCGTTCATCCACAAGACTCGCGACCCGATGAAGCCGAACCAGGTCGTGGCGAACCGGGTCGTCGGTGAGGTGGAGGGCCGGGTCTGTCTGATCGTCGACGACATGATCGACACCGGCGGCACGATCACCAAGGCCGCCGACATCCTCAAGGAGTCGGGCGCGGCGGAGATCGTGGTGGCGTCCACCCACGCGCTGCTGTCGGACCCGGCCACCGAGCGGCTGAAGAACAGCTCGATCAGCGAGATCGTGGTCACCAACACGCTGCCGCTGCCGCCGGAGAAGCAGTTGGACAAGCTGACGGTGCTGTCGATCGCGCCGCTGCTGGCGCGGGCGATCCGGGAGGTCTTCGACGACGGTTCGGTGACCACCCTCTTCGGCGGGCTGAGCTGAGCGTGCTCCGGAACTGAGCGAGCCCTGTTTCGTCATTCGCCGCGCCGTGGGTCCGAAACTGGCAAGCTGATGCGAAACAGGGCTGGCGCGCCGACGGGAGAGCCGTCGGTGGGCCGGCTCGCGGCGGTGACCGGGGACTGCCGCGAACCGCGGAATCACCTCGGGTAGACTGGTGCGGTTGCCACGGCGAGGGTGCCCGGCGGGCCGCTGAAAGAGCGCCGCACGGAGGCACCGTCATCGACGCGGTGCTCCGGGCAGTCGTTCATGACGCATGAGCCCCAGCGAGCCCCTCGCCCAGCACCGCCAGACGACAAGCCGCCGCAGCGAAAGTATCAGGAGTTTCCCCGTGTCCGAGGTAAAGATCAGCGCCGAGCCCCGCACCGAGTTCGGCAAGGGTGGTGCCCGCCGTACCCGCCGGGCCGGCAAGGTGCCAGCCGTGCTGTACGGCCACGGCGAGAAGCCCAAGCACATCGCGCTGCCGTCGCGGGAGTTCGCCGCGGCCATCCGTAAGGGCGGCGCCAACCAGCTCTTCGCGATCGACATCACCGACGGCACCCAGGTGCTGGCGCTGCCGAAGGCGATCCAGCGCGACCCGATCCGGGACAGCTTCGAGCACGTGGACCTCATCCTGGTCCGCCGGGGCGAGAAGGTCACCGTTGAGGTCCCGGTCCAGCTGACCGGTGAGGCCGCCCGGGACACCCTGATCGTGCACGACCACGACACCCTCTCGGTGACCGCGGACGCCACGAAGGTGCCGGACCACCTCGAGGCCTCCATCGAGGGCCTGGAGGCCGGTTCCCAGGTGACCGCCGGCGACGTCGAGCTGCCCGGCGGTGTCGAGCTGGCTGTCGACCCGTCGCTGCCGGTCGCTGCCGTGACCGCCGCCCCGACCGCCGAGCAGCTCGAGGCGACGCTGCCCGACGTCGAGGAGGCCACCGAGGAGGCTGACGCCGAGGTCGGCGAGGTCACCGAGGGCTCCGAGGACGCGGACGCCGCTCCGGCCGCCGAGGGCGCCGAGAACACCGAGGCGCGCACCGAGGCCTGATCGGTTCGTACGATGCGGCAGGCGTCCCCGAGGATTCGGGGGCGCCTGCTGGCGTGTCGGGGTCGGTCGGGCGGAACTGCGAAGGGGATCAGGTCGTGACGGACGAGGCGGGGCCGTGGCTTGTGGTCGGCCTGGGCAACCCCGGTCGGGAGTACGCCGGGAACCGGCACAACGTCGGGTTCATGGTGGCCGACCTGCTGGCCGGGCGGGTGGGCGCGCGGTTCGGCCGCCACAAGCGGGCTGTGGCTGAGGTCGCCGAGGGGCGGCTGGGGTTCGGCGGGCCGAAGTTGGTGCTTGCCAAGCCGCTGACGTACATGAACCTTTCGGGTGGGCCGGTCGCGGCGTTGTCGCAGTTCTACAAGGTGCCTCCGGCGCAGGTGATCGCTGTGCACGACGAGCTGGACATCGGTTTCGGTCAGGTGCGGATCAAGTGCGGCGGCGGCGAGGGCGGGCACAACGGCCTGCGGTCGATGTCCAAGTCGTTGGGCACGAAGGACTACGTCCGGGTGCGGTTCGGAGTCGGCCGCCCGCCGGGTCGGCAGGATCCTGCGGATTATGTGCTGTCGGATTTCGGCGCGGCGGAGCGCAAGGAGTTGGATTTCCTGGTGGACAGGGCTGCCGACGTGGTGGAGTCGGTGATCCTCAAGGGCGTGGAGCCCACCCAGAACCTCTACCACGGCGGTTGAGCAGGGCGGGCCGTACCTGATCGGAAATGGTGGGCCGGTAGTCTGCGCCTTCGGGGTGCCGCGACAAGCGAAGCGGGTCGTGGCCAATCGGTCCGTGCGGCGCGGGACGCGGGCGAGGCGAAGGGTGCGTCAGATGGGCAGTCCTCCGATGATCGACGGCGCGTTCGCGAGGTGGTTGGCTTCCCGGGCTGGCCAGGCGCTGCTCGCCCTGCGCGAGGAGTTGGGTTTCGCGGACGCCGGCGCGCTGAAGTCGGCCGGTGACAAGGTGTCGCACGACCTGATCCGCACGGAGCTGGCGAAGTGGCGGCCTGGGGACGCGGTGCTGTCCGAGGAGGACGAGGGCTCGCGGCTGGCCTGGGCGGCCGAGGTGAACGCCGAGGCGGTGTCCCGGCTGGCCGCCGACCGGGTGTGGATCATCGACCCGTTGGACGGTACCCGGGAGTTCTCCGAGGAGGGCCGCTCGGACTGGGCGGTGCACATCGCCCTCTGGGCACGCAACGCGCCGAGCGGGCACGGGCTGGTCGCCGGGGCGGTGGGGCTGCCGGCGCAGCACCGGGTGCTGGGCACCGACTACCCGCCGGCGTACCCGCCGATGACTGTGGAGGCGGCGACGGCCGGCGAGCGGAAGATCCGCCTGGCGGCGAGTCGGAGCCGCCCGCCGGTGTTCCTCACCGACCTGGCCGACGACGTGGGCGCGCACCTGGTGCCGATGGGTTCGGCCGGCGCGAAGATCGCCGCTGTGGTGACCGGCGAGGTGGACGCGTACATCCACGCCGGCGGGCAGTACGAGTGGGACTCGGCTGCTCCGGTCGCTGTGGCGACGGCCACCGGCCTGCACGCTTCCCGGATCGACGGTTCTGCGCTTCGATACAACGAGGCGGATCCGCGCCTTCCGGACCTGCTGGTCTGTCGCAAAGATCTCGCCAGTCGGTTGCTTGCAGCGTTGCAGAGGCATTCCGGGTAGCCTGAGCGGACTTCTTGACATGCCCGACCGGAAAGGTCTGGAAATCGGATGAGCAAGCGAATCGAGCCGCGGTCATGAGCGCCCCCGCCGCCTACCGGGTCTCCCACCTGGACGCCCTTGAGGCGGAGAGCATCTTCGTGATGCGCGAGGTGGTCGCCGAGATGGAACGCCCGGTGCTGCTCTTCTCCGGCGGCAAGGACTCGATCGTCATGCTGCGGCTGGCGCAGAAGGCGTTCGCCCCGGCCAACATCCCCTTTCCCGTGATGCACGTCGACACCGGGCACAACTTCCCCGAGGTGCTCGAATACCGCGACCAGCGGGTCGCCGAGCTGGGGTTGCAGCTCGTTGTGGCGAGCGTGCCGGAGGCTCTGGCCAGTGGGCTGGTCCGGGAGTCCGGCGACGGGATGCGCAACCGGATCCAGACGCCGGTGCTGCTGGAGGCGGTGGAGAAGCACCGCTTCGACGCGCTGTTCGGTGGCGCCCGCCGGGACGAGGAGAAGGCGCGGGCCAAGGAGCGGGTGTTCAGCTTCCGCGACGAGTTCGGCCAGTGGGACCCGAAGAACCAGCGGCCGGAGCTGTGGTCGCTCTACAACGGCCGGCACCACCCGGGTGAGTCGATCCGGGTCTTCCCGCTGTCCAACTGGACCGAGCTGGACGTCTGGCACTACATCGCCCGGGAACGGATTCCCCTGCCGTCGATCTACTACGCGCACGAGCGTGAGGTGATCGAGCGCGACGGCATGGTCTACGCGGTCAACGAGTTCTTCCGCCCTCGCGCGGGCGAGGAGCGGTTCAAGGCGCAGGTGCGCTACCGCACCGTCGGTGATGCCTCCTGCACCGCCGCCGTCCGGTCGGACGCGGACACCGTGGAGAAGGTCATCGAGGAGGTGGCCGCCACCCGGATCACCGAGCGTGGCGCGACCCGTGGTGACGACCGGGTCAGCGAGGCCGCCATGGAGGACCGCAAGCGGGAGGGGTACTTCTGATGACCACCGAGATCGTGGCCCCGGCCGCCGCCGAGGCCACATCGGAGGCGCGGCCGATGGACCTGCTGCGGTTCGCCACCGCAGGCAGCGTGGACGACGGCAAGTCGACACTCATCGGGCGGCTGCTCTACGACACCAAGTCGCTCTTCACCGACCAGCTCGCCGCCGTGGAGGCGGTGAGCGCGGCCCGTGGCGACGAGTACACCAACCTGGCGTTGCTCACCGACGGTCTGCGGGCCGAGCGGGAACAGGGCATCACGATCGACGTGGCGTACCGGTACTTCGCCACGCCACGGCGCAAGTTCATCATCGCCGACACCCCGGGGCACATCCAGTACACCCGCAACATGGTCACCGGGGCGTCGACGGCCGACCTGGCGTTGATCCTGGTGGACGCGCGTAAGGGCCTTGTCGAGCAGTCCCGCCGGCACGCGTTCCTCTGCTCGCTGCTGCGGGTGCCGCACCTGGTGCTGTGTGTCAACAAGATGGACCTGGTGGACTGGTCGCAGGAGGTCTTCGAGCGGATCGCCGACGAGTTCACGGCGTTCGCCGCGAAGCTCGACGTGCCGGACCTGACGGTGGTGCCGGTCTCCGCGCTGCGCGGCGACAACATCGTGTCCCGGTCGGAGAACATGCAGTGGTACGAGGGCCCGTCGCTGCTGCACCACCTGGAACGGGTGCACATCGCCAGCGACCGCAACCTGGTCGACGTGCGGTTCCCCGTGCAGTACGTGATCCGGCCGCAGTCCACCACTGTCACCGACTACCGCGGCTACGCCGGCCAGGTCGCCTCGGGTGTGCTCAAGCCCGGTGACGAGGTGATGGTGCTGCCGTCCGGCTTCACCAGCCGGATCGCCGCCGTGGAGACCGCCGACGGGCCCGTCGCGGAGGCGTTCCCGCCGATGTCGGTGACGGTACGACTGGCCGACGAGATCGACATCTCCCGGGGCGACATGATCTGCCGGCCGAACAACGCGCCAGCGGTCGCCCAGGACATCGAGGCGATGGTCTGCTGGATGGACGAGACCCGTCCGTTGCGGGTCGGCGGCCGGTACGCGATCAAGCACACCACGCGCTCGGCGCGGGCGATCGTGCGCGGGCTGCACTACCGGCTGGACATCAACTCGCTGCACCGTGACGAGTCGGCCGACGAGCTGCGTCTCAACGAGATCGGCCGGGTACGACTGCGCACCACGGTGCCGCTGCTGGCCGACGAGTACCGCCGCAACCGCACCACCGGAGGCTTCGTCATCATCGACGAGGCAACCAACCGCACAGTAGGCGCGGCAATGATCGTCGAAGCGGCCTAACACCCGCCCCCACCTCCCGCTCCCCGCCTCCCGCCCCCGCGATCTTGCAGTTTCGGTCGCCGTTTTGCCCTCTTGTAGGGGAATTGTCGCGGCAGAAACTGCAAGATCGCGGGGGTGCAGGGGTGCAGGGGTGCGGCAGGTCGGGGGTTAGTCGAGGCGGGTTGCGCCGGGGGCGGGGAGGACCGTCAGGGTGTCGGGGGTGGTGAAGCCGCGCTCGGCGTAGGCCGTCCTGACGGCGGTCGCCACCGCTTCGGCGCGGCCGGCGTCGACCAGGGCGAGGACGCAGCCACCGAAGCCGCCGCCGGTCATCCGGGCGCCGAGCGCGCCGGCCGCCAGCGCAGCCTCGACTGCCGTGTCGATCTCCGGAACGGTGATCTCGAAGTCGTCGCGCATCGAGACGTGCGAGGCGGTGAGCAGCGGGCCGATGTCCCGTACCCGGCCCGCGCGGAGCAGCGCGACAGTGTCGAGCACACGCTGGTCCTCGGTGACCACGTGCCGGACCCGCCGCCGGGTCACCTCGTCGTCGAGGCGGGCCAGCGCGGCGTCGAGCTGGTCGACGGTCACGTCGCGCAGCGCGGGAACACCGAGCGCCCTGGCCGCCGTCTCGCAGGACCGGCGGCGGTCGGCGTACTCGCCGTCGGCGTGCCGGTGCGGCGCCCGGCTGTCGATGACGAGCACCGCCAGCCCGGCGGCGTCGAGGTCGAACGGGATGTGCTCGACGGACTCGTCGCGGCAGTCGAGAAAGAGCGCGTGCCCGGCCCGGCACCGGATCACCGCGGACTGGTCCATGATGCCTGTCGGCGCACCGACGTAGACGTTCTCCGCCCGCTGCGCCAGCCGTGGCTGCCGTTCGGCGGGCAACTCCAACCCGCCGAGGTCGAGCAGCGCGGCGAGCACCGCCGCCTCCAGCGCCGCCGACGAGGAGAGCCCCGAGCCCAGCGGCACGTCGGAGGCGATCGCCAGCCGGGCGCCGGGCACCGGGTGGCCGGCGTCGCGCAAGGCCCACACGACCCCCGCGACGTACGCGCCCCAGCCTGTCACCCGGCCCGGCTCGGCCACGTCGTCCGCGCCGAAGGTGATGGTCTCGCCGGAGAGCTCGGACCAGACCGTCCAGCTTTCGTCGTCCTGCCGGTCGGCGGCGACGACGGTACGCAGCGGCAGCGCGAAGGGAAGCACGAACCCGTCGTTGTAGTCGGTGTGCTCGCCGATCAGGTTGACCCGACCCGGTGCTGCCCAACGGCCGGTCGGCTCGACGCCGTACAGCTCGGTGAAGCCTGCGGCGGCCCGCTCGGCCACGTCACCGGTCACGGGCGCTGCTCCAGGACGTGCGTGCGGTAGAACGCCCAGGCGTCACCGACCATGTCGTGCAGGGTCGGCTTCTGCGGCTCCCAACCCAACTCGTCGCGGGCCAGCGCGGAGGAGGCGACAAGCTCGGCGGGGTCGCCCTCGCGGCGCGGCGCGACCTCGACCGGTACCGGATGGCCGGTGACCTCGCGGACCACGTCGACGACCTGCCGGTTGGTGAAGCCGTTGCCGTTGCCCAGGTTGTAGACACGGTGCTGACCACCGGTGGCGGCGTCAAGCGCCAGCAGGTGGGCGCGGGCCAGGTCGGCGACGTGGATGTAGTCGCGGACGCAGGTGCCGTCCACGGTGGGGTAGTCGTCGCCGAAGAGTTGGAGCTTCTCCCGCCGGCCGGCGGCGACTTCCAACGCGATGGGGATCAGGTGCGTCTCCGGGTCGTGCCGCTCGCCCAGCGCGACATCGCCGACGAGGTGCGCGCCCGCGACGTTGAAATAGCGCAGCGAGACGGCGGCCAGCCCGTGCGCGATGGCCTCGGAGGTGAGTGCCATGTCGACGGCGAGCTTCGTGGCGCCGTACGTGTTCGTGGGCGCCTTGACGGCGGTCTCCGTGATGGGGAGTTCGGTGGGGTTGCCGTACACGGCGGCGGTGGAGGAGAAGACCATCCGGGGCACCCCGGCGGCCCGGACCGCGTCGATCAGGGCGAGCGTGCCGACTGTGTTGTTCTGCCAGTACAGCTCCGGCTTGACCATCGACTCGCCGGCGGCGATCAGGGCGGCGAAGTGCAGCACCCCGTCGAACCCGGCGTCGGGAGTGACGACCTGGGCGGCGTCGTGAATGGACGTCTCGACGTGGGTGGCGTCCGGAGCGAGTGCCTCGCGGTGGCCGGTGCGCAGGTCGTCCAGGACGACGACCTGGTGCCCGGCGTCGAGCAGCATTCGGGTGACGACGCTGCCGATGAAGCCGGCGCCCCCGGTGACGAGCAGTTTCACGTCGTTGCCTCCTGCCTGGCCCGCCGGGACGCGGTCCTTGATGATCACCCTACGGCTGTGCGGGGCACCTCGACCGGTCGCGCCGCCAACCCATTCCATCATAATCTCTCACGTCTAAACAGAGCCGAACATGGCGGCTCTCCGTGATCCCACGTGCGACGGGCCAACGGTGTCTACCATCTCTGTCATGCGGGATGTGGCCCGTGCCGGGCTCCGGCGACGCGCGCGGGGGCGACCCCGCCGCGATCCCGGCCCGCTCGCCCGGGCTGTTGCCCGGGTACTGGTCCGCGCCGCCGACGGCGCCAGCCGTCTCGTCACCGACCTGCTCGGAGCCGGCCCGGCGGCCGGCCGGGAGCGCATCTCCGAGGCCGACCTGCGCGACCTGGTCGCGGCGAACACGGTGCTCGACCCGGACGAGCGGCGGATCATCGACGAGGTCCTGGCGGCCGGCGCCAGCCTGGTCCGCGAGGTGATGATGCCCCGCACCGAGGTGGTCTTCCTGCCGGCCCGGCTGACCATCGCCGAGGCGGCCCGGCTGGTCCGCGCCGAGACGCACACCCGCTACCCGGTCACCGACGGCACCCACGACGACGTGGTCGGTTTCGTGCACCTGCGCGACGTGCTGCTGCGTCCGGACACCGACCCCTGCGCCACCGTCGGCGAGCTGACCCGCGAGGTCAAGCGGCTGCCCGGGAGCAAACGGGTGCTGGCCGCGCTCACCGAGATGCGCCGGGAGCGTCACCACCTGGCGGTGGTGATCGACGAGTACGGCGGCACCGCCGGGATCGTCACGCTGGAGGACCTGATCGAGGAACTCGTCGGGGAGATCCACGACGAGTACGACACCGCGCCCGACCCGGTGCACGGCGGCCTTCCGGCGGTGGTGGACGGTCGGCTCAACCTCGCCGACTTCGCCGAGCGGACAGGTGTGGTGCTGCCCGCCGGGCCGTACGAGACGGTCGGCGGGTACGTGATGGCAGCGCTGGGCCGGCTGCCGCTGACCGGCGACGAGGCGACGGTGCCCGCCGGGCCGGCCGATGACGGCGGGCTCGATCCGGGGGACCCACCCGGCGGTTGGCTGCTGCGCGTGCTGGCACTGGACGGGCGTCGGGTCGCCCGGCTCGCGGTCTCGGCCGTGCGCATGCCGGACCAGCGGCGCGAGGCCGCCGCCCCGCGGGCGGTCGGTGGTGTCGATGAAGGGCCGGCCCGCGACGGTGGGACGGCGCCGCCTCGGGAGAGCTACGCCGCGCGGCAGGGCGGGCCCGCAGCCGCGGCGACACGACGTTTCGGGGCGGGGGAGCCGGGCGAGGTCAGCGCCCCGGCATCGGCGGGCCGTGGCCGACCCGCCGGCCCGTCATGACGCACCCGGTCGCTTGCTGACAGAATTGTCGCCATGCCCGACGTCTCCGCCCGCCCGCGCGTCTTCTCCGGCATCCAGCCGACGGCCGACTCGTTCCACCTCGGCAACTACCTGGGGGCCGTGCGGCACTGGGTGGCGTTGCAGGAGACGCACGACGCGTTCTACTGCGTCGTGGACCTGCACGCCATCACCGCGGGCCACGATCCGGCGGTGCTGCGCCAGCGGACCAGGGTGGCGGCCGCCCAGCTCTTCGCGGTCGGTCTCGACCCGGACCGCAGCACCCTGTTCGTGCAGTCGCAGGTGCCCGAGCACCCGCAGCTGGCCTGGGTGCTGGGCTGCATCACCGGCTTCGGCGAGGCCAGCCGGATGACCCAGTTCAAGGACAAGTCGCAGAAGCAGGGCAACGAGCGGGCAAGCGTCGGCCTGTTCACCTACCCGGTCCTGCAGGCCGCCGACATCCTGCTCTACCAGGCCAACGCGGTGCCGGTCGGCGAGGACCAGCGGCAGCACCTGGAGCTGTCCCGGGACCTGGCCCAGCGGTTCAACTCTCTGTTCGGCGCGACGTTCACCGTCCCCGCGCCGCACATCGTCAAGGACACTGCGAAGATCACCGACTTGCAGGACCCGACAGCGAAGATGTCCAAGTCGTCGTCCTCGCCGGCCGGCATCATCGACCTCCTGGAGGACCCGGCCCGGTCGGCCAAGAAGATCCGCTCCGCGGTGACCGACACCGGCCGGGAGATCGTCTTCGACGCCGAGACCAAGCCCGGCGTGTCCAACCTGCTGACCATCCACTCAGCGCTCAGCGGGCGCAGCATCGACGAGTTGGTCGCCGCGTACGCCGGTCGTGGTTACGGCGATCTGAAGAAGGACCTGGCCGAGGTGGTGGCCGACTTCGTCCGCCCGATCCAGGAGCGCACCCGCACCTACCTCGACGACCCGGCACAGCTGGACAAGCTGCTCGCCGCCGGCGCGGACAAGGCCCGGTCGGTGGCCGGGGCGACGCTGCGGTCCGCGTACGAGCGGGTCGGGTTCTTCCCGCCGGTGCGCGGCGAATAGCGCCGCGGGACAGGTGGGCGGGTCGGTGGCGCAAGAGGCGGCGCGGAGCGTGGATCGCAGTGGCGGGGTGATGCCGTCCGGCGACACCATCCAGATCGGCATCGCGGTGGACATCCCCGAGCCCTGGGGGAGTCAGCTCACCCGGCGGCGTGTCGAGGCCGGTGACGCCCTCGCGGTGCCGGCGCACGTGACGCTGCTCGGTCCGACCGAGATCCCGACCGCCAGCCTGCCGGCTGTCGAACGGCACCTCGGCGAGGTTGCCGCCACGCATCCGCCGTTCGCGCTGCACCTGCGGGGCACCGGAACGTTCCGCCCGGTGACCCAGGTGGTGTTCGTGGCGGTCGCCGCAGGGATCAGCGAGTGCGAGTTGCTTGCCGCCGCCATCGCCGCCGCGCCGAACGTGCACCGCGAGCTGCGCTTCCCCTACCATCCGCACGTCACTGTGGCGCAGGACGTGTCGCCGGAGGCACTGGACAAGGTGTACGAGGATCTGGCCGACTTCTCCGCGATGTTCCAGGTCGACGCGTTCACCCTCTTTTCGCACAGCGGGCAGGCCCGGTGGCAGCCCCGCCGGGACTTCCGCCTCGGCAACTGACCGTCGGCGACGCGCCGGCCGGCGAGCATTCGGAGCCGGTTGCCGCGGCGGCGTTGGGAGATCGGCGAGGATGACCCGCGTGAACGTGTTCGGAGCCATCGAGGCGGGCATCGACCGCTGGGTGACCGCCGCGCGCAGCCGGTCAGGGCTGTTCGATCACGTGTGGCGTGCCGGAACGCTCTACGCCGAGGTGCTGGCCGGGCGACTGGCCGCGGCGATCGCCTACTACGGGTTCTTCGCGGTCTTCGCCCTCGCGCTTGTCGCGTACTCCATCTTCGGCGCGATCCTTGAGGACAACGACGAGGTCAGCGAGGCGGCGGCCGGGTTCCTGAAGGAGAACCTGCCGTTCCTGGACGCGCAGCAGATCGCCAACTCCAGCGGCACGGTCGGTGTGGTCGGCCTGGTCATCCTGGTGTTCACAGGGATCGGGTGGGTCGAGGCGATCCGTTCCTCCCAGCGGCTGATGTACGCGCTCAACCAGCAGCCGGGCAACCTCGTGGTGCGGCGGCTCGTCGACCTCGGCGTGATGATCGGCGTGTTCGTGCTGCTCGGTGTGTCGGTGGCGGCGGTGGACGCGTTGGAGTCGCTGCTGCGTTTCCTGCTGCGCAGCACCGGCTCGGTCGGCCTGACCACGATCAGTGCGGTGCTCAGCGTTCTGGTCAACGCGGTGCTCGCCGCCGCGCTGCTTGTCGCGGTGCCCCGGCTGCGGATGAGCCGGTCCCGACTCCGCCCGGTGGTGCTGGTCGTCGCGATCGGCATCACGCTGCTCAACACGGTCGGGCGGTACTACGTGGTGCGCACCGAGCGAAACCCGGCGTACACGGTGGTGGCCGGCGCGGTCGGGCTGCTGCTCTACCTTTACCTGCTCAACCAGCTGGTGCTGTTCGGAGCGGCGCTCCTCGCCACAAGCCCGAGAGGGCGGGTGATGGACCTGGCGGAGGGGCCGCGGACGACGAGTCTCGAAGAGGACACCGATCCGGGTACGCCGGGTGGTGCGGGCTGAACGACGTGGAAGGTGCGCAGGTGCTGATCTCGGTCGACCAGGACTCCCCGGTGCCACCGTACGAGCAGGTGCGCGGGCAGCTCGCCGAGCTGATCGGCGACGGCAGGCTGCCGGTGGGCAGCCGACTGCCGACCGTCCGGCAGCTCGCCGCCGACCTACGGCTGGCCGCGAACACTGTGGCCCGGGCATACCGGGAGTTGGAAGCGGCGGGGCTGTTGGAAACCCGGGGGCGCAACGGCACGTTCGTCGCCCCCGGCCGGGACGACGCCCTGGACCGGCTGCACCAGGCCGCCGCCGGGTACGCGGCCGAGGCGCGGCGGCTCGGCGTCCCGCCGGACCGTGCCCTCGCCCTGGTCCGCGCCGCCCTCGACGCCATCCGCCACGACTGAGCGGGACGGGACGTGCCTTCGCTCCACCTCGCCGCAACTGCGCCGACGCATCGAGCAGGTCCCGAAGTGGCCGGCGGCGTGACGGGTGATGACTGTGATCGTCGTGGCCCGCGGCGTCGCTGGCACCCTGAAACGCCTGATGACTCTCAGGCATATTGATACCTCAGAGTCATCACGCTCGAATGGCCGACCGTCCCCACTGAGGGCGCGTCGGCGTGGCCATCAGTGCCGCCGGCGAACCACGTCGGTCCAGGTCGGCCACCCCGCCCACGTCGGCCCACGTCCGACGTACGTTAAGGCGAATGACGCCCACCTTCCCGGCGGGAGCGGCAATGATGAGCCGGTGGGCGCACTCATGACACTTGACCTGCCGTCCGACTCGCCGATGCTCGGCCTGCCGTGGATCATCACCTTCGGTCCGCTCGGTGACCTCGACGAGTGGGAGCCGGTGGTCTGCGGGCCGTACGAGCGGCCGCACGCGCTGGCGCTTGCCGAGGCGGTGGTGGCCGACGAGCAGCTGATGGCAGTGGTGGAGCCGCTGCTGCCGGCGCTGTCGCCCGACGAGATCCGCAGCGAGATCGCCGCCGCCCAGGTCGCCGCCGAGGACGAGGCCCGGCAGGCCGAGGGGGCCGATCTGTACGGCGACTTCGAGGACGTGATCGACGAGGAGTTGGACGCCGAGGTCGACGAGGCGGGCCACGGAGAGCCCGCCGAACCGCCGGACGAGGCCGAGGTCCGCGCCGGCTTCACCCGGATCGCGGCGTTGCTCACCGCCAAGTGACAGACAGCAAAGCCTCAGCGGGCCGGTTCGGAGTGCAGTACGCAGAACTCGTTACCCTCCGGGTCGGCAAGCACCGTGAACCCTTCGGCCCCGGTCTGCCCGACGTCCACGGGTCGTGCCCCGAGGCCCACCAACCGCCGTACCTCGGTCTGCGGGTCGGAGTCGGCGACAAGGTCGAGGTGCAGCCGGTTCTTGCCCCGTTTGGCAGTGCCCGAGCCCTGCAACCAGACGGTGGGCGCGGCACCGGGCGGCTGCCCCGACGGCCAGAGTTTGGCGCTGCCGTCGTCGCCCTGTAATACCTCGTAGCCGAGCGCTGCCGACCAGAACGCGACCATCACGTCCAGGTCCTCGACGTCGACCGTGTACTGCGCGATCCGTACCACCATGAGGTCACCTCCGTCACGACGGACACCGGCGCCACGCGGACGAAATCCGCGTGGCGCCGGTGCACCTCACCCCCCACCACAAGGGGCCGGTACCCCAGTCGCCCGCCGGCGCGGGGCACGGCGGACGACCAGGTCCAGATCGGTTACCCGCTCAGCGCCGTTCCAACCAGGCGGTTGCGTCGACGGGCAGCAGTTGGCCGGAGCCCTGCCCGGTGAGCGGCTCGCTGGCGAGGATCGGCTCGCCGTACCCGTCGATCAGGACCGGCGCGCCGCTGAGGTTCACCACGCAGGTCAGCACTGTCGAGCCGGCCGTGCGGGAGAAGGCCAGCACGCCCGGCTCGCCCTCCAGCCAGGCGACCCCGCCGGCGTCCACGGCCAACGCTGGGTGCTCGCGGCGGATCCGCAGGGCGGCCCGGTACAGCTCCAGCGTCGAGCCGGGTACGCCGGTCTGCGCGGTGACCGACAGGGCACGCCAGGTCGCCGGGGCGGGCAGCCAGCTCACCTCGCTGCCGGCCGGTCCGAAGCCGTACGGCGGCAGGTCGCCGCTCCACGGGATCGGCACCCGGCAGCCGTCGCGGCTCTCGCCGGTACGTAGGAACGCAGGATCCTGCCGTAGCTCGTCGGGGAGGTCGAGGACCTCGGGCAGGCCCAGCTCTTCGCCCTGGTAGAGGTAGGCGGAGCCGGGCAGGGCGAGCATCAGCAGGCTGGCGGCCCGTGCCCGACGCAGCCCTTCGGCGCCGTCGCCGTAGCGGGTGACGTGCCGCTGCTTGTCGTGGTTGGACAGCACCCAGGTGGTGGGCGCGCCGACCACCTGCGATTCGGCAAGCGCGGTGTCGATCACCTTGCGGAACGAGTCGGCCGACCAGGTGGCGTCGAGGAAGTCGAAGCTGAACGCCTGGTGCAGCTCGTCCGGGCCGATGTAGCGGGCCAGCCGCTCGGGGGTCTCGGCCCACGCTTCGGCGACCGCCATCCGACCGCCCGGGTAGCTGTCCAGGACGGGCCGCCACGTGCGGTAGATCTCGTGCACCTCGTCCTGGTCGAAGTACGGCAGTCGGCCCTTGCCGAGCAGTTCGACCTGGCGCTGGCCGGTCGTCATCGTGCTGAAGCCGACGTCCGGCAGCCCTTCGGCCTTGATCATTCCGTGTGCCACGTCGATCCGGAAGCCGTCCACGCCCCGGTCCAGCCAGAACCGCAGCACGTCGAGGAACTCGGCACGGACCTCCGGGTGCCGCCAGTTCAGGTCCGGCTGGGTCGGGTCGAACAGGTGCAGGTACCACTGGCCGTCCGCGACCCGGGTCCAGGCGGGGCCGCCGAAGATGCTCTCCCAGTCGTTTGGCGGCAACTCGCCGTGCGTGCCCTGACCGTCGGCGAAGAGGTAGCGGGCCCGCTCGGGCGAGCCGGGGCCGGCGGCGAGGGCGGCGGTGAACCACTGGTGCGCGCTGGAGGTGTGGTTGGGCACCAGGTCGACGATGATGCGCAGGTCGAGGGCGTGCGCGTCGGTGATCATCGCGTCGAAGTCGGCGAGAGTGCCGAACATCGGGTCGACGTCCCGGTAGTCGGCGACGTCGTACCCGCCGTCGACCATGGGGGAGGTGTAGAAGGGGGTCAACCAGAGCGCGTCGACGCCCAGGTCGCGCAGGTATGGCAGGCGCTGCCGGATGCCCTGGAGGTCACCGACGCCGTCGCCGTCGCTGTCGGCGAAGCTGCGCACGTAGACCTGGTAGACGACAGCGGAGCGCCACCAGTCGTCGTCGGTGTGGGGCAGGGGGGCAGTCCTGATCATTCGAGCAATATGCCGCTCCGCTGCTGCAAGAGTCAAGCAGATCTTGCGTAAGAGAGTTGCGCGGCAGCCGGCGCGACAGCTGTCGAGCCGCGCACCACGAGCTCCGGGCGGAACAGGTATTCCGAGTTCGGGGCACCATGCCCGTTGATCTCGTCCACCAGGGCGCGGACCGCTGCCACCGCCATCGCGGCGACCGGCTGGCGCATCGTGGTCAATGGCGGGTCGGTGAAGGCCATCAGCGGCGAGTCGTCGTAGCCGACCACCGAGAGGTCGCCGGGAACGGTCATGCCGCGCTGCCGCGCCGCCCGGACCGCGCCGAGCGCCATCAGGTCGGAACCGCAGACCACGCCTGTGACGCCCCGATCCAGCAGACGACCGGCAGCCGCCTCGCCACCCTCCACACCGAACAGTGACAACTCGGCAAAGGATCCCAGGTCGGCCTCGGCGACGCCGGCCAACCGGGTCATCGCCGCTCGCCAGCCGGCCACCTTGCGCTGCACCGGCACGAACCGGTCCGGACCGGTGATCAGGCCGATCCGCCGGTGCCCGAGCACCACGAGGTGGGCCACGGCCAGTTCGGCGGCCTCCCGGTCGTCGCAGGAGACGAACGGTGCGCCGATGCCGGGGACGTACCCATTGATCATGACGACGGGCAGCGGCCGGGCGAGCAGCGCCCGGTAGCGGTCATGGTTGGCGGCGGTGTCGGCGTGCAGGCCGGAGACGAAGACGATCCCGGAGACCTGCCGATCCAGCAGCATCTCCACGTACTCGTCCTCGGTGACGCCGCCGGCGGTCTGCGTGCAGAGCACCGGCGTGAACCCGCTCTGCGCCAGGGTGGACTCGATGACCTGCGCAAACGCGGGGAAGATAGGGTTGTCCAGCTCCGGCACCACGAGGCCGACCAGCCCGGCGCTGCGCTTGCGCAGGCGGGCCGGGCGCTCGTAGCCGAGCACGTCCAGAGCTGTGAGAACTGCCTGCCGGGTCTCCGGAGCCACGCCGGGGCGGTCGTTGAGCACCCGCGACACCGTGGCCTCGCTGACTTCAGCCTGCTGGGCGATGTCGGACAGTCGAGCGCGCATGGCGGCACTTTAGCCCACCGGCAAGTTCTTGCGCGGCCCTCTGCAAGAGCTTCCATAATCTGCAACCTCTTGCTAACGTCCCCGCAACATGAGAGAGCTGCGGCGCAGCATCGCTGTGCCGGTTGGCAAGAACTTCCAGAGTTCCCACTGGCGGAGCCGCCCTTCCCCCGGCGGACCCGCCATGACGACAGGAGTACCGATGCGCATCCGTACCGCGGGTGTGGTCGCCCTCTTCGCCCTGGCGCTCGCCGCCTCCGGGTGTGGCGGCGACAGCGACGAGCCGGCCGCCAACGAATCCCCCAAGGCCGCCGGCGGCAAGCTGGTGATCTGGGCCGACGACAAGCGGACCGCCGCCCTCAAGCCGTTCGCCGAGGAGTTCGGCAAGGACAACGGCGTGACCGTCGAGGTCCAGGCCGTCAGCAAGGACCTGCAGACCAACTTCGTCACCGCCTCCCAGCAGGGCAGCGGACCGGACGTCGTGGTCGGCGCGCACGACTGGATCGGCAACCTGGTCCAGAACGGCGCCATCGACCCGGTGCAGCTCCCGGCCGAGCAGAAGAGCGCCTTCAACGAGACAGCGGTCAAGGCGGTCACCTTCAACGGCCAGCTCTACGGCGTGCCCTACGCCACCGAGAACGTGGCGCTGATCCGCAACACCGAGCTGGCCCCCGAGGCGCCGAAGACCATCGAGGACCTGGTCGCCGCAGGCAAGAAGCTCAAGGCCGAGAAGAAGGCCAGCGAGATCCTGTGCCTCCAGTCCGGCCAGAACGGCGACTCGTACCATATCTACCCGCTCTACACCTCGGGCGGCGGCTACCTGTTCGGCACGGCGGCCAACGGCGACTACGACCCGAAGGACCTGGGCGTGGGCAAGCCGGAGTCGATCACGGCCTTCCAGAAGATCGCCAAGCTCGGTGAGAAGGGCGACGGGGCGCTGAAGCGTTCCATCACCCCGGAGAACGCGATCTCCACGTTCACCAGCAAGAAGTGCGCCTACCTGGTGTCCGGCCCGTGGGCCGTCGCCGACGCCAAGAAGGCGAACATCTCCTACGACATCTCCCCGGTCCCCGGCTTCGCCGACGGCAAGGAAGCCCAGCCGTTCGTGGGCGTCCAGGCGTTCTACGTCGCCGCCAAGGGCAAGAACAAGGCGCTGGCCCAGGAGTTCGTCACCAACTACGTGACCAAGCCCGAGCTGGCCGTCGCGCTGTACAAGGCCGAGCCGCGCCCGCCGGCGCTGACCGCCGCCTTCGACCAGGTGAAGGGCGAGGACCCGGACCTGGCGAAGTTCTCCGAGGCCGGCAAGAACGGCCACGTGCTCCCGGCGATCCCGGCCATGGCCGCGATCTGGGACCCGTTCGGTAAGGCGGAGGCCGCCATCATCGGCGGCGCCGACCCGGCCACGACGATCACCGCCGCAGGCAAGACGATCCAGGGTCAGATCAAGTAATGAGCGCGCCGCTGTCCGGCCCGGGGTCCACGAGGACCCCGGGCCGGGAGCCCGTTCGCCCTGGGCTGTCCCGTACCGCGCGGCATCACGCGCCGATCACCGCGACCGGCCTCGTCGGCAAGGTGATCCTGCTCGGCCTGGTGGCCGGGATCGCGATCTGGGCGGCGTTCCCGCTCATCGAGGCCGAACACTGGATCGGGCTGGGCATCCTGGCGGTCACCACCGCCGGCCTGTACTACCTCTACCTGAGCCGTCGGCACATCCCGGCGAAGTATCTGGTGCCCGGCACGCTGTTCCTTATCGCCTTCCAGGTCGTCCCGGTGCTCTACACGGCGAGCACCGCGTTCACGAACTTCGGCGACGGCCATCGCGGCAGCAAGGACGACGCGATCGTCGCGATCCAGACCGCCTCGGTGAAGCAGGTCCCGGGCTCGACCGAGTACGCCCTCACCATCGCCACCAAGGGCGACCCGGCGACCGGCGCGCTTGTCTTCCTGCTCAGCGACCCGAAGACCAAGGACGTCTTCGCCGGAGACGCGGACGGACTGCGCAAGCTCGACGCCGCCGACGTCACGGTCAGCAGCCTCAGCGGCAAGATCACCGCCGCGGACGGCTACACAGTGCTGAACATCGGGCAGGCCAGCGGGCGCAGCGACGCCGTCACCGCGCTCATCGTGCCCACCGACGACGGCGCGATCCGCTCCAACGGCCTCAGCCGTGCCTACGAGGGCAAGGCCGCCCGGGCGTACGACGACGCGTGCGACTGCGTCAGAGACAGTGAAACCGGCAGGACCTGGACCGCCGACGAGCAGTCCGGCTCCTTCGTCGCCGCCGACGGTGAGCGGCTCGCCCAGGGCTGGAAGGTCGACGTCGGGCTGAAGAACTTCAGCTCAGTGCTCACCGACCCGAACATCTCCGGGCCGTTCTTCGGCACGCTGGCCTGGAACTTCGCCTTCGCGATCGGCTCCACAGGCCTCACGTTCCTGCTCGGCATGGCCATCGCGCTGGCGCTGCACTCGCCCCGGATGAAGGGCACCAACTTCTACCGGGTGCTGCTGATCCTGCCGTACGCGATGCCGTCGTTCGCGATGCTGCTGATCTGGCGGGACATGTTCAACACCGACTTCGGCCTGCTCAACAACCTGTTCGGACTGAACGTGGACTGGTTCGGCGGCACCTGGTCGGCCCGGATCGCTGTGGTGCTGGTGCAGCTCTGGCTCGGCTACCCGTACATGTTCCTTGTCGCCACCGGAGCGTTGCAGGCCATCCCGCGGGAGCTGACCGAGGCGACATCGGTCGACGGCGCCTCGCCCTGGCAGTCGTTCCGGGCGGTCACCCTTCCGCTGCTGCTGGTGGCGCTCTCGCCGCTGCTCATCGCGTCGTTCGCGTTCAACTTCAACAACGTCAACGCGATCCTGTTCACTACCGAGGGCGGGCCGTTCGCGCCGGACAACCCCACAAACGGCGCCACCGACCTGCTGATCACGTACACCTACCGGCTGGCGTTCGGCGCCCAGGGTGCCGAGTTCGGCCTGGCCGCCACTGTCTCGATCTTCATCTTCGCGATCGTGGCGACGGTGTCGGCGATCAGCTTCCGGCGGACCCGCAAGCAGGAGGAGGTGTACTCGTGACGAGCATTGTGGACACTCCCACGGCGAACCGTGACCAGGCTGGTCGTCGGCCGGTTCGTCAGCCGCGCAGCCGCTGGTTCGCCCAGGTGGGCTGGCGGCACCTGGTCGGGGTGCTGGCTGTGGCGTTCAGCCTCTTCCCGATCCTGTTCGTGATCTCGGCGGCGTTCAACCCGCTCGGCACGCTCTCCTCCACCGAACTGCTGCCCACCGGGGCGTCACTTGAGAACTTCGTCAACCTGTTCGACCGGACCGCCTTCGGCCACTGGTTCCTCAACTCGCTGCTGCTGGCGGGGGTGGCCAGCTTCGCGTCGATCTTCCTGTCGTCGCTCGCCGCGTACGCGTTCTCCCGGATGCGTTTCTCCGGACGCCGGGTCGGCCTGCTCGCGCTGCTGCTGATCCAGATGTTCCCGCAGTTCCTGGCGATCGTGGCGATCTTCCTGATCTTCACCACGCTCACCGACCTGTACCCGTCGATCGGCTTCAACACCCCGTGGGGCCTGTTCCTGCTCTACATGGGTGGCGCGCTGGGTGCGAACACCTGGCTGATGAAGGGCTTCTTCGACACCCTGCCGAAGGAGCTGGACGAGTCGGCGACCATGGACGGCGCGTCGCACGTGCAGATCTTCTTCCGGATCATGCTGCCACTGGTGGCCCCGATCCTGGCGGTGACCGGCCTGCTCGCGTTCATCGGGTCGATCAACGAGTTCATCATCGCCAACGTGTTCCTCACCGAACCCGAGTCGAAGACCCTCGCGGTCGGCATGTACGGCCTGGTGGCCGGCGAGCGCAACAACAACTTCGGGATGTTCGCGGCGGGCACCCTGCTCACCGCGATCCCCACGGTGCTGGTGTTCCAACTGCTCCAGCGCTACATCGTCTCCGGGCTCACCTCCGGAGCGGTAAAGGGCTGAGCCTCCTCGGCTCACGCTGCGGCAAGGGCGTCGTGTCGACGTACACCGGAGCGGTTCGGAGGGCGGGCCGCCGCGGTCGGGTGAACCGGCCGCGGCGGGTGACCGCCCCCCTTCCTGTCCGTACGACGCGAAAGGCAGCACCATGCCCCTCCAGCCGCACCACGACGGCTCCGCCACCTACGTCCCCGAGCAGGAACCCGCGCTCGGGCAGACCGTGCCGGTCTTCGTCCGGGTACCGGCCGGCGCCGGCGTCCGCCAGGTGCACGTGCGCACCACAGGCGACGGCGAGCCGCGCTTCGCCGAGGCCGAGATCGACCGCACCGAGGACGGTGACGTGTGGTGGCGGGCCGATGTCGAGGTCCGCAACCCGGTGAGCAACTACCGTTTCCTGCTCGACGGCGGCCACGGCACCCGCTGGCTGAACGCCGCAGGCCTGGCCGACCACGACGTGCCCGACAACGGCGACTTCAAGCTTGTCAGCTACGCCCCGCCGCCGGCCTGGGCGCGGGACGCGGTGATCTACCAGATCTTCCCGGACCGGTTCGCCCGCTCCGCCGCCGCCGACGGCCGCACCCTGCCGGACTGGGCCATCGACTGCGGCTGGGACACCCCGGTCATCGGCAGGGGTCCGGAGACGCCCCGCCAGCTCTACGGCGGCGACCTCGACGGCGTCACCGAACACCTTGACCACCTGGACCGGCTCGGGGTCAACACCGTCTACCTCACGCCGGTCTTCCCGGCCCGCTCCAACCACAGGTACGACGCGGCGAGCTTCGACACCGTCGACCCGCTGCTGGGCGGGGACGCGGCACTTGCCCGCCTCGCCGACGCGGTGCACGCCCGGGGGTGGCGGCTGCTCGGCGACATCACCAGCAACCACACCGGCGACGCCCACGCGTGGTTCACCGCCGCCGTCTCCGACGTGAACGCCCCGGAACGCGACCTGTACTACTTCGACCTGCCCGGCGGGGATTTCGAGTCCTGGAACGGCGTCAAGTCGCTGCCGAAGCTCAACTGGGGCAGCACGGAGCTGCGCCGCCGCTTCGCCACCGCCGAGGACTCGCTGCTGCGCCGCTGGCTGCGCCCGCCGTACGGGCTGGACGGCTGGCGGGTCGACGTGGCGAACATGACCGGTCGGCGGGGCGCGGACGCGTACACCCACGAGGTGGCGCGGCTGCTGCGCGAGGTCGTGGCGCAGACCCGCCCCGACGCGCTGCTGCTCGCCGAGCACGGCCACGACCACACCGGTGACCTGGACGCCGACGGCTGGCACGGGACCATGAACTACGTCGGCTTCACCGACCCGGTGTGGTCCTGGCTGCGCCACGGCGACGACCCGGTGCCGAACTTCCTCGGCACCCCGGGCGGGGTACGGCGGCGTGACGCGGGCGCGGTGCTCGCCACGATGAACGCCTACCGGTCGCTGGTGTCCTGGCGGTCGTACACCCACTCGTGGCAGCTGCTCGGCTCGCACGACTCGGCCCGGATCCGCACGGTGGTCGGCGACGCCGCCCGGCAGGAGGTGGCCGCCGGACTGCTCGCCACGATGCCCGGCACGCCCGTGGTGTTCGCCGGGGACGAGCTGGGCCTCACCGGCACGAACGGGGAGGGCTCGCGTACCCCGATGCCGTGGCACCGGCCGGAGAGCTGGGACCGGCGCACGTTCGACGCGTACCGGTCGTTGTTGACGCTGCGCCGCGACGAGCCGGCGTTGCGGCACGGCGGCCTGCGGTGGGTGCACGCGGACGCGGAGACGCTCGTCTTCCTGCGCGAGGCGCCGACCGCGACGGTGCTGGTGCTGGCCCGGCGTGCGCCAGGTGCCCCGGTCCGGCTGTCGGGCCTGAAGCCCGGCGACAACATCTACGGCGGTGCGGAGCCGCTGCGCCCCGACACCGAGGGCACTGTGACTCTCCCCGCCGACGGCCCCACCTTCCAGGTCTGGCGCCTGCCCTGACTGCGCCCGCTCGCAGCCCCCGCGATCTTGCGGTTTCGGTCGGCTCTTCGTGGCTTTTGTCGCGCATGTCGAGGCAGCAACCGCAAGATCGCGAGGGGGATGGGGTCACGGTATGGCGGCGGCACGGCGGGGCCGCTACTACGAAGCGTCGTTGTTGAGGGACAATAGGCCGCGTGGAAGCTCTTCGACTGATCCTTCTCTACGTCCATCTGATCGGCTTCGCGCTGCTGCTCGGCGGCGGGATCGCTCAATACATCACCGGCCGGCTGCGGATCAACGCCGCCATGCTCTGGGGGTCGGTGATCCAACTTGTCACGGGCATCGGACTGTCCGCGCCGCTGCGCGACGGCGACGAGCCGGCCCCCGCAAAGCTTGTTACCAAGTTGGTGCTCGCACTGCTGATCTTTGTCATGGTCTTCTTCTCCCGTAAGCGGGAGAGCGTGAACCGTGGCCACTTCCTCGCGATCGTCGGGTTGACCCTGGTCAACGCGGCAGTAGCGGTGTTCTGGCGTTAGTTCGCCAGGCATTGGGGAAGCACGGAGAAACGGACGTTCGCGACACCCGCGTGGTCGCCGATCTGCACGAGAAGTGATTTGCCGCACCCCAGGGTTACGCCGGGGTAACGGACGTTCAACAGTCGTGCACGATTGGCGGCCGGTGGGTGGGCGCGGGCGTACGCTCCCGTCCGTAACGTGGGACGCCGGCGGCACACGCAGGCCGGCGCAAGGGCTGCCCATCGCGCATGACGCGGTGGGCAATGGGAAGGAGACGTCTTGCGCTCTGTGCGTGGGATGCGGATCGCCTCCGCCTTCGTGGCGGGTGGCCTCGTGCTGGGCGCTGCCGCTTGTGGTGAGGCACCCGATGACGACAACAACGCCGGCAGTGGCGCCAAGAAGTTCAGCGCCTGCATGGTGACCGACGTCGGCGGCATCGACGACAAGTCGTTCA
The DNA here is from genome assembly GCF_049847245.1 of Micromonospora sp. DT68. Taxonomy (NCBI): domain Bacteria; kingdom Bacillati; phylum Actinomycetota; class Actinomycetes; order Micromonosporales; family Micromonosporaceae; genus Micromonospora; species Micromonospora sp. DT68. The sequence continues at coordinate 307,921 of NZ_JBNCNZ010000001.1, forward strand.
ACACGTCGGCCTGGAAGGGTCTGCAGGAGGCCAAGGCCGCCAACGACAACATCGACATCAAGTACGTGGCGTCGAAGGCTGAGGCCGACTACGAGCCCAACCTGACGCAGTACGTCAACCAGAAGTGCGACTTCATCCTGGCCGTCGGTGGCCTGATGGAGACCGCCACCAAGAAGATCGCCGAAGCGAACCCGAACCAGCACTTCGGCATCGTCGACGGCAACCCGCGCGTGGACAACGTCTACCCGATGCAGTTCGACACCGCCCAGGCCGCGTTCCAGGCGGGCTACCTGGCCGCCGGGATGAGCAAGTCCGGCAAGGTGGGCACCTACGGTGGTCTGCCGATCCCGCCGGTGACGATCTTCATGGACGGCTTCGTCGACGGTGTGGCGTACTACAACACCACGAAGAAGAAGGACGTCCAGGCGCTCGGCTGGAACAAGGAGACCCAGAAGGGTTCCTTCTCCAACGCCTTCGACAAGCAGGACGAGGGCAAGAAGGTCTCCGACGCGCTTGTCGCCCAGGGTGCGGACATCATCATGCCGGTCGCCGGTGGCGCCGGTCTCGGCACCACGAGCGCGGCCAAGGCCTCGGGTGGCAAGTACAGCACCATCTGGGTGGACGTCGACGGCTGCGAGAGCACCCCGGACTGCTCCGCGATCATCACGACGGTCGTCAAGAACATCCCGGGCGCCGTCAAGGAGGCCGTGCTCAAGGCCGCCGGTGGCGACAAGCTGCCGGCCACGCCGGGCTTCGTCGGCACCCTTGCCAACGACGGTGTCTCGATCGCCCCGTACCACGACTTCGACAGCAAGGTTCCGGCCGAGCTGAAGGCCGAGGTCGACAAGATCAAGGCGGACATCGCCGCCGGGACGATCACCGTCAGCTCGAAGGCCCAGCCGGCCAAGTGACAACCGGCCGGTCCCTGCGGTGAGATCATCGCAGGAGCGGCGGGACAGGTACTACCGATCCGGCCGCTCCGGCACCGCGGGTGACCACCCGCGGAGCCGGAGCGGCCGATCGTGCGCCACGGTGACCGTGTCGGTCCGACCCGGTCGACCGGCAGCTACGCTGCACCATCGCTCGCACTCCAGGAGGTTGCGCTGAGACTCGAACTGCGCGGCATCACCAAGCGGTTCGGTGATCTGGTCGCCAACGACCACATCGATCTGACGGTGGAGCCTGGAGAGATTCACGCCCTGCTCGGCGAGAACGGCGCGGGCAAGTCGACACTGATGAACGTCCTCTACGGGCTCTACCAGCCCGACGAGGGCGAGATCCTTGTCGACGGCAAGCCGTTGAAGCTGCGGGGCCCGTCCGACGCGATCGCCGCCGGGATCGGCATGGTGCACCAGCACTTCATGCTGGTGCCGGTCTTCACGGTGGCGGAGAACGTCATGCTCGGCGCCGAGCAGGTAAGGGGCGGCATCGGCGGCTTCCTGGATCGGCGGCGGGCCCGGCGCGAGGTCACCGAGGTGTCCGAGCGCTACAACCTGCGGGTCGACCCGGACGCGGTGATCGAGGACCTGCCGGTCGGCATCCAGCAGCGCGTCGAGATCGTCAAGGCGCTCACCCGCGACGTCGACCTGCTCATCCTGGACGAGCCCACAGCGGTGCTCACCCCCCAGGAGACCGAGGAGCTGCTGACGGTCATGCGGGCGCTCAAGGCCGCCGGCAAGTCGATCGTCTTCATCACCCACAAGCTCGGCGAGGTCAAGGCGATCGCCGACCGGATCACAGTGATCCGGCGCGGCAAGACCGTCGGCACCGCCTCCCCGGAGGCCAGCCGGGACGAACTGGCCGCGCTGATGGTCGGCCGCAGTGTGCGCCTCACCGTCGACAAGTCGCCTGCCACACCGGGCGAGCCGGTGCTTGAGGTGGCCGGGCTGGTCGTTGACGACGACCGGCAGATCCGGGCCGTCGACGGCGTCGACCTGACCGTACGCGCGGGCGAGGTGCTCGGCGTGGCGGGCGTGCAGGGCAACGGCCAGACCGAGTTGATCGAAGCGATCATGGGCCTGCGCCCGGTACTCGCCGGCACTGTGAGCCTGAGTGGCGACCGGATCGACGGCTGGACGACGAAGAAGGTGCTCCGCGCCGGCGTCGGCTACGTCCCCGAGGACCGCAGCGTGGACGGCCTGGTCAAGGAGTTCAGCGTCGCGGAGAACCTGGTGCTGGACATCTACGACCGGCCACCGTTCGGCTCCGGGTTCGCTCTCCGGCCGGACGCGATCGCGTCCTCGGCGAAGGAGCGGATCGAGCAGTTCGACGTCCGTACCTCGTCGGCCGAAGCGTCGGTGGGCACCCTGTCCGGCGGCAACCAGCAGAAGGTGATCGTGGCCAGGGAGTTGTCCCGGCCGCTGAAGCTCTTCATCGCCGCCCAGCCGACCCGTGGCGTCGACGTCGGTTCGATCGAGTTCATCCACAGCCGGATCATCCGCGAGCGGGACGTCGGTACCGCCGTCCTGGTGGTCTCCAGCGAACTCGACGAGGTGGTCGCGTTGGCCGACCGGATCGCCGTGATGTACCGCGGCCGGATCATCGGCGTCGTCGCCCCGGACACCCCGCGCGAGGAGATCGGCCTGTTGATGGCCGGCATCAGCCCGGACGCCGCCGCCGAGTCCGGCGCGGCACCCACCGCCGACGATCCCGGCACGGCAGGCAGGGGTCCGGCGAGCGCCGACGGCCCCGCGAGCGAGGACGAGGCATGAGCGACGTGAACCCGCAGTCGGGCTCACCGGACAAGGAACCGGCGAGCGAGGCGCAGGCGGCGCAGATTGCGCTCGGCAACACCGAGCAGGCCAGTACGGCCAACACACCGAAGGTGTCCGAGCCGGAGCCGAAGCCGTCCCTTGGCCGCCTGTTCCTGGACAACCTGTGGGCGGCCAACACCTTCACGGTGACGCTCCTGTCGCTGGTGCTGGCGATCGTGGTCGGCGCGATCCTGATGATCATTTCTGATCCGGACGTGCTCTCCACCTACTCGTACATCACCTCCCGTCCGTCCGACGCGATCAATTCCAGTTGGACGCTTGTCAGCGAGGCGTACGCGAACCTGTTCAAGGGCGCGGTCTTCGACCCGGAGGCGTTCTCCGCCTGGGTCAACGGCGACGGCAGCTGGCCGGCAGTGCTCGCGCCGATCTCCGAGACGCTCACCTACACCGCGCCGCTGGTCTTCACCGGCCTGTCGGTGGCGCTTGCCTTCCGGGGCGGCCTGTTCAACATCGGCGCCCAGGGCCAGGCCATGATCGGTGTGATCCTCGCGGCGGTGGCCGGCTTCCTGCTGCCGCTGCCGCCCGTTCTGCACCTGCTGGTGGCGGTGCTTGCCGGTGCCCTGGGTGGGGCGATCTGGGGTTTCATCCCCGGCATCCTCAAGGCCCGTGCCGGCGCGCACGAGGTGATCAACACGATCATGCTGAACTACGTGGCCACGTACTTCCTGGCCTGGATCATCGTGCAGAACGGTGTGCAGGACCCGGCCCGTTCGGACGCGATCAGCAGGGCTGTGGAAAGCTCCGCCCAGCTGCCCCGACTGTTCGGCGACAACCTGCGCGTGCACGCAGGCATCCTGCTCGCCGTGCTCGCCACCTGGGCCGTCGCCTGGCTGCTCAACCGCTCCACGCTCGGCTTCGAGCTGCGTGCGGTGGGCGCCAACCCGGACGCCGCCCGGACCGCCGGCATCAGCGTCACCAAGACGTACATCCTGATCATGGTCTTTGCCGGCATCCTTGCCGGCCTGGGCGGCGCGAACATGGTCCTGGGCTCCACCGCGAGCGCGTTGACCCCGCTGGTGGTCGCGCAGATCGGCTTCGACGGCATCCTGGTGGCGCTGCTCGGCCGGGTGAAGCCCTGGGGGGTGCTGCTCGCCGCGCTGCTGTTCGGTGCGCTCCAGGCCGGCGGCAACCGGATGCAGTCGTACTCCGGCATCTCGCTGGAGCTGGTGACAGTGCTTCAGGCGCTGATCGTCATCTTCATCGCCGCCCCCGCCCTGGTGAAGGCGATCTTCCAGCTCCGAGCGGCGCGGGCCGCCCGGTTGCAGACGAGCCTGGCGAAGGGCTGGTAACGCATGTCCACCATGGCTGTCCCCGACGTCGCGGTAGCCGCGGTCGACGAGGGCTTCTGGACCCGCAACCGCAAGGTCGGCGCCGTGCTGCTGGCGCTCGGGCTGCTCTCGACAGTGCTCTTCGGCGCGCTCGCCACCGACCAGCAGGCCCGTTTCACGCTCAGCGACGACGCGGCCGGTGCCGCGTTGGAGATCAACGGGACGATCGGCGCGATCCTGTTCGGGATCATCACGATCGCCGCCGGGGCGGCCCTGCTCGCCGGCAGACTCCCGAAACGCTGGTTCCTGCCTGTGCTCGGCGTCGGACTGCTCGGCTTCGTGCTGTCCTTCCTCTGCTGGCAGGTCTCGGCCGCGCCGGCCGGGCAGAACTTCATGCCGCTTGTCAACATCATCAGGGGCACCTTCATCCTGGCGCTCCCGCTGATCTTCGGCGCGCTCGCCGGGGTGCTGTGCGAGCGTTCCGGTGTCGTCAACGTGGCCATCGAAGGTCAGCTGCTGATGGGCGCGTTCAGCGGCGCGCTGTTCGGCAGCATCTCCGGCAGCGTGTGGGTGGGCCTCGTGGCCGCCGCGATCGGTGGCGCGTTCATCTCGCTGCTGCTTGCCGTCTTCGCCATCCGCTACCTGGTCGACCAGGTCGTCATCGGCATCGTGCTGAACCTGTTCGCGGTCGGCGTGACCGGCTTCCTCTACGAGCGGCTGATGCAGACCGACGCGGAGAGGTACAACAGCGCACCGCGCTTCAGCAACTGGGAGATCCCGTTGCTGAAGGACATCCCGGTGCTCGGGCCGGCGCTGTTCCGCGGCAACATCTTCCTCTACCTCGGCCTGCTCCTGGTCCTGGTGATCCACATCGCGTTGTTCCGGACCCGTTGGGGGCTGCGCACCCGGTCGGTCGGCGAACACCCGATCGCCGCCGACACCCTCGGCGTCAAGGTGCTGCGGGTGCGCTACCGCAACGTCCTGCTGGCCGGCGTGGTCGCGGGCATCGGCGGTGCGTCCTACACGCTTGCCCTCTACTCGTTCACAAAGAACATGATCGGCGGTAAGGGCTTCATCGCGCTCGCCGCGCTGATCTTCGGCCGGTGGAACCCGACGGGTGCGCTGCTCGCCGCGCTCTTCTTCGGCTTCGCCGACCAGCTCGCCACCTATCTCGGCGCGATCAACAGCGCGATCCCCAGCCAGTTCCTGGCCATGCTGCCCTACCTGGCGACGATCCTCGCGGTCGCCGGGCTGGTCGGCAAGGTCCGCGCGCCCGCCGCCGACGGCAAGCCGTACATCAAGGGTTGAGCCTCGGGGCTGCGGCCCTGCCGGCTGCCAGCCTGGGCTACTTCGGCAGAATGGTGACATGACCGACATTGACTGGGCGCGACTGCGTGCCGCCGCCACGGAGGCGATGCGGCACGCCTACGCGCCGTACTCGTCGTTCCCGGTCGGGGCTGCCGCCCTTGTCGACGACGGCCGCGTGGTGGTCGGCTGCAACGTGGAGAACGCCGGGTACGGGGTGACGCTCTGCGCCGAGTGCGGTGTCGTGTCCAGCCTGCACGCCACAGGTGGCGGTCGACTCGTCGCGCTCTCCTGCGTCGACGCCACTGGCGAGCCGTTGATGCCGTGCGGTCGGTGCCGGCAACTGCTGTGGGAACACGGCGGCCCGGAATGCCTCGTCGAGGCGAAGGGCGGCCCACTGCGGATGGCCGAGCTGCTTCCGCACGCCTTCGGGGTGGAGGACCTGGAGGCGGTCACCGGCGAGACGCCGGTGCCGGTGGTCCCCGAGCGGCTGGCCGCCTGGCGTGGACGCGGCACCGTCTTCGTACACGCCGACATGTCCGCCGGCCAGCAGGTCTGGACGGCGTACTGGGAGCGGTCGGCAGGCGACGACGCGGGCGCCGAGACCGGTGTGCTGGAGGAGGCGCCCAGCTGGGACGACCCGGCGGAGGCCATCGCCTGGGGTACGGCCCGCACCCCCCGGGTCGTGGTGGTGGACGCCACCGGCACGATCTTCTGGGCCGGCGAGGGTGAGCCGCCGCTGGAGATCCCGGAGCGCTGGTCTGCTGGCTGAGCTCTGGGGATCGGGCCGACAGCGCCCGGCTCCGGGCGGTCAGGCTTGATCCCTCCGCCGGGCACTGTCGGCCCAATCCCTCGTGCTCGCGGTCCGTGGGTCGGGATCCGCCATTCGACTAGGGAGACCTTCATGAGTTTTGCTGCTGTTGACGTCATCCGGGCCAAGCGGGACGGAGGTGTGCTGTCGGACGCCCAGATCGACTGGGTGGTCGACGCGTACACCCGGGGGGTGGTCGCCGACGAGCAGATGTCCGCGCTGGCAATGGCGATCCTGCTCAACGGCATGACCGGGCCGGAGATCGCCAGGTGGACCGCCGCGATGATCGCCAGCGGTGAGCGGCTCGACCTGTCGGCGGTACGCCGGCCGACAGTCGACAAGCACTCCACCGGCGGCGTCGGCGACAAGATCACCCTGCCGCTCACGCCGTTGGTGGCGGCGTGCGGCGCCGCCGTGCCGCAGCTCAGCGGCCGGGGCCTCGGGCACACCGGCGGCACGCTGGACAAGCTGGAGTCGATCCCCGGCTGGCGGGCCGCGTTGAGCAACGACGAGTTCATCACCCAGCTCGGCGACGTGGGCGCGGTGATCTGCGCGGCCGGTGCCGGGCTCGCCCCCGCCGACCGCAAGCTGTACGCGCTGCGCGACGTGACGGGCACAGTGGAGGCGATCCCGCTGATCGCCAGCTCGATCATGAGCAAGAAGATCGCCGAGGGCACCGGTGCGCTGGTCCTGGACGTCAAGGTCGGCTCGGGCGCGTTCATGAAGTCCGTCGACCAGGCCCGCGAGCTTGCCCGCACGATGGTCGAGCTGGGCGGCGCGCACGGCGTACGGACTGTCGCCCTGCTCACCGACATGTCCACCCCGCTCGGACTGGCGATCGGCAACGCCGTCGAGGTGACCGAGTCGGTCGAGGTGCTGGCCGGCGGGGGACCGGCCGACGTGGTGGAGCTGACGCTGGCCCTGGCCCGGGAGATGCTCGACGCCGCCGGTCTGCCGGACGCCGACCCGGCCGCCGCGCTGCGGGACGGCCGCGCCATGGACACCTGGCGGGCGATGATCCGCGCGCAGGGCGGCGACCCGGACGCCCCGATGCCGACCGCGCCGGAGGTCGAGGTGGTCCGCGCCGAGCAGGACGGGTACGTGGCGGCCGTCGACGCGTACGCCATGGGGGTTGCGGCCTGGCGTCTGGGCGCCGGCCGCGCCCGCAAGGAGGACCCGGTCAGCGTGCCGGCCGGGGTGGTGCTGCACAGGCGGCCGGGCGACGCGGTGCGGGCCGGCGACCCCCTCTACGAGTTGCGCGCCGACGACGCCACACGGATCCCGGCGGCGCTTGCGGAGGCCGCCCGCGCGGTGCGGATCGCCCCCGACACGCCTGCCGCGACGCCGTTGGTCATCGAGCGGATCGGCTGACCCAGACGGCCGGGCCGGCATGGTGCCGGTCACCTGGGAGCGCTATTGTCGCAGGCCAAGGGGGGACGACCGGCCCTGAGCCGTCGCGAGCAGACAGGATGATCCGCCGTGACCGTACCTGCCCCCGACCCACGTGAGGTGCGCGAGGCGAGCCTGGACGAGCTGTCCCGGCTCGGCCTGCCGTTGCCGCCGGCACAGTTCCCGCTCGTCTGGGAGCCGGGTGACGAGATCGAGCTACGCCCGACGGTGGAGATCGAGGCGCGGATCGCCGTGCTGCACCTGATCCTGGCCCGCTGCTTCGGGATGCCCCCGCAGGCGGCGATGAGTTGGCTACTCGGTTCGCACCTGGTGGAGATGGTCACCCCGCCCGAGTGGCAGTTCGTCATGGGCGGCAAGGGCGACCACCGCTCGTTCGTGCTGCACCACGACGCGCTGTTCGCGTTGGCCTGGGTGCTGGGGCTGAGCAAGCAGCTCGACCCGACCCTGGCCGTGGACGAGCGGCTTGTCGAGCGGCTGCCGCACCTCGCCGACGGTGAGACGTTCTCCCACTGGCGGACGAGGATCCTTGCCGCCCCGCAGCATCCGGCCGACGCGGCAGCCCTGCTCGACCTGCACTACTGCCTGGACTGGGCGTACCTGGAGACCGAGCGGAGTGGCCAGCGGGCGCCGGGGCTCGTCGACGCGAACGCGATCGGGCAGCGGCGCTGGGCGTTGGAATGGGCGGTGATCCTGCGCGGGCCGTACCACGACGAGCCGCCCGGCTGGGAAGAAGTGGACCTCTCCACCTGAGGTCAGCGGGGCCGGTGGGCGTCGAGGTGGACCGCCACCGTCACCCGGACCGGCTCGGGAAGCGCGGCCAGTCGGGCGGCCAACGCGCCCGGGTCGGTGTGCCAGGCGCTCGGCCCCATCCCGACCAGGGTAGCCACCTCGGTGCGGGTGAGCGTCAGCTCGGCACGGTGCACCGTCGAGCTGACCGGAGTGAAGTGCCCGCCCAGGCTGGCGGCCACCCGGTCGGCCTTGTCCGGATCCACCCGCAGCAGGTCGAGGGCGTCCACCAGTTCGGTGAGGTGGTCGGCGGCGGGGGTGACCACCAGCAGCGTGCCGGCCGGGTCGAGCACCCTGTGAAACTCCGGCCCGTTGCGGGGCGCGAACACGTTGAGCAGCACGGCCGCCGAGGCGTCGGCGAGGGGCAGCCGCTGCCAGGTGTCGGCGAGCGCGGCGGCCGCCCGGGGGTGCGCGCGGGCCGCGCGGCGCAGCGCCGGCTTGGAGACGTCGAGGGCCAGACCCACGGCGTCCGGCAGCGCCGCCAGCACCGCGCCGAGATACCGGCCCGTGCCGGCGCCGGCATCCACCACCAGGGGGTACGCCCCGACGTCGGCCGCCGACGCTTCGACCCGTACCCCTGCCGTTGTGTCCTTTGCTCTGCTTACCTCCGCGCAACAGTTCTGCCCGGAAACCGGTGCGTGGGTTGAAGCAGAGCAAAGGGCGGACGGCGGGGTAGGCGCCGGCGGCGGCGTGGCCGTCGCACGGAGCCGGACCACGGCCTCAGTCGCGGCAGCGGCGAGTGCGGCGGAAATGACGTCGTAGTGCCCGGCGGCCTGGAAGTCGGCCCGGGAAGCGACCATCTCGGCGGTGTCCCCGACGTGCGGGGCGCGACCGGCGAGCAGGTTCACGTAACCCTGACGGGCGATGTCGAAGCTGTGCCGGCGCGGGCAGCGTAACGCCCGGGCGGTGCCTGCGATCACCTCGGTCAGGGGATCCCCGCACACCGGGCAGCGCAGCCGTTCGAGGATGCGGAGGTCCACGTCAGGCCGCCGAGCTGTATCCACGAATCGAGTCTAGGCCGGTCCCGTCCCGACCCAGGAGGGTCGCTGACTAGGGTCTGAGCATGGTCGCAACTATCCGGTACGAGGACATCGTCAAGGCTCCGAAGGCACTGCTGCACGACCACCTCGACGGTGGGCTGCGGCCGGCGACGATCGTCGAGCTGGCGGCGGAGGTCGGCCACGAGCTGCCCACCACCGACCCGGAAGCGCTCGGGCGCTGGTTCGTCGAGGCCGCCGACTCCGGCTCGCTGGAGCGCTACCTGGAGACGTTCGCGCACACAGTGGCGGTCATGCAGACCGCGCCGGCGCTGCGCCGGGTGGCCCGCGAGTGCGCGCTGGACCTGGCCGCCGACGGGGTGGTCTACGCCGAGGTGCGTTTCGCCCCGGAGCAGCACCTGGAGCAGGACCTGAGCCTCGACGAGGTGGTCGAGGCGGTCCTCGCCGGGTTCGCCGAGGGGACCGCGCTGGCGGTCGAGGCGGGCCTGACCATCCGGGTCGGCACCCTGCTCACCGCGATGCGGCACGCCGCCCGTTCCCAGGAGATCGCCGAGCTGGCGGTGCGGCACCGCGACGCCGGGGTGGTCGGCTTCGACATCGCCGGCGCCGAGGCAGGCTTCCCGCCCACCCGCCACCTGGACGCCTTCGAGTATCTCCAGCGGGAGAACTTCCACTTCACCATCCACGCTGGTGAGGCGTTCGGCCTGCCGTCCATCTGGCAGGCGATCCAGTGGTGCGGCGCGGACCGGCTCGGTCACGGCGTCCGGATCGTCGACGACATCACCCCCGGCGGTGCCCCGGTGCTGGGCCGGCTGGCCGCGTACGTCCGCGACAAGCGGATCCCCCTGGAGCTGTGCCCCTCGTCCAACGTGCAGACCGGCGCTGTGGACTCGATCGCTGACCACCCGATCGGCCTCCTGCGGGACCTGCGGTTCCGGGTCACCGTCAACACCGACAATCGGCTCATGAGCGGCACCTCCATGTCGCGGGAGATGTTCCTGCTCGTGGAGACGTTCGGCTACGGCTGGCGAGAGATGCAGTGGTTCACCATCAACGCGATGAAGAGTGCCTTCATCCCGTTCGACGAACGACTCCGGATCATCGACGAGGTGATCAAGCCGGCGTACGCGAAGCTGCTGGCCTGAACCGTTCAGCTGTGCGGGTGGCTGGCGAGCAGGCCGGCCACCCGGTGCAGCACCTCACGGGCGCGGGCCGCCTCCGCGCCCAGCCCGGTCTGCCGGCGCAGCACCGCGGGCTCCGCCCGCAGCAGGGCCACTCCGCGCCGGAGCAGCACCCGGGGCGCCTTGCGCTGTTCGGCCAGGTCCCTGGCGAGCCGGCGGAGGAATGTCGCCCCGCGCGGCCGGCGCAGCGCGTACGCGCCGGCGAGCACCCCTCGCCGACGGCACTCCTCGACGATCTCGGCGGCGAAAATCCCTTCGGCCACGAAAAGTGGCGATCCGTCGACTTCAAATGCCCGAGTGGCCACCCGACGATCAGCGCCGATCGCATAAACCGGCACATCGGCTCGACCTTCGCGGGCGAGTCGCGCAATCGTATCGACGGCCGTCCGGGCGTCCCAGGACTGCGGCGAATCCCAATCCACCTGCCCGTTTCGACGCGGCAACGTAGGGTCATCGCCGTTCTTGTAAAAGTCGTCCAGACTCAGCACCGGAAGGCCGGTTTGCCGTGCTATGTACGACTTTCCGGAGCCAGAAGGGCCGGCGAGCAAGATAACGCGGTACTGATGTTCCATTACCTTCAGTTACTCCGACCAGACGGACTGCGATCAAATCGTATCAACATCTCATCACACCTCCCGCAGGTGACAACCTGGGCTTTCTTCTTGCCGGGCGTCGTGATGGAATCTCGGGGGTCCGACCCGCCGGGTCGGACGCTGGGCGTTGCCCGGGGCAACGCGTTGAAGCTGTAATCGCGAGGGCGGTGACGTGAGCAAACGGCCAAAGACGGCGGGCTCCTTCCTGTCGCGGCTAAGCCGGCCGGCCAGCCGGCTCCGGGACATGCCGATCTGGTCCAAGCTCGGTCTCATCATGATCGTGCCGACCATCGCCACGGTCGTGGTCGGCACCAGTGGTCTCGTCGACCACCTGGAGACGCTCAACAACGCCAACCGAGCCGGCGACCTGGCCAGCCTGTCGAGCTACTCCGGGAGTCTGGTCGACACACTCCAGGACGAGCGGACCACCGCCGTGCTGCTGTTGCAGGCGACCGGCACCCAGCCGAAGGCGCAGTACCAAGAGGCGTACAACCGGGTGAACATCCGGGTCGACCAGACGACCGGCCCCTACCGCCAGCAGCGTGGCCAGCTCGAGGACCTGCCGAGCAGCCTCGACGGCCTGCTCAACGGCATCGACCAGAGCCTGAAAGACCTGCCGGGCGTCCGCAGCCAGGTCTTCAACGGCAAACTGAAGCTCGCCGAGGCCGTCCAGGCGTACGAGGGTCTGATCAACGACCTTCTCTCCATCCGTGACTCGGCCACCCAGCTCGCCGGAAACAACGACCTGAGCGACCGGATGCGGGCCGTCGCGGCCGTCGCCCGGGAGAAGGAGTTCCTCGCCGTCCGCCGGGTCGTCGTGCACCGCGCACTTGGCGTCCAGGGCGGGCAACGGTTGACCCCGGCCCTGCGCACCGACTACATCGCCAGCGGCACCGGCCAGCAGCAGGCGCTACAGAGCTTCAAGGCTGTCGCCAGCCCCGACGAGGCAAAGTTCCACGACCAGACCGTCGCCGGCGGTGACCGCCGCGAGGCACAGAACTACATCGGCTGGATCGACGGCAACACCACAGGCGACATGCGCGGTGCGCCGTTCGGCCCGGACCAGTGGGACTCGGCCATGACGGCCAACGCCAAGCTGATCCGCAACGTCGAGTCGCAACTCGACCGTGACGTGGTCACGAAGGCCAACGAACTGCGGTCGGACGTCCAGCGCCAGGTCTTCCTGGAGACCGGCCTGCTGCTCAGCATGCTGCTGCTGGCCATCCTCTTCGCGTACCTCGTCGCCCGCTCGATGGCCCGATCCCTGCGTGAGCTGCGCCAGGGTGCCCTCTCGGTCGCCCAGTACGGTCTGCCGCAGGCGGTCGCCCGACTCCGAGACCCGCAGGTCGTCGGGCAGCTCTCCCCGGTGCAGTTGGCCAACCAGATCGCCGAGCCGCTGCCGGTCCGCAGCAAGGACGAGTTCGGCCAGGTGACCGAGGCGTTCAACGCCGTCCACCTGGAAGCCGTCCGGACGGCCGCCGAGCAGGCGACACTGCGCGCCTCCGTCGCGACGATGTTCGTCAACCTGGCCCGCCGTTCGCAGATCCTGGTCGACCGCCTCATCGGGCACCTCGACCGGTTGGAGCGCGGCGAGGAGGACCCGGACCGGCTGGCCGAGCTGTTCCAGCTCGACCACCTGGCCACCCGGATGCGCCGCAACGACGAGAACCTGCTCGTGCTCGCCGGCGCCGACTCCACACGCGTGCAGCGCGAGCCCGCCGCGCTCATCGACGTGTTGCGCGCCGCCCAGTCCGAGGTCGAGCACTACACCCGTATCGAGTTCGGCGTCATCGACCGCGACATCGAGGTCGCCGCCCACGCGGTGAACGACCTCGTGCACCTCGTGGCCGAACTGTTCGACAACGCCACAGCGTTCTCCCCGCCGGACTCGCAGGTGATGGTCGAGGCCCGCCGGGTCGGCGACCGCGCCTCGCTCTACGTCGAGGACCGCGGCATCGGCATCAGCCGCGAGCAGTTGAACGACCTCAACGAGCGGCTCGCGACGCCCCCGCAGGTGGACGTCGCCGTGTCCCGGATGATGGGCCTGGTCGTGGTCGCCCGGCTGGCATCGCGGCACGGGGTCCGCGTCGAGCTGCGCCCCGGCAACGACCGCGGCACGGTCGCCGAGGTGACCCTGCCGACCTCCGTGCTGGTGCCCCGGGCGCTGTCCGGCCGGCCGCAGCAGCCGCCGGCCCTGCCGGCTGCCGGCCAGCAGTACGGTGGGCCCCCGCCCGGTCTCGGCGCCCTGCCCGCGCTTGGCAACGGCCCCCGTCCCGGCGAGTCTGGCAACCAGGTCACCCTGGGCGGCCGACCGTTCGAGCCGGCCTCGCGCAACGGCGCCGGCACGCCCGCAAACGCCGGCGCGTACGGGTCGATGCCGGCCTGGTCCGACCTGACCGGTGCCAGCGCGACGAACAGCGTCAACGGCGGCGACGGGTTCATGCCCCGGTCGGCGAACGGCCAGCAGATCGACCCGCTGCCGCAGCGCCGCGCCGGTGACGAGCCCACGACCACCGGCCAGCAGCCGGGGATTCCGCGGCAGTTGCCCAGCAGCCCGGAAGCGCGCCCGTACTCCGCGCCGCCGGTCTCCGCTCAGCCGTACTCCTCCTCGCCGGTTTCTTCCTCGCCGGCCTCCGGCCAGCCGTACTCCGGGCACCCCTACTCGGGTGCGCCGTACAGCAGCCCGCCGGTGTCCGCCGCGCCGGCCTCCGGCCAGCCCTACGGTGGCCACCCGGTGTCCGCGTCGCCGGTCTCGGCGTCGCCCGCCTCCGGTCAGCCGTACTCCGGTCAGCCGTACTCCGGTCAGCCGTACTCGACGCCGCCGGCGTCAGGACAGCCCTACTCGGCACCTCCCGCCTCCAGCCAGTCGTTCAGCGGCTTCACGCCCCGGTCCGCTCCGCCTGCTGACCCCGCGCCCAACACGCCCGCGCCTCCGGCGTGGCCGCCGGTGCCCGGCGCGGAGCGGGATGCGCAGACCCCGGCGGTTCCCGAGCGGCTCGCCGCCGCCCTGGACATGACGACGGAACTGCCCCGGATGCCGCGCGCCGAGCAGCAGGCCGCCACCGCGCAGCCGCAGGCATCGGCGGCCCCGGTCACGCCCGCGCCGGCCCAGAACCGTCCGGCACCTCAGCAGCCGCAAGCCCAGAACCGGCAGCGGTACGCGGACGAGACCATGGAGTTGCCGATCTTCCGGGAGCTCGAGTCGGCCTGGTTCCGTACCCGCCGTCCGGGTCCCGAGGAGGCGGCAGCCGCGGCCAAGCCGGCGGCGAGCGGCGGCGACGCGACCCAGCAGTTCGCCACCGTCGAGGCCAACGCTCGGACAGTCCACAAGACAGCACCCGGGACGACAGGTAACACGCCGATGGCAGACACTCCGAGCACCGGAGGAGCGCCGCGGGACAACGGGTCGACAGCGAACGGGGGCGCACGCCCCGGTCTCGCCGAGAGCCTGCCGAACCGCCGGCCCCAGCCGCAGACAAACGGCTGGCAGACCGCCGCCGACGACGGCTGGCGTGCCGCCTCGGCAGCGGCCAGCGCGGTCCCGGTGAACGAGACCACCACGACCGGTCTGCCGAAGCGCAAGCCGATGGCACAGTTGGTGCCGGGCGCGGTGGAGAAGCCCGCCACCTCGGTCCAGCGGCGTTCCCCGGAGGCGGTCCGTGGCCTGCTCTCCGCCTACCACCGGGGCGTGCAGCGAGGGCGTAGCACCTCGGACAACCCGACCAGCCCGGAGGCGACTCCGGGAGGGCAGCAATCCTCGCAGTCTGGCTCAGGCTCAGCGGCCGGGAGCGGGCAGAAGGAGCAAGAAGGATGACAACTACGCAGGATCTTGGTTGGCTGCTTGCCAACTTCGCCGACCGGGTGCCCGGTGTCGCGCATGCGGTCGCCGTCTCGGCGGACGGCCTGCTTCTCGCGTCGTCACGGGATCTGCCGCGGGACCGGGCCGACCAGCTCGCCGCGATCGCATCCGGTCTGGTCAGCCTCACCCAGGGAGCAGCCCGCTGCTTCGAGGGCGGGGCCGTACTCCAGACGGTCGTGGAGATGGACAATGGCTTCCTGTTCCTGATGTCCATCTCGGACGGCTCGTCCTTCGCGGTGCTGGCCGCCCGCAGCTCCGACGTGGGGCAGGTCGGCTACGAGATGGCGCTACTGGTCGACCGGGTGGGCGACGCCCTGACCCCGCAGCCGCGTGCGGCTGCGGGCATGCTGGGCTGACGTCCCACCGACTTGAGGTCGGCGCAACTGCAACGACAACAACGACGAGTTCCACCGGTGGGAGCCGGTATCGGGTGCGAAGGAGGTGAGCGGCGACATGGCCGATCGTGACGAACCGACCGGAGCGTTGGTCCGTCCATACGCCGTGACCCGTGGTCGTACCCGCCCCCGGCTCGATATCGCGCTGGAGGCGCTCGTCGAAACGACGGTGCGTGGTCGGGCCGCTGCCCATGGCAACGGCGGTCAGGGCCGCGAACACCAGTACATCGCCGCGCTGTGTGACGGACGCGTGCAGTCGCTCGCTGAGATCGCGGCGCGGATGCAGCTCCCGCTCGGTGTGGCCCGGGTGCTCATCGCCGACATGGCGACGGACGGCCTGGTCGCGGTCCACGAGCCGACCATCCTGGACGACTCCGACGACGCGGTGGGCACTGAACTGCTGGAGAGGGTGCTGAGTGGACTTCGCAGGCTCTGACATGTCGCACCGCCCGCCGAACCCGAGCGGGCGCGTGACGTCGGCGAAGATCGTTATTGCCGGTGGGTTCGGCGTCGGTAAGACGACGCTGGTCGGCTCGGTCTCGGAGATCACGCCGCTGACCACTGAGGCCATCATGACCTCCGCTGGCGTGGGCGTCGACGACACCCGGCAGGTGCCGGGTAAGACGACGACCACGGTGGCCATGGACTTCGGCCGGATCTCGATCGACCGTGACCTGATCCTGTACCTGTTCGGTACGCCGGGTCAGACCCGATTCTGGTTCATGTGGGATGAACTGGTCCGGGGCGCGATCGGCGCGGTCGTGCTGGTGGACACCCGCCGGCTGGCCGACTGCTTCGCGGCTATCGACTTCTTCGAGCACCGGCGGCTGCCGTACCTGGTGGCCATCAACTGCTTCGACGGGATGCAGTACCACGACCCGCAGGACGTCCGGGACGCCTTGGCGATCTCGAGCGACGTGCCGGTGGTGGCCTGCGACGCCCGTAACCGGGAGTCGACGAAGCACGTACTGATCTCGCTTGTCGAGTACGTGCTCACAATGCGCCGTACGCGCGCCGTCGCTCCGGCCTGACCGGGACGATCCCGCGCCCGGTGGTGGCCCTGGCCGCCACCGGGCGCTTAGTGCTGCCCGGCCCCGGCCATCCGGGGTCTACGCAACGCAAAAGAGATCTTGGAAGGAAGTCGCCCCCTCAGGGGCCACCTCTTTCCAAGATCTCTTTTGCGTGTGGTGGGGGTGAACCCGGTCAGGACTGGTAGCCCGCGGAGCGGTACTCGTACTCGTGGTCGTCGTCGCGGTCACCGTGATCGCGGCTGAAGTCCCAGCCGCCGGCGGCCTCGCGACCCGGTCGACCGCCCACCGCGAACCCGCCGATCTCCTGCCCGCGACGCCAGCCCCGGAAGTAGCCGGTGGTGTTCTCCGCGAGGCTCGCGGCGTCACGCACTATCCGCAGTGGACGCTCCTCGCGCAGCGGGGAACCCGGGACGAGGTTGGCCTGCGGCACCCGCTTCGGCAGCCCGGCGTTGGTCTCGGCGCCGACCGACGGCCGGGCGGCCTGCTCGGCGGCCTGCCAGCCCGTGTCGGCAGTTGTCGACCAGTCCAGATCGGACTCCTCGGCGTGCCCGACGAACCAGGCGGACTTGGCCTGCGCGAAGATCAGCAGGTCACCGTCACCTTCGTCAGCGACCGGCGGCGGCCGATGCTCGACAGGGGGCGCCGGACGGTGCTCGGGGGCGCGGTCGGCGCGCGGCGACGGGCGGCCGTTGCGGGCGGCCTGCTCCCGGTCGACGAGCCGCAGCGGCGGCGTCTCCAGGCGCGGGTCGGTCGACGGGTTGAGCCCGTCCCGCAGCGCCCGGTCGGCCAGTGGCGGCGGCTCGACAAGCCGCAACATGGGCGGCTCCTGCGGCAGGTCGTCGGCCAGCCACGGCGGGGTGACCCGACCGTCGGCCCGACCCGGATCGGTCGGGGATTCGATGCCCCGACCGCCACCGTACGAGTAGGCGGCCGGATTGTTCGGCGAGCTGTCGGCCGGGTCCTCCGGGTTGTTGACCAGAGGCCAGTTGGCCCGGGAGCCCGGAGGCGCCTGCTGCTCCTGGCCCGGCCGGGGGGCGGGCACCGGGATGCTGAGGTCGGTGGCGCTGAACCCGCCGGTTGGCGGCTCCTCGATGGGCCGCTGGTGGCTGGGCTCGATGGGCCGCTGGTGGCTCGGTCGCTCGCCGTTGGTCTTGGGACGGGGCGGGATGACAGTCCGCTGCCGCTCGGCCCGCGCGTTGTTGATCGCGGCGGTGGTGAGGGTCGGCCGGAATGGCTCGCCCGCCTCGGCCGGCGGCACGGCGCCGCGCTGCGCCGGAGCGATCGGGGTGATCCCGGGCGGCGGAGGCGGCGGCGCGGAGACCGGCCGGTTGGTTGGGCCGTCGATCCGGCTCGGGAGCGGCTCGGCCCGCCCGGGAGGCGCCGACACCGGCGGGCCGGCCATCGCAGCCGGGGCCATGGGTGCGGGTGCGACAGGAGGCGGCGTGACCGGAGCAGGGGCGACGGGCGGCGGCCCGAGTGGGCGCGGCGACGCCAACGGGGCGCTGCCCGGGGCCGGCTCGGGACGGCTGCGCCGGCCGACGACTGGCGTCGGCTCGGGGGTCGGGGTCGGTCGGACGGCACGCAGGCCGTTGCCCGTGTTGGTCAGGCCGATCAGCTCGTCGGCAGAGTCGTCATGACGGGCTGCGGCACGGCGGCCCGGCGTCGGGGCCGGCGTCCGCACCCGTGCGCCGAGGGCGCTCACCAGCGCCTCGCAGCCGGCGTCACAGGCCCGCACGGAGGCGACGGCCTGCCGGACCGTCTCGGCCACGGCGGAGGTGAGTGCCCGGTTGACGGTGGCGCGTCGCGGTGTCTCCGAGATGGCGACCCGCAGCGCGGTGACCGCCTCGTTGATCTCTTCGGCGTCGGCCACCCCGTCCGATGCGAGGTGCGCGGCGATGGCGTCCGCGGCGACGGACACCTCGCGGCCGCGGGCGACGGTGCCGCCGAGCATGCCCGGCTCGGGCAGGGCGTCCAGCACCGCCAGTGAGACCGGCTCGGCCGGGTCCGGGTATGCGCGCAGCGCCGCCGGGTAGAGCTCCCGCAGCACCTCACGCAGCGCCACGGCGGCGGAGTGCCGGCCGCTGGCCAGAGCGGCGTGCGCGGCGAGCACCTGCTTGTAGCCGGCGAGGTCCCGGGGTGCCGGCAGTGTGACGGCGGAGAGTGCGCCGGCCTGCAACGCGCGGGCCAGGCCGACGGCACGACGCTCGGCCGGCGGCGACTGCATCTCCTCAAGCGAGTCGTCGTCGGCGAACCGCTCGGCGAAGTCGTCCACCAGGTCGTCGTCAGCGATCGCCAGGGGACGACCCGCCGCGCTCAACAGCGAGGTGACAGTGTTGTCGTCGCTGTCGGCGGCGATAGCCGCACCGCTCGGCCCGCCCGACCGCTCCACGAGCAGCGCGACGAGCTGGGCGTAGCCAGCCGCGTCGTCACCGATCTCGCTGACATGCAGCAGACGGCCTGCGTCATCGACCACCGCGGACGTCAGCGTCGACCTGGCCGGGGCCGGTCGGTCAGCCGAATCCGCCGAGGCCAGACCGCAGTACACGCGCACGAGCGCCAAGGCGTCGTCCTCCTCCCGGGACAGGTCTTCCTACTGCCAGCAACTGATGCTCCCCGGTACGGGTCAGTCGCGCCAGTCCACGACCGCAGAGATCTTGCCGACAATCGTGCGCCAACCCAGACTTGCGGTTTGTGCCCCGATTTTTTTCAACCGTCGCCGGCCCATGAAACCGCCGATGCCGCCGTTGACGGTCGCCCGCAGGGCCTCGTCCAGGTTGTCGAGGCTGGAGCCGGCGGAGAGCATGTCCAGGACCGCGGGCAGCTGCAACGCGTACGACAGGTCGCGGGCGACCTCGCCGGCCTCGATGAGCAGGGTCGAATCCCACGCGTCGTGCCCGCCGCGCAGGTTTTCCACAACGAGGTCGAGTTCGTAGGTGTCCTCGTCGAGCGGCACGATGTCGGCCGGCTCGACCCGTTCGGACAATTCATTCCAGCTGTCCAGTTGGGACAGATCATTCGGTGCGCCGGAACGGATGAAGCTGACCAACGACTCGGGGGTCTTGAACAGCAGCAGCTTGCCCCGGTGGCTGAGGAAGACCGGCACCTCCTCGTCGTCCGCCTCGTCGGTGTCGTCCTCGTCCTCGTCGACTTCGTCGGCGGTCGCGTCGGCGTCAGTGGTGCCGCTCCGGCGACGGCGCGACGGCTCGGTCTCGTCGTCGTCGGCGAACTCCTCGGCCAGGTCCTCGTCGAGGATGACGACGGTCTCGTCGTCCTCCTCCTCCTCCTCGATGACCTGACGGCGGGCGAGGAACGGGTCGTCCTGGTCGCGTTCGGTCACGTCGGTCGGGGTCAGCGACCCTGCCGGCCGGTACGCCCGCAGCGTGAAGCCGGTGCCGGCGGGCAGGGCGATCTCCACCGGGTCGATCCGCAGCTCTTCCCACAGCGCCCGGTCGACCGCGGCGCGGGGGGTGTCGTCGGCCTCGTCGGCCTCGTCGGGCTCGGCCGGGCCGGTGGTGTCGTCGAGCTCGGGCTCGTCGGCGTCGGGCCGTTGGGGCGACTGGCGGGCCACGCTGACCTCCGTGTGCTTCGGGTTGCTGACCCGCCGGCGTCTCGGACCGACGAGTGACTCTGGGCACATACCCTAGTCGGCGGCTCGGGAAGCTTGGAGCCCGCACCCCGTCGGCCGGTCGACGAACGGCTCGGGCCTGCGTGTGTGCGGCGGTGGCGCACAGGGCGCGCGACAAGTAGCGTTGCTACGCATGAAGGCCCAGTCGCTGCACGGTCACCTCGACGCCCTTCTCCTCGCCGTTCTCGAACAGGGCGCTCTGCACGGCTACGCGATCATCGAGTCGTTGCGCGCCCGCAGCGACGGCAGCCTCGACCTGCCCACCGGCACCATCTATCCGGCGTTGCGCCGGCTGGAGCGCGCCGGGCACGTGGCGAGCACCTGGAGCACTGTCAACGGGCGGGAGCGACGCACGTACCAGCTCACCGACTCCGGCCGCCGGGCGCTGGCCGGTGAGCGGGCCGGGTGGCAGGAGTTCCGCGTGACGGTCGGCAGGTTCCTCGACCCCGGCGCAGCCCCCACCACCTCGGCCTGAACGCACCGGGCCGCGGATCAGCGGGCGGCGGTGGCCCGCAGCCAGCCACGTGCCGCGCGGCTCAGCGAGAAGTACGCCCCGCCGGCCAGCACCAGACCGATGATCATCGGCGGCCAGGTCAGCGCCGCGTCCCACATGCCGAGGGACCAGCCGAAGAGCGCCCCACCGGTGAGCACGCCGAGCACCAGCACGCCCGTCAGACCGGTGCCCACCGCACGTTGCGCGACCGCCACGCCCGGTCGGGTCGACCGGGCGCTCACCGCCACCACCAGCAGACCCGCCACCGCGAGCAGCAGCGCGCTCACCCAGATCCAGTCGACGGACTCGGCAAGCAGCCGGTAGGCGAACGGCGGAGGCCCGCCGGCACTCCAGCTCGACCCGTGCCAGGTCAGGTCACCGGCCGCCACCGCCACGCCGGCCACGGCAAGCATCCGCAGGGAGAGCCCGCGCAGGGCCGCCACCGCCAACTCGGCCTGCCAGGAGGGCAACACCTGCGTCGCCGAGCCGAACTCGGCCACCGCCCGGCGCTGCGCCTCCGTGGGCGGCACCCCGACCTCGCGGTACGCGTCGACGACGTCCAGCAGATCGTGCCGCGCCTCGGTCAGCAGGTCGGACTTCAGCCGCGCCGGCCCGTGCAGCCGGGAGGCCAACTCTCGCAGGTGTTCCTCCACCAGGACGTCCTCGGCGCGTGGCATGGCACCACCCTGCCACGGCGCCGATGCCCCGACGTCAGGGAGAACCCTGGTCCGTCCCCGAAACGGGTCAGGGGGCGAGTGCCAGGTACCCGCGCTCGGCCGCCGCCTGGAGCAGCCACTGGTCCCGGTACCAGCCCGGCGCGGCGACCAGCTCGGCGTGCCGGCCGCGTTGGATCACCCGGCCACCGTCCAGGACGACGATCTCGTCCAGCTCGGCCAGCCCGCTGAGCCGGTGACTGATCAGCAGCACCGAGTGCCCGGCGGGGGTGGCGGCGAGTGCGGAGGCGAGCACCGCGTCCGCGGCGACCGGGTCCAGCCCTTCGGTGGGCTCGTCGAGCACCAGCACCGGGGGCGCGGCCAGCAGGGCCCGGGCCAGCGCGAGGCGCTGCCGCTGGCCGCCGGAGAGTTGACCGCCCTCCTCGCCGACCAGGGTGTCCCAGCCGGCCGGCTGGGCGCGTACCCAGTCGAGCAGGCCGGCGGCTTCGGTCGCGGCGGCCAGTTCGTCGTCGCTCGCGGCGGCCCGGCCGAGCAGCAGGTTCTCCCGCACCGTGGCGTGGAAGACGTACGCCTCGGCGAGCAGTCCACCGACGATGCGGGGCAGCTCCTCCTCGGCGTACGTGGACAGGTCCCGCCCGGCCAGGGTGACCCGGCCGGTGGTGGGGCGGACCGCGCCGGTCAGCACGGCGGCCAGGGTGCTCTTGCCGGCGCCGCTCGGGCCGACGACAGCGATCCGCCGGCCGGCCGGCAGGTCCAGATTCAGCCGGTCCAGTGCGGGTGCGGCACCGGCCCGGTACCGCACGGTCAGGTCGGTGAAGCGCAACTCGTGCGGGACGTCAGGAGCGGCATCACCTTCCGCGTCAGCCGTCACGGCGTCGACGGGTCGGGAGGTCGGCGCTTCGGCGTCGAGCAGGGTGGCCACCCGGGCCAGGCCGGGCCGCAGTTGAGTCCACTGTCGGGCGGCCGCGACCAAGGCCAGAGCCACCTCGACGGCGGCCAGTGAGCCGACGGCCAGCACCCCGACCAGCACCCCTCGCACGTCGGCGGCCAGCGCGACGAGCACCACGGCGGCGGCTGTCGAGCCGGCGACAAGCACCCCGACCGCGTCGACAGCGAACCCGGTGGCGGCCAGCCGGCGTTCCAGCCGGGCGAGCCGGCCGGCGCGGTCCTCGGCGGCGCGCAGCGCGTTGTCGGTCGCGCCGAACGCGGCCAGGTCGGCGGCACCGTGGGTGAGGTCGACGGCGTCGGTGGCGAGCGCGCCCCGCAGCGGGGCGACCTCTGCCGCGCTGCGCCGGGTGACCGCTGTGGCCAGCGCGGGCAGCGCCACCCCGGCGACGAGCAGGCCGACGGCGAGCACGGCGGCGGTCGCTGGCGAGATGAGCGCCGCTCCGCCCACCGCCAGTACGCCGACCAGAGCCGCCGCCGAGGCCGGCACCAGCACCCGTAGCAGCAGGTCCTGGACCGCCTCGACGTCGGAGACCAGTCGACTGAGGACGTCCCCGGAGCGGTGTCCGGTGGCGCGGCGGGCGGCGAGTGTGGCGAACACCCGGGCCCGGACGTCGGTGATCATGCGGAGCACCGCGTCGTGCCCGGCGAGCCGTTCGGTGTAGCGGAACACGCCCCGACTGATCGCCAGCGCACGTACGGCGACGATCGCCACTGTGAGCCGGTCCAGCGGAGGCTGGCCAGCGGCGCTCATCAGCAGCCAGGTGGCCGTGGCCATCAGGGCGAGACCGGCGAACTCGGTGGCTGCGGCGAGCAGTCCCGCGCCGACCAGCCGGCCCAGGTACGGGCGGGCGAGCCTCAGCACCGCCTGCTCGGCGGCCACCCGGCCGGCGGAGGGCGCGTCGCCGGCGTCGATCGTGCCGCTCGCCGGTGCCGTGCTCATCGGGCCACCTTCGGCATCGGTTCGGGCGTCAGTTCGGTGACCCGGCCGTCCTCGACGCGCAGGATCCGGTCGGCGTCGGCTAGCAGCGCCGGCCGGTGCGCGACAAGCAGCGCGGTACGTCCAGCGACAAGCCGGCGGGTGGCGTCCAGCACCACAGCCTCGGCGGCCGTGTCCAGCCGTGCTGTGGGTTCGTCGAGCAGCACCACCGGGGCGTCCCGCAGGAACGCCCGAGCCAGTGCGACACGTTGCCGCTGGCCGCTGGAGAGGCCGTGCCCGCGCTCGCCGAGCAGCGTGTCCAGCCCGTCCGGCAGACCGGCCACCACATCGTCGAGCGCGGCGTCGCGTACCGCTGCGGAGAGCGCCTCCGGCGGGGTGTCCGGAGCGCCGAGCCGGATGTTGTCGGCAAGCGTGGCGGCGAAGAGGTGCGCCCGCTGCGGCACCCAGGCGACCTGTCGACGCCAGGCGTCCGGGTCGGCGGTGGCGAGGTCGACGCCGTCCACGGTGATCCGGCCGCTTGTCGGTGTCACGAAGCCGAGCAGCAGGCCGAGCAGGGTGCTCTTGCCGGCGCCGCTGGGCCCGATGACGGCGATCCGCTCGCCGGGCCGGATGGTAAGTGTCACGTCGCGCAGCGCTGTGGTCCGCTCGTACGCCACTGTCACGGCCTCGAACCGGATCTCGCCTCGCCCGTGCGGGGTGGCAGCGCCCTCGCTGGCACGGGGGGCCGCCGGGGCGGCCGAGACGGTGAGCGCCTCGTCCAGCGCGGTGAGCCCCTCCATGCTGGCGTGGAAGCGGCTGCCGGCGGCCCGCAGCGGCAGGTACGCCTCCGGGGTGAGCAGCAGGATCAGCAGCGCGGTCTGGAGGGCCAGCCCGCCGCCGAGCAGCCGGATGCCCACCGGCACGGCCACCAGTGCCACCGACAGGGTGGCGACAAGCTCCAGCACCAGCGCGGAGAGGAACGCGATCCGCAGCGTCTTCATCGTGGCGATCCGGTGCCCGTCGGCCATCCGGCGGACCACCTCGGTCTGCGCCCGCGCCCGACCGAACGCCCGCAACGTGGGCAGCCCGGCGACCATGTCCAGGAAGTGCCCGCCCAGCAGGGAGAGCCGGCGCCACTGCCGCTCGGTCGCGGCCTGCGCCTGCCAGCCGAGCAGCGCGCCGAAGATCGGGATGAGCGGCAACGTACACGCGATGATCACCGCCGAGCCCCAGTCGGCGAAGACGACCCGGGCCAGCACCGCCACTGGCACCGTCACGCTGAGCACCAGCTGCGGCAGATACCCGGTGAAGTACGCGTCCAGCGCGTCCAGCCCTCGGCCGGACAGGGTGGCGAGCTGGCCGGCCCGCTGGCCGGCCACCCAGGCCGGCCCGTGCCGGCCCACCGCCTGGAACAGATCGGCCCGCAGCGTGGCCTTGACGGTGGCCGCGACCCGCGCGGAGACCGTGCCCTGTGCCCAGACCAGCGCCGACCGGGCGGCGACCGCGACCACGAAACCCGCCAGTGCCCGGCTGTTCAGCTCTCCTTCGAAGGCCGTGGCCAGCGCCGACGCCAGCGCGGTGGCCTGCGCGACGATCAGCCCGGCGGCGAGCACGCCCAGGAGCGCGAGCACGGCAAGGTCGCGCCGGGCCGCAGGGACCCGGCGCAGCAGACGCGGGTCGAAGGGACGGCGGTTCACCAGTACACCGGTGCCCTGCCGTCGGTCCGTCCCCGGAAAACCCACCAGCACATCGCCTGGAAGCCTAGTAGGGCCGGCAGCAGCGGTAACGCCACCCAGGTAAGCAGCCGCAACGTGGGTGTGCTCGCGGCGGCGTCGGCCACCGTCAGCGAGGCGGCCGGGTCGGTCGTGGACACCAGCACGTAGGGCCAGAGCGCCGCACCGACAAGCGCCACCGGCAGCGCCAGGGCGGTGCCGGTGGCGACCAGAGCCCACCCCGGTCGCCGCCGCGCCAGCGCCGCACGGGCCGCCAGCAACGCGCCCACGAGCAACACCGGCAGGAGTACGCCGAGCGTCGGCCGCTGGACGGCGTCGCGTACCCGAGCGGAGAGCAGGCCCACGACGGTGGCCAGGGCGACCGCGGACAGCGCCACCGGAACCAGCCGGCGGGCCGTGCGGCCGACCACCACGGCGTCGGCTGCCGGCAGCCGTAGCGTGAGGAAGGTCGCCCCGTGCACCGCGACGAGGGCGAGCATGGCCAGCCCGGCGGCGGCCGCGAAGGGCGTGGCCAGGTGGGACACCCCTGCCACGTGCCCGTCAGCCTGGCGGGGTACGCCCTGGAGCAGCGCGGCCAGCAGCACACCCCAGCCCAGCGCGGCGAGCATGCTGCCGACGATCACGACCCGGTCCCAGCGGGCACGGATGCGCTCGTCGGCCGACCGGCTGCGCAGCTGCACCCCGGCGGTGACCAGTACGACACCGACAAGCGCGCCGGCGACGGCCGGATAGCAGCCGGCGAGCAACTCACCCTCCAGCAGCGGGAACGCGCCGAACAGGATGCCGACGGCGGCGACCAGCCACACCTCGTTGCCGAGGAAGAACGGGCCGAGGGCGTTGAGTGCGCCGCGCCGACCGGCGGGCCCGATGCCGCGGGCCAGCAGCAGCCCCACGCCGTAGTCGTAGCCGGCGAGCACCAGGTAGGTGGCGAAGAAGAGGCCGAGCAGGGCGTACCAGGCGAGGTCCACGATGATCTCCTCAGAAGAGGGCGGGTTCGGGGCGGGCCGGCTCGCTGGACGGCGCCGGTGGGCGGCCGAGAGCCGGGTCGGCCGCGCCGCGTGCCGCGTGCCGGGCCAGCAGCACCCAGTTGGTGACGGCGAGGGTGCCCAGCAGGAGGCTGAAGCCGATGAGCGAGGTGAGCATCACGGGCGCGCCGACCGGGGAGACCGCCTGCTCGGTGGGCAGCAGCCCGTACGCCACCCAGGGTTGGCGGCCGACCTCCCGGGCGATCCAGCCGAGGATGACCGCGACGAACGGCAGCGGCAGGGAGAGCACTGTCAGCCAGAGCGGGAAGCGCAGCCGGATGATCCAGTCCCGGAAGAGCAGGGGGAGCAGGAACCAGACGCAGCCGAGGGCAAGGCCGATCAGGATCATGAAGCCCAGCCCGACGTTGGCAAGCACCGGCGGTGCGTAGTCGCCCGGACCGAACCGGGCCGTCCACTCGGCGATGAGCGCCTGCGCCTCCGGGCCCTGCCCGAACTTTGTGGGCTGCACGGCCCCGACAGCCCCGAACTGGGCGAACCCGAAGCCCTGCACCAGCGTGATGGCAAGTGCCGCGGTGACCAGGCCGATCCGCAGTGAGGTGCGGAAGAGCAGGAAATCGTGTGTACGCCGGATCAGGTGCCAGGCGCTGACCGCTGCCATGAGCATCCCGCCGACCAGCAGCGCGGCGGACACCACGTGCCCGAACGCCATGCCGAGGCTGGGGTTCGTCAGCAGCGCGCCGAAGCCGGTGAGGTGGGCGATCCCGTCGCGGACCTCGTAGCCGACAGGGTTCTGGAGCCAGGAGTTGGCCACCATGATCCAGAACGCTGAGGCGTACGCGGTGAGCGCCACACCCCACAGCAGCGCGAGGTGGACGCCCTTGCGGAGTCGGTGCCAACCGAAGATCCACATCCCGAGGAACGTGGATTCCAGGAAGAACGCCACGAGTGTCTCGATGGCCAGTGGCGCGCCGAAGACGTTGCCGACGTAGCGGGACAGGCCGCTCCAGTTCAGCCCGAACTGGAACTCCATCACGATGCCGGTGGCGATACCGAGCACGTAGTTGATGACGTAGAGCTGGCCCCAGTAGCGGGTGAGCCGCTCCCACTTCGGGTTGCCGGTGAGCACCCAGGCGGTCTGCATCCCGACCAGCAGGGTGACCAGCCCGAGCGTGACGACCACGAACAGGAAGTGGATCGAGGTGGTGGTGGCGAACTGCAGACGGGCGAGGAGCAGCGTGTCCATGGCCGGCTCTCCGTAAGGTGTTGGCTCCCTTGTCGTAGGAACTCTACACGTAGCGTCGCTACCTATAAGTCCACGGCTACTACAAGAAGTCGTACGGCGGTGGGTTCCGAGCCTTCGAGCCTTCGGGGCAAGATCGTGCTCGATCCTGGATGAAGTGGCCTCGCGCGCCCGGAATGCCACTCGATCCTGGATCGAGCACGATCATGCGCGCGATCTCGCAGGGCGGCGCAGCGCGCGGCAAGGCAAGGGTGCGGCAGCGCGGCGCGCGGCCGGGCAGGGCGCGGCGCGGCGCGTGGCGGGTCAGCTCAGGAAGAGGCTTATCGGCAGGGCCACCAGGGTGGCGGCGACGGCCAGGGCGGTGCCGCCCAGGATCCGGGGCGGGCTGTCGCTGATCAGGAGGCGCTGCACGCGTACGTCAAGGTCTCGATCGCCCATGCCCAGCGCGCCCGCCGGGGTGATGCGGTGGCCGGCGGCGGCGAACCTGCGTAGCGCGCCCGCCAGTGGCGCTTCGGCGTGCAGTTCGCGTGCCTTGTCGTCGGCGCGCATCTCGACAAGCAGGGCGACCCTCTCGTGCGCGTCCCGTACCCATCCGAACCACGGCAACGCCCGGCAGAGCGCGGTGAACGGCAGCAGCACCAGATCGTGCCGCTCGTTGGCGTGTGCGCGCTCGTGGCTGAGTACGGCGGCCAACTCGGCCCGGTCCAGCAGGCTGAGCGTGCCCGCGCTGACCACCACCTGCGGCCGGACGCCGGGTAGGCAGTACGCGGCGGCACTGGGGTGGTCCAGTACGAGTGCGCCGGGCGCGGCGGGGTCGTTGCGGGCCACAAGTGTGAGCAGGTCCCGGTGCCGGCGCTGGGCGAGGACGGCGCCGTGGATGCTGCGCGCGGTAGTGGCGACGAGCATCGCCCAGATGCCGATGCCCACACCGACTCCGGCCAGGTGGAACGCGGTCTCGCCGGCCGGCAGGGTGCCGTGGACGAGATCGCTGGCCAGGGCGAGCAGTGCGCTTCCGGTCGGCAGGTCGTACGCGGACAGGCCGAGCGCCATCGGCAGGCCGATCGCGGAGAGGCCCAACGCCAACCCGACGGCCTGCCAGCAGATGATCGCCACCCGAGGGCTGCGCCACGTCCAGGTGGAACGGGCCAGCACCTGAGCGGTCAGATAGCAGGCCAGCATGGTGGCGGCGAAATGCGCGGCGTACGCCATGGCGCGCCTACCGCTCCGCTGCCTCGCCGGCCGGTCGGCGGCCGGTCGGCCCGTCCACCCGGTCCGTCAACTCCGTGGCCGTCCCGCCCTGGTCGCCGCCGGTGGAGCCCGAGCCGGCCTCGGTCTCCAGAGCTGCCCGTAGCACCTCTGCTTCGGTGCCGGTCACCGAGCGGGCGAAGCGCACCAGCGCCGCGTCCCGACTGCCACCCAGGTCGAGGGCATCGAGCATGAGCTGGGCGATGTGCGCCTCACGGCTGGCCGCGGGTCGGTAGCGCCAGGCCCTGCCCTCCCGCTCCCGCTGCACCATGCCCTTGCCGGCCAGTCGATCAAGCACTGTCATCACAGTGGTGTAGGCCAGTTCGCGGCCGTCGAGCGCGTCGGCAACCTCGCGCACGGTCACACCGTCCGACGTGCCGGGGACCACGTCCCACAGCACGTCCATCACCGCACGCTCAAGATCACCCAGCCGAGTCACGCCGCCAATCCTACCCTCGGTAGTAGACCCCCACCCACCCCGCACGACCAAGATCCGCACAAGAGCAGTGAAGTAGTGGCCTCGACGTGCTCGAAGGCCACTACTTCAAGGAAACAGCGATCTGGACGCGCCAAGATCGAACCTCGAAACGGACCCGGCCCAGGTCAGGTTTTCCGAGGGAGCCCGCCCACGCAGGGATCAAGCCTGACCGCCCGGAGTGGGCGGGCTCCCCGGAAACCAGAAGGCCGAGACCGCATCACACCCCCTTGGGGTGCCAGACCGTCTTCGTCTCCAGCAGGGCGGTCATCCGGGTCACGCCTGGATCGGCGGACCAGTCGTGGTCGGCCGGGGCCGGCCGGAGCACCCGCTTGAGGTTCTCCGCGGCCTTGACCTCCAGGTCGGCGGCCAGGTCGGCGTCGGTCACCCCGGTCAGGTCGATCGCGTTGACGTCCATGTGGGCCGCCAGCGTCGGCGCGGTTTCGGTGATCGCGCCGGTGAGGATGTTGACCACCCCGCCGGGCAGGTCGGAGGTCGCAAGCACCTCGGCGAGGGTCACCGCC
This sequence comes from Micromonospora sp. DT68, assembly GCF_049847245.1. Lineage (NCBI taxonomy): Bacteria > Bacillati > Actinomycetota > Actinomycetes > Micromonosporales > Micromonosporaceae > Micromonospora > Micromonospora sp. DT68. The sequence continues at coordinate 337,191 of NZ_JBNCNZ010000001.1, forward strand.
GCGAGAGGTTCGGTCGCGGACGCCGCCACCACCACGGTGTTGCCTGTGACGATCGCGGGAGCGATCACACTGACCAGGCCGAGCAGCGCCGGTCGTTCCGGTGCCACCACCGCGACCACGCCCGTCGGCTCGGGAGCGGACAGGTTGAAGTACGGGCCGGCGACCGGGTTGGCGCCGCCGTACACCTGGGGGAGCTTGTCGGACCAGCCGGCGTACCAGACCCAGCGGTCCACAGCGGCGTCCACCTCGTCGCCGGGCACGCCCAGGGCCACGAACTGCTCGCGGCGACCCTCAAGCATCTCGGCGACCCGGTAGAGGATCTGACCCCTGTTGTACGCGGTCGCGCCGGCCCAGCCCTTCACGGCGGCGCGGGCGGCGACCACCGCGTCCCGGGCGTCCTTGCGGGAGGCCAGTGACACATTCGAGGACTGCACGAGATACGACCGTCCCGACTCGCTGCGCGGGAACTTCCCGCCGATGAAGAGCTTGTACGTCTTGCGTACCGCGACCCGCTCAGACATTGAGGTAGCCCTCCAGCCCGTGCCGGCCGCCCTCGCGACCGTAGCCCGACTCCTTGTAACCACCGAACGGCGAGGTGGGGTCGAACTTGTTGAACGTGTTGGCCCAGACGACTCCGGCGCGCAGCCGGTCGGCCATCCACAGGATCCGGGAGCCCTTGTCGGTCCAGATCCCGGCCGACAGCCCGTACGGCGTGTTGTTCGCCTTCTCGACGGCCTCGGCCGGCGTGCGGAAGGTGAGCACCGACAGCACCGGCCCGAAGATCTCCTCACGGGCGATGCGGTGCGCCTGGGTGACCCCGGTGAAGATGGTGGGCGCGAACCAGAAGCCCCGGTCGGGCAGCTCGCACGGCGGCGACCAGCGCTCGGCGCCCTCGGCTGCGCCGGCGTCGGACAGCTCGCGGATCCGCTCCAGTTGGGCGGCCGAGTTGATGGCGCCGACGTCGGTGTTCTTGTCCAGAGGGTCGCCGACGCGCAGGTGGGCCATCCGGCGCTTCAGCGACTCCAGCACGCGGTCGGCGACGTTCTCCTGGACCAGCAGCCGCGAGCCGGCGCAGCAGACGTGCCCCTGATTGAAGAAGATGCCGTTGACGATGCCCTCGACCGCCTGGTCGATTGGCGCGTCGTCGAAGACGATGTTCGCGGCCTTGCCACCCAGCTCAAGGGTGAGCTTCTTGCGGGTGCCCGCGACGGACCGGGCGATGGCCCGGCCGACCTCGGTGGAGCCGGTGAAGGCGACCTTGTCGACGCCGGGGTGCTCGACGAGCGCACGGCCGGTGTCGCCGGCGCCGGTGACGATGTTGACCACACCGGCCGGCAGGTCGGCCTGCTGGCAGATCTCGGCGAACAGCAGCGCGGTCAGCGGGGTGGTCTCGGCCGGCTTCAGCACCACTGTGTTGCCCGCCGCGAGCGCCGGGGCGATCTTCCAGGCCAGCATGAGCAGCGGAAAGTTCCACGGGATGACCTGCGCGGCGACCCCGACCGGCTGCGGGTTCGCGCCGAACCCCGCGTACGGAAGCTTGTCGGCCCAGCCCGCGTAGTAGAAGAAGTGCGCGGCGACAAGCGGCAGGTCGACGTCGCGGGACTCCCGGATCGGCTTGCCGTTGTCCAGTGACTCCAACACGGCCAGCTCGCGGGAGCGTTCCTGGATGAGCCGGGCGATCCGGTACAGGTACTTGGCCCGGTCCCGGCCCGGCATGGGACCCCAGACCTTGTCGTACGCCGTGCGCGCGGCGCGTACCGCACGGTCCACGTCCTGTGCGCCGGCCTCGGCGATCTCGGCAAGCACCTCCTCGGAGGCGGGGTTGATCGACTTGAAGCTGCCGCCGTCGGTCGGGTCGACGAACTCCCCACCGATATACAGCCCATAGGCGTTTTTGAGGTCCACCACCGAGCGGGACTCGGGGGCGGGTGCGTATTCGAACATCGGCTCTCAGTCCAGGGTGAAGTAGTCGGGACCGGAGTAGGTGCCGGTCGTCAGCTTGGTGCGCTGCATCAGCAGGTCGTTGAGCAGGCTGGAGGCGCCGAAGCGGAACCAGTCGGGGTCGAGCCAGTCCGCGCCGACGGTCTCGTTGACCATCACCAGGTACTTGATCGCGTCCTTGGTGGTCTTGATGCCGCCGGCCGGCTTCACGCCGACCTGCCGCCCGGTGGCCGCGCGGAAGTCGCGGACGGCCTCAAGCATCACAAGGGTCACCGGCAGCGTCGCAGCGACCGGGACCTTCCCGGTCGACGTCTTGATGAAGTCGCCGCCGGCCAGCATGGCCAGCCAGGACGCGCGGCGCACATTGTCGTAGGTGGCAAGCTCGCCGGTCTCCAGGATCACCTTGAGGTGGGCGTCCCCGCAGGCTCCCTTGGTGGCCACGATCTCGTCGTAGACCTCCTTGTAGCGCCCGGCCAGGAACGCGCCCCTGTTGATCACCATGTCGATCTCGTCGGCGCCGGCCGCGACGGCGGCCCTGGTGTCGGCGAGCTTGACCTCCAGCGGCGCCTGGCCCGACGGGAAGGCGGTCGCCACGCTGGCCAGGTGGACACCTGAGCCGCGCAGCACCTCGGCGACGTACGGGACCATTGCCGGGTAGACGCAGACGGCGCCGACGTGCGGGCAGGACGGGTCGGCCGGGTCGGGGCGAAGTGCCTTCGCGGCCAGCGCGCGGACCTTGCCGGGGGTGTCCGCCCCTTCCAGGGTGGTCAGGTCGACCATGCGGATCGCCAGGTCGATGGCCTGCGCCTTGGCGGTGGTCTTGATGGAGCGGGTGCCGAGCTGCGCCGCCCGCTGCTCCGCGCCGACCTGATCCACGCCGGGGAGGCCGTGCAGGAAGGTCCGCAGAGCGGTCTCGGATCGTCCCAGCTCGGAGAGGTCCGACCGGGCCGACGTCGTTGTCGCCGTCATGTCTCGGAGTCTACGCACGGAACGAGCCTGTGATCTTGCTCACGCAAGTCGCCTGGGTGGCCCGGGTGAGCGGCGTCGCTGGTCCGACAGCACCCGCACCACCGCCGCGGCCCGCCCGGTAGGTTGAGCGATCGTGGACGTACACGTCATTGACCACCCGCTGGCCCAGTCCCGGCTGACCGCCATGCGGGACGCGCGCACCGATTCCTCGACGTTCCGGGCGGCGCTGCACGAACTGACCACCATGCTGGTGTACGAGGCGGCGCGCTCCTTCCCCGTCGAGCAGTACCCGGTGCAGACGCCGGTCACCGGCACCGTCGGCACCCGGCTGGCGAACCCGCCGCTGCTGGTGCCGGTGCTGCGCGCCGGCCTGGGCATGGCGGACGCCGCGCTCGGCCTGCTGCCGGAGTCGTCGATGGGCTTCGTCGGCCTGGCCCGCGACGAGGAAACCTACGAGCCGCGCGCCTACATGGAGTCGCTGCCCCGGGAGCTGGCCGGCCTGCCGGTGCTGGTGCTCGACCCGATGCTCGCCACCGGCGGCTCGCTGGAGCACTGCTGCCGGCTGCTGGCCGACCGCGGGTGCACGGACATCACAGTGCTCTGCGTGCTCGCCGCGCCGCTCGGTATCGAGCGGCTGGAACGCTCCGGCCTGCCGTTGCGCCTGGTCACGGCCTCGATCGACGAGGGGCTCAACGACAGCATGTTCATCGTCCCCGGGCTCGGCGACGCCGGTGACCGCCAGTTCGGCGGCATGCCCCGGTTCTGACGCGCCACCCGGTCGGTGGTGGGTGCCGGCGGGTTCGCGCGCGGTGGTGCGCGAACCCGCTAGCGTGTGCGGCCATGACAGGTGTTGCGCTCGCCGAGGAGTTGCTGCTACTCGCCTACGACGACACGACTGGCAAGGCGACGATGCCGCGGATCAGCCTGGACCTGGGCATGGCCGCTGCGGTTCTCATCGAGTTGGCCCTGGCGGGCCGGCTCGCGTACGCCGACGGGGCGCTCACGGTGATCAACCCGACGCCTACCGGCGAGCCGGTCGCCGACGAGGTGCTGGGCCGGATCGCCGCCGACACCCCGCACACCCCGGCCTCCTGGGTGCAGCGTCTGCGGCACGGCCTGCGCGACAAGATCCTCGGTGACCTGTGCCGGCAGGGCGTGGTGCGGGACGTCGACGAGACCGAGCTGGGTTTCATCCACGTGCACCGCTACCCCGTGGTGGACGCCTCCGTCGAGGCCGACACCCGGCATCGGCTGACCGAGGCGCTTACCGGCTCGGTGGCACCGGACGAGCGGACCGCCGCACTTGCCACCTTGGTCGTGGTGCTGCGGATGGAGTCGGCGCTCGGCATGAGCGGCGACGACGCCGCCGACGCCCGCCGGCGGCTGGAGGAGATCGCCACGGGCGCCGGCTTCTCCGGCGAGGTGAGCATCGACGACTCGGTGGTCCGCCCGTCGGTGGGCCTGGTCGTGGCCGCCCTGGGGAGGGCCGTCGACCAGGCGCTCGGCCCGCGCCGCTGACGCGCGTTAGGAAGGGCCCCTTTTTATGCACCAGGCGTTAATAAGGGGCCCTTCCTTGCGCGCTAGAGGCCGAGGGCGGCTGCGACCTCGGCGCGAAGTTGCGCGATCGCCGCGCCGGCGCGGGCACGTGCGGCGGCGACGTCGCCGTCCGCGACCGGCTCCACCACCTCCAGGTACGCCTTGAGCTTCGGCTCGGTCCCGGAGGGGCGGATCACCACCCGCGCGGTCCCGGTGCGCAGGATCACCACGTCCGACTCCGGAAGCAGGTCCCGGACGCTGTCGATCTGCTGCCCGAGCAGAACGGTGGGGGTGGCTGCCCGAATCCGGGCCATCGCGTCGGCGATCACCCGCAGGTCGTCCACCCGGACGGAGAGCTGGTCGGTGTGGTGCACGCCGAACTCGGCGGCCAACTCGTCCAGCCGGTCGGCAAGCGTACGACCCTGCGCCTTGAGGCCGGCGGCCAGCTCGGCGACCGTCAGTGCGGCGGTGATGCCGTCCTTGTCCCGGACGTGCTCGGGGGCGACGCAGTAGCCCAGCGCCTCCTCGTAGCCGAAGACAAGTGGCGCGCTTCCGCCGCCGGCCCGGACGATCCACTTGAAACCGGTAAGGGTCTCGTCGTAGGGCAGGCCACGGGCCGCGCACATCGCCCGCAGCAGCGACGACGACACGATCGTGGTGGCGTAGAGCCCTGTCACGCCGCGTCGCATCAGGTGGTCGGCGAGCAGCACGCCCACCTCGTCGCCGCGCAGCATCCGCCAGCCCTGCCCGCCGTCACGGATCACCACAGCGCAGCGGTCCGCGTCCGGGTCGTTGGCGATGGCGAGGTCCGCGCCTGTCGAGTCGGCAAGCGCGATCAGCCGGTCCACCGCACCCGGCTCCTCCGGGTTGGGAAACGACACGGTGGGGAACTCCGGGTCGGGTTCGGCCTGGTCGGGCACCACACCGGGGACCGGGAAACCGGCCCTGACGAACGCCGCAGTGAGCACCGCGGCACCCACACCGTGCAGAGGGGTGTAGGCCACCGACAGGTCCCGTGGCCCGTCCGGGTCGATGACCGCTGTGGCGCTCTCGACGTACGAGGCGACCAGGTCGTCGCCGAGGACCTCGCCGGCCCGGCCCAGCGGCACCTCGATGAGGGGGCCGACAGCTCGGATGGCGGCCTCGATGCCGGCGTCTGCCGGCGGCACGATCTGCGCTCCGGCACCCAGCTCACCACCCAGCTCCGCGCCCAGGTAGACCTTGTAGCCGTTGTCCTGCGGCGGGTTGTGGCTGGCGGTGACCATCACGCCGGCCACCGCGCCGAGCTGGCGCACCGCGTACGCGAGCACGGGGGTGGGCAGCGGTCGGGGCAGCAGCAGCGCCGGCCGGCCGGCGCCGGTGGCCACCTGTGCGGTGCGCTCGGCGAACTGCCGGGAACCGTGCCGGGCGTCGTACCCGATCACCAGGGGGCCGGTGCCGCCCTGGGCGGCGAGCCAGCCGACCAGCCCGGCGGCGGCCTGGGTGACCACTGCGAGGTTCATGCCGTTCGGGCCGGCCCGGAGCGGGCCGCGCAGACCCGCGGTGCCGAAGGTCAGCGGGCCGGCGAACCGGTCGGCCAGCTCGGGGGCGCTCGCCGGCAGCCTGTCGATCACCGCCGTCAGCTCGTCCCGGGTGGCCGGGTCGGGGTCGTCGGCCAGCCAGCGCCGAGCTTGCTCGCGAATGTCGTCGATGTCAGGGGTGTCCGCCGCCATGCCTCTTGATAGCACGGCGGCGGATCAACGCTGTCGGTTCCCTCGGCTCAGCCGTCGCCGGTGAGCTGGAACGTCCGCACCATCTCGTCGAAGATCGGCTTGCTCTCGGCGAACTTGGTGTCGGTCGAGGTGAGGTAGAACGAGTACGCCTTGCCGTCCTGTGCGACGCCCCGCCAGATGCCGTGCCGCATGGCGTCGCCCTCACCGCAGGTGTATTCGAACTCGGCGGCCGGCTTGCTTGCCAGCTCGGTCTCGGTGGAGGCGATCTGGTTGTACGGCTTGACGCAGGAGGTGCTCCTGGTCTTGAGGCCGTTCTCGGCCGTCTCGGCCCACCGGGTCGAGCTGCTGGACCACTTCTCGGTGATGATCCGCACCTTGCGGCCGCTGTCCTCCGGGTCGATGTAGTCGGTGTACGAGCCGCCGGTGGCCTTCTTCCAGCCCTTGGGCACCATGACCTGGATGCCCCGCGCGACGTGCTCCTGCATCTCGAGGCCGGGCCCGGCCGCCGCCGACGGGTTGGGCTGCGCCTGCGGGGTGGTCGGTGCGGGGTCGTCGTCACCGGAGAACACCAGCACGCTGAGCAGCAGCACCAGTGCCAACCCGCCGGCCGCGGCGAGCTGCACCTTGCGCGGCCAGCCCTTGACGGTGCCGACCAGTTGACCTCCGGTGGCGCGGACCTTGTCGAGAGCGCCGCCGCCCGGCGCGGTGGACGGCGTCGTCCACGGCTGACCGGTGCCGGGCACCGACCACTGGTTGCCGCCGCCGTAGGTGCCACCGACGCGCTGGGTGGCCTCCGACCCGCCGTACGGGACCTGCTGGGTGGCATCGGCTCGGCTGCCGTAGGTGACCCGCTGGGTGGCGTCCGGGTGTGCTCCCGCGTCCACCCGCTGGGTGGCGTCGGCGTTGCCGCCGTAGGTGCGTCCAACTGCGGGACGGCCCGTGGAGGGCATCGCGCCGGTGGGTGTGTGCAGTGGGCCGGCGAGCGCGTCGGCGCTCGTCTCGTCGAGCCCGGCGGCGGCGGAGGCAGGGGCCCCCTGGGGGCGTTCGCCCTTGCGCAGCGAGGCCAGCCGGTCGGTAAGCGACTCGTTCGGGGCGAGCATGGCCCGGCCACCGATCTGGTTGTCCGGCTTCGACTCCTGCGCGGCGGGCAGTGCGATCGGCGCGGGGCGCTGCTGCACCGGAACGACCGCGTACGGGTCGGTGACCGAGTGCACGGCGGTGGCGGTGCTGCCCAGCGGGCCGGCGAGCAGCTCGCGCAGCATCGCCCGGGAGGTGTGCACGTCCAGCCGCCGGGCCGGGTCCTTCTCCAGGAGACCCATCAGCACCCGGGTCAGCGGGCCGCTGCGCTGCGGCGGAGCCGGCGGGTCCTCGACAACTGCGTGCATGGTCTCGATCGGGTCGCCCTTGTCGAACGGGGGACGCCCCTCGACGGCGGTGTAGAGCGTCACGCCCAGCGAGAACAGGTCGCTCGGCGGGCCGAACTCCTGACCCATGGCCCGCTCTGGCGAGATGAAGTGCGGCGAGCCGAGCACCATGCCGGGGGTGGTGAGCTGCACGTCGGTGGGCATCCGGGCCACACCGAAGTCGGTGAGCACACAGCGCCCGTCGGTGCAGATCAGCACGTTGGCGGGCTTGACGTCGCGGTGCAGCACACCGATGGCGTGTGCGACCTCCAACGCGCCGAGCAGCGCGATGCCGATCTTGGCGACCGCGCGGGGTGCAACCGGCCCGTCCTCGATGACCATGTCGGCGAGGCTGCGGGCGTCCAGCAGCTCCATCACGATCCACGGGCGACCGGCCTCGGTGACCACGTCGTACACCTGCACCACGGCGGGGTGCTGGATGGCGGCGGCGGCGCGGGCCTCGCGCAGGGTGCGTTCGTACATGGCGTCGCGGTCGCTGGGGGCAAGGCCCGGGGGAAGGACCACCTCCTTCACCGCCACATCGCGGCGCAGCAGGGTGTCTGTGGCGCGCCACACCGTGCCCATGCCGCCGTTGCCCACCGCGGACCGCAGCGAGTACCGGTCACCGATGGTGGTGCCGGGCGCCGCTCGTCCGCTGGCGGGACTTACCTGTCCGCCGCTCCACGTCGGGATCTGAGTCACAGAAAAGCCACCGGGGGAAATCGAGGGGGGCTGGGACACAACCCCCCTATCTTGCTGGTTCCGACGCCCGATGCGAAAGCCGACGCGGCGGACGTTTGGTGAAGTCGACAGATCGTGCCCGCCCGTTCACCTCCCGTCGACAGGTGAAGACGCACTGTGCGGTATCCCTCACCCGGTGGGACGCCGACGCGCCATACCATCCGGAGATGAGCGAATGGCGGCCAAGCGAGTCCGGGTTTCCGATCAACGCCGTCTACACGGCGGCCGACCTCCCGGAGGACCTGGACTCCCGGCTGGGAGGCCCGGGCGAGTTCCCGTACACACGGGGGGTCTACCCCACGATGTACACCTCCCGTCCGTGGACCATGCGCCAGTATGCCGGCTTCGGCACCGCCACCGAGTCCAACGCGCGCTACCACCAACTGTTGCGGGCCGGCACGATGGGCCTCTCCGTCGCCTTCGACCTGCCCACGCAGATGGGCTACGACTCGGACGACCCCATCGCGCACGGCGAGGTCGGCAAGGTCGGCGTGGCAATCGACTCCATCGAGGACATGCGGCTGCTCTTCGCCGACATCCCGCTGGACAAGGTCTCCACCTCGATGACCATCAACGCGCCCGGCTCGGTGCTGCTGCTGCTCTACCAGCTCGTCGCCGAGGAGAACGGGGTGCCGGGCACCGCCCTCAACGGCACCATCCAGAACGACATCCTCAAGGAGTACATCGCCCGGGGGACGTACATCTTCCCGCCGAAGCCGTCGCTGCGCCTGGTGGCCGACACGTTCGCGTACTGCCGCAAGGAGGTGCCGAAGTGGAACACGATCTCCATCTCCGGCTACCACATGGCCGAAGCCGGTGCCACTCCCGCGCAGGAGATCGCCTTCACCCTTGCCAACGGCGTGGAGTACGTGCGGGCGGCGCTGGCCGCGGGGCTCGCCGTCGACGATTTCGCGCCCCGGCTGTCGTTCTTCTTCGTGGCCCGTACGACGCTGCTGGAGGAGGTGGCGAAGTTCCGCGCCGCCCGCCGGATCTGGGCCCGGCTGATGCGTGACGACTTCGGCGCCAAGGATCCGAAGTCGATGATGCTGCGCTTCCACACGCAGACCGCGGGCGTGCAGCTCACCGCCCAGCAGCCGGAGGTGAACCTGGTCCGGGTGGCGGTGCAGGGGTTGGCCGCGGTGCTCGGCGGCACCCAGTCGCTGCACACGAACAGCTTCGACGAGGCCATCGCGCTGCCCACCGAGAAGGCCGCCCGGCTCGCGCTGCGCACTCAGCAGGTGCTGGCGTACGAGACGGACCTGACGGCAACCGTCGACCCGTTCGCCGGCTCGTACGTGGTGGAGGCGATGACTGCCGAGATCGAGGCCGCCGCCGTCGAGTTGATGGAGCGGGTCGCCGACCACGGCTCGGCAGTGGACGCCATCGAGGCCGGGTTCCAGAAACGGGAGATCGAGCAGTCCGCGTACCGGATCGCCCAGGAGATCGATTCCGGCGAGCGCGTGGTGGTGGGGCTCAACCGGTTCACGGTGGACGAGGAGGAGCCGTACGAGCCGCTGCGGGTCGACCCGGCGATCGAGGCGGCGCAGGCCGACCGGCTGGCCCGGTTGCGCGCCGAGCGGGACGCCGACGCGGTGACGCGTGCCCTCGCCGAGCTGCGGGCCGCCGCCGAGGGGTCCGACAACGTGCTCTACCCGATGAAGGAGGCGCTGCGGGCCCGGGCCACGGTGGGCGAGGTCTGCGGAACGCTGCGCGAGGTGTGGGGGCTGTACCGGCCCAGCGACAGGTTCTGACCGACTCCGATCGCCCTCGGGGTGTGCCGAAGCGGCTTCGGGGGTACGCCGACCGGGTGCACCGTGACGCACATGGTGTGCGGTCACGGTTTGCCAACGCATGTGAGCGTCCTTATTCGGTCGTTGCGGAGTGTGGTCGGTTAATTGTCGGAGTGTCAGTTCATCACCCCGACTAATGCGACAATTCGCGGCAAGGGCGTGCGAGTGGGATCCCCTCTCGGCGTCGCCGGTTTTGATTACGCGTTGTAGGAGGTGAGGGGGGCGGATGACAGCGTTCGACAGTGATCTACCTGCTGTCTCGCACATCTCCGAGCGTTCTCAGCAGGGCATACGTGACGCTGCGCGCTCTGATCATTACCGTAACGAGGTTGCGCAGCGTCACCGTCGGAGGTCTAGGCTGTCTGCTGTCCCCGATGATCCATCCATCTCCAGTAATCGAGAATTCGACGTGACGAGTGCGTTGACGCTGCCCACAGGTGGCCAGCTGGCGTCGTCCTGGACGGACGCGCCGCCCGGTTCCCAGCCGCTGCCCCGCGACCTGGACCACCTCCTCGCGCTCCGGGTACCCGGGCTGATCGCTACGCGCCGTCACATCCACTCGCACCCCGAGCTCTCCGGCACGGAGTTCGAGACGGCCGCCCTGATCGCGCGGGAGCTGTCCCTGGCCGGCCTGCAACCTCGGCTGCTGCCCAAGGGCAACGGGGTGATCTGCGACATCAACGGCCGCCCGGACGGGCCGGTCGTCGCGCTGCGCGCCGACATCGACGCCCTGCCGCTCGACGACACCAAGGACGTGCCCTACCGCTCCACCGTGGAGGGCGTCTGCCACGCCTGCGGCCACGACGTCCACACCACGATCATGCTCGGCGTCGGCATGCTGCTGGCCCAACTCGCCGACCTCGGCGAGCTGGACGGCCGGGTCCGGCTCATCTTCCAGCCCGCGGAGGAGATCCTGCCGTGCGGCTCCCTCGAGGTCATCGAGGCCGACGGTCTGGACGACGTCGTGCAGATCTTCGCGCTGCACTGCGACCCGAACCTGCCGGTGGGCCAGATCGGCCTGCGCGTCGGCCCGATCACCGCAGCGGCCGACAACGTCACCGTCCGGCTCACCGGGCCGGGAGGGCACACCGCCCGCCCGCACCTGACCGTCGACCTGGTCGACGCGCTCGGCCGCCTGATCACCGAGGTGCCCGCCCTGGTCAGTCGCCGGGTGCCGGCAAACAGCGGGCTGCTGTTGGTCTTCGGCCACGCGTCGGCCGGCACCCGTTACAACGTCATCCCCTCCGAGGCGTCCGCCTCGGGCACCCTGCGGGTGATGGACCGGGACACCTGGGAGCAGGCGCCCAAAATAGTGGCTCAGGTGGTGCGGGACGTGATCGCCCCGACCGGCGCCACTGTCGACCTGGAATACCTGCGCGGTCGGCCGCCGGTGAGCAACGACTCCCGGGCCATCCAGGTGCTTACCGCCGCCACCACCGCCGCGCTCGGCCCGGACGGCGTCGCCGAAACCCCGCAGAGCATGGGCGGCGAGGACTTCTCCTGGTATCTGGAGTACGTCCCCGGCGCCCTCGCCCGCCTCGGCGTGGGCCGTTCCGGCCCCAACGTCGACCTGCACCGCGCGTCCTTCGACGTGGACGAGCGGGCCATCCCGGCCGGCGTACGCGTCATGGTGCAGACCGCGCTGCGGGCACTGGCGGCGGCCCGCTGACCGGTGCGGTGAGCGCCGGGGTCTTCCGCCGCCTACGCAGCACCAGCAGCAACACCATCACCGGTACGCCGAACGCCACCAGCCACGGCAGCAACGCCCCCAGCACGGTGACCAGGACTGTCATCGAGGCGACGAACGCCTTCCAGCCGCCCTTCAGCCCGACCACGAAGCCCGTTTCGTTCTCCTCGTCGCTGGTCTTCGCCGCCGGCCCGGCAAGCGAGACGGTGATCGTGGAGAGGGCCGTCAGGTCGGCCAGCCGCCGCTTCTTGGCCTCCAGCGAGGCCAGGTCCGCCTCCCGGCGGCCCAACTCGTTCTCCAGCGACACCAGGTCGGTGATCGAGGTGGCTCGGGCGAGCAGCCGGCGTGCGCTGTCCACACGCGCCCGCTGACTGATGATCCGGGCCTCCAGGTCGACCGTCTCCTCGGTGACGTCCTGGGTGTTGATGTCCCGGCTCTGCTGCCGGCCGAGCTTCGCGATCTCCTCCACCACACCGGAGAACTTCGCCGCAGGCACCCGTAGCTGCAGCTCCGCCTCGGCGTCCGCGTCGGCGCTGCGCCGTACGTCCCCGCCGATGAAGCCGCCGGCACGGCTGACGACGGCGTTGACCTCGCGGGCCGCCGCGTCCACATCGGTCACCTGCACCCGCATCGCTCCGGTGTAGACGATCGCCCGCTGGTCGACACGTAGGTCCGGAGCACCGGCCCCGGCAGCCCCCTGCGCGTCGGCGCCGCCGTTCTTGTCCGCCGCGCCGCCCTCCGTGACGGCCCGCTCGGGCGCCGAGGCGGCCGAGTCCCGCGCGCCGCTGTCGCCGGCACCGCATCCCACCATCGCCAGTGTCGCCGTGAGTGCTGTCGCCGCCAGTAGTGCGCCGCGACGCCGTCCTGCCCGTCCGTCCATCCCCGCTCCCATCGTTGTCAGCCGGTGTGGCGATACCTCGGACGTGGCGCGCCCGCCGGCTGGTTCCGGCAGACTGCGCTGAGGACATCACGATTCGATAGTCGAGGAGTCACGATGCGGCTCACCAAATACGCGCACTCCTGCCTCCGGGTGGAACACGACGGGGGAGTGCTCGTTGTGGACCCTGGGATGTTCAGCGACCCCCAGGCGTTGGACGGTGCGGACGCGGTGCTGGTCACCCACGAACACCCGGACCATCTCGACCTTGCGGCACTGCGTCCGCACCTCGACAGGCGGCCGGTGACGATCCACGGGCCTGCCTCTCTCGCCGGCACTCTTGGCGACGCCGCCGAGGCGCTGAGCCCTGTCGCTCCCGGTGAGTCGTTCACCGCCGCGGGGGTCCCGATCCGCGCGTACGGCGGGCGGCACGCGGTGATCCATCCGGACATCCCGGTGATCGACAACATCGGCTACCTGATCAACGACGTCGTCTACCACCCCGGCGACTCCCTCGTGGTGCCGGAGGAGACACCTGTCGACACGCTGTTCGCGCCGATCCACGCCCCCTGGTCAAAGTTCTCCGAGGTCGTCGACTTCATCCGGGCGGTCGCCCCGCGCCGCGCGTACGCCCTGCACGACGCCCTGCTCAACGACAACGGGCTGACTGTGCTCGACCGGCAGTACACGGCCCTTTCCGGCACCGAGTACCAGCGTCTGGAGCCCGGTAGCCGGGTGGACGTCTGACACGATGCCCGGCCCGCCCTCGGAGCTGGTGCAGCAGCTCTACCGCACCCCACCGGACCGGTTCGTGGCCGCCCGGGACGCCGCTGTGGCCGAGGCGCGGCAGGCCGGCGACCCGGGCACAGCCCGCCAACTGGCCCGGCTCCGCCGCCCCACAGTCGCCGCGTGGCTGGTGAACCTGCTCGCCATCCACCGTCCCGAACTTGTCGCCGACCTGGTCCAGCTCGCCGACTCGTTGCGGGTAGCGCAGCGGGAGCTGCGCGGGCCCCGGCTGCGGGAGCTGTCGGCCCAGCGCCGGGCGGTCGTCGGCGCGCTTGTCGCCGAGGTTCGCAAGCTCGCCGCGGCCGAGCCGGAGGCGCCGCCGGCCAGCCGGCTGCCGCTGGGCGAGGTGGAGGCGACACTGAACGCGGCGCTCTCCGACAGCGAGGTCGCCGAGCAGGTCCGGGCCGGGCGGCTGCTCCGGTCGGCTCACTACGCAGGCTTCGGCGAGGTGCCCCGACCGCAGCTGCGGCTGGTCACCGGCGACGACGACGAGCCGGAGCCGGAAACTCGCCCCGCCGCTCAGCGCACACGCGCCGCGGGCCCTCGCGCCGACCCGGCCCGGGAACGTGCCGCGCAGGCCGAACGCGCGGCGCAGCGGGCGGCCCAGGCCGAGCGGGCACGCCGACGTCGCGCACTGGACCGGGAGCTGGACCGCGCCCACGCCGACCAGCAGCAGGCCGAGGCCGAGCTGGCCGAGGCGACCGGGCAGGAGCAGGACGGCGTCGCCGTCCTCGACGGGATCGAGACCGAGTTGGCCGAGCTGGAGCGGCGGCGGGCCGTCGCGGAGCAGGATCTCAGCAGGGCCCGGCTGGCTCGGCGGGCGGCTGAGCGGGCCGTGACAGTGGCCCGCCGACGCGCGGGTGAGGTCGAGGCCGCCGTCGAGGCGCTGGTGGCCGAAGAGGGGGATGCGGACGCGGGCGGTGGCGCGGCAGACTGAGCATCGATGGACGACGAGGAACGGGGCCGTCACGCTCCGGCCGGGGCCGCCGTGGGCGTGCCGAGCCGCCTCCGGGGGGTGCCCGGATGACGCCGGAGCAGCTCGCCGCCGCCAGCAAACCCGTCGTTCTCGATCTCGGTGACGCGTTCAGCAGATGCCCGAGCACGCTGCGCCGGGCCCGACTGCTCGGCATCTCCGGCTGGGCGTTCTACATCAGCGGCCGGGCCGGAGCGCTCGGCGACGTACGCGCGGAGACAGCGGCCGCGGCCATCGGCTTCGTCGCCCCGGACGCGGTCGCCGACGGGTGGGACGCCGCAGCCCGGGTCCTCCCGCCGGCCGACGTGGCCGCCGCCAGCCTCGCCGAGTGCTGCCGGTGGGGGGCGGAGCGGCTGGGCGCGCTGCCGGGGGCCGAGCGGCTGGCCGGGCTCGTCGAGCAGGCGGTCGTTGCCGCGAACGCCAGCGGAATGCCGCTCTTCGCCGCCTGGCGGGCCATGCCGCTGCCGGACCTCTCCCCGGGAGCCCGGAGCGCGGCCGGGCTGCGAGTGCTCCGCGAACACTTCACCGGCGCGTACCTGCTGGCGGTGCGCGCGGCCGGCATGACGCCGCTGGAGGCGGTGCTGGCCGGGCCGGAGGGGGAGGCCGGCGCGGTGGCGTGCGGCTGGCCACCGCCGTACCCGCCGATCGGGCCGCTTGTGCGTCGACGCCTCTGGGCGGAGGCGGTGACGAACCGGTTGGCAGCGCATGCGTTCGAGGCACTCGGCCCCCGCGACGGCGCAGAATTTGTGGAGTTGCTGCACCACACCCGCTCCACCCTCGCCTGAGCGGGCCGAGCCGCAGGCAGCTCAATGAACTACGCGCATCCGGGCGGAGCGGACTAGACTAGGGTCTTAGCTAACCGAGGAGAGGAAGTCATGTCGAGCGAGGCCGTGCACTACAACATGCATGAGGCCAAGACCCATCTGTCGCGCATCATCGAACGGGTGGAACGCGGCGAGGAGATCATCATCGACCGGGCGGGCACCCCGGTGGCGAAGGTCGTGCCGCTGGTGCGGCGGGTCAACCGCACGGCAGTCGGCTCCCTCGCCGGGCAACTCGACCTCACGGGCGACTGGGATTCCGACGAGACGAACGCCGAGATCGCTGCGGACTTCGGCATCGGCGCATGACCCTGCTGCTGGACACCCACGTGGCGCTCTGGGCCATCACCGGCGATCCGACCCTCGGCGCCGAGTTCCTCGACCGGCTGCGCCACGACCCGGACATCGTCCTCTCCCCGGTCAGCCTGTGGGAGATCACCATCAAGCAGCGCGCGGGAAAGCTTGCGGGGCCCTCGGATCTCGCCGAGCGGGTAAGGGACCTGGGTTTCCGTGAACTGCCGGTGACCCATGCCCACGCCATCGTCGCCGGTCGCCTGCCACCGCACCACCGCGATCCCTTCGACCGCATGCTCGTGGCGCAGGCGATCACCGAGAATCTGACCCTGGCCACCCGCGACGCATCGATACCGTTGTACGACGTGGACGTACTCAAGATCTGATCGGGAGCCCTCGCCTGAAAGGGCCCGGCGCGCGCGACAGCGCGAAAAATGGGCGGCACCGTCGACGATCGGCTGTCAGGATGTGCTGCCGTGACGCTTCCCGCTGGCTGGACCATGCGCCGGCCCATCCTCGACGACGTACCGGCGATCCTCACGGTCGTGCACGCGGCCGACACCTTCGCCATCGGCCACCCCGACTTCGACGCCGAGGATGTGGAGGCGTCGCTGACCGCCCCCTACGTCGACCCGGCCCGCGACTCCTGGCTGGCGGTGGATCCGGACGGCACAGTGGTCGGCTGGGCGACGGTGGACAATCCGACAGGGGTCGGCCGGGAATTCGTGGAGGTCTACGTCGACCCGGCCCAGGCGGGCATCGTCCGCGCGCCGCTGCTGGCCCGGCAACTCGACCGGGTCGCCGAGCGCGCCGCCGAGCGGGGGCTGCCGGCGCTCACCGTCCGGTGCGCGGTCTTCGCACCCGAACGCGACTGGGAACGGATTCTGCGCGAGAGCGGTTTCACCCTCGCCAAACGGTACGTCCGGATGAACCGCCCATTGGCCGACCTGCCGGCCGAGCCGCCCCCGCCGGCCGGGGTGACAGTGCGCCCGGTCCGACCCGACGACGAGGCCGAACTGCGGGAGTTCCACAGGGTCCACGACACCTCCTTCGGCGACACCCCGGATCACGAGTCACTGTCGTACGAGCGGTGGCGGGCCCGCATCGGCGACGTGACCGCCTGGGACGAGTGGTTCGTCGCGGAGGTGGACGGGGTGCTCGCCGGCGCGCTGCAGTCCTCCGACCAGGGGCTGGAGCAGCAGGAGGGCTTCGTGAAGACCCTGTCGGTGCTGCCCGCGTACCGTCGGCGTGGGGTGGGTGCGGCGTTGCTGCGCCGCGCCTTCGCCCGCTACGCCGAGAAGGGCCGGGTCTCCGCCGGCCTGGGTGTGGACCTCACCAACCCGACCGCCCCGGTGTCGCTCTACCGCTCTGTCGGCCTGCGGGAGACCTGGTGGAGCGACATGTACGAGCGGGTCGTCCCGGCCGCCGGTGTGTGATTGACGACGCTCGACCGGCCCGCCGACCAGCCCGGCCGGCGACGGTTGCAGACTGTTCGGGTGCGAAAGGCGCTCAGAGGCTGCGGGGGGACCCGGTCAGGCCGAGGCGGTGCCGGTGGGACGGGAGCGAAGCTCGGTGACGTAGTCGTCGGGCGCACCCGCCTTCTCGGCGGCGTTCGCGATCTCGGAGAGGTACCAGGCGGTCGGCAGCCCGCCCTCGTAACCGTCGAACACGTAGATCCACGCGGTGACGTCACCGTCGAGGGTGGAGATCCGGACGTGCAGCTTGCGGTACGTGCCGGCCGTCACCCCTTCCAGCTCGTCGAGCTGGGCCGCGTCATACGGGTGGATGTCGTAGATCGCCACGAACACCCGGTCACCGGGGGACTCGACGACGGTGCTCACCGCGCCCTCCCAGCCGATGACGTCCTCCCCGGCGAAGGTCAGCCGCCACCCCTCCAGCCAGCCGGTGCCCACCATGGGCGAGTGCGGGCAGTAGGCCCGCATCCGGGCCGGGTCGAGGTTTGAGCCGTAGGCGGCGTGATGACGCACGGCGATGACGATAGCCCGGCGGACGGGTGGGGGAGAATACGACTGTGCGTGTCGGGTGCGTTCGGGAGAAGAAAGTCACTGTGAGCATCAACGAAGGGCTAACGCTGTGAGCCGGATCGTGATCATCGGCGGTGGGCCGGCCGGGTACGAGGCGGCGCTCGTCGCCGCCCAACTGGACGCCGATGTCACCGTGGTGGAGGCCGACGGCGCGGGCGGGGCCTGCGTGCTGTCCGACTGCGTGCCGTCGAAGACGTTCATCGCCAGCTCGCAGGTGGTCACCGGCTACCGGGACACCGAGGAGTTCGGGGTGCACTCGGACGGCCTGGAGGCGGTCACCGTCGACGCGCGGGCCGTGCACGAGCGGGTCAAGCGCCTGGCGCTGGCGCAGTCCGCCGACATCCACGCCAAGCTGCTCAAGGCGGGGGTCACCTTCGTGGCCGGCACCGCCCGGCTGGGCGATGACGCCCTCGGGCACACCCACATGGTCATCATCACCCCGGCCGACGGAGGCGAGGAATACTCGATCGCCGCGTCCACCGTGCTGGTGGCCACCGGCTCGACGCCCCGCCAGCTGCCGACCGCCGTGCCGGACGGCGAGCGCATCCTGACCTGGCGCCAGGTGTACGACCTGCCGGAGCTGCCCGAGCACCTGATCGTGGTCGGCTCCGGCGTGACCGGCGCCGAGTTCGCAAGCGCGTACCTGGCGATGGGGGTCCAGGTCACGCTGGTGTCCAGCCGGGACCGGGTGATGCCGCACGAGGACGCCGACGCGGCGTCCGCCATCGAGCGGGTGTTCCGCAACCGGGGTATGACAATCCTCAACAACTCGCGCGCCGACGCGGTCCGGCGTACCGCCGACGGGGTGGAGGTGGAACTGTCCGACGGCCGCAAGGTCACCGGTTCGCACGCGTTGATCGCTGTGGGCTCGATCCCGAACACCGCCGACCTGGGCCTGGCCGAGTACGGCGTGGAGCTGGGCCGGGGTGGCTACGTCACCGTCGACAGGGTTTCCCGGACGAACGTTCCCGGCATCTACGCCGCCGGTGACTGCACCGGTGTGCTGCTGCTGGCAAGCGTCGCCGCCATGCAGGGCCGGATCGCGATGTGGCACGCCCTGGGCGAGGCGGTGCGGCCGCTGCGGCTGCGGACGGTCTCGGCGAACGTCTTCACCGACCCGGAGTTGGCCACCGTGGGTGTCTCGCAGGACGAGGTCGACGCGGGCAAGATCCCGGCCCGGCCGGTGATGCTGCCGTTGTCGGGCAACGCGCGGGCCAAGATGGACGACCTGTCCGACGGCTTCGTGAAGCTGTTCTGCCGGCCGGCGAGCGGGCAGGTGATCGGCGGTGTGGTCGTCGCGCCGAAGGCCAGCGAGCTGATCCTGCCGATCACCCTGGCCGTGGAGAACAACCTGACAGTGAACGAGCTGGCCCAGACAATAACGATCTACCCAAGCCTGTCGGGCTCGATCACCGAAGCGGCCCGCCAGCTGATGCTCCACGAGCTGGAGTAACCCCAGCTCTCGTCGATCATGGAGTTGTGGTGGCCGGTTTACGCGGGCGCACCCCTTTTGCGGGGCACCACAACTCCATGATCGACCAGGGGACGGGTTTGGAGCACCGCCAGGGTCGCTAACACAGCTACTTCGGTCAGGATCAGCAGGCGCTCGATCAGGCCCAGTAGGACTCGGTCGCCGGGGTAGGCGGACCAGATCATCGCTGCGGCCAGGGCCAGGCTGAGCATGACCAGGGCGCGCACGATCCCTGCGGCAGGTGCCACGTCGGGCCGGCGGGCGAGCAGCCAACCGGCGGCCGGCAGCGCCAGGAAGGCGACCACCGAGGCGTACCGGTGCAGGTAGGCGGCGGTGGTCATGGGAGTGCCCGGGTCGTTTGTCGGCACCACCGCCGCCAGCAGCAGTCCGGCCACCCACGCGACGAGCAGCAAGTCGGTGGCCCGGCCGGCCCGTGTGCGCGGGCGGGGCGGGCCGGTGCGGCGCAGCCCGTACAGCAGCGCGGCGCTGGCGAGCGCGAGCACCACCATTGCGACGTCGATGACCCCACCCCGGTCGGAGACGGCGAAGTCGCTGATCGTCAACGTCCATGGGTCGAGGTGGTCGACCTCAAGATGACCGATCACTGTGAGCAGGGCCGCGAGGGCGATCCCGCCGAGGGCCAGCAGTCCGGTGTACCGGGTTCCAGGCATGACCCAGCCTGTCGCCGCGAGCACCCGAGCCGGATCCGGGACAGCCACCGACATGGCCCCCAGAAACCACCCCTAGAGGCAACCTCGCCGATCTTGCACCTTAGGTCGCCGTTCTGCGCGCTTCACACCATTCGTCGGGGCGCAAAGTGCAAGATCGCGGGGGATTGCGGCGGCTGCGGCGGCGGTGCGGGCGTGACGGGCGTTTATGAGCGTCATCGCCCATCCTGCCGCAGCGAAGCCGACCGCTGCTGCGGCGGCGATGATGGCCAGGCGCCACGCCGACTGGGTGAGTGCCGTGCCGCCCAGGTGCCCCACCATCGCGCCGTAGGTGGCCCAGGCCAGCGCGGCCACGCCCTCGTAGAGCAGGAACAGCCGGTACGGGTACCGGCTGCGGCCTGCCGAGAAGCACGCCGCCATGCGTCCCCCGGGCACGAACCGGCAGAGCAGGAAGACCATCGGCCCGGGCTGCCGCAGACCCTGCGTGACCCGGCTGGCCACCCGGCGGGCGCGGCTCAGCTCGGTGTGCCGGGGTGCCCGTCGATCCGGCGCGCTTCGACCGAGCAGGTAGCAGGCCAGGTCCCCGACGAACACGCCGAGCGCGCCGACGGCGATGATTGCCGGCAGGCTGAGGCCGCCGTACACGGTGAGCGCACCGCTGGTGATCATGATGAGCTGGGTGGGGATCACCGGAACGAAGGCGTCGGCGATCAGCAATCCGAGCAGCACCAGGTACGCCCACGTCGGTGACGCGACGTCAGTCAGTAGTTCGGGCACGCCTGCCACCTCGCCGGATGCGGCCGATTGTGTGTGTCGAGCCTGACGTCGTGCCCGGCGTCACCGTGCACGGCCCCGTCCCGTCGTGACCGTCGACACCACAGGCCACCCAGATACAACGAGTTGAACCATCTTTAGGTGACGACTCCCGGGTTGACGCACGGCGTCCGAGGCGGTCGGCGGATCGGCCCTCGTCGGCGTACCGTTGTCGGCGCGGCCGAGCCCGTCGGGTCCCCCGTTCCTGACGACTCGGGCTGCCCCGGGCCGCCGGCGGGTCCCGCGCCGGCGGCCCACCCCCTCTCCGGCTGCCGCAAAACCGGGTGCGTCCTTCTCCGCCCGGCCGGTAGCGTCGCCGCATGCGCAGCGCGGTGAGAGTGACCACGACGCCGGGTGTCCCCGGCGTGCCGCTCTGACGTAACCACAGTCGACAAGGCCCCGGGGCGATCCGCCCCCGAGGGCCGCGCGGCGTTCGGAGTCCAGGTCGCCCTCGGGTCGTACCCGATCCAGGAGCGCGACATGATCGACCACCGAAGGCTCGGACGTGAGCTGGACCTCTTCGTCTCCGATCCGCTTGCCGGTGCCGGCCTGCCGATCTGGTTGCCGGCCGGTGCCGCAGCCCGGCACGCCGTCGAGGAGTACGTCCGTGAGTTGGAGCGCCGGTCCGGCCACCAGCACGTCTACTCGCCGCCGCTTGGCAAACGCGAACTGTTCGAACTCTCCGGGCACCTCGGCTACTTCGCCGACGACATGTTCCCCCCGATGCGACTGAGCGCCGACGACGAGGTCGTGCTGCGGCCCGCGCTCTGCCCGCACCACGCGCTTGTCTTCCGCGCCCGGGGTCGCTCCTACCGGGAGCTGCCGCTGCGGATCGCCGAGCTGGGCGGCATGTACCGCTCGGAGCGCTCGGGTGTGCTCGGCGGGCTGTCCCGGGTCCGCGCCATCTCGCTCAACGACGCGCACACCTTCTGCGCGCCGGACCAGGTCGGCGCGGAGGTCGTCGAGATCCTCCGGCTGATCCGCGCCGCGCACGCCGCGCTCGGCGTCCGTCCGGCCGGCTTCCGGCTGTCGGTGCGCGGACCGGCCGGCAGGTACGTCGGCGACGACGCGCAGTGGGCCCACGCCGAGGACCTGCTCCGGGGCGCGCTCGCCGGTGTGGAGTACGTCGAGGCGCCGGGCGAGGCAGCCTTCTACGGTCCGAAGATCGACATCCAGATCGTCGACGCTGCCGGCCGGGAGTCGACCATCTCCACCATCCAACTCGACTTCGACAAGCCGGAGCGGTTCGACCTGTCGTACACCGATTCCGACGGCAGCCGGCGTCGCCCGGTGATGGTGCACCGCAGCCTCGTGGGCAGCATGGAGCGGCTGTTCGCGTACCTCATCGAGGTGCACGAGGGCGCCTTCCCGGCCTGGTACGCGCCGGTCCAGCTGGTGCTGCTGCCGGTGGGCGACGGGCAGGCCGGCGCGGCGACCGAGCTGGCGCGGCGGGCACTCGACGCCGGGCTGCGGGTCGAGGTCGACGCGGCCGGCTCGCTGGGCGGCCGGGTACGGGACGCGGCTCGCCGCCGTATCCCGTACCTCGGGGTGTTGGGCTCTCGGGAGGTGGCCGACGGGCGGTTGGCGCTGCGCTTGCGCGGCGGCCGTGCCCTGGATCCGATGCCCGTCGCCGACGTGCTCGCCCTGATCAACGGGCAGGTCGCCGCCCGCGCGGCCGACCTGCTGCCGCCGGGCTGACCGGCTCGTGGGCCCGGGGCGGACCGTCGACATGGCGGTCCGCCCTACACCGACGCCGGCTGGGCGGCCGGTTCCTCGTCGACCACCGCTCCGGTGAACTGTGATCGGTAGAGCCGGTGGTACGCGCCCTTGGCGGCGAGCAGTTGCTCGTGGGTGCCCTGCTCGACGATGCGACCGTTCTCCATCATGAGGATCAGGTCGGCGTCGCGGATGGTGGAGAGCCGGTGCGCGATGACGAAGCTTGTCCGGTCTGAGCGCAGCGCCGCCATCGCCCTCTGGAGCAGCACCTCGGTGCGGGTGTCCACCGAGCTTGTCGCCTCGTCCAGGATCAGCAGGGACGGTTCGGCGAGGAAAGCCCGCGCGATGGTGATGAGCTGCTTCTCGCCAGCGCTGACGTTGCTGCCCTCCTCGTCGATGACCGTGTCGTAGCCGTCGGGAAGGCTCCGCACGAACCGGTCCACGAAGGTGGCCCGCGCCGCGGCGAGGATCTCCTCCTCGGTGGCGTCCGGCCGGCCGTAGGCGATGTTGTCCCGGATGGTGCCGCCGAAGAGCCAGGTGTCCTGGAGCACCATGCCGATCCGGCCGCGCAGGTCGTCGCGGCGCATCGTGGTGATGTCCACCCCGTCCAGGGTGATCCGGCCAGCGTCCAGCTCGTAGAAGCGCATGATCAGGTTGACAAGCGTCGTCTTTCCGGCACCGGTGGGGCCGACGATTGCCACTGTGTGCCCCGGCTCCGCGACAAGCGACAGGTCGTCGATCAGCGGCTTGTCCGGCTCGTACCGGAAGGAGACGTGCTCGAACTCGACCCGACCGTGCGGGTCGACGACCCGGGCCGGTTCGACCGGGTCGGGGCTCTGCTCGTCGGCGTCGAGCACCGCGAAGACCCGCTCGGCCGAGGCCACCCCGGACTGGAGCAGGTTGGCCATCGAGGCGAGCTGCGTGAGTGGCTGGGTGAACTGCCGGGAGTACTGGATGAACGCCTGCACGTCGCCGAGGCTCATCGTGCCGGAGGCCACCCGCAGCCCACCGACCACGGCGATCGCCACGTAGCTCAGGTTTCCGATGAACATCATCGACGGCATGATGATCCCGGAGATGAACTGGGCGCCGAAGCTTGCCCGGAACAGCTCCTCGTTCTTGGCGTGGAACGCGGCCTCCACCTCGCGCTGCCGGCCGAAGACCTTCACCAGCTCGTGACCGGTGTACGCCTCCTCGATCTGGCCGTTCAGCTCGCCGGTGTGCGTCCACTGCGCGATGAACTGCTTCTGCGAGCGCTTCGCGATGCGCTGGGTGACAAGCACCGACAGTGGCACCGCGACCAGGGCCACCAGCGCCAGCAGCGGCGAGATCCAGAACATCACACCGAGTACGCCGACGACTGTCAGCAGCGAGGTGAGCAGCTGGCTGAGGGTCTGCTGGAGGCTTGTGGAGATGTTGTCGATGTCGTTCGTGACGCGGCTCAGCAGCTCGCCGCGCGGCTGCCTGTCGAAGTAGGGCAGCGGCAGCCGGTTGAGCTTCTCCTCCACCTCGGCGCGCAGCCGCAGCACTGTGCGCTGCACGACCCCGTTGAGCAGCCAGCCCTGCCACCACGACAGCGCGCTCGCTGCCAGGTAGAGCCCGAGCGCCAGCAGCAGCACCCGACCCAGAGCGTTGAAGTCGATCCCGACCCCGGGCACGACGTTCATCCGGGCCAGCATGTCGGCGAAGCTGTCGTTGCCGCTGGCGCGGGCCGCCGCGACGGCCTGCTCGGTGGTGGTGCCCGCCTCCAGGTTGCGACCGATCACCCCGTTGAAGATCAGGTCGGTGGCGTGGCCGAGGATCTTCGGCCCGGCCACACTGAACCCGACACTCACCACAGCGAGCGTGATGATCGCGGTCAAATGCAGCCGGTGCGGGCGTAGCCGGCCGAGCAGCCGCCGCGCGGACGGCCCGAAGTTCATCGACTTCTCGGCGGGCATCCCGGCGCTAGCCCAGTGTGGGCCGCCGGCCGGGCGGCCCGGCGGCAGCCGCTTCGGCGCAGCCGCATCGCCGCCGGGTCGCGTCGCGCCGGCTGCCGGCGTCCGTTCGTCGCCGGCCGGCTTCTGCGTGGGTACGGCCGAGGTCCGCGGCTCGTCGCGCTCGCTCATGCCGGCACCTCCGCCGTCTGCTGGGAGGCCACGATCTCGGCGTACGTCGGGCAGGTCTGCACCAACTCCGCATGTCGTCCCACTCCGACGACTCCTCCGTCCTCAAGAACGATGATCTGGTCGGCGTCGACGATCGTGGAGACCCGCTGGGCCACGATCACCACTGCGGACTGTGCGGTGACCGGGCGCAGGGCTGCCCGCAGACGCGCGTCGGTGCCGAGGTCGAGCGCGGAGAACGAGTCGTCGAAGAGGTAGATCTCCGGCTGGCGGACCAGCGCCCGGGCGATGGCCAGGCGTTGCCGCTGCCCACCGGAGACGGTGCTGCCGCCCTGGGCGATCGGGGCGTCCAGGCCGCCGGGCATCTGGGCCACGAACTCGCTGGCCTGGGCGATCTCCAGAGCCGCCCACAGCTCCTCGTCGGTGGCGTCTGGGTTGCCGTAGCGCAGGTTGCTGGCGACAGTGCCGGTGAACAGGTACGGCCGCTGTGGCACCAGGCCGATCCGTCGCCACAGCTCCTCGGGTGCCATCTCCCGTACGTCCACGCCGTCGACAAGTACCGCGCCGCCGGTGACGTCGACCAGGCGGGGGATGAGCGACAGCAGAGTCGTCTTGCCGGCGCCGGTGCTGCCGATGATCGCCGTGGTGGTGCCCGGGGTGGCCCGGAAGGAGATGTTCCGCAGCACCGGATCGACGGCGCCCGGGTACTGGAAGCGCACGTCGCGCAGCTCCAGTTCGGCCCGGGTGGGTAGTTCGGTGACCGGCTCGGCGGCGGGGACCACCGACGAGTCGGTGTCCAGCACCTCGATGATCCGCTCGGCGCAGACCGCCGCGCGGGGCACCATCATCATCATGAACGTGGCCATCATGACGGCCATCAGGATCTGCATCAGGTATTGCAGGAAGGCGGTGAGCGCGCCGACCTGGATGGCGTTGGCGTCCACCCGCTGCGCGCCGAACCACAGCACGGCCACGCTGGAGACGTTGAGCACCAGCATGACCACCGGGAAGATCATCGCCATCAGCCGGCCGGTACGCAGCGCGGTGGCTGTCAGATCGGCGTTCGCCACTGCGAAGCGATCCGTCTCGTACGGCTCACGGACGAACGCGCGAACCACCCGGATGCCGGTGATCTGCTCGCGCAGCACCCGGTTCACGGTGTCGATCCGGGTCTGCATGAGCCGGAAGCCCGGCACCATCCGGCGGATGATCGCGCTCAGCACGATTGCCAGGACCGGCACGCTTACCAGCATCAGCCAGGAGAGCCCGATGTCCTCGCGCAGCGCCATCACCACGCCGCCGACGCTCATGATCGGAGCGGCCACCAGCATTGTGCAGCTCATCAGCACGAGCATCTGCACCTGCTGCACGTCGTTGGTGTTGCGGGTGATCAGCGACGGCGCGCCGAACCGGGCCACCTCGCGGGCGGAGAAGCGGTTGACGTGGCCGAAGAGCCTGGCGCGGACGTCCCGGCCGAAGCCCATGGCGATCCGTGCGCCCAGGTAGACGGCGGCGATCGAGCAGACGATCTGGATCAGGCTGACCAACAGCATCCAGCCGCCGGTGCGCACGATGTAGTCGGTGTCGCCCCGGGCCACACCCTGGTCGATGATGTCCGCGTTGAGGCTGGGCAGGTAGAGCGAGGCCATGGTGCCCACGAACTGGAGCAGCACCACCGCCAGCAACGGTCGTCGGTAGGTGCCCAGTTGATCGCGTAGGAGTCGGATCAGCACGCCGGGTCCCCCGATCCGGTGATGTGCGCGGTCATCTGCGGATCGTCCGCGTTGGCGATGACCTCGATGAGGAACTCGCGGATCACCTGGGCCTTCGCCGGGTCGGCGTCGATGGAGGTGAGAGGACGTCCGGAGTGCATCAACGCGCTGAGCGCGGCCACCCGTTCCCGCCCGGCGGGGGTGATGGCGAGTCGGACGCTGCGCCTGTCGCTGTCGTCACGTTGCCGCTCGACCAGACCGTCGCGGGCAAGCGTGTCCACGATGCCGGTCAGGGTGGCCGGGCGGACGAAACACCGCTCGGCCACCTGCCGGTGCGGTAGCTCGCCATGTCGGGCGAGCGTCATCAGCGTCACCATGCCGGCCTGGGTGAGGCCGTGGTCCTCGGCGAGGTAGCGGTTCCACCGTTGCCCGACGAGGTGCCCGGCGACCACGAGCAGTCGGCCGAGCGGAGCGTCCTGGAGGGTCACGAGTTTCACCCAAGCAGGTTAGCTCCCTGATAGTCAGGGCCCAAACGAAATAGCCACACTGGTTCTCCGGTGCCGAGCCTCGCGTTCTCCGCTGCCGAGCCTCGCGACGCGGCCCGCGTGGTGCTGCGCCGCCTGTTCGACTGACCGCCCGAGCGTTTCGGGTCAGGGCTGCGGGCTGCCCGCCGGCTTGTCGACGGGGGCCGTGGCGACGTACTCCCGCATGACCTCGGTGACCGCACGCAGGAACTCGGTGGTTGCCGCCGCCTGCTCCGGGGTCAGCTTGCCCACGACCTGGTCCACCCCGACGAGCATCGGTCGCAGCGCCGCAAGCACCTCGCCGTAGGCGTGCTCGGTTACCTCCAGTGCGATGCGCCGCCTGTCGTGGGGGTGTGGCGCGCGGCGTACGTGCCCGGCCTGCACCAGACGGTCGACCACTGTGGTGGCCGATGCCGAGCGGATGCCCAATCGGTTGCCCAGTTCGACCGGACCGAGCGCCTCGGTGCTGGAAATCAGGTGGTCGATGGCCGCCGCGTCGGTGGTGCCGATCCCCAGTCTGCGGGCCAGCGCACCCCGGGTGTCGCTGGCTGCGCGGAGCAACTCGTGCAGCGCACGGGCCGTCTCGCTTGTCGGGGTTGACGGAGGCCGCGCCATGGGTAAAAGCTAGCAGCTCGGGTAGCTAGAAAATCTAGCTATTAGAAGGAGCGGGAAATGGCCGTGAACGGGCGCGGACGCTGGTGGGGGCTGTTCGCGATCAGCCTGGGCGTCGCGATGATCATCGTGGACGCGACGATCGTGAACGTCGCCGTCCCGCAGATCATCCGGGACCTCGACATCACCTCCACGGACGCGCAATGGGTCCAGGAGGCGTACACCCTGGTCTTCGCGGCTCTTCTGCTCGTCGCCGGTCGCTTCGCCGACCGGTCCGGACGCCGCCGGATGTTCGTGACCGGGGTCGTTGTCTTCGTGGTGGCAAGCGTGCTGGCCGCCCTGGCCGGCTCCGGCGAAACCCTGATCGCCTCCCGGGTGCTCCAGGGCGTCGGTGGCGCGATGATGCTGCCCACCTCGCTCTCCCTCCTGAACGCCAACTTCACCGGACGCGACAGGGGCATCGCCTTCGCCGTCTGGGGCTCCACCATCGGCGGCGCGGCAGCCCTCGGCCCGCTGCTGGGCGGCTGGCTGACCACCGAGTACTCGTGGCGCTGGGCGTTCGGCATCAACGTCCCGGTCGGCCTGGCCGTCGTCGTTGCGACCCTCGCACTGGTCGCCGAGTCCCGCGACGACCGCGCCGAACGGGGCGTCGACATCGTCGGCGCCCTGCTCTCCGTGATCGGCATGACCGGCGTCGTCTTCGCCCTCATCGAGGGCCGCACCTACGGCTGGTGGCAGCGGGAGAAGCCGTTCAGCCTCTTCGGGCTGGACTGGACCTTCGCAATCTCGCCCGTCCCCGTGGCCGGTCTGCTCGGCCTCGCGGCGCTCGCCGTCTTCCTCGGCCACCAGTTCCGCCGCAACCGCGCCGGCCGGCCCGCCCTGCTCGACCTGTCGCTGTTCGGCATCGGGTCGTTCCGCAACGGCGTGCTCGCCGCCGCCATCGTCAGCCTCGGCGAGTTCGGGCTGCTCTTCGCGCTGCCGCTGTGGTACCAGAACGTGCTCGGCTACAGCGCCTTCGCCACCGGCCTGGCGCTCCTGCCGCTCGCCGTCGGCAGCTTCCTCGCCAGCGGCATCGGCGCCCCACTCACCCAGCGACTCGGCGCCGCCCGGGTCGTCCAGCTCGGCGTCGCCGCCGAACTGGTAGGGGTCGCCGGCCTGGGGCTCGTCGTCGCGCCCGACACCCGCTGGTGGGCGCCGCTGGGCTTCCTCTTCGTCTACGGCATCGGCGTCGGCATGGCCACCGCGCAACTGACCGGAGTGTCGCTGTCCGAGGTGCCGTTGCAGCGCAGCGGGCAAGGCTCCGGCGTCCAGAGCACCGCCCGGCAGGTCGGCTCGGCGCTCGGCATCGCAGTGCTGGGCACCGTCCTGTTCGCCAGCCTCGGCAGCATCCTCGGCGACCGGCTTGCCGACCAGCCGGGGCTCGACGCCGCGCAGCGGGACCAGGTGGTCACTGCGGTGAAGGAGAGCGCCGGGGCCGCCATCGGGGGCCTTGCCGACGACCCGCGTACCGCACCGATCGCCGAGGAGGCGCGGATCGCCTTCTCCGACGCCACCCGGTACGCGGCCTTCGCCGCCGTAGGCTTCCTCCTGATCGGCCTGGTGGCCTGCGCCCGGCTGCCCCGTACCCGTCCCGACGAGGAGCCTCGCAACCGGCCTGAGGAGGCGGCCACCCCGGCACCCTGGCCGCAGCGCTACCAGCTCGTGGGCAGCGGCATTCCCTCGGTGAAGCCGGCGGCGCTCTGCACGCCGACGATCGCCCGCTCGTGGAACTGGGTCAGGTCCCGCGCGCCCGCATAGGTGAAGGCGCTGCGCACCCCGGCGATGATCTCGTCGATCAGGTCCTCGACGCCGGGCCGGGCCGGATCCAGATACATGCGGGCCGAGGAGATGCCCTCCTCGAACACAGCCTTGCGGGCCCGGTCGTACGCGCTGTCGTCGGCGGTACGGGCGCTTACCGCACGCGCCGAGGCCATCCCGAAGCTCTCCTTGTACCGCCGGCCGTCGGCCTCGGTGTACAGGTCACCGGGCGACTCGCAGGTGCCGGCGAACCACGAGCCGATCATCACGTTCGACGCGCCGGCCGCGAGTGCCAGCGCCACGTCGCGCGGGTGCCGTACGCCGCCGTCGGCCCAGACGTGCCGACCCAGCTCCCGGGCCGCCGCCGAGCAGTCGAGCACTGCGGAGAACTGCGGGCGCCCCACACCGGTCATCATCCGGGTCGTACACATGGCACCCGGCCCGACGCCGACCTTGATGATGTCGGCACCCGCCTCGACCAGGTCGCGTACCCCCTCGGCGGTGACCACGTTGCCGGCCGCCACCGGGACGCCCGGGTCCAGCTTCCGGACCGCCCGCAGCGCCGAGATCATCCGCTCCTGGTGGCCGTGCGCGGTGTCCACGACAAGCGTGTCCACCCCGGCCTCCAGCAGGGCGCGGGCCTTGCCGGTGACGTCCCCGTTGATCCCGACCGCCGCGGCGATGCGCAGCCGGCCCTTGGCGTCCACCGCAGGCGTGTAGAGGGTGGCGCGCAGCGCTCCCTGCCTGGTGAGCACCCCGACCAGGCGGCCGTCGGCGTCCACCACGGGGGCGAGGCGGCGACGGCCGGCGGAGAGCAGGTCGAAGCCGGTACGCGGGTCCGCGTCCGCCGGGACGGTGTGCAGCGCTGTGGACATCACGTGCCGCAGTTGGGCGAACCGGTCCACGCCCACGGTGTCCGCCTCGGTGACCACACCCAGCGGCCGTCCCGCTTCGTCGACAACGATCACCGCGCCGTGCGCACGCTTAGGCAGCAGGTGGATGGCGTCTCCGACGGTCTCGGTCGGGCCGAGGGTGATTGGCGTGTCGTAGACCAGGTGGCGCTGCTTGACCCACGCGACGACGTTCGCGACCACCTCGATCGGGATGTCCTGCGGGATCACGGTGATCGCGCCCCGCCGGGCCACCGTCTCGGCCATCCGCCGCCCGGCGACCGCCGTCATGTTCGACACCACGAGCGGAATGGTGGTGCCGGTGCCGTCGCCGGTGGACAGGTCGACGTCGAGCCGGGATCCGAGGTCGGAGCGGGCCGGCGCCATGAAGACGTCGGTGTAGGTCAGGTCGTGCGCGGGGGCCGCGCCGTGAAGGAAACGCACCCGGCCATCATTCCCGCCCCCGGCCACCCGCGCCCACGTCGGTGCCGCAAACCACTCCCGCGACGCGCTCCTCGCGGCTGGCCAAGCGTTAGGAAGGGCCCCTTCTTATGCACCAGGCGTTAATAAGGTGCCCTTCCTTCAGGCGATTGTGCAGATGGGTGCACCGGCGGTGATTACCGCGCCGACATCCGCGCTGAGCCCGCTGACAGTGCCCGCCTTGTGGGCGTGCAACGGCTGCTCCATCTTCATCGCCTCCAGCACCACGACCAGGTCACCCTCGGCCACGGTGTCGCCGTCCGCGACCGCGATCTTGACGATGGTGCCCTGCATGGGCGAGGTGAGCGCGTCGCCGCCGACCGCCGCGCCACCCTTGGCACCACCGCCACGCCGGGTCGGCTTGCGGGCTGCGGGCGCGGCTGCGGGCGTGCCCCCGCCGAAGCCTGCGGGGAGGCTCACCTCGAGGCGCTTGCCGCCCACCTCGACCACGACGGTCTCGCGTTCGGCCGGCGCCTCGGCGGCGCCGACGGCGGCGGCGAACGGCGGCACGGTGTTGTCGAACTCGGTCTCGATCCACCGGGTGTGCACGCTGAACGGCTCGGCGGTGAACGCCTCGTCGCGCACCACGAGCCGGTGGAACGGCAGAGCGGTGGCCATCCCGTCGAGCACCATCTCGTCAAGCGCGCGGCGGGCACGCTCCAGCGCCTCGGTCCGCGTCTCACCGGTGATGATCACCTTGGCGAGCAGCGAGTCGAAGTTGCCGCCGATCACGTCGCCGGCCGAGATGCCGGTGTCGACACGCACCCCTGGGCCGCTGGGCAGGCGCAGCGCGGTGACAGTGCCCGGGGCGGGCAGGAAGTTGCGGCCCGGGTCCTCGCCGTTGATCCGGAACTCGATCGAGTGCCCGCGCGGCGCCGGGTCCTCGGTGATCCGCAGCTTCTCGCCATCGGCGATGCGGAACTGCTCACGGACCAGGTCGATGCCTGCGGTCTCCTCGGTGACCGGGTGCTCGACCTGGAGCCGGGTGTTGACCTCCAGGAAGGAGATCGTGCCGTCCACGCCGACCAGGTATTCCACGGTGCCGGCACCGTGGTAGCCGGCCTCGCGGCAGATCGACTTGGCGCTGTCGTGGATCTGCGCCCGCTGGGCGTCGGTGAGGAACGGCGCGGGCGCCTCCTCGACGAGCTTCTGGTGGCGTCGCTGCAACGAGCAGTCCCGGGTGCCCACCACGATCACGTTGCCGTGCTGGTCCGCGAGGACCTGTGCCTCGACGTGCCGCGGCTTGTCCAGGTACCGCTCGACGAAGCACTCGCCCCGGCCGAACGCCGCGACCGCCTCCCGGGTGGCCGACTCGAAGAGCTGCGGGATCTCCTCCATGGTGCGGGCCACCTTGAGCCCGCGCCCGCCACCACCGAAGGCGGCCTTGATGGCGACCGGCAGGCCATGGTCGACGGCGAACGCCATCACCTCGTCGGGGCTGGCCACCGGGTCCGGCGTGCCAGGCACCAACGGAGCGCCCGCCCGCTGCGCGATGTGCCGCGCGGTGACCTTGTCGCCCAGGTCGCGGATCGCCTGCGGGGTGGGGCCGATCCAGGTGAGCCCGGCGTCGATGACCGCCTGGGCGAAGTCGGCGTTCTCACTGAGAAACCCATAACCCGGGTGTACGGCGTCAGCGCCGGCCCGTGCGGCGACGTCGAGCAGCTTGTCGATGCGCAGGTACGTGTCGGCGGCGCTGTCTCCGCCGAGGGCGTACGCCTCGTCGGCCAGAGTGGCGTGCAGGGCGTCGCGGTCGGAGTCCGCGTACACCGCGACACTGCTCAGGCCGGCGTCACGGCAGGCGCGGACAACCCGGACAGCGATCTCTCCGCGGTTGGCAATCAGTACCTTGCGCACCTTTGTGACTCCTCCCGGCAGGTTACTGACCGGGAGTTTAGCGGTCACGCAGGCAACCCTAACGGTCGCTCAGTGTGGGATGCCGCACTGTTGACCTAGGGCAGTAGTCAAACTTGTCTATTACGCTTATCGAGTGTCTGCGACTCGGATGATGATTCTCGGTCTGGTGCGGTGGATGCAGCCCGTGCACGGCTACGACGTGCGCCGTGAGCTGCTCAGCTGGAGCGCGGACAAGTGGGCCAACGTGCAGCCTGGGTCGATCTACCACGCACTGCGCAAACTCACCGAGGAGGGTCTGCTCAAGGCCGTCGCGACCGAGCAGGTCGGCGCTCGTCCGGCGCGGACCACGTACGAGGTGACCCCCAAGGGGGACGATGAGTTCGAGACGTTGCTGCGCAACCTCTGGTGGAACCTCAGCGAGCCGCCCGACCCCTTCACGGCGGCGTTCTCCTTCCTGCCGGCGATGCCCCGTTCCGAGGCGGCCGCGGCCCTGCGGAACCGGGCCAACCTCCTCCGCGCCAACGTCGCCTCGATGCGTGCCTCGCTCGACTCGGACTGGATTCGCAGCGCCAAGCCGGTGCACGTCACTTGGATGATGGAACTCTGGTCCGCCCGCGCGGAGGCGGAGATCGCCTGGTGCGAGCGGATCGCGGAACGTGTCGAGTCCGGAGTGTCGTACCTGCCTGCTGAGCTGGAGAACGCGGATGGTTGGCCGGGGTGGCGGGACGGCGAGGAGAGGCCCGCACCTAACGCGTAATAATCAACGTTGACTACAAAAGTTATATCGCGTTAACCTGCTGACGGCACAGCGGGGGAGTGCGCCGTCCGGCGTGGTCCCACTCGGCAGCCGGCTGACCGGCCCGAACGACCAGGAGCAGAAATGATCGAGACCAGGGGGCTGCGGAAGTCGTTCCGCTCCCGCGCGGGTCGAGAGACGAAGACGGTGGACGCCGTACGCGGTGTCGACCTCAAGGTCGCCGAGGGCGAGATCTTCGGCTTCCTCGGCCCCAACGGCGCTGGCAAGACCACCACCCTGCGGATGCTCGCCACGCTCATCGAGCCCGACGGCGGCGACGCCACAATCGCCGGCGCCGACCTGCGCAAATCTCCCGCCGAGGTGCGCCGCCGGATCGGCTACGTCCCGCAGGGCGGCAGCACCTGGGACGAGTCCACAGCCCGCGAGGAGCTGGTGCTGCACGCCCGGATGTACGGCATCAGCAAGGCCGACGCGCAGCAGCGCGCCGCCCGCGCCCTTGCCGCCTTCCAACTGACCGAGTACGCCGACCGCAAGTGCAAGACCTACTCCGGCGGCCAGCGACGGCGTGTGGAGATCGCGCTCGGCATCATCCACGAGCCGAAGATCGTCTTCCTGGACGAGCCGACCACCGGCCTCGATCCGCAGAGCCGCGCGCACATGTGGGACGAGATCCGGCGGCTGCGCGCCGACGGGATGACCGTCTTCATCACCACGCACTACCTCGACGAAGCCGACGCGCTCTGCGACCGCATCGCGATCATGGACAACGGCGAGGTCGTCGCCGAGGGCACCCCCGCCGAGCTCAAGCGCGAGATCTCCGGCGACGTGGTCCTTGTCGGTCTCGACCTGGCCGCCACACCGCAGGCCGCTCAGGCGCTCGACGGCGAGCCGTACGTCAACAAGCTGGAAACTGCCGACGAAGGCGGCCTGCGTCTCTACGTCGACGAGGGCGCCACCGTCATCCCGCAGGTGCTGCGCCGACTCGACCACGCCGGGTTGGAGCTGCGCTCGATCGAGCTGCACCGACCCAGCCTGGACGACGTCTTCCTGACCAAGACCGGCCGCTCGCTGCGCGAGTCCTGACCACCGGAGAGACGACTCATGAAACTCGCCCGTGACACGTGGCTGATCTTCGAGCGGCAGACCCAACTCCTGCTGCGCAACCCGGTCTGGGTCTTCGTCGGCGTGTTCCAGCCGGTGATGTACCTGCTGCTCTTCGCCCCGCTGCTCAAGCCGGCACTCAACGCGCCAACCCAGGCCGCCGCCTACAAGATCTTCGTACCGGGCCTGCTGGTGCTGCTTGCCATCTTCGGCGGCCTGTTCCAGGGCTTCGGCCTGATCGCCGAGCTGCGCGCCGGCATCATCGAACGCTCCCGGGTCACCCCGATCAGCCGGCTCGCCCTGCTGCTCGGTCGTTCGCTGCGCGACGTGGTCTCGCTCCTCGTGCAGGCAGTCATCATCACCCTGCTGGCGCTCCTGTTCGACCTGCGGGTGTTCATCGGTGACCTGCTGCTGGCGTACCTGATGCTCGCCCTGATCGCCCTCATGACCTCGGCCGTCTCGTACGGCGTCGCGCTCAAGGTCAAGAGCGAGGACGCCCTTGCCCCGCTGATGAACACGGTGGCGCAGCCCGTGCTGCTGCTCTCCGGAATCCTGCTGCCGCTGACCTTCGCACCCGGCTGGTTGCAGGGCATCGCCGACTGGAACCCGTTCTCCTGGGCGGTCGACGGCACCCGGGCGCTGTTCGCCGGTGACCTGGGCAGCGACAAGGTCTGGCAGGGCCTTGCCATCACCGCCGTACTCGCCGCCCTTGGCGTCTTCTGGGCGGCCCGCCAGTTCGCCCGCAGCGTCCGCTGACGCTCAGGTTCTCGGGGTGCCCTGTCGTTCGTTCGGGGCACCCCGATTGCCGCGTGGTGGTGCCTTCCTCAGTGCACCCGGGCGAGGGTCAGGCCGTCTGCGATCGGAAGCATCACCGGGTCCACCCGTACGTCGGCGAGGACCTCGTCGTTGAACGCGGCGATGGCCCGGTCGCTCTCGTCCTGCGGGGCGATCACCCGGCCGCCGCGCAGCACATTGTCCACAGCGATCACCCCGCCGGGGCGCATCCGCGGCACCAACTCCGCCCAGTAGACCGGGTACCCCGTCTTGTCCGCGTCGATGAACGCAAAGTCCAGGTGCCGTTCGTGCGGCAACTCCCGCAGCCGGTCTGCGGCCGGGCCGATCCGCAGGTCGATCCGGTCCTGCACGCCGGCCCGAGCCCAGTAACGCCGGGCGATGCCGGTGAACTCCTCGGAGATGTCGAAGCAGGTCAACCGGCCACCGTCGGGCAGACCCCGGGCGATCGCGAGGGACGACAGCCCTGTGAACGTGCCGACCTCGACCGCCTGCCGTACGTCGAGCAGCCTGGTCAGGAAGGTCAGGAACGCGGCCTGCTCCGGCGCTACCTGCATTGTCGCTTGGTCCGGCAGCACCGACCGGGTCTCCTCGGCCAGATCCCGGATGATCTCGTCGGGTGGGGCGCCGTGCGCGACCAGGTACGTGTGCAGCTCGTCGGTGAGCGGGATCGACTTGGTGGTCATGCCCGGACGTTACCGAGCGGCTCGACCGATTGACCGCCCGGCGCGACCTTTGTCCACAAGTCGGTGATCTGTAGGCCCAACTCGGCGAGAAGGCGACGCAGCAGCGGCATCGACAGGCCGACGACCGTTCCCGGATCACCCTCGATCCGCTCCACGAACGGCCCACCCAACCCGTCGATGGTGAACGCGCCGGCCACCGCCAGCGGCTCCCCACTGGCGACGTACGCGGCGATTTCGTCGTCGCTGATGTCCGCGAAGTGGACAGTCGTCGAAGCGACGGCCTCCGCGCGTCGCCCAGCCGCCACGTCGATCAGACAGTGCCCGCTGTGCAGTACACCGCTGCGCCCTCGCATCCGCTGCCAGCGTCGGGTGGCGTCCGCCGGATCCGCAGGCTTACCGAGGATCTCCCCGTCGAACGCGAGCACCGAGTCACAACCGATCACCAGTGTCCGTTGATCGGTGCCGGTGCCGGTGCCGGTGCCGGTGCCGGTGCTGGTGCTGGTGCCGGCGCTGAGGCCGGGGTCGGTGCCAGGGCTCGGGCTGGTGGGCGGGGTGGCCGGGCTCAGCCTGGTCAACACCGCCTGCGCCTTGAGGCGTGCCAGCTCCAGGCACAGGTCCTCAGCCCGGTCGGTCACCACCAGTGACTCGTCAACCCCGCTGACCAGCACATCCGGCTCAATACCGGCGGCCTGGAGTAACTTTCGGCGGGCAGGGCTAGCCGAAGCGAGCACAAGGCGGAGCGGCAGAGAATCAGACACCCGCCCGACGTTACCGCCTCCCCCCGCGCCGCCCGCACAGCCGACACGGTGCCAACCGCCGGCGCCAGCCCGCGAAACCCCTTGATCCACTCGGGCTCCTTGATATCGCGGTGTCTGGGGCTGTGGGATAGCCCGATTTCAAGGAACCCGAGTCGATCACCACGTCAGCGACTGATCCTCGGCGGCGGATCGTCGCCACGACGCCTGCGGCGCAGCACCAGCGCCCATCCGACACCGGCGGCCACGATCACGCCGAGAGTGACAAGCCCACGTACGGTCGCCGGGCCGTCATCACCCGGCTGGGCAACGGCCGTCGTACTCGCGCCGCCCTCGGCTGGAGCGCTCACCGATTCAAACCCCAGCGGGGGTACGTCTGCCGTCAGCGCTGCCACGAGGTCGATAACCCCGTACCCGTACTCGTCGTCCCGCCCGGGTGGACCCTTATCGATGGCGGTAGCGGTGAGCCGGTGCGCTACCTCCTGCGCGGGCAGGTGGGGATACTTCGACCTGATCAACGCCGCCGCCCCCGCGACAATCGCCGTCGCGTCAGAGGTGCCGGTGCCTTTGCGGTACTTGCCGTTGATGCTCGTACTGTAAATATCAACAGCCGGCGCAACAACATCAATCTCCGGCCCCGTTGTCGAGATACTGGCATGCATCCCATCGCGTCCAATGCCGCCGACTGCAATAACGGCGTCCGCTGACGCGGGGTAGCCGACAGCGCCATCCGGCGGTGTGTTGCCGACAGAAGCAACTAGCACTACATCAGCCGCGACTGCTGCTTCTATTGCGCGCTGCAGCGCAATCCCTGCCCCGCCCGTTGACGATATGCAAATCACGTCGGCCCCATGGCGCACTGCATAATCAATGCTTGCGGCAAGATCATCGGCCTCGCCTTGCCCGCCCTCAGGTGTGTCGCGAATGGGAAGGATCTTGGACTCGGGCGCTATTCCCAGGGCTCCCAAGTCAGCCCCTTGCCCATGGGCGGCTATCAGGCCAGCCATGCCAGTGCCATGGCTATTAGAGTCGTTTTTCCCGCTACCGTCTCCGCCGGAGATCACATCAATTCCGTCAAGAAGATTGTCGCGGAGGTCGGGGTGAGGTTGGACGCCGGTGTCAGGAACGGCAACAGTTACCCCTGCACCTCTGGCGATGCGCTGCGCTTCAGCTACATTCAAGTATGTCAGGTGCCATTGATCGGCTCTAACGCGCTTGGTTGAGCCGGGGTCGCTACCCGGCTCAAGGGCGTCGATTCCAGGCGGCGGTATTGCTGAAATGGCCAACGATAGGGCGGTAGCCATGATCCTTAGATGTGGTCGCCTGAATTGCATCACCGATTGAAGCCGATGGCAGGGCCGGGGTCCGGAGGGCCCGGCTCTTCAGCTGAGCGGACTATGGGGTCCACGCCGCGGCTAACCTCCCAAGGGTGGTCCGGATCCCATGCGCGCCGATCGTCCTCGTGTTCTTGCCTCAGGCGATCACGAGGAGAGCTTCCGCCCGCGTAGTTATTGTAATTGGGAGCGCCGCCGATAGGTGGCAGATGTGATCCGCCGACCACGCTCCGACCCGCGCCTGGGCGCGAGCCAGCCCCGCCGGTCGGTGTTGTTCCTGCCCCGCCACCACCTATTACGCCGCCAATCGGATTGACCTTTCGGGTCGGATTCCCTCCGGCGGCAGGTTGACCGAGTGCAGGTGCGCCACCGATGATGCCGTTAGGTGGCATAGATCGTGCTTGAGGGGTCGACGGAATGCGGGAGGCGTCGTTGGTCGGCTTGGCGGACGGCCATGCTAGCGGCCCGGATTTCCCAGGAGGTGGAACCAGTGGCCGGGCCGTCGAAGCACTTGGTAATGGAGCCGGCAGAAGCGCTTGGCCGGGAGTTGCGACGTTTAGCGGGCCTCCCTGGGGGACCGCATTCGTGGGCGCGGGCGTAGCGCCTACGCTAGCGGCGCCCAAAATTGGCCCAACGCCAGTGGCGCTCTGCACGGGCCTCGCGATTGTCGATGAGCGGGGCCGAGTTTGTTGTCCGACGTTGGTGGAGGTCGTCGGAACCGGCACAATCGGTGGAATTGTTGGAGCGATACCGGAATCGTAAGCATCTGGGCTTGAAGGATCCCGCCTTGATCGAGGCTGCGGTGGCGCTGGAGGTTTTTGGAGAGTGGCTTGGGCTTGTTGGAGTTCGCCGCTCAAGCTGAACATCATCGCCCGCGCCCGCACATTCAGCCGCTCCAGTTCCGCATCGGTCACCGGTGACTCGGTGGCCCGGTTGCCCATTACCGCTTTGGGGTCGGCGGCGATGGTCTCGAACGCCTGCTTCCGCTGGAGTTTGGCGGCGTACTCCTCGTGGATCTTGCGGAGCGCGGCGCGGGTGGTGCCGATGGCCTGGGTGGCGGCGGACAGCGCGGTGTAGTTGGCTGCTGCTGCGTCGTGGGTGTGCCGCACCTTGTCGATGAGTTCGTCGAGTTGGGCGAGGTACGTGCTGGAGGCGGCGCTGGTTTCGGGTGGCCAGGCTTCGGCGAGACCCCGGCGGTATTCCTGGAGCCGGCCGAGGTGGATCTGGGCGAGGTCGCAGACCTTGCGCCAGCCGGCGACCTGCTTCCAGTGGTTTGTGGTGTCGTGGTCCTGGAGGCACGCCCACATGCTGTTGACGTCCATCAGTTGCCAGTCGGTGAGGCCGGAGGTGCGGCCGCTGCCCCGTTCGATCACGGTAGGATCACCGGCTTCTGGCTGTCGGGGCCTGTGGGGTCGCTCAGTGTCGGTGTTCGGCTGCCGTGCAGGGCGGTGCTCGGGTCGGCGAGGGCTCGCTGGACGTCCGAGGCGCGTGCTGCGGAGAAGGCGTCGGAGTCGGCGTACTGCGTGGCGACCCGGTCGGCGACGGCGGCGAGGTGGCCGGTGGCGCCCCGGACGGCGTACACCATGTCGGTGGTGGCCTGCTGCGTCTCGTGGTGGGCTTGCAGGAAGGTGACCAGTTCGACGAAGGCGTCGCAGGGGTTCGGCACTGTCGCGGACATGTCGTCGGCGATGTACGACAGGTGGGGCGCGTAGTTGCGGTGGACCTCAGCGGCGAGCCGGTCGGCGAAGTCCCGGAGCTGTCGGATGTCGGCCTCGATGCCGCCGTAGTTGCGCAGCCAGGGCGCTGGCGCGTCTTCTTCGGGGATCATCGATCCTCCCTACCGTCACGGCACCGTTTCCCTGAGTGAGATTAACGGCTCCGCTCGCCCCTGGCAGCCCCGCCAGGCGACCGTGTCAGCGGGGGAGGCCGGCGGTGCGCCACGTGGTGCGGGCGGCCGGGCGTCCGCTGTGTGCCCAGGCGGACGTGGCCACCGGCGGAGGGGTGGCGGACGGGCGGGAGCGGACGATGATCGCCCCCACCAGGGCGGCCAGTTCCTCGGCGGTGGGCACGCCGCGGACGACCCGGAACAGTGGCTGGTCGGCAGACATGCCGCCAGGGTACGCGGCCCGAAGTCACCTGATGCGCACAGTGGCGTGCCGGCGGTGTGAGCGTCGGCGGGTCCGGGTACCGTCACACCGATGTCGAACGCGCTTCCCCAACTCGTCGCTGACCGATACCGGCTTCTATCGCCGCTCGGCCAGGGCGGCATGGGCCGGGTGTGGAAGGCGCGCGACGAGGTGTTGCACCGGGACGTCGCGATCAAGGAGTTGGTGCCGCCGCCGGGCCTCACCGACGAGGAACGCCGCGAGATGCGGGAGCGTTCGTTGCGCGAGGCGCGGGCGATCGCCCGGCTCAACCACGCCAACGTGGTGCGCATTTTCGACGTGCTGCGCACGGATGGCGATCCGTGGATCGTCATGGAGTATGTGGCGTCGAAGTCGTTGCAGGACACTCTCGCCGAGGACGGCCCTGTCACGCCGGCCCGCGCGGTCGAGATCGGGCTCGGCGTCCTGGGTGCGCTCAACGCGGCCCACAAGGCGGGCGTCATGCACCGCGACGTCAAGCCCGGCAACGTGCTGCTCGGTGACGACGGGCGGGTCGTGTTGACCGATTTCGGTCTCGCCACCATCCCGGGCGACCCCAACGTCACCCGCACCGGAATGGTGCTCGGTTCACCTGCGTACATCTCTCCGGAACGCGCCCGGGAGGGCACCGCCGGGCCGGAGGCCGACCTGTGGTCGTTGGGCGCGACGCTGTATGCGGCGGTGGAGGGCAAGTCGCCGTACGCGCGGCCGTCGGCAATCGCCACGCTGGCCGCGCTGGCCACCGAGCCGATGCCGCCGCCGAAGAACGCCGGCCCGCTCAAGCCGGTGCTCAACGGGCTGCTGCGCAAGGACCCGAACGAGCGGATCACCGCCGAGGTCGCGGAGCGGATGCTGCGCCGCGCCGGCGGCAGGCGGTCGCGCGGGATCTCACTGCTTGATGGCGTACGCCGGCCGGGGCCGAACGGTCCGCGCGAGCCGCGCCCGCCGCACGTGCCGGTGCCCCGGCCCGCCGAGGCCACCGCGGACAGGTCGGTTCCGCCGCCGGTCGCCGCCGCCACGTCCGTCGCCGCGGCCCCCGCCGAGGCCGCGCCGACTGCGACCGTGTCGTCCGGTGCGGATGCCGAGCCGACCGCGCTGGTGCCGGCCGAGCCGACTGCGAAGATCGACGGCACGGCTACGTCCGACGCGGACCCGACCGCGAAGGTCGCGGCCGCGAGCGACAACACCGGTGACGGTACGACGAAGGGCGACGACGAGCCGACGGCCGTCGACGGCGCGGCGGTGGCGCCGGAGCAGCGTAAGCCGCCGTCCACGCCGACGTCGGTCATGCCCTCGGCCAGCCCGGCGGGGCGGGCCACGGTGCCGCCGTCGACAGGTGCGAAGCCGAACAACACCCGACGCAACGTGCTGATCGGGGCCGTGGTGGCCCTCCTGCTGATCGGTCTCGCGGTGATCGTGCCGAGACTGGGCGGGGGCGACGACCCGGACACCCCGCAGGCCGGCCAGACCGGCGATGCCGCGACGACCGCTCCGGCGCCGACGTCCGCTCCCGCCGTACCCCCGCCGACCACCGGCGCGCCCAGTCCGACGGCGTCGGCCACGCCCTCGGCCGACCCGAACGCCCTGCCGGCGGGCTGGAAGCTGCACAGGGGGCCGACCTTCTCCATCCCGCTTCCGCCCGGCTGGAGCGGCCGTCAGACCAGCTCGGACACGGTCGTCTTCAACCAGTCCGGCGGGCCTGGCAAGATGCTGGTCCAGTGGACCCCCAGCCCGAAGAAGGACGCGGTCGTCGACTGG
Source organism: Micromonospora sp. DT68 (assembly GCF_049847245.1). Lineage (NCBI taxonomy): Bacteria > Bacillati > Actinomycetota > Actinomycetes > Micromonosporales > Micromonosporaceae > Micromonospora > Micromonospora sp. DT68. The sequence goes on from NZ_JBNCNZ010000001.1 coordinate 378,735, forward strand.
AGGGGCCAGGAACCGTACCGTCGGAATCTGGTCAGCAACTACCAGTTGGTGGGCAGCATCAAGGCCTGCGACTGGTATCGGACCTGCGCCGACTGGGAGTGGTTGGAGACCCGGGACAACACCCGTATCCACGTGCGCAACCGGGGCTTCGTAACCGCCAGCAACCGGGGCTACGCCATCCGGTGGGAGATCGCGGAGAAGGACTGGCAGGCCAACCTCGCCAACTTCGACCAGATCGTCAAGGGCTTCGAGCCCGACCGGGTCAACTGACCCGCGTTCCGCACCTGCGCGAACCTCTCTCGCATGTTCTTGCGTCGTTCGGGGTATCTGACCTTCGACGACGGAAGGAGGCGCGACATGGGTCACCGACGGAGGGACGCCCGGCCCCGGCTGGCACTGTGGATGCTCGTCGCGCTCGGCGACGCGGTTCTGCTGCTGGTCAGCGTGGGAATGCCGGTCCTCGTCGCGCTGCTCGGCGTCGTGACAGTGGCCGCATGTGGGGTGGCTGCGTGGCGGCTCAGCCGCCGGGCCGCCCTGGCCCGTGAGGACGCACCTGTGGTGCCGGCGATGAGCCGGCGGCGAGCCTGACCTGATACTGGCGAAAATGGCGGCAGCGGGACCGACTGTCAACCGTGTGGTGACAGCCGATCCCGCTGCCGCCAACCGCCTCCCCAGGCGAGTTCAGGCGGATCAGGCGGACTGACCCGGTCAGGCCGTGTTGTTGGCCAGCGCGATCAGTCGGCTCCGGTCACCGTTCCAGTAGTTGCGGTCCACGTTGCCGCTGATCCCGGAGACGGCGCCGGTGCTGGTGTACTGCCAGAAGCTCCACACTGGAGCGCCGGCCGGCAGTGTTCCCGGCGCGCTCGCCCAGCGGGCCAGCCACAGCGGGTGGTTGCCCCACGGGCCGGACCAACTGCCTGTGCACTGGTTCCACCAGCTCGTGGTGGTGTAGATGACCGCGTACCGGCCGGTGCGGGCGCGGTAGGTGTTCAGGAAGTCCTGCACCCAGTTGCGCATCGCTGTGGTGCTGAGGCCGTAGCAGTAGCCGCCGCTGTACGGGTTGCCCTCGATGTCCAGCGCGGCCGGCAGGGTGCGGCTGTCCGCCGACCACGCGCCGCCGTTGGAGGCCAGGTAGTTGGCCTGGGTCGAGCCGGCGGAGATGTTCGGGCGGGCGAAGTGGTACGCCCCGCGGATCACCCCCGCGTTGTACGCGTTGACGTAGTTCGCGTTGAAGTTCGGGTCCTTGTAGCTCGTACCCTCGGTCGCCTTGATGAACGCGAACTGGATGCCGGCGTTGCGGACGCTTGTCCAGTTGATGGAGCCCTGGTAGCGGGACACGTCGATGCCGGGCGTGGTTGCCGCGGCCGCCGGTCCGGCGGTCGCGACCAGAGCCGTCGCCGCGGTGGCGAGGACGGTGAGGCTGGCCGCGAGCACGCGGCGCAGCGGTGATCTGGTACGGGCCATGAGTGCCTCCAATGGACGCAGCTATTGATGCCCATCTTTGGAGCTAAGTGCCCTAGATCGCAAGACCCGTAGAAGAAACTTTCATCGACGGCGCAGTGCGCCCCGTTGACGGCAGCCCTGCACCGTACGAGCCGGTGGCCGGGAATCGACACCGGAACGCCGCCGGTAGGCTCGCGCCCCATGATGTCGATCGACGGACTGGGCGAGAAGTGGGACACGCTGTTCGGCGCGCAGCCGGACCCGCCCCCACTGCTGGTGCTGATCACCGCCGCCGTCGCGCTGGTGGTGGTGTCGACGCGGCTGCCGTGGCGGATCGCCCGTAACGCCATCACCATCGCGCACGAGGGCGGGCACGCGCTCGTCGCCCTGCTCACCGGCCGGAAGCTGCACGGCATCCGGCTGCACTCGGACACCTCCGGGCTGACGCTGTCCGCCGGCCGTCCCACCGGACCAGGAATGATCCTCACCCTGCTCGCCGGTTACGTCGCCCCGCCGCTTGTCGGGCTGGCTGGCGCCTGGCTGCTCGGCGGCAACCGGATCACACTGCTGCTCTGGGTCGCGGTGGTGCTGCTGCTCGCCATGCTTGTCATGATCCGCAACGCTTTCGGCGTGGTGTCGCTGCTGGTCACCGGCGCAGTGGTGTTCGCCGTCTCCTGGTACGCCACTCCGCAGGTGCAGGCCGCGTTCGCGTACGCCGGGGTGTGGTTCCTGCTGCTCGGCGGCGTTCGGCCGGTGGTGGAGCTGCAGCGGCTGCGGTCGCGCGGCCGGATGCCCGCCTCGGACGCCGACCAGCTCGCCGGACTGACCCCGTTTCCGGCCCTCTTCTGGGTCGGCGTCTTCGCACTCGTCAACCTCGCCGCCCTGGTAGCCGGGGCCCTGCTGCTCGCCGGCCCGATCCTCACCGACGCAGGTCTGACCATCTGACCCGTTTCCCGGGAAAGAGTGGCCGGGGCAGATGGTCGGCTGGCCAGGGCAACCGATCGACCTCCCCGACGCGTGTTCCCTGCGACCGACACGGGGAGGTAGCGGGGTGCCGGACGTCGACGGGTTCGACGAGTTCTACCGCGGAAGCCGGCAACGGCTGCTCGGTTTCGTCTACGCGCTGACCGGGGACCGGGTCGAGGCGCAGGACGCCGTGCAGGAGGCGTACATCCGTGCCTGGCAGCGCTGGTCGACCGTCGGCAGGTATGACGACCCCGAAGCGTGGGTACGTGTGGTGGCCAGCCGGGTCGCGGTCAGCCGGTGGCGCAGCCTGCGCAGCCGCGCCCGCGCGTACCTGCGGCACGGGGCCGTCGAAGCCGTCCCCGGGCCGGGCACCGACACCGTCGAGGTGGTCGCCGCCCTGCGCCGGCTGCCCGAGGAGCAACGCACCGCCATCGCGCTGTACTACCTGGTCGGCATGCCCGTCGCCGACGTGGCCCGGGAAACCGAGGCCCCGGTGGGCACCGTCAAGGCCCGACTCTCCCGGGGGCGCGCCGCGCTCGCCGGCCTGCTCGCCGTCTCTGACCTGGAGGAGGCAACCGATGCGTGACGACATGACATTCGTCGAACGGGTCCACCGGGACCTGAACGACGTGCGGTGGGCGGAGCCGCAGGAGATCCGTGCCCGGGCCCGGCGGCGCAGCCGGCGTACGGCCGCGCTGGCGGCGGTCGCGGTGCTCGCGGCGGTGACCGGCCCGGCGTACGCACTGACGGTCCGGACGACGACACCGGCCGAGACGGCGGTGCCGATACCCTCCGGAACCATTGCCAGCGCGGGGGACATCCCACAGGAGTCGCTGCTGACGCCGAGCGAGGTTCCCGTCGTCACCGGTGTGCAGCTCGGCGACGCAGGCCTCGGCGAGGTCGTCCGGCTGGACCCGATGCTGCAACGGTGCGGCGACGACCGCGGCGTGCCGGAGGTGCGCGCGTACTCCCGCTACTCGCGGTCGCAGACCCTGCTGTCACCGAGCACCGACGGCGGCGGGCCGGTGCGAGCGGAGCTGAGCCAGGACGTCTACCGGCTCGACCCGGCCGAAAGCGGCCAGCTCTTCGTCCAGCTGAGGGCACTGCTCGACGCCTGCCGCAAGTGGCACTACGCCGGGTCCATAATGGTCGACGGCGAGACGATGCCGGCCGAGATCGCCCACTCCTGGGAGACGGCGGCGAGTAACTTCGCCGGCGACGAGTCGATCCTGATGCGGCACGTGCCATCCGCCCCGCTCGGCCCGCCCGCCGGAAGGAAGCTGCGGCCCGGCGGACGGGTCGACACCACCCTCGTGCTCCGGGTGGGCGACCTGGTCACGGTGCTGGTGCCCGGCATCAACCTGAGCCTGAGCGACACGGATCTCAAGGCACTCGGCCGGGCCGCCGCCAAGCGGATGTGCGGCGCCGCAGTCCCCTCCTGCTGACCGGGGCCGCCCCTGACCACGGCCAGGGGCGGCTCGACGGGTCAGAGGGGGATGTTTCCGTGCTTCTTCGGCGGAAGGGTCTCGCGCTTGGTACGCAGGACGCGCAGCGCCCGGACGATCTGCGTACGCGTCTCGTGCGGCGGGATCACCGCGTCGATGTAGCCACGCTCGGCGGCCACGTACGGGTTGGCAAGGGTGTCCTCGTACTCCGCGATCTTCTCGGCCCGGACCGCCGCCGGGTCCTCGGCACCGGCCAGGTCCGACCGGTAGAGGATGTTCACCGCGCCCTGCGCTCCCATCACCGCGATCTGCGCGGTCGGCCAGGCGAAGTTCAGGTCCGCGCCCAGGTGCTTGGAACCCATCACGTCGTACGCGCCGCCGTACGCCTTGCGGGTGATCACGGTGACCTTGGGAACTGTCGCCTCGGCGTACGCGTAGATGAGTTTCGCGCCGCGGCGGATGATGCCGTCCCACTCCTGGCCGGTGCCCGGCAGGAAGCCGGGAACGTCCACGAAGGTAAGCACCGGGATGTTGAACGCGTCGCAGGTGCGGACGAACCGGGCGGCCTTCTCCGAGGCGGCGATGTCCAAGGTGCCGGCGAAGTGCATCGGCTGGTTGGCAACCACGCCGACCGGGCGCCCCTCGACGCGGCCGTAGCCGACAACGATGTTCTGCGCGTAGAGCGGCTGGACCTCCAGGAACTCCCCGTCGTCGAGGACGTGCTCGATGACCTTCTGGATGTCGTAGGGCTGGTTTGCCGAGTCCGGGATCAGCGTGTCCAGTTCCCGGTCCTCGTCGCTGATCTCCAGCGAGGCGGGGGCCTCGACAACCACCGGCTCGTCGAGGTTGTTCGACGGCAGGTACGACAGCAGCGCCTTGACGTAGTCGATCGCGTCGTCCTCGTCGGAGGCGAGGTAGTGCGCGTTGCCGCTGCGCGAGTTGTGCGTGCGCGCCCCGCCCAACTCCTCCATGCCGACGTCCTCGCCGGTCACCGTCTTGATCACGTCCGGGCCGGTGATGAACATGTGCGAGGTCTGATCGACCATCACAGTGAAGTCGGTGACAGCGGGGGAGTAGACGGCGCCGCCGGCGCAGGGCCCCATCACCAGCGAGATCTGCGGGATGACGCCGGAGGCCCGGACGTTGCGGAAGAAGATCTCGCCGTACAGGCCGAGCGAGACCACGCCCTCCTGGATGCGCGCCCCGCCGGAGTCGTTGATGCCGACCACCGGGCAGCCGATCTTCATGGCGAGGTCCATCACCTTGACGATCTTCTCGCCGAAGACTTCACCGAGCGAGCCACCGAAGACAGTGAAGTCCTGGGCGAAGACGCACACCTGCCGGCCGTCGACGGTGCCGTAGCCGGTGACCACACCGTCGCCGTACGGCCGGCTCTTGTCCAGCCCGAAGGCGGTGGAGCGGTGGCGGGCCAGCTCGTCAAGCTCGACGAAGGAGCCCTCGTCGAGCAGCATCTCGATCCGCTCGCGGGCGGTCTTCTTGCCCCGCGCGTGCTGCTTCTCGACCGCGCGAGCCGACCCGGCGTGCACCGCCTCGTCGACCCGGCGCTCCAGGTCCGCCAGCTTGCCCGCCGTGCTGTGGATGTTGGTCCCGGTCTCGGTAGTCACCCTGGGAATATAACGATGGTTAAGGGCAATGCGGCTGTGCAGTACGCCTCACTGTCGGCGCTGCCAGCGCCGTAGGCTGGCGGGATGCCCGGCTCCCCGTACACCGATCTGGACCGCCCGCCGCTGTCGGCGGCCCGGCTGCGGCGCGCGCTTGTCGCGCCGCACGGCCCGTGGGCCAGGCTGGAACTGCGCACCGAGACGGGCTCCACGAACGCCGACGTGGCCGAGGCGGCGGCGGCCGGCGAGCCGGAGGGTCTGGTCGTGGTCGCCGAGCGGCAGACCGCCGGGCGCGGTCGCCGCGGCCGGGTGTGGCAGTCGCCGGCGCGAGCGGGGATCGCCACGAGCGTGCTGCTGCGGCCCGGGGATGCCGTGCCGGACCGCGGTTGGCCTGCGGTGCCGACCACGGGGTACGGGTGGCTGCCGCTGCTGGCCGGCGTCGCGCTTGTCGAGGCGGTGGCCCGACTGGCCGAGCTGGAGGCCGCTCTGAAGTGGCCGAACGACCTGCTGATCGGCGACTCGAAGTGCGCAGGGGTGCTTGCCGAGGCGGTGCCGGGAGGTGCGCCCGCCCAGCCGCCGGCAATCGTGCTCGGCATGGGCCTCAACGTGACGTTGCGCGCCGACGAGTTGCCGGTGAACCCGACCGGGCTGCCCGCGACCTCGCTGCAACTGTCCGGCGCGGCGGCCACCGACCGGGACCCGTTGCTGAGGGCACTGCTGCGGGCGCTCGCCGACTGGTACGCCCGTTGGCGTTCCGCTGGCGGAGACGCCGTGGCCAGCGGGTTGCGCGACGCCTACCTGGCGTCCTGCGCCACAGTCGGCCGCGAGGTGCGCGTGCTGCTCCCCAACGGCGACGAGCTGACCGGCACCGCAACAGGAGTGGACCCAGGAGGCCAGCTCCTGCTGACCACCCCCGCCGGCCTCCGAGCAATAGCCGCAGGAGACGTCCTTCACGTGCGCTAGCTCCCCTTCGCCGCGATCTTGCAGTTGCTGTCGGGCGGAACGGGCGAAGGCCGCGAAACGGCGACCGAAAGTGCAAGATCGCGCAGACTTCGGGTGGGCCGCGTGGCGGATGTTGTCGGAGGCCCTGGGGGGTTTACCGTCTGCGCGGCAGAAAAACGGCGATGGAGGTTTCCGTGGCGTTTCCCGAAGACGTGCTCACCGAAGACGAGCACGTCGTGCTGCACCTGCACCCGCACTGGAAGGCGTTGATCCGGCCGATCGCGGTGCTGGTGCTGGCCATCGCTGCGGTGGTGGTCGGTGTGCTCATGCTGCCCCAGAGCGGTGGTGGTTCGATCACGCTGGCCGTGATCGGTGCGATCGCGCTGGTCGCGGTGCTGTGGTTCGGGCTGTGGCCGTTCCTGGTCTGGCGCACCACGCACTACCTGTTCACAAACGAACGGGTGCTGCTGCAACACGGTGTCTTTTCCCGCGACCGGCGGGACCTCCCGCTCACCCGGGTCAACGACCACTCGATGAGCCAGCGCTTCATCGAGCGCCTTGTCGGTTGCGGCACGCTCACCATCGAGTCCGCCGGTGAGCGCGGCCAGTCGGTGCTCGTCGACGTGCCCGGGGTCAGCCGGGTGCAGACCACCCTGTACGAGTTGATCGAGGCGCAACACGACAAGCACTCGCTTGGTGACGGCGAGATGCGCGACATCCTCGCCGACATGCGGGAGGGCAAGCCACTGCGCGATACCACCAGCTGATCCCGGCAGTCCGCGACCGCCCCGGCCGACGTGCCGGGGCGGACCGGTCCTGGGGGCGCTTTACGCCTTGGCCGGTCAGTGGGGCGTTTTCGTCCCAGGGCGGTCGCTGTCCGGCCGCGGGGCCGGTACGCCTTCGGACCGTCCGGCCTGGGCCGAGCCGCCTGCGGACTGGCTGGTCTCCGCCGTGCCGCGCTCGGACGGGCCAGGTTCAGGCCAGCTGATCGCCACCGCGCCGCCCTCGCGCTGGTCGGTCCCCGCCGGGCTGCCTCCGGGCTGACTGGCGTCCGTCGGGCTGCCTCCGCTTCGACCGGCTTCCGTCGGGCTGCCTTCGGGCGTCGGCTCCGTCGGGCGCAGCGCGAACCAGCCACGGAAGCGGGTCCGCATGACCTCCTGCTCCGGCCGGTTGTCCGGGCCGAGCCTGAGCATCGTTCCCGTGAGGCTGACGGTGCCGAGCCCCGGACGGGCCGTCGACGGTCGAGCGCCCATCACGTCCACGCGGACGGCGAGGCGGTCTCCGGCGCGTACCGGGGCGAGCCACCGCAATTCCTCCAGACCGGGGGAGGCGTCGGCCGCCGCGCGGGACAGCAGGCGATCGACGTACGCCCGCATGAACAGGCTCACCGTGTAGAAGCCGCTGGCGATCACGCCGCCGTGCCGGCTCGCTGCAGCCAGGGCGCTGTCGACGTGGTACCACTGCGGGTCGAAGCGGCGGGCGAACGCCAGCATCTCGTCACCGTCCACGGTCACCGTGCCGAGGTCGACGGTGAGCCCCGGAACGAGGTCCTCGAAGAACAGCTCGGCGGGCGCCCCGGTGCCGGAGCGGGTGTCAGGAGTCGTCACCGGCGGGGCGCGCGACGGGTGCCGGCGTGCAGCTCCGCGGCGAGTTCCGCGGACAGGTCCGCGGGGATGCCGGGGGTCAGCGGTGTGTGTCGTCCCTGGGCTGGAGCGCCGCCGGCCGGGCCGGGAGTGGCCTCTGGGCGGTCACTGGACTGTGCCTCTTCCAGTTCGGAGACGGATTCGGCCAGCTCGGCGACCGGGTCCATCTCAGCCATCGTGTCCCATTCGTCGCGCGGGATGCTGTGCCAGGTGGATTCGGGCTTGACGTCGGGTTCGACAGGTGCGATGGGCTGGAAGACGAAGGTCCGGTACGACCAGAAGCGGAACAGCGTGGCCAGCAGGACGCCGACGGTCTTTGCCACGTTCAGTGCCAACAGGCTGTTCATGCCGAGGCCGTACTTGGCGGCTGCCAGGACGCCCAACTCGATGAGCAGACCCGTCGCGTTGAACAGGAAGAATAGGACGTACTCGCGCCGAAGTGCAGATTTCGGGCGATCTCGGTACGTCCAATGGCGATTCATCAGATACGACGTGATCGTCGCCACGATCGTCGCGATGACAGTCGCCTTCAACTGACCGTCGGCAAAGACGGTAAGTGCAAGAGCGTTGAACACCGCGTAATTGATGACAGTGTTGATGCCACCGACGATGCCGAATTTGAGCGCCTCGTTGATGAACTTCTGCCAGCGCTCAGGCAGCAGACGGACAAGACGCATGCGAAACACCTTAAGGCAGTCGATGAAGCCGGCGGTCACCGGCCGGACGGGGTGGGCGGCAGGTCACGCCCCGTAGTCGCGGTCGTGCTCCCCCTGCGGAACGGGCTGACTTCCCGCTTCGACGAAGACGAACCGCCGGTAGGACCAGAACCGGAACAACGTGCCGAGGCCCGTACCGACCACGAAGCTCGCGATGTTGTCGGCCAGCTGCGTCTGGAACACGGCCGGCCAGATGCTGCCGAGCCCGTAGCGGCTGACCGCCAGGCAGGCGACCGCGATTCCGAGGCCGACGGCGTTGAAGAAGAAGAAAAGCGCGTACTCGCGCGCCGGGTTGTTGCGCTGGCGATGCCGCCAGGTCCAGAACCGGTTGCCGAGGAAGGCGAACGTGGCGGCGATCACCGTGGAGATCGTCTTCGCCGTCACCTGCTCGACCCCGCGCACTGTCGTCAGGTAGTTGAACAGGGCGAAGTCGATGAGGAAAGCGATCCCGCCGACCGTGGCGAACTTGCTCAGCTCGCGGACGAGGTGACCGAAACGGTCGCGCAGTGCGCGGACCAGACCAGGTCTGGTCTGCCGGGGACCCGGTTGCTCCCCGGTCATCGTGGCGGCCACAGGCCCGAGCCTACCGGCTGCCGACCAGTCAGAGGGGGAGCAACGCGAGCCGACGCCCCCGCGCGGGTGGCCCTGTCGCCGGGTGTGTGACGTTGAACGCAGCGTAACCAATTCGCAGGACTGAGGCGGCTCGGAACGGGAATCCGCGAACCGGTCGGCGAGGCGGGTTCACGGCCCGACCGCAACGCACGTCGGCCGGGGCGCACGACAAGATTTGCGTGAAACTGCGCAGGAAAGCGGGTATCAGCTCGTGATACCGCAGCTAAGCCGTACCTTGTGCAGTTCTTCACAACCAGTCCCACTGACTCGGAAGGCTGCCCGGTTTACGCTGAGGCCAATCCCAGGTTTCCACGAAGGCGACGCATCGGCGCCGCTGAGACTCGTGCACCCCATAGATCGGTCAGCGTCGACCACAAGGAGATGTGTCATGGTTGCTCCGGCTGTTGTGCGGGGTATCGATCAGGCCCCGACATCCCATCCGAAACTGCTCGCCTGGGTTCGTGAGGTGGCGGAACTGACCACCCCTGACCGGGTGGTCTGGGTCGACGGATCCGACGAGGAATGGCGTCGCCTCACAGATGAGCTGGTCGATGCCGGCACGCTCGTCCGACTGAACCCCGAAAAGAAGCCGAACTCGTTCTACGCGCGTACCGACCCGACGGACGTCGCCCGGGTCGAAGAACGCACCTACATCTGTTCCGTCGACGAGGCGGACGCCGGCCCCACCAACAACTGGATGGCGCCGGCCGAAATGAAGCGGACGATGACCGATCTGTACCGCGGCTCGATGCGCGGTCGGACCATGTACGTCATCCCGTTCGTCATGGGCCCGGTCGAGGCCGAGAAGCCCATGTTCGGTGTCGAGATCACCGACAGCCCGTACGTGGTCGCGTCGATGCGCATCATGACCCGAATGGGCGCCAAGGTCCTCGAGGCCATGGGGGACGACGCGGACTTCGTGCACGCGTTGCACTCGATCGGCGCCCCGCTTGCCCCGGGCGAGCAGGACGTGGCGTGGCCGTGCAACGAGACGAAGTACATCTCGCACTTCCCGGAGACGCGGGAGATCTGGTCGTACGGCTCCGGCTACGGCGGCAACTCGCTGCTGGGCAAGAAGTGCTACTCGCTGCGGATCGCCAGCGTGATGGGGCGCGACGAGGGCTGGCTCGCCGAGCACATGCTCATCCTCAAGATCACCTCTCCGGAGGGCAAGGTCTACCACATCGCCGGCGCCTTCCCGTCGGCCTGCGGTAAGACCAACCTGGCCATGGTGGAGCCGACCATCCCGGGCTGGAAGGTCGAGACCATCGGCGACGACATCGCCTGGATGCGGTTCGGCGCGGACGGCCGGCTCTACGCGGTCAACCCGGAGTACGGCCTGTTCGGCGTCGCGCCCGGCACCGACTGGAAGACGAACGCCAACGCCATGCGCACGTTGGACCGCGGCAACTCGGTCTTCACCAACGTGGGCCTCACCGACGACGGGGACGTCTGGTGGGAGGGCATGGGCGAGCCGCCGGCGCACCTGATCGACTGGAAGGGCAACGACTGGACGCCGGAGAGCGACAGCCTCTCCTCGCACGCCAACAGCCGGTTCTGCACGCCGATCACCCAGTGCCCGATCCTCGCCGACGAGTACTTCGACCCCAACGGCGTGCCGATCGACGCCATCCTCTTCGGTGGTCGTCGTAAGGACACCATCCCGCTGGTGACCGAGGCCCGCGACTGGGTGCACGGCGTCTACATGGGTGCCACGCTGTCCTCGGAGACCACCGCCGCCGCGTCCGGCGCGGTCGGCGTGGTCCGCCGCGACCCGATGGCGATGCTGCCGTTCATCGGCTACAACGCCGGTGACTACTTCCGCCACTGGATCGAGATGGGCAAGGGCGCCGACGGCGACGAGTCCAAGCTGCCGAAGATCTACTACGTCAACTGGTTCCGCAAGGACCCGGACGGCTCGTTCCTCTGGCCCGGCTTCGGGGAGAACTCCCGGGTGCTCAAGTGGGTCGTCGAGCGGATCGAGGGCACGGCCGACGCGGTCGAGACCCCCGTGGGCATGGTGCCGGCACCCGACGCGCTCGACGTCGAGGGCCTGGACATGACCCCGGAGGACGTCCGGATCGCGCTCAAGGTCGACCCGGACGAGTGGCGCAACGAGCTGCCGCTGATCACCGAGTGGTTCGAGAAGTTCGGTGACAAGCTGCCCGGCGTGCTCTGGGCCGAACTGGACGCCCTGCGGGCCCGGTTGGACGCCGCGCAGCCCCAACGGTAGGTGTGAAAACCGCCCGCCACGGGCATCATCGGATTCCATGAGGACGGCCGCCGAGACCGAGGTCCGGCGGCCGTCCGCCGTCCGGGCGCTCACCATCCTGCTGGCGACCACGGCGGCGGCCACCGTCGTGGTCGAGCTGATCAATTGGTGGTACGCCCCGGAGCAGGGCTTCGGTCTGGCCGTACGCACCGGCTGGGCGATGCTGCGCTCGTTCGGCTTCCTGCTGCTGATCGGGCATGTGCGCAGGGGCCGGACGCTGGCCCGCCCGTTCGGCCTGATCCTCGCCGTCACCACAGTCTTCGCCGTCGGCCGGCTGATAGTGCCCCGGCAGGGGGTGCCGCCGCTGCCCGGGCTGCTCGGCTTCGCCGTACTCACCGGGCTCTGTGTGTCGGTGGTCTGGCTGCTCTACCGCTCGTCGGCGCTGGCCGGGCATCTCGTCCGGTACCGGCAACGGCTGGTCATCGACAGAGCCGGGATCTCCTGGCGGGAAACCCCACCGCGCCGCCCCGAGGCCAGCGGCTGGCTGTTGACCAGTCGGGCGGCAGCGTTCACCTACAGCCCGCTGATGCTGGTGCCGGCACTGGTCGCCGGCGGGTCCATCCTGGACGGCCGGCTGTCCGCCGTACCCGCCGTGCTCTTCTGGTTCTGCGCTGGCATCACGGTCAGCTACGCGGTGCTGTTCTGCACGGCGTTCCTGATGCGCGGCAAGCAGTGGGCGGGTCGCCTGCTGGTCATCGTCACGGTTGCCGTCCTCGCCGTGGACCTGCCGCTGTGCTGGTGGCTGCTCGGCGTGGACGGCCTGGTCCGCGACGGCGCCCCGCTACTCGCCGCAGCCACCCTGACCCTGTACGGCCTCCACCGAGCATCCCGCGCCCCGGAAGCACCCCCAACCTGAATCCACCCGCACCCCCGCACCCCCGCACCCCCGCACCCCCGCACCCCCGCACCCCCGCACCCCCGCACCCCCGCACCCCCGCACCCCCGCC
>NZ_JBNCNZ010000001.1:391441-604214 GCF_049847245.1 Micromonospora sp. DT68
CCCGCACCCCCGCACCCCCGCACCCCCGCACCCCCGCACCCCCGCACCCCCGCACCCCCGCACCCCCGCACCCCCGCGCGGCCCACCTCGCGCCTCCCGCCTTCGCCTTCGCCTTCGCCCGCGATCTTGCACTTCCTGCCGGTGCGTAAGGCAATGAAAGGCGCAAATCGGCGACCCAAAGTGCAAGATCGCGCGGGAGCGAGTCCGTCCGTGCCTCAGCCATGCCCTAGCGCCCCGCCCTCGCTCGGGGCGACCCGGTCCCGCCGTGCTGGATACGACCCCGCTCGGCCGTCCGGCCCTCGCTCGGCCGTCTAGCCCGCCTCGCCGCGTCGATCATGGAGTTGTGGTGGGGGATGAAAGTGGCTAACCGGGATACGACAGGCACCACAACTCCATGATCGACGTGTGGGGCGGGGTTGGGGTGGCCGGGCGGATGTGGGTGGGCGAGCGCGGTGGGACGGCGAGGGGTGGGCGAGCGGGGTGGGCAGGTGGGCCAGCGAGGTGGACGGGCGAGCTAGGTGTGTGGGCCAGCGGGGTGGGTGGGCCAGCGGGGTGGGTGGGCGGGGGTGGAGGGCGAGGGGCGGGTGGCCTTTGGAGCGGTTGGTTTTCGGTGGGCTGGTGCAGGATGGCTGTGGTGTCGGTCACGGGGGATCGGCTTTGAATTGGGGTGGGTGGGTGGCGGCGTGCAGCCCAGCAGTGGTGATCGGGGCGGGGGCCGGGTGACAGTGCCGTGTGAGCGGGAGGGGGCGCGTGGTGGGTGACGAGTTCGATGTGGTGGTGGTGGGGGCAGGGCCAGCCGGTGCGGCCGCCGCGTTGACGGCACGCCGGGCCGGTGCCAGCGTGCTGCTGCTGGACCGGTCTGACTTCCCCCGCGACAAGGCGTGCGGTGACGGGATTGCCGCGCACTCCGTCGACGTGCTTGTCGAGCTGGGGGTCACCGAAGCGGTGGCCGGCTACGCGCCGCTGCCCGCACTACGCATGGTCGCCCCGGGCGGCGGATCGGTTGCCCGGGCGCTGCCCCGGCCGGCGTACACAGTGCCCCGGGAGGTTTTCGACGCGCGGCTGGTCGCCGCGGCGGTGGCCGCCGGCGCGCAGTTGCGTCGGCACACGGTCCGCCAGGTCGAGGCGCGTGCCGACCGGGTGGTGCTCGACGGGGAGATCTCCGGCCGGGTGGTGGTGGGCGCGGACGGCGCCGGGTCGGTGGTGCGCCGGGCTCTCGGCCATCCGGTCAACCCGGATCGACACCTGGCGCTGGCTATCCGGGGGTACGCGCCGGCGCTGCCCGGCCCGCCCGAGCAGCTCATCGTGACCTCGAAGGCGCGCTGGCCGGCGTACGCCTGGTCGTTTCCGATCGGCGACGGGCGGGCGAACGTCGGGTACGGGGAGGTGCTGCGTGGCGAGCCGTTGAGTCGCGGCTACCTCCTGGATCGGCTGGTCGCGTTGCTGCCCGGTACCGACCTGTCGACGGTGACCGCGCTGCGGGCACACCATCTGCCGCTGTCCACGCATCGGCCGGCGCCTGGGCGGGGCCGCACCCTGCTGGCCGGGGACGCGCTGTCGTTGATCAACCCGTTCACCGGCGAGGGCATCTTCTACGCGCTGCTCTCCGGGGCGTTGGCCGGTGCCGCGGCGGCCGGTGAGCCCGAGAACGCCGCCCGCCGCTACGCCCACGGGCTTCGCCGTCGTCTCGGCATCCACCTGCGGCACAGTTCGGTTGCGGCCTGGCTGGCCCGGCGTCGACGGGTGGTCGACGCGGCGGTCCGGGCGGCCCGCCGGGATGACCAGGTCTTCGACGATGTGGTGGAGTTGGGGCTCGGCGACGGTCGGCTCACTGCCCGTACGCTGGGCTTGATCGGCATGGAATTGCCGGCCGGGGATCGGCCTCCGAGGCGGTGAGCTGACCGGCGGGTCGCTACGCTGCTAGGTGATGACGCTGCGGAACCTTATCTACTCCGTCTACGAGCGCCGGCTCACGGCGAAGCTCGCGGGCAAACCGGTGCCACGGCACGTCGGGGTGATGTGCGACGGCAACCGCCGCTGGGCGCGGGAGATGGGGTTCGTCGACCCGAACGACGGGCACCGCGTCGGCGCCGCGAAGATCAAACACGTTCTGGGCTGGTGTGACCAGGCCGGTATCGGGCACGTCACCCTCTATCTGCTGGCCACCGACAACCTCCGTCGTCCGGCAAGCGAGCTGGACCCGCTGCTCCAGATCATCGAAGACCTGGTGGTGGAGTTGGCGGAGGAGGGCAATCCGTGGCGGCTGCGCATCGTCGGTGCCCTGGACCTGCTGCCCGCCCAGACGGCTGTGGCGCTCAAGGGCGCGGAGGAACGCACCCGGGACCGCAGTGATGGCGCCGTGGTCAACATCGCGGTGGGCTACGGCGGGCGACGGGAGATCACCGACGCGGTCCGTTCGCTGCTGCTGGAGCACGCCGCGTCCGGTGGCACCCTCGAAGAGCTGGCCGAGGTGCTGGACGTCGAGCACATCTCCGAGCACCTCTACACCCGCGGCCAGCCCGACCCCGACCTGGTCATCCGCACCAGCGGCGAGCAGCGGCTGTCCGGTTTCATGCTCTGGCAGTCGGCGCATTCGGAGTTCTACTTCTGCGAACTCAACTGGCCGGATTTCCGGCACATCGACTTCCTGCGGGCGCTGCGCTCGTACGCCAACCGTCAGCGTCGCTACGGCGTCTGAGCGGGCGCGCCCGCGCCGGCTCAGGGTAGGTGGGTGAGCGCCCGGGTGAGGAAGTCGCCAAGCGCGGCCGGAGACTCGATTGTCAGGTCGGCAGCGTTCGCCACCTCCTGACCGGTTTCGGAGTTGGCGACTGCCACGCACACACCGAAGAAGTCCGGGTCCGCCTCGCCGCGGGCCCGCAGCGCTGCGAACGCCTTGATGTCGGAGACGTCGTCGCCGAAGTACCAGGCGCCGGTGGCTTCCTGGACGACCTCGCCGATCACCATGCCCTTGTCCCGGTCGACGGGCGGCTTGAGCTCCAGCACCATCCGCCCGGCCTGCACCCGCAGCCCCAGCCGGTCGGCCTGCGCCTGCCCCCACTCCTGCACTGTCGCGCCAAGCTGCGGCGCGGTACGCCAGTGCAGAGCGACGGAGAGCCGCTTGTATTCGACGAGCGTGCCGGGGGGTAGCTCCGCTCGGGCCAGGTCGGCCAGTTCCTCCATCGTCGGCACCCACGGCAGGGCGGCCGGCTCGGTGACCGTCTCGCCGCCGGAGTGGCTGTGCTCCAGGCCGTAGAGGCCGTAGAGGTCGACGCCGCTGAGCTCGCCGAGGCGCTCGCGGAGGAAGTCGACGGGTCGCGCGGAGACGATGGCGATCCGCCGGACCACCGGGGCCAACGCCTCGATAGCGGCCAACGCCTTGGGGGCGGGCCGCACAGCGGTCGGGTCATCGTCGACGGGCGCGAGTGTCCCGTCGAAGTCGAAGAAGAGCACCGTTCCGGCGGCCCGGCCTGCGGTGATCTGCCAGGCCTGGTCGGCGTTCAACGGGGTCTTCGGCTGCTGGTTGCCCAGATTCAACGGCGGCACGCGCGTCAGCGTACCCCGGCGATGTGGGCCTATTCCTGGCCGAGCGCACCCGGCCTGGCTGGGTGCCGTCAGCGTTCGGCGGCTCCTCGTCCGCGCCGGCCGAACGGCACCACCGTCGCGTCCTGGCCGTGGCTCAACAGGTAGCCCTCCACGAACCCGGTGTTGCGATCTCCGGTGCGGGTCTCGATCTCGTTGAGCCGCGCCACCAGGAACTCGGTGAGGGCGCTGAGCCGGTTGTTGAGGCGCTCGTGCAGCTCCGCGATGACGGCCAGGATGACGGCCGTGCCGGCGCTGATGAGCGCGAGGAGGTTGACGAGCAGCGGAAGCTGCCCGCCGCTGACCACGAGGGTCACCACGTTGCCGGTCGCCCACAGTGTCATCGACACCGTGGCGACCACGACTGCCAACCACTTCAGGGTCATGGACAGACCCCTCCTTCTGTCCCGCAGGGCTGGGTTCGGCCTTGTCCCGTCCCCCCGCCGACGACGAGCCCAAGCAGTACGACTAGGGACGCTAGCGTGCCCGTTCCGGCCCCGGAGCGAAACGAATGAACCTGACCAGGCGTTCTTTCGCCATCTGAGGAACTAGCCTGCTTGATTCCCTCTATTTCGGACATCGACCGGCAACGTCGGGCGATACGCGAGGTATCTGATGGTTTCGCGGATGTGGAACTTCTCCGCGTCCGACACGTCGGGGTCGATCAGCCGGCGCAACAGAGCCTCCACGTCCGGGTCCATCGGAGGGGCAGGCTGGTTGGCCCGTGGACCGCTCGCGGTGCGGTCCCAACCGAGCGCGGCGAAGGCGGCTGCGGGGTTCAACCCGAGGCCCTCGCAGAAGGCCACCACCCGTTCGGCCTCGGGGTCGCTGGCCCAGTCGCCACGGACCCACCTGTTGATGGTCTGCCGGGAGACGCCGGTACGTCGGGACACCTCGGTGCCGCTCCAGGCCCGGGTGGCTCGCGCCTCGTCGAGGGCGCGCCGGACGAAGGTGGCGAAGGCGATCTTTCGCGCATTGGCCGTCTCGGTCACCCCGTGACGGTACGGCCAAGCGGGAACCGGCGTGCGACCAGGCACGCTGTTGTCACGCAGACGTGACGGGCTCCTCGGATCTCCGGTAAACGATCCAGGGCCACTCTTGAGGGGTGTCACCCGGGCAGAATAGATGCCCGTAGTGGCGAAGGTAAACAGACGAAAAGCTGATACTGTCACGCCCATGGGACAATCTACGGTGTGTCACGTGCATGAGACGATTGGTGCTCGCATGCGTCACGCCCCCGGTGCCAGGGGGGTGTGGTGACCGAGCTCGCCACCCGAGCCCAGGCCTTCGGGCTGATCGCCGACGGGGTGGCCGCAGGGCTGAGCGCCCCGTGGCGCCTCTACCTCGCCCGAGGCTGCCGATACCTGTCGCTGAGCGTCAGCGACCGCACCGAGTGGAACGCCTGGCGTACCCACCTCGGCTGCCCGGAGCTGAGCGTCCGGGTCTACGACGCCGGCGGGGAGATCCGCCGTTCCTCTGTGGCCGAGGTCGTGCTGGACGGCTGCCGGATCAGCGTCGAGCTGGTCGAGGAGGTCAGTACTGACGACCTGGACCGGCTCCTCGTCGTGGACCCGACCGCGGTCGAGCCGGAGGAACGATGAAACGGCGTACGGGCCGCGCCGGGGCCGCCCGATGAGCCCCTTCCTCGCGGTCTTCCTCGTCCTGGTGCTCGCCGCCACCAGCTATGCGGCTGGTCGACTGCACGGGCAGCTGAGCTATCGCATCGGCTACCGCTTCGGTTACCGGCAGGGCTACTTCGACGGCGACAGGGGTGCCTGGAACCGACGGCGGCGTGACGCCCAGGCGGCGATCGCCTCCGCCCTGTCGGTCTCCTCGGCGGGCGCCGTCCGCTCCGCCGGCACCGTGGCACGCTCCGGCACCGTGGCCCGCCCCGGCACCACCTACACCGGCTCGTCGTTCACCGCGCCGGCCGCCCCGATCACCGGGCGGCACCCGACCGGCACGCTCGTTCGACGCACCGGTTGAGCCTGTCGGCGGACCGCTTCGGGGGGAGCGGTCCGCCGACCGGCGCCACGAACGCGGTGCGTCGTCCGCGGCGGACACGCACCGTCGGGGGTCACGTCAGACCGGTGACGGTGGCCCCGCCGGCCGGGATGCGCGCAGGGGGCATGCATCCCGGCCGGCTCGCCGCGCCCCGCCGCCGGCACGTGGTGTCGACCCGGCGGCGCAGTCGTTCACACGGCTGTCTCCGGAGATCCACGATCACGGCACTAGCCGGGACGGGCCGCCGCCGCTAGCGTCTAGGCATGGCGCGGGGTTCTCCCGGGCCAGCCGGTCCGCCCGGATCTGCGACCTCGCACACGGGGTTCCGCATCCGACCCCGTGTCCCCGGGCACCGGACGAGGCGGAACGCGGGTGGCGGGTGCCCATCCGTCGGAGCAGGCCTGTGACGACTCGCCGTATCACCGCCGGTGCCGACCAGACCCCGGCCGCGACTGCCACGACCCGCCGCGCCACCCGGAGCCGCCGTGCGCCGGCCGTCGCGCCGGTCGAGCCCGAGGAGCCGCGACCAGCCGGGCAGGCGTTCGTTCTGGACACGTCCGTGCTGCTGTCCGATCCCGCGGCGTTCCACCGGTTCGCCGAGCACGAGGTGGTGCTGCCGCTGGTGGTCATCACCGAGTTGGAGGGCAAGCGGCACCATCCGGAGCTGGGCTGGTTCGCCAGGCAGTCGCTGCGGATGCTCGACGAGCTGCGGATCCGGCACGGCCGGCTGGACACGCCGGTGCCCGCCAACGACGCCGGCGGCACGCTGCGGGTGGAGCTGAACCACACCGACGACGGGGTGCTGCCGCCGGGCTTCCGTACCGAGAGCAACGACGCCCGCATCCTCTCCGTGGCGCTCAACCTCGCCGCCGAGGGCCGGGACGTCACGCTCGTCAGCAAGGACATGCCGCTGCGGGTCAAGGCCGCCTCGGTGGGCCTGCGGGCCGACGAGTACCGGCACGGCCAGGCCAGCGACCCGACCTGGACCGGCATGTCCGAGCTGGACCTGAGTGAGGAGCAGATCTCCTCGCTGTACGCCGGGGAGACGCTCGACGTCGACGAGGCCGCCGGACTGCCCTGCCACACCGGCCTGGTGCTGCACTCGACGCGCGGCTCCGCGCTCGGCCGGGTGCTGCCGGACAAGTCTGTCCGGCTGGTGCGGGGCGACCGGGAGGCGTTCGGTCTGCACGGCCGCTCGGCAGAGCAGCGCGTCGCTCTCGACCTGCTGCTCGACGAGGCGATCGGGATCGTCTCGCTCGGCGGTCGGGCCGGCACCGGCAAGTCGGCGTTGGCGCTCTGCGCCGGGCTGGAGGCGGTCATGGAGCGCCGCCGGCACAAGAAGGTGATCGTGTTCCGTCCGCTGTACGCCGTGGGTGGCCAGGAGTTGGGCTACCTGCCGGGGTCGGAGTCGGAGAAGATGTCGCCGTGGGCGCAGGCGGTCTTCGACACGCTCGGCGCTGTGGTGCACGAGAACGTGCTGGAGGAGGTCACCTCGCGCGGCATTCTCGAGGTGCTGCCGCTGACCCACATCCGGGGGCGCAGCCTGCACGACGCCTTCGTGATCGTCGACGAGGCCCAGTCGCTTGAGCGCGGGGTGCTGCTGACAGTGCTGTCCCGGATCGGGCAGGGCTCGCGGGTGGTGCTCACCCACGACGTGGCGCAGCGGGACAATCTGCGGGTCGGCCGTCACGACGGTGTGACTGCCGTCATCGAGGCGCTGAAGGGCCATCCCCTCTTCGCCCATGTCACGCTCAGCCGTTCGGAGCGCTCGCCGATTGCCGCGATGGTGACGGATCTTCTGGAGGACATCCCGCTTTGATGGGTGGTTTGTAGGGCTTCGTCCATATTTTATTTGTGGCGCAGATCACAAAGCGGCTTGTTGGTTTCCCATCAGCCTCACTGTGCGCGATGGTGTCCAACGAGCGCCCACGCACCACTGGGATCGCTGGTGATCGTTGTCCAGGGATGGGCAACGTCGGTGACGATCGGTGCGTCGGCGCGACCGGCACACCGGTCGGGGCGCTCGCGGCACGGCTGACGGCCCCTGTGGCCCGGCGTCGCGCCGTGTCCTTGCCCCCGACGAAGGGACCACTTCGTGAGTCGGCTGTGGAGCCGGTTGGGCGCCCGTACGGCTGCTGTCGCGCTGCTCTCCGTGGGCGTTGCCGGTGGCTTCTACCTGGGCGAAGACCGGGAAACTCAGCAACAGGGCCTGACCGCTCAGGTCGGCCTTGAGGTAGACCGGGCGGACCTCGCCTACCAGCGTGAACGGCAGGCCACCCACCAGGTCGCGTTCGCCAAGCAGCGGGCCGCCGAATACCAGGCCAAGCTGCGGGCCGAGCAGGCCGCCAAGGAGGCCGCCGAGCGGGCCCGCAAGGCCGAGGCAGCCGCAGCCGCCCGCAAGGCCGAGCGGAAGGCCGCCGAGAAGGCTGCCACGCAGGCCGCCAAGCCGTACGACGGGCCGATCCCGGCATCCTGCGCCGAGTACAGCGGCAACCGCAAGATCGGCTGCGCGATGATGATCGACGCGGGCTTCGGCATCTCCGAGTTCCCCTGCCTGGAGAAGCTCTGGACCAAGGAGAGCGGCTGGAACCACAAGGCCCGCAACTCCTCGTCCGGCGCGTACGGCATCCCCCAGGCGTACCCGGGCAGCAAGATGGGCTCCGCCGGCGCCGACTGGCAGACAAACCCCGCCACGCAGATCAAGTGGGGGCTTGGCTACATCAAGGGCAGGTACAAGACGCCCTGCGGTGCCTGGACGTACTTCCAGAACAACAACACGTACTGACGATCTCCACGGCGGGGCGGGTGGGCGACCATCCGCCCCGCCGTCGTCGTACACCTGACTGCTCGGACGGGACGTGAGTGGCGGTCGGCCCTTTTTGCTGATAGCAGTTGGGGGGTGACCCTGCACCCGTCAAGCGGCGACCCGTTCCGATTCGGCACCGAGGCGTTCTACGCTGCGCTCGGTCGGGCCTTCGTCGCGATGTGCGCGGTGGTCCCGTTCCTCTTCTTCATCGAGGCCGTCGACCAGGGCCTCGACTTCGGCCTGGATGCCACGGCCGGCATCATCCCGCAGCGTATCGACGGGCTCGACGGGGTCTTCTTCTCGCCGTTTCTGCACCACGGCTTCGACCACCTCTACAGCAACAGCATCCCGCTGATCCTGCTCGGCACCTTCGTGCTGGCCGCCGGGGCCCGCCGGTTCCTCTGGTCGACTCTGATCATCATCCTGGTGAGCGGGCTCGGCGTGTGGTTCACCGGCTCGCCCAATTCGGTGGTGGTCGGCGCCAGCGGGGTGATCTTCGGCTACCTGGGCATCCTGCTCACCCGGGGCATCGTCGAGCGCAGCTGGTGGAACTTCGCCGTCTTCCTGCTTGTCGGCCTGCTCTACGGGTGGCAGTTGGTCGGCATCCTCCCCACCGACGAGCGGATCTCCTGGCAGGGGCACCTGTTCGGGCTGCTCGGTGGCGTCGTGGCGGCGATCCTGTTCCGCCGCCGCCGTCCGACAGTGGACGGGCCGGACTATTCGGGGTCCACCCTCAGCCTGCCCTGACCTGCTCGTCGGCGCGCCTCTGGGACGTGCTTGCCCGACCGCTGCCACCCGCTTACCGTCGTGATCAGCACGCGTTGATCCGTGAGCGGAAAGCGACGGTACGCCATGCACGAGGTCGATGTTGCCGTGATCGGGGCCGGCCCGTCCGGGCTCTTCGCCGCGTACTACGCCGGTTTCCGTGGTTTGTCGGTGGCGGTGATCGACGCGCTGCCGGAGCCGGGCGGCCAGGTCAGCGCCATGTACCCGGAGAAGCTGATCCTCGACGTGGCCGGGTTTCCCTCAATCAAGGGCCGCGACCTGGTGTCCAATCTGGTCGCCCAGGCGGCCCCGTTCGGCCCGCGGTACCTGCTCGGCACCCGGGCCGAGAAGCTCTCCTACGCCGACGGCCGGCCGGTGCTCGGCCTCGCCGGCGGCGACCAGCTCGCCTGCGGTGCGGTCGTGATCACCGGCGGGCTGGGCAGCTTCAGCCCACGACCGTTGCCCTGCGCCGACGGCGCGCCCGGCACCGGGATCGTCTACTTCGTGACCGACCCGACCGAGCTGACCGACCGGGACGTGCTGATCGTCGGCGGCGGGGACTCCGCCTTCGACTGGGCGTTGGCACTGCAACCGCTTGCCCGCTCGGTGACGCTCGTGCACAGGCGGGAGAAGTTCCGGGCGCACGCCTCGACTGTCGCCCGGGTGCTGTCGCTGCCGGTACGGGTGGTGGTCAACGCCGAGGTCACCCGGCTGCTCGGCGAGGGCACCGTGACCGGTGCGGAGGTGACAGTGCGCGGTGGCGCCGCCGAGACGCTGCCGGTGGACACCGTGGTCGCCGCCCTCGGTTTCACGGCCGACCTGGGCCCGCTCGCCGAGTGGGGCCTGCGCCTGGACCGCCGGCACATCCTTGTCGACAGCGCGATGGCGACGAACCTGCCCCGGGTCTTCGCGGCCGGTGACATCACCGAATATCCGGGCAAGGTCCGGCTCATCGCCACCGGGTTCGGCGAGGCCGCCACGGCCGTGAACAACGCGGCGGTGGCAATCGATCCCAGCGCACACCTGTTCCCCGGGCACTCCTCCGACGCCGGCTGACCGTCGGTACCGGACCCTGACCGGTCCGTGTGCGGATCGAGACGGGTCGACCGGACCCTGAGGGGATGACGGGGACCGATACACCGCGCGATGGCGCACCGACGACACTGGCGTGGCTCTGCCACCCCAGCACCCTGCTAGCCCTGCTCGTCCTGGTCGTCAACGACCATGTGCTGAAGCAGGCCTTTCCGGGCCTGCTGACCGGCAAGTTGAGCGACGTCGCCGGCCTGGTGCTCGCACCACCGCTGGTCGCGGTGCTGCTGACCGTCGTGGTGCCGCGGTTGCCGGCCCGGATCGCCGCGCTGGTCGGCCTGGTCGCGGTCGGTGCCGGGTTCGCGGTCGTCAAATCCAGCGGGTACGCCGCCGAGCTGGCCTCGTCGGCTTGGACCGTGCTTGCCGGACCCTCGCTGGTCCGCGCCGACCCGACCGACCTGCTCGCCCTGCCGGCGCTCGGGCTGGCCGGGTGGAGCTGGAAGCGGTCCCTTCGCCGGCCGGTGCGTCAACGGACCGCCCGGCTGGTCCGGCTGCTGGTGGTGCTGCCGCCGGCGGTGTTGGCGGTGGCGGCGACGAGCGCTGTCCACTACCCGTACGCGATCAGCACGGCACTTGTCGACGGCCACCCGGCGGTCTCGGTCGGCTCCGGTACCGATCTCACCCCGTGGCCGACGAGCGCGACGGACGGCCGTTGGTCGGTCAGCGACGACCTAGGTGCCACCTGGCGAGAAGTCGACCTCGACGAGCAACGGCGACTGTCCAGCCAGAGCGCCGGCCAGCGGCAGGCGTGCGTGCCGGCCGACCCCCGACGGTGCTACCGGGCGGTCGCCGGGCACCTTCGGGTGGAGCAAAGCGACGACGGCGGCACGACCTGGCATGTGGCCTGGGAGGTGTCGGACGCCCAACGGGAGGACTTGGCCCGGCGGTCCTGGAGTCCGGGCGACGTGGAAAGGCACTTCGCCTCCCGCGACCTGATCGTCTACCCCGCGGGCAGCGGTGGTCATGAGGTGCTCGTCGCCAACGGCCGGGACGGCTTCGTACATCGCTGGTCGGACGGCGGGTGGCGGCGTGTCGGCTTCCTCGGCGACGCGTACATCGGTGCGCGGGGCGCTCCCCCCGCGTTGGGGAGCGGCGGACCCGCTCAACGTCAGCTGGACCTGCTGCTCGCCGTCGCGCTCGCGCTGACCCTCGGCTCCATGGTCACCGTGCTCGCCGGCCACCTGGCGATCCGCCGCGGCCGGGGTCCCGGCTGGTGGGGGTTCACCGGCGGCCTGTCGGTGCTGCTCGCGGGGACCTTGCTGACGGTGGTCTGGGGCCGCGACGACGACACCGACACGTTCATGGCGCTGCTGTTCATCATCGTGCCCCTGGGCTTCCTGGCCACGACAGCCCTGCTCGTGCGACCCCGCTACCAGGGCGCAACGCCCCGATGGACCAGGAGGACGCTGAGCACTTTCCTGCTCACCGTGCTGCTCGCCGGGCTGCCGCTGATCGGCTGGCTGTACGGCACGCCGGCGCGGACCCGGGCCGCTGTGACGCTTGCCCTGCTGGCCGCGGTGCCGGGCCTGTGGCTGGCCGTCCGGAACGCCCGCCTGGTCGACGCGACCCGCGCGTACGAGCGTCGGCACCCGGTGCGCCCGCCGACGGTGCCTGACCCGCCCTACCCGGCGGGGCTGCCACCCCGCTGAGCGCTCGGCGCGCGGACCGGGTCAGCGGCGGGCCTGCGGCGCGAGCGCGGCGACAAGCACGGCCACCAGGGTCAGCGCGGCTCCCAACAGGGTGGTCACGCCTGCGTGCGACGCCGTGGTGGGCAGCACCAGGTCCAGCAGGAGCGCGCTGACGACCTGGCCGGCGATGGTGGCCAGGCCGAGCAGCAGCACACCCGTGAACCGCACGACGGCGGCGGCGATCGCGATGAACACGACGCCGATCGGGCCGCCCAGGTAGAGCCACGGCTCGCTCGGCAGGTGGCCGGCCGGCCGGCCGCGTCCGGCCAGGTCGATCGAGAACGCGACGAGCAGTGCGACAGTGCCGACTGTGAAATTGACGAGCGTGGCGGTCAACGCGTTGCCGGTCGCCGCCCGGACCCGGCCGTTGGCTGCCTGCTGCCAGGCGACGCCCACCCCGGCCAGCATGGGCAGCAGCGCCAGTGCCAGCGAGCCCGGATCGTTCAGACGGTCGCCGACCGCCAGGACCACCGCGAGCACTGTCAGCACCGCGCCAGCCAGCCGCTGCCGGGTGACCGGCTGGCGACCCATCGGCCCGATCCCCGCCCGGTCCACGGCGAGGCTGCTGCCGGACTGGCCGGCGACCACCGCCACGGTGAAGACCGCCACACCCAACCTGCCGATGGTGAGCCCCTGGGTGGCAACCAGGAAAGCCCCGCACGTGCCGCCGAGGCACTGCCACGGCCGCAGCACACCGGTCCGCAGGGCGGACCGCAGCGCGACAAGCCCTCGCCGCCCGGCCGGGGTGGCGGGCACCAGCACAAGCAGCACCAGCAGACCCAGCCCGAACGAGACCAGCGCGGCGGCGAACCCGTCGGCCAGGCGTACGCCCAACTCGCCGTTGATCTTGGACTGCGCCGCCACCGCGACCCCGGAGACCGACGCCAGCGCGACGCCGGTGATCCGGCGGGTGGCGGACAGGGCCTGCGGCGTCGCCGTGGCGGTAACTGTCACTCCTGTTCGGCGAGCGGACGACCGTCGAAGTCGACAGCGGAGTACAGGGCCAGCTTCTCCAGACGGTGGTACGAGTCGATCACCCGGATCGTGCCGCTCTTCGATCGCATCACTATCGACTGGGTGTACGCGCCACCCGCCCGGTAGCGCACCCCGCGCAGCAGGTCGCCGGAGGTGACACCCGTCGCCACGAAGAAGCAGTTGTCGCCCGTGACCAGGTCGTCGGTGCCCAGCACCCGGTCCAGGTCGTGCCCGGCGGCGAGCGCCTTCTCGCGCTCCTCGTCGTCGCGCGGCCACAGCTTGGCCTGCATGGCGCCACCCATGCACTTCAGTGCGCAGGCCGAGATGATGCCCTCCGGGGTGCCGCCGATGCCCATCAGCACGTCGACGTCCGACTCGCCCCGGGCCGCCGCGATGGAGCCGGCGATGTCGCCGTCGGAGATGAACCGGATGCCGGCCCCGGCCCGGCGGATCTGCGTGACCAGGTCGTCGTGGCGGCTACGGTCCAGCACGCAGACCGTCACCTCCGACACGTCGGTGCCCTTGACCTTGGCGATCCGGCGCAGGTTCTCGGCCACCCCGGCGTTGATGTCCACCACATCGGCGTACGCGGGGCCGACGGCGAGCTTCTCCATGTAGAAGACGGCACTCGGGTCGAACATCGCACCCCGCTCGGACACGGCGAGCACCGCCACCGCGTTCGGCATGCCCTTGCTCATGAGGGTGGTGCCGTCGACAGGGTCGACCGCGACGTCCACCTCCGGGCCGGTGCCGTCGCCGACGTGTTCACCGTTGAAGAGCATCGGGGCGTTGTCCTTCTCGCCCTCGCCGATCACCACGACGCCACGCATCTGGATGGAGTTGATCAGCTTGCGCATGGCGTCGACGGCGGCTCCGTCGCCGCCCTCCTTGTCGCCCCGGCCGACCCAACGGCCAGCGGCCATCGCCGCTGCCTCAGTGACCCTTACCAGGTCGAGGGCAAGGTTACGGTCGAGATCCTGTGGGATCCGCGTCCTGGTGTTCGTCATGACGGGTGCTCCTCCTCGCGACGGTGCGGGGACAGCCGACGAAAGGGCGGCCCCACCGTCGGCTTTGTCGCTGATCCTCACACGATGGCCGACCCGCGGTCGGCGCGGGGCGGTGATGGGCCGGATACCGCCGGTCGAGCGGCTGCGATGATGGGGAGGTGGAACCCGCACAGCCAGCCGATCGCGTACCCGCTGACCGCACGCCGCCCGACGGCCAGCCGCCGGCCGGCCCCCCTGCCGGTACGGTGCCCGGCGCGACTGGGCCGGCGACGCCGGCCGCCGGGGAGCCTGCCCTGGTCGCCTCGGAGACGGCGGAGCAACCTCCGGTGGACCGGCCGACCCCGCCCGGAGCCGGCGGCGGTGCTGGCGCGGGCGGGCGGCCCACGCCGCCACCGAGGGCGACGGCCGCGAAGTCCGAGCGGTCGCCGAAGGACATGGCGATCTCACTGCTTGTGCTGCTGATCCCGATCGCGCTGCTGCTGGCGTTCTACAGGGGCTTCCTCGGTGGCGACCAGGCCACCGAGATCGACCCCGCCCCGGCGATCGAGCAGGCCCAGTCGGCGAACTCCTTCCCGGTGAGCCAGCCGCAGGGGCTCGGCTCCGACTGGCGGACGGTTAGCGCCCGCTACCAGACCGTCGAGGGCGGCGCGAACCTGCGACTCGGCTACCTGACGCCGGAGGGGCGGGGCGTGCAGCTGTTGCAGAGCAGCCTGCCGGCGGAACAGCTGCTTCCCGCCGAACTGACCGCCGAGAGCCAGCCACAGGGCCAGACGGAGCTGGCCGGGCGCACCTGGCAGCGCTACACCGCCAGGGGAAACCAGCAGGCGCTGGTCTTGCTGGAGCCGACCCGAACGGTGCTCATCGTCGGCGATGCCCGGGACAACGAGCTGCGCGAACTGGCCGGAGCGCTGCGCTGATCGGGCCGACATCGATACACCCCGTAGAAGGGTGATTGTCCGACCCATCGGCAGGGAACAAAGAGGGAGTGACCCGGGCGCGATGCTCGGCCCGGGTCGCGCGGCGCGGCCGACGGTGCTGCCGCGTCGCCCGGTTTCCGGCGCCGACCAGGTCGTCGGGTGACCCCCTTGGGAGACACACATGACTGTTCGACGACTCAGTGCCGGCCTGGTAGCCGCCGCTCTGTTCACGCCCGCCCTGGCCGCCTGCGCCGGCGGAACGACAGGCACCGCCGGATCGACAGCCACCCCGACGGTGAGCGCGTCCGGCACGCCCAGCGCGTCCGGCGCCCCCGTGGCCGGCGACGCCAAACAGGCACTGCTCGACTCCACCAAGGAGATCAGCAACGGCAACTTCCGGTTCACCCTCTCCGGCGCCGGCTCCACGGCCGAGGGGCAGGTGCACCAGCCGAGCCAGAGCGCGGCGTTGAAGTTCGCCATCGGCGGCCCGTCTTCTGACCTGGCCATGAAGCTCGACGTGATCCACGCCAAGCCGGACAGCTGGGTCAAGCTGGAGCTGACCGGCCCCGCCGCCGACAGCCTGCCCGCCATCAAGCAGCTCAACCTCGGCAAGTACCAGCACCTGGACCAAGCCCGCATCAAGGGCAACAAGAACCTCGGCTTCGACTTCGACAAGGTCGACCCGGCCGGCAGCGCGGTGCTGACCCAGGGCATCACCGAGGTACGCAGCACCGGCACCGGCACGTACGCCGGCACCATCGACATCACAAAGGCGGCCGAGGCCGGCTCGCTCAACGCCGCCACGATCGCCGCGCTTGGCACCCAGGCGAAGACCGTCCCGTTCACCGCGAAGGTGGACCCGCAGGGCCGGCTCAGCGAGCTGGTGCTGCAACTCCCGGCCGCCGGTCAGACCGCCGCCCAGGAGATCAAGATGACGTACTCGGACTACGGTGCCGCCACGGCCGCGCAGAAGCCGCCGGCGGACCAGGTCGTCGAGGCGCCGGCCGAGCTCTACAGCCTGTTCAACTGACGTACGCGGGTGGGGCGGCTCCGGTCGCCCCACCGGCGGATCCTGGCGCGTTCAGGAGCGCTCTCAGGAGGCGGGTTCCTGGCGTGCGGCCTCGATGCGCGCCCGGGCGCCGTCCAGCCAGCGCTGGCAGATCACCGCCAGCGCCTCGCCGCGCTCCCAGAGCGCCAGCGACTCCTCCAGGGACGTGCCGCCGGCCTCCAGCCGCTCGACCACGGAGGCCAGCTCGGCCCGCGCCTGCTCGTAGCTGAGCCGCTCGTCCGGCCCGGCCTTCGTGTCGTCAGTCATCGCGTCCATCTCAGCACACCTCTCCCGCGGTCAGCGTGTCGCCACCGCCGCCCTGTCGCTGCTTTCGCGCAGTCGTCGGTCAGCCGTCCACTGTCGCGGCCAGCTCGCCGTCGGCAAGGCGTACCCGCAGGGGGTCGCCCTTGCCGACCTCGGTTGCCGCACGGACCACGTGGCCGTCGGCGCGCTGCACTATCGCGTACCCCCGGTCGAGGGTGGCGGCGGGGGAGAGCGCGCGGAGGCGGGCCAGTGTGTGCCGCAGCTCGGCTTCGGCGCCGGTGAGCCGGTGGTCGAGGCAGCGGCCGGCCCGTTGGCGCAGCGCGGCCAGCTCGGTCGCGCGGTGCTCCACCATCACCTGCGGCCGGGCCAGCACCGGCCGGGAGCGCAGGCTGTCCAGGCGGTGGGTCTCGCGGTCGACCAGGTTGCGGACCGCCCGTTGGAGGCGGTGCCGTGCCTGGCCGATGAGGCGTACCTCCTCGGTGAGGTCGGGGACCACCCGCTTGGCCGCGTCGGTGGGGGTGGAGGCCCGCAGGTCGGCGACGTAGTCGATGAGCGGCGCGTCCGTCTCGTGGCCGATCGCGCTGACCACCGGGGTACGGCAGCCGAACACCGCGCGGCAGAGCGCCTCGTCGGAGAAGGGCAGCAGGTCCTCGATGCCGCCACCACCCCGGGCGATGATGATGACGTCGATGCTCGGGTCGGCGTCCAGCACCTTGAGCGCGTCGATGATCTGCGGAACGGCGGACGGGCCCTGCACCGCCACGTTCACCGTCCGGAACTCCACGGCCGGCCAGCGTCGCCGGGCGTTCGTCAGCACGTCCCGTTCGGCGGCCGAGGCGCGGCCGGTGATCAGCCCGATGCGGCCGGGCAGGAACGGCAGCCGGCGCTTGCGGGCCCTGTCGAACAGCCCTTCGGCGGCGAGCAGTTTCTTGAGCTTCTCCAGCCGGGCCAGCAGCTCGCCGAGGCCCACCTGCCGGATCTCGTCGGCCCGCAGGCTCAACGTGCCCCGGGCGGCGTAGAACTCCGGTTTGGCATGCAGCACCACGCGGGCGCCCTCGCGCAGCTCGGGTGCGCCGGCGTCCAGTACGTCCCGATTGGTGGTGACGGTGAGGCTCAGGTCGGCCGACGGGTCCCGCAGGGTGAGGAAGACCGTGGTGGCGCCCGGCCGGCGGCTGATCTGTGCCACCTGCCCGTCCACCCAGACCCAGCCGAGCTTGGCGATCCACGCCCCGACCTTCTGGCTGACCACCCGAACCGGCCACGGCTCCTCGGCGGTGCTGGCCCCCACCCGCGCGGAATCACTCACAGGCCCACCCTAAGGCCCACCCCCGTCAGCCCTCGGCGCGTGCCCGCTCGGCCTGTCGCAGCAGCAACGTCATGATCAACGCGCGTCAGGTGAGGTGGGAGTGGTGGTGGGTAGGATGAGTGGGTGACTCAGGCTGAAGCGACTTCCCGGACCGGCAAGCGCGTGCTCCTGGCCAAGCCCCGCGGCTACTGCGCGGGCGTCGACCGCGCGGTGCAGACAGTCGAGGAGGCGCTGAAGCTCTACGGCGCCCCGATCTACGTCCGCAAGCAGATCGTGCACAACAAGCATGTCGTTCAGACCCTGGAGGCCCAGGGTGCGATCTTCGTGGAGGAGAACGAGGAGGTGCCCGAGGGCGCCACAGTCATCTTCTCCGCGCACGGTGTGGCCCCCGAGGTCTACGAGCAGGCCAGGGCGCGCTCGCTGAAGGCGATCGACGCGACCTGCCCGCTTGTCACGAAGGTGCACCACGAGGCGAAGCGGTTCGCCGCCGAGGACTACGACATCCTCCTGATCGGCCACGAGGGCCACGAGGAGGTCATCGGCACCGCCGGTGAGGCTCCCGCCCACATCCAACTGGTGGACGGCCCCGACGACGCCGACAAGATCACCGTGCGCGATCCGGCGAAGGTCGTCTGGCTCTCCCAGACCACGCTCTCGGTGGACGAGACGCTGGAGACGGTCGCCCGGCTCAAGCAGCGGCTGCCGCTGTTGCAGTCCCCGCCCAGCGACGACATCTGCTACGCCACCAGCAACCGGCAGCACGTCGTCAAGGAGATCGCCCCCGAGTGCGACGTGGTGATCGTCGTCGGCTCGACGAACTCCTCCAACTCGGTCCGGCTGGTCGAGGTGGCCCTGGACGCCGGTGCCCGCGCCGGTCACCTTGTGGACTTCGCCCACGAGATCGACGACGCCTGGCTTGTCGACGCCCGCACCGTGGGCGTGACCTCCGGCGCGAGCGTTCCGGACGATCTGGTCCAGGACGTGCTCGCGTACCTTGCCGAGCGTGGGTTCGCCGACGTCGAGGAGATCACCACCGCAAACGAGCGGCTTACCTTCTCGCTGCCGCAGGAGTTGAAGCGGGACATGAAGGCCGCCGCAGCCGCGCGCGGCTGAGCGTCGTTTCGGCGATCACTGTGGGAACGCCGGGGCGTCCCGGTGCGTCGAAGTCGGCATGAGGATCCTTCGGCTCATCGTCCCCGCCCTGGTCGTCTGCGCGGCGCTGACTGCCTGCGGTGCGCCGACCGACGAACCCGCCGGTCCCGGTGCACCCACGACGGCGACCGAGCAGCCCACCGCGCTGCCGCCTACCGGACCTGACCCGTCGACTGCGACGGAGACGCCCAAGCCACCTGGTGGCCCCAGCCTCCCACCGCCGGTCGGCGCCACCGAACTCACCGGCACCGTCACCGCCGGGGTGGAGCCGAACTGCCTGTTGCTCGACGGGTACCTGCTGATCGGCGGCCCCCGGGACGTGCTGGCCGCAGGGTCGCGGGTCACTGTCACCGGCCGGGTGGAGGCGGGCATGATGACCACCTGCCAGCAGGGCACCCCGTTCGTCGTGGAGGGCGCCCGCAAGGGGTGACCGGCAGCGGCGCCGGATCAGCGGTCGCGCTCGACGCCGTCGAGCAGTTCGGGCGCCTGCGGCTGGCGGGGCGTCAGCTCGACCTGCGTCGGGGCAGCCAGCTCCTCGTCCGAGACGCCAAGCTCGGCGAGCTTGCGGGCGCTGACCAGCACCCGGGCCTCCAGCGAGCCGACAGCCCTGTTGTACGCCGTCACCGCCCCGGCAAGCGACGACCCGAGCTTGCCCACGTGATCGCCGAGGGTGGAGAGCCTGCCGTACAGCTCCCGGGCGAGGGTGTGCACCGCCAGCGCGTTGCGGGCCAGCGCCTCCTGCCGCCATGAGTAGGCCACGGTGCGGAGCAGCGCGACAAGGGTCGCCGGCGTGGCGAGTACGACGTTGCGGGCGAAGGCGTGCTCCAGCAGCGTCGGGTCACGTTGGAGTGCGACGTCGAGGAACGGGTCGGCGGGCACGAACAGCACCACGAACTCGGGGGAGCTGTCGAACGCCGACCAGTACGACTTGGCGGCCAGCGCGTCGACGTGCCCCCGCAGGTGCCGTGCGTGCGCGTCGAGGTGGGTGTCCCGGCCGCGCTCGTCACGGGCTTCCATAGCCGTGAGGTACGCGTCGAACGGCGCCTTGGCGTCCACCACCACGGACCGGCCGCCGTGCAGCCGTACCACCAGATCCGGGCGGACGACGTGGTCGTCGGTGGCGGCGGTGACCTGCTCGGAGAAGTCGCAGTGCTCAAGCATGCCGGCGGCCTCGACGATCCGGCGCAACTGGTGCTCGCCCCAGCGGCCCCGCACCTGCGGCGCACGCAGCGCGGCAACCAGCTGCTTGGTCTCGGTGCGCAGCTCACCGGAGACGGCGGTCATCGATCGCACCTGCTCGCGCAGCTCGGCGTACGCGTCGACCCTGTCGTGTTCCAGCTCGGCGACCCGCTGCTCGTAGCGGCGCAGGGTCTCGTGCAGCGGTGCGACGGCACGGGCCACCGCCTCCTGCGACTGCGCGGTGGCCTCGTAGCTCAACGCCCGCATGGACTGCTCAAGCCGCCCCTCGCCGTCGCGGGTCGCGGTGAGGGTGGCATCCAGCCGGGCGATGTCGGCAGCCGAGCGGGACCGGGCCGCGAGCCAGCCCACCGCGCCGCCGGTGCCGAGGCACACGATCACCACGAGCAGCGTCGAGACGTCCATCACCGGAGCTTGCCAGACGTCTACGACGTGACACTCGGGGGTACGTTCGATGACATGGAACTTGTGTTGTGCCTCGCCATCGTGCTGATCGGGGGGCTGGGCGCCGTGGCGCTCGGTCGTGCCCAGTCCACCGCCCGTCGGCGTACCGAGCTGGGCGATGCCCGCGCGGAGGCGCAACGCTGGTACGAGCGCCTCGGTGGGCAGCTGTTGACCCTCCAGGGCGACGAGCCGGCGGTCCGTCAGGCGCTCTCCGACGCGGGTGAGCGGTACAACGCGGCGGGTTCGCAGCTGGAGCAGGCGCGTACGCCGCACCAGTTCGCGCTGGCCCGGGAGACGGCGCTGGAAGGGCTCGCCTACATCCGGGCGGCGCGGACCGCGCTGGGGATCGACCCCGGCCCGGAGCTGCCGGCGCTGGCCGCAGCCCGGGGCGTCGGGCAGCTCACCAAGGAGCGTGAGGTGCAGGTGCAGGGCCAGACGTTCCGGGCCGGCCCGCAGCCCGGCCGGGGCACGCCCTACTACTACCCCGGCGGCCGTTACCAGGGCCGGCCGGTGCCGGCTGGCTGGTACTCGACGCCGTGGTGGAAGACCGCGCTGGGTGCAGGCGCGGGTGTGCTCGGCGGCATCCTGATCGCCGACGCGTTGTTCTCGCCGGCCTTCGCCGACCCGGGGTACGGCGCCGACGCGGCCGGTGCCGACCAGGGCATGGACGGCGGCGACCAGGACTTCGGCGGCGGCGACCAGGGCGGCGACTTCGGCGGCGGCGACCAGGGCGGTGACTTCGGCGGCGGCGACTACGCAGGCGGTGACTTCGGCGGCGGCGATTTCGGCGGCGGCGGCTTCGGTGACTTCGGCGGCGGCGATTTCGGCGGCGGAGACTGGTGAGCCCGGACGGCAGCGTCGATCATGGAGTTGTGGTGGCCGGTCAGCACCCGCAAGGGGCTTTTGTGCGGCACCACAACTCCATGATCGACTGAGTCGGTTGGGGCGGGGCGAGGGGCCGGGTCAGCCTGTGTTGCGCATGCCGGCCGCGATGCCGTTTACCGTTGTGAGTAGTGCCCGCTCCAGGGCTGTGCCGTCGCTTGGCGCGCGCCGGCCGCCCGGTGCGGTGGCCACCGCCCGTCCGGCCGCACCGGAATCGCGGTACTGCCGCAGCAGTGCCACCTGAAGGTGGTGCAGCGGCTCCAGGTAGGTGTCCCGAACGGCCAGGGTGCGCTGCAACACCGGCGAGTTGTCAAGCAGGGCCGGTGCGGCGGTCACGGCGAGGACCTCCCGCTTTGTCAGCTCGTACTCCTGCTCGATCTGTTCGAAGATCGGGTGCAGCTTCTTCGGCACCAGCGTCTCGACGTACCGGCGGGCGATGCTCAGGTCGGTCTTGGTCAGCATCATCTCGACGTTCGACAGGAACGTCCGGAAGAAGTGCCAGTTGCGGTGCATCTCGGCCAGTACGTCCGCCAGCCCGGCCTCGCGCGCGGCGGCCAGTCCCGAGCCGACGCCGAACCAGCCCGGCACGATCTGCCGGGTCTGCGTCCAGCCGAACACCCACGGGATGGCCCGCAATCCGGACAGCCCGGCGCCGGTGTTGGGGCGCTTGGCCGGCCGGGAGCCGATGTTCAGCGCGCCGAGCAGCTCCGTGGGGGTGGACGCCCAGAAGTACGCGGGCAGGTCCGGGTCTTCGACGAGCGACCGGTAGGACCGGTAGGCAGACTCGGAGACCACGTCCATCGTGGCGTCCCAGCGCTCAAGCATCTCGGCCGGTTGTCGGGGAGCGGTGTGCAGCAGCGTCGCCTGGAGCACCGCGGCGAGGGTGAGTTCCAGGTTCTCCCGGGCCAGCGACGGCAGGCTGTACTTGTCGGAGATGACCTCGCCCTGCTCGGTCACCTTGATC
The DNA here is from genome assembly GCF_049847245.1 of Micromonospora sp. DT68. Lineage (NCBI taxonomy): Bacteria > Bacillati > Actinomycetota > Actinomycetes > Micromonosporales > Micromonosporaceae > Micromonospora > Micromonospora sp. DT68. Next base: position 413,529 of record NZ_JBNCNZ010000001.1, read on the forward strand.
GCGCCGTCCAGCGTGCCGTACGGCTGGGCGAGGATCGCCTCGTGCGTCGGCCCGCCGCCGCGCCCCACAGTGCCGCCACGGCCGTGGAACAGTCGCAGGTGCACCCCGTGCCGGGCTGCCACGTCGCGCAGCGCGCGCTGCGCCCGGTGGATCGACCACTGGCTGGTGGTGATCCCGGCTTCCTTGTTGGAGTCGGAGTAGCCGAGCATTACCTCCTGCACGTCGTCCCGGGCCGCGACAAGCGCCCGGTACGCAGGCAGGGACAGCAGTTGGTCGAGCAGTTCACCGCCGGCGTTCAGTTCGGTCGGGGTCTCCAGCAGCGGCACGAACCCGATCCGTGCCCGCCCGCTGTGCACGTCCACAAGCCCGGCCTCGCGGGCCAGCACGACAGCCGCCAGCACGTCGTCCACGCCCATCGTCATCGAGATGATGTACGACTCGATCACCTCGCCGCCGAAGCGGTCCTGCGCTTCACGGATTGTGCTGAACACGTCGAACGTCTTGCGGGCCGACTCGGAGAGGGGGGTGTCGACCGTGGACAGGGGCCGGCGGCCGGTCAGCTCGTCGGCGAGCAGCTTGGTGCGCTCCAGCCGGCTCAGGGCCGGATAGTCGGTGACCTCGCCGATGGCCTCGTACAGCTGGGCGAGCACCGCGTGGTGCGCCTCGGCGTGCTCACGGACGTCCATCGTCGCGAGGTGCAGGCCGAACGCGGAAACCGTACGGATGGTGGAGGCGAGCCGGCCGACGGCAGTGAGCTGCCCGGAGTTGCGGGCCAGTGAGGCGCGCAGCAGGTCCAGGTCGGCGATCAACTCGGCGGAGCCCCGGTAGTCCCGGCCCGGCACGTGCGCGGTGCCCTGACGCAGCCGCTGCCGGGTGTTGGCGAGCTTCGCCTTCACGCAGCGCGCCTTGAGCCGGTACGGCTCCTCGGCGTTGACCCTGCGGAAGCGGGGTGCCACCTCGGGCAGCGCGTCCAGGTCGGCGGCGAGGCTCGCGGAGAGGTCCAGTGACACCCCGCGCAGCCGGCGGGAGACCGAGACCTCGTTGATGAGGTGGTCCATAGCCTTCTCGGTGGCCGCGATGCCGTGCTCGTGCTGGATGGTCAGCACCTCGCGGGTGACCGCCGGGGTGACGAACGGGTTGCCGTCCCGGTCGCCGCCGATCCACGTGCCGAAGCTCAGCGGGCGGGCCGTCGGCGACGTCTCCACACCGAGTGTGCGCAGCGTGTCGGCCAGGTCGTCGAGCACCTGCGGGGCGGCCTCGGCGTACAGGTCACGCAGGTAGTAGATGGCGTTGCGGGCCTCGTCGGTCGGGTCGGGGCGGTCCAGCCGCAGCTCGTCGGTCTGCCACATCAGGTCCAGCAGTTCGGCGAGCCGGCGGTTGGCGGGGCCCTCGTCGCTGGCGCCGTACAGGATGGCGTTTGCGGTCTCCGTGTCCAGCTCGTCGGCGATGGCGCGCAGCTTGGACAGGATCGAGCGGCGGGCCGCCTCGGTCGGGTGGGCGGTGAATACCGGCCGGACCGCAAGCCGGCGGGCCGCGGCGGCGATCTCCTCGGCCGGCACCCCCCGCTCGGCGATCATCTTGGCCGCCTGGTCCAGCCAGCCGCCCTGCACGGCGCGACGACGCCGCAGGTCCCGGCCACGGTGCACCTGCTCGGTGATGTTGGCCAGATGGAAGTAGGTGGAGAAGGCGCGGGCCAGCTTGGTGCCGGTGGTCACGTCCAGCCCGCCGAGCCGCTGGGCGGCCGCTGGCGCGTCGGTGCGTACCTGGGCGCGGATCTCCTCGACGAGGTCGAGCAGCGGGCGGCCCTCCTGGCGTGCCAGGGTCTGCCCGAGCAGGGTGCCGAGCCTGCGGATGTCGGCGCGCAGCGCGGCGTCCGGGCCGTCGTGGTCGTGCTGGTCGGTCACGATGCGCTCCTTACGTTGGTACGAAGGACAGCGCTGTCCGACTTCCTGGATGGTATCCGCGTCCCCCGGCGGTAAGGAGAGTGCCCTTCCCGACACGTTCGACACGTGCACGGGCACCACCGGGCATTTCTGCCGGCAGGACGCGTTTCCGCGCTGGTGGGGGTGGACTCCAGGTGGTGGGCGGAACGGAACAACGTGGCGCTGACCACACCCGGCACGCCGTGCGGAGTCCAGATGGTGGGCGTGGCGACGGTCCGGCCGCCCCGTCCCCGACGAGATGGCGGGCGTTGGGCCACCGAACGGAGCGTGACGGCCTGTCACGCGGCTCCCGGTGCACGCCGTCAGCCTAGGGCGGCCCCGTGTCCGTGTCGGTCGTTTCCCGGTGCCCGGTGTCGTGCCCTGTTGATCAGGTGATCGGGCAGCGGCCCGCGCTGTAGTGGACGATCGCCCCCATGATCTCGGCCTCCTGCCGGTCCGCGAAGTTGAGCGTGGCGGCCAGGCCCGAGCCGTAGAAGGTGTTCAATGCGGCGCTGTCCAATCGCGTGAAGATCCCGACGTTCTGGAGCGCCCGGGAGTCACGGGGCGTGACCACCACCATCTTTTCCAGGCTCCACCGGCGGCGGGAGATCTGCGCGACGCCCTCCCAGGGCAGCCAGATCGCCTGGCCCCTGGTGGGCCGGGTACGGATCCAGAGCCCGGCCGGGTTGAGTGCCAGCACCGGTCCGCCTGAGCCGATCAGCCACAGCTGGATCCCCAGCGGCAGGGCGATCAGGGCCAGCAGGCACACAAGCACGCCGAGGATGCCGAGGACGGCCGCGGAGCGCACCTCCGGGTCCGCCGAGCTCAGGATGCCGAGGCCGGCGAGGAAGGCGACCGGGAGGACCAGGATGAGCACGATCCCCGCGGCCAGCAGGCCCCGCTTCGCGACGTTGGGGCGTACGACGAAGGGCTCGTTCTCCGGGATGCGCTTGGCCACCGGCGCGGAAGGTGCCGGGTATCCGCCGTGCGGGTGGTGGAACGGCGGGCCAGCGTAGAAGGGCTGGGAGGGATGTCCGGTCGGGGTGGTCACGGGCGCTCCGCTTCTCGATCCACTTCGGCGGCGCTCAGCCTATAAGGCGTACACCAGCGCACAAGTCGAGCCGGTTTGCGGGCCAACCTCGGCCGTGCGCTCAGTCGCCGAAACCCGTTCGACGGCCCGGCTAGCTTCTGTTCATGGTGCTGCCGAGCTACCCCCCGAAGCCGCGACCGGGCGACCGGGTCGCGGTCGTCTCACCCTCCGCCGGTCTGCCGGCCCTCTTCCCGCACGTGTACGAGTTGGGGCTGCGCCGGCTGCGCGAGGAGTTCCACCTGGAGCCGGTGGAGTATCCGACCACCCGGGCGAGCGGGGCCGAGCCGCGCGAGCGGGCCCGCGACCTGACCGCCGCCTTCGCCGACCCGACAATCACCGCTGTGCTCGCCACCGTCGGCGGGGACGACCTGATCACGGTCACCCCGTACCTAGACGACGACGTGCTGCGGGCCAATCCGAAGCCCTACTTCGGGTACTCCGACAACACGAACGTGCTCAACCACCTGTATCGGCTGGGCATCGTCGCGTACCACGGCGGGTCGGTCCTGGTGCACCTCGGCCGGCCCGGTTCGCCGCACCCACTGACCTTCGACTCGCTGCGGGCCGCCCTGTTCACCTCCGGCTGGTACGAGTTGTCGCCCGCGCCCGAGTGGGGTGACCGGCCCAACCCGTGGACCGACCCCGGCTCGTTGGCGTACGAGCCGGAGATGCTCGCCGGCGAGGGCTGGCGCTGGCAGGGCCCGCAGCGGGAGGTGCGCGGGCGTACCTGGGGCGGCTGTCTGGAGACTCTGCACTGGCTGATGGCCGCCGACCGGGTGCCGACCGCCGACGAGCTGGCCGGTTCCGTGCTGGTCGTCGAGACCTCCAACGAGCTGCCCACCGCGCAGGAGGTGTTCCGGATCGTACGGAACATGGGGGAGCGCGGGCTGCTCGCCAGCTTCCCGGCGGTCGTTGTCGGTCGGCCCAAGGCGTGGGATTTCGACAAACCGCTGTCGGTGCCGGAACGGGTGGCGTGGGGCGAGGCCCAGCGGGAGGCGATCACCCGCGCGCTCGCGCCGTACAACCCGGAGGCGGTGGTGGTCTTCGACGTCGACCTCGGTCACACCGACCCACAGTTGATCGTCCCGTACGGCGGAGAGATCCGCGTCGACGCGCGGGCCCGCCGCATCGCGGTGCGTTACTGACCCGCCCCGCCCGCGCTCACCCGTCGTGGGGAGGCCGTCCGAGACGAGCAAATTTCTTCAAGACGCTGGGAACGCCCACGGCGAGGATTGTTCGCGTGGGTCCGGGAGTTGCCAACCAGTGCAGCACCGGAGCGGGGCATGCGGACCTTTTCGGGGAGGCCCGACGCCCCACCGGGCCCCGTGGCGCCCCCCTGGCGCTCGAGGAGGTGCCGCGCGCTCCCCGTGCGGCACCTCCATCGCCGTGGGGGCGGCAGCGGTCAGGCCGCGTCCGACGCGGTGAGCAGCCGGCGCAGCCGGGCCGGTGGGTGACCCACCTGCTCCCGGACCACCCGGGTCAGGTGCGCTTGGTCGGCGAAGCCGTACTCGGCGGCGAGCGCGCCGAGTGGACGGCCGTCGGACTCGGCGAGGGTGTCCAGCAGTTCCCGCACCCGCAGCCGGTTGCGGTAGGCCGTCAGGCTGCTGCCCGTCATCCGCTGGAACACCCGGCTGAGGTGGTGTGGAGAGCTGCCGACCTCCCGGGCGACCTCGTCCAGGCCGAGCGTGAAGCCGGAGTTCGCCAGTACCTCCCGGGCGCGGTCGGCCAGCCGGCGGTGCGCGGCGAGCGTCGCCGGCCTCCGGCGTACGGCCCGATCGACATCGCCGCCCACGTCGCCGGTGCCGAGCGGGCTGTAGTTCAGCAGGCGAGCCAGGAACCGGTGCAACCGCTCGGCCATCTCGAAGCCGTCCAGCCCGCGCCGGAACTCGGCCACCAACAGCCGGTGCGCCAGGTCCAGCGGGGCGTCCGACGTCCCGGCCCAGCCGCTGCGGTCCATCCAGTGCTCCGCGTCCGGCCGGTCCGCGAGCGCCGCCGGATCGATCTCCAAGCAGGTGTACGAGTCGCCGCAGCCGAACGGGTGCGCCACCGCCATCTCGTCGCCCGGTCGGGTGAGGATCACGGAGGTGGCGTCGGAGAGCCCGACCCGGCCGTTGAGCCGGCGACGGTACGCCCCGGAGCGGCCCAGGAGGATCTTGTGGCGGTCCTCCACGGCGGGCTCCGTCCATCCGTGGTTCTCCACGATGCACCGCACCTGGTAGATCAATATCCCGTCCGGGTGCCCCAGCACGCGCCACCGTGCGGGCGTGGTGCGCCGACGCGGATCACTGCCGACTCCCTCGGCGGGCATCGTTCCTCCTTGCTCGCGACGTGCTCGTCAGCGGCCATTCGTACCGATGGTCGTCGACTCGTCGATCCCCCGTCCACCCCGCTACGCGCCGGGCGTCGGTCGGCACTGCTCCGGGGCCGACCGACCGGGGTGCGGGCGACGTCAGGCGTCGACGGCGGCGAAGGCGCGGACCGGAAAGGTGCCCATGCCGCGCACCATCGGTGGGGCCGCTGTGAACCGGAACCCGCTCGGCGGCAGCGCGTCCAGGCCGGTCAGGTGCTCCACGATCGGGATGCCGTGGGCGAGCAGTGTGCTGTGCGCGGGACGTACGCCCCCGGCCTGCGGGCTCATGTCGTCGATGTTGATCGAATCGATGCCGACCAGGGCGGCGCCGGCGTCGGCAAGCGCCTGCGCGGCGTCCCCGGTCAGGTAGGGCGCCTCCGGCGCGCTGTACCGCTCGGTGCCGAAGTGCTCACCCCACCCGGTGTGCAGCAGCACCGCGCGCCCGGTCACCTCGTACGGCGCCAGCATCAGCCGGTCCACCGCACGGGTCCCCGCCGGCACCCGGACGACCACGCCGGGCAGGTCGGCGAGCCGGTCCAGCGAGACCCCGGTCAGGTCGTCGCCGCCGGCCCAACGGTGGGCGGGGGTATCCAGGTACGTACCGGTGTTGGCGATCATGTCGATCCGGGACACGTGGAACTCGGTGCCCGACGCGTAGTTCGCCCGGGACGCCTCGAAGGTCAGCCAGTCGTCGATCCGGGGCGCCGGCCAGCCGGGCAGGGTGGTCATCCCATCGCTGATCACATGGCTCAGCTCGACGAGCCGACGCCCGGTGCGGGGCTCACCGGCGACGCCCCGCCCGCCCTTGTGCCGCTCCTCGATGATCGTCTTCGCGCTGATCCGCACCTCGGCGACCATCAACAGCCCGAGGTGACGTACGAAGAGCGCGGCCAGCTCCTCGTCGGTGATCTCCCGACCCGGGATGTCGAGCCGGAACCCCTCGGTCCGCAGCCCGCCACCGTTGGCGAAGCTCACCTCCGCGTCGAACTGCGCCCGCCACTGCTCACCCATCCCCAAACCCGACCATGCCCGAAGACGAACAGTCAAGATCCTCATAGCTGGCGGTACGCGCGATAGCTGGCGGTACGCGCGTTTTCCGCGCTGCCCTGCGGGGGTGCCCGGCGCCGTCGGCGACACCCGCGGACTGGAGCCCGGAGACGGCGGCGGCCGCAAGATCCGTGCAACTTCACTGAAACTGTTGCCTCCACGCGACCTGAGCCCACACCTTCCCTGTAGTTGTGCGGATCTTGCAGGGCGCGGGGCGCGGGGCGCGGGCGCGGGGCGCGGGCGCGGGCGCGGGGCGCAGGGGCGGGGCGCGGGTCGCGGCGCGGGGCGCGGGTTGCAGTGCGCGGCGTGCGGGGGCGGGGGCGAGATGCGGGGCGGGGCGCGGGGCGCGGCGCGTGCGGCTTGGGCATGGGCGGAATGGGTCGTCTGTCGGTGCGCGGGGATAGGCTTGTCGTCGTGCACCCCCCGTCCGACCGGACGAGGGGCAGCCGTCGTGTGCGTCGACCCCCCTGGAAGGATTCCCTTGCTCACCGGTCTGTTCTCCGCCGCCCTGGCCGACCCCGGGCTGGCCCGGGCGCGTGACCTGGCGCGCTCCGGTGCCGCCCAGGTCGACGGCCTCGACATCACCGCTCCCGCCGCGTTGCGTCCGTTCGCCGTCGCGGCGGTCGCCGCCGACAACGAGGGTGCCGGCCGACCCGTGCTGGCGGTGACCGCCACCACCCGCGAGGCCGACGACCTGGCCGCCGCGCTGGGCGGGTTGCTGCCGGCCGACCAGGTGGTGGTCTTCCCCTCCTGGGAGACGCTGCCGCACGAGCGGCTCTCCCCACGTTCGGACACGGTGGGTCGACGCCTGGCTGTGCTGCGCCGGTTGGCGCACCCCGGGTCGGCCGACGCGCACGGCAGGACCGGCCCACTGCGGGTGGTCGTCGCCCCGGTCCGCTCGCTGCTGCAACCGCAGCTCAAGGGGCTCGGTGACCTGGAGCCGGTGCAGCTCGCCGCGGGCGAGGAGGCCGACCTGGAGGCTGTCGCCCGCCGGTTGACCGACATGGCGTACGCCCGGGTCGACCTCGTCACCAAGCGCGGTGAGTACGCGGTGCGCGGCGGCATCCTCGACGTGTTCCCGCCCACCGACGAGCACCCGTCGCGTGTCGAGTTCTGGGGCGACGAGGTGGAGGAGATCCGTACCTTCGCCGTCGCCGACCAGCGGACCATCGAGCAGGTCCCGCTGCTCTGGGCACCGCCCTGCCGCGAGCTTCTGCTCACCCCGGCGGTGCGCGACAGGGCCGCCGCGCTCGCGCAGGAACACCCCGAGCTGGCCGAGATCCTCGACAAGCTGGCCGAGGGCATCCCGGTGGAGGGGATGGAGTCGCTGGCCCCGGTGCTTGTCGGCCCCGACTCGCTGGAGTTGCTGCTGGACGCGATGCCGGCCGGCACCCACGTCCTGCTGTGCGACCCGGAGCGGATCCGCACCCGGGCGCACGATCTGGTGCGTACCTCGGAGGAATTTCTCCAGGCCAGCTGGGCCGCGGCCGCTGTCGGCGGCCAAGCCCCGGTGGACGTCGGCGCCGCTGCTTTCCGCACCCTCGCCGAGGTCCGCGCGACAGCCGGCAGGCTCCGCCAGCCGTGGTGGACGCTGTCCCCGTTCGGCCTGGTGGAGGCCGAGACGGCCGAGACGCGTCAGCCCTGGGAGGACGCGCCCGAGCAGGCAAGCGTCACGCCGGACGACGCCATCGCGGTGACCCTCGCCGCCCAGCCGGCCCCGCTCTACCACGGCGAGACCGCCCGGGTGGTCGACGACATCAAGCGCTGGGCCGGTGAGGGCTGGTCCGTAGCGCTTGTCTTCGAGGGGCACGGCCCTGCCCAGCGGGCGGTGGAGGTGCTGCGCGACGCAGGGCTTGGCGCCCGCCTGACCGAGGAGGTGCCGACCGCTCCCGCGCCCGGCGAGCTGATCGTCACCTGCGGCGCGCTGGGCAGCGGGTTCGTCGACGAGGCGTCCCGGTTCGTGCTGCTCACCGGCAACGACGTCACAGGCGGTCGGGGCACCTCGACGCGGGACATGCGCAAGATGCCGAGCCGGCGGCGCAACACCATCGACCCGCTGGAGCTCAAGGCCGGCGACTTCGTGGTGCACGAGCAGCACGGCATCGGCCGGTACGTCGAGCTGGTGCAGCGCACCGTCAACGGCGCCAGCCGGGAATACCTTGTCATCGAGTACGCGGCCAGCAAGCGGGGCCAGCCCGGTGACCGGCTGTTCGTCCCCACCGACCAGCTCGACCAGCTGTCCCGCTACGTGGGCGGTGAGCAGCCGACCCTGCACAAGATGGGCGGCTCGGACTGGCAGAAGTCCAAGGCGCGGGCCCGCAAGGCGGTCCGGGAGATCGCCGCGCAGCTCATCCAGCTGTACGCGGCCCGCAAGGCGTCCAAGGGGCACTCGTTCGGGCCGGACACCCCCTGGCAGCGGGAGTTGGAGGACGCGTTCCCCTGGCAGGAGACGCCCGACCAGCTTGCCGCGATCGACGAGGTCAAGCGGGACATGGAGCAGACCGTCCCGATGGACCGGCTGATCTGTGGCGACGTCGGCTACGGAAAGACCGAGATCGCGGTACGGGCGGCGTTCAAGGCGGTGCAGGACGGCAAGCAGGTGGCGGTGCTCGTGCCGACGACGTTGCTGGTGCAGCAGCACTACAACACGTTCGCGGAGCGGATGAACCAGTTCCCGGTGCAGATCCGGCAGCTGTCCCGGTTCCAGACCGCGAAGGAGACCGAACGGACGCTGGAGATGGTCGCCGACGGCACCGTCGACATCGTCATCGGCACCCACCGGCTGTTGCAGACCGCCACCCGGTTCAAGCAGCTCGGTCTGGTGATCGTCGACGAGGAGCAGCGGTTCGGTGTCGAGCACAAGGAGCACCTGAAGACCCTGCGTGCCTCGGTGGACGTGCTGAGCATGTCGGCCACCCCGATCCCGCGGACCCTGGAGATGGCGATCACGGGCATCCGGGAGATGTCCACCATCGCCACCCCGCCGGAGGAGCGGCACCCGGTGCTCACATTCGTCGGCGCGCAGGACGACCGGCAGGTCGCCGCGTCCATCCACCGCGAGCTGCTGCGCGACGGGCAGGTCTTCTACCTGCACAACAGGGTCGAGTCGATCGACCGGGCGGCACGCCGGCTGCGGGAGCTGGTGCCTGAGGCGCGGGTCGCGGTGGCGCACGGCCAGATGGGCGAGGACGCCCTGGAGAAGGTGATGGTCGGCTTCTGGGAGAAGGAGTTCGACGTCCTGGTCTGCACGACGATCGTGGAGTCCGGCATCGACATCCCGAACGCCAACACCCTGATCGTGGAGCGGGCCGACCTGCTCGGCCTGGCCCAGCTGCACCAGATCCGTGGCCGGGTGGGCCGGGGTCGCGAGCGGGCGTACGCGTACTTCCTCTATCCGCCGGAGAAGCCGCTCACCGAGCACGCCCACGAGCGGCTGGCCACCATCGCCCAGCACACCGAGCTGGGCGCAGGCATGTACGTGGCGATGAAGGACCTGGAGATCCGGGGCGCCGGCAACCTGCTCGGCGGTGAGCAGTCCGGCCACATCGAGGGCGTGGGCTTCGACCTGTACGTGCGGATGGTCGGCGAGGCGGTCTCCGCGTTCAAGGGTGAGCGGCCGGAGGATGAGGTCGACGTCAAGATCGACCTGCCGGTCGACGCGCACCTGCCGCACGACTACGTGAGCGTCGAGCGGCTGCGCCTGGAGATGTACCGCAAGCTCGCCGAGGCCCGCGACGAGGAGCGTCTGCGCGAGGTCGTGGCCGAGATGACCGACCGGTACGGCGAGCCGCCCGCCCCGGTGCAGAACCTGGTGGCGGTGGCCCGGTTCCGCCTGCTGGCCCGCCGGTACGGCCTGACCGACGTGTCGATGCAGGGCAAGCACGTCCGGTTCGGTCCGCTGCCGCTGCCTGACTCGAAGCAGTTGCGGCTCAAGCGCTACCACCCGGACGCGGTCTACAAGCAGGCCACCGACCAGGTGAGCGTGCCCCGGCCGAGCACCCGCCGGATCGGGGGCGAGCCGCTGCGCGACCAGGCGCTGCTCGAATGGTGTGCCCAGTTGCTCTCCGACGTGTTGGGCGCCCCGGCCGTGGCCGCGCCCGCCTGACCGGGCCGTGTCTGACCGGGCGGCGTCCGGCCGGGCCGCGACCGTCCGGCCGGCCCGCGACCACCGGCCCGCGACCGCCTGACCCTGTGGTCTCCTGCCGGCCAGGGCTGGTGTCGCTCCGACACTTGCCCTGGCCGGCGGGCGGACGGAGGTGGGGGGTGTCACAACACCCGGTGACGGCGTGAGAGAGTGGCAGCCATGCGTGCTCGCCGTCTTGTCGCCGTCGCCAGTGTCTCGCTGGGCCTCGTCGCCCTCTCCGGTTGCCGTGCTGAGCCGGGTACCGCCGCCTACATCGGTGACCAGCGCATCACCGACAGCGAGGTCACCGCCGCGATGAACGACCTGCGGACGAAGAACCCGACGCCGACCGCGGCGCCGGATGCCAGCGGCCAGCCGGCGGCGCCGGGGCCGCAGCTGCCCGAGTTGGCGGACGTGGTCCGGGTGTTGGTGCTGACGAACGTGTGCGAGAAGGTCTCCGCCGAGGAGGGCTACCAGCCGCGCAGCCAGGTCTCGGCCGACCAGGCCGCCCAGCAGCTCGGCCTCACCCCCGACACCGGGTACGTGCGGGAGATGGCCAAGCTCTTCACCTGCCTGTCCGGGTTGCCGGCCGAGCCCGTCGAGCCGACCGAGCAGGAGATGGCCGACGTGATCGCCGCCGGCCGCGGGGGAGGCAACATCCCGCCCGAGGTGTCCGATGAGGACGCCGCCCGTCAGCTCGACGGCGAGCAGCTGCGCGGTGCGCTGGGGACCAAGCGGGTCCTGGCCGAGGCGGTCGAGCGGTACGACGTGACGATCAGCCCCCGGTACCGTCCGCTGGAGTTCCCGCTGCTCAGCTTCTCCGGCGACGTGGCCGCGGTGAGCGTTCCCCTGGGCGAGCCGGATTCCGGCGCGGTCACTGATGTCTCCACCCCGACGACGGACCCGTCGAACGCGAACCCGGACTCGCACTCGCATGGCGAGGGCACGGCCAGCTGAGCATGACGGCACGGATCGTCCTGCTTGTCACATCGCCACGGCTGCCGGCCGGTCTGCTCACCGCCGCCGCCTGGGACGTCGTACGCCGGCACCCGGTGTTGACCGGCGCGGAGAGCGAGTCGGTGACGGCGGTGCGTCAGGCGGGCGCCGACGTCACTGTGGTGGACGGTCCGGCGACGCAGCCGCTGCTTGACGCGGTGGCGGCGCACGGCACTGTGGTCTGGCTGGCCGGTCCTGCGGGCGATGAGGCGCTGGCCCGGGAGCTGGGCATGCGGCTGGCGCGGGAGCCGGGGCTGGCCGAGATGGAGCTGATGTACGGCTCGTGGGATCCGCCGGGCGCGCGGCTGCTCGACGCGGTGGCCGTGCTGGACCGGCTGGCATCGCCGGGCGGTGACCCGTGGAAGCGGGCGCAGACGCACCGCAGCCTCGCGGGTTATCTGCTGGAGGAGAGCTACGAGGCGTACGACGCGATAATCGCCGACGACACCGACGCGCTGCGCGAGGAGTTGGGCGACGTGCTGCTCCAGGTGGTGCTGCACGCCCGGCTCGCGGAGGAGTTGCCCGAGGGCGAGCGGTGGACCATCGACGATGTGGCCGGTGGCCTGGTCGACAAGATGATCAGGCGCAATCCGCACGTCTTCGCCGGCGTGGAGGCCGGCACGCTTGAGGAGATCACCGAGAACTGGGAACGGATCAAGAAGGTCGAGAAGGCGCGTGACTCGGTGCTGGACGGCATCGCGCTGAGCCAGCCCGCCCTCGCCCTGGCCACCCAGATCCTGGACCGCGCCGCCCGCGCCGGCCTGCCCGTCGTGCTTCCGCCACCGGCCGCCCAGCCGGACGAGGAAACCCGCCTGGGTGCCAGCCTCCTGGCCGCTGTCGCCGCGGCCCGCGAGGCGGACCTGGACCCCGAGAAGGCCCTACGCCACACGACCCTCGCCACGGCCGATGCCATCCGCGCATCCGAACCGACGCCCTGATCCCACCGCACGTTGGTGATGAACCGCCACCCGCCTCGGCGTTGATCAACGAGGTGCGGGGGTGGGGGTCGGTACTGTGGGTTGGTGGAAGAGTTTGGGGTTTTGGCGGAGCGGGTCGTTGAGGCTCTGCTGGAGACGCGACCGGGTGTCGCCACCGCTGCGGGGGATCACCGGTTCGACGACCGGCTACCCGATCTGTCCGCCGACGCGTTGGCCGCCGACCGGGCGATGCTCTCCGACGCGGCCAACGCGCTGTCCGAGTTGGACCCCGACGCGCTCGACACCGACGAGCAGGTGGATCACGCGCTGCTCACCTCATTCGTGGATCGGGAACTTTTCGAGCTGACCGAGATCCGGTCGCACGAGTGGGATCCACTGCGCCACAACCCCGGCCCGCTGCTGCACGCGCTGCTGGCCCGCCCGTACGCGCCGGTCGAGGTGCGGTTGACGCAGATGGCCGGCCGGCTCGCCGCCGTACCCGATGCGCTCGCGACCGCCCGCGCGACGCTGCGGGACATGCCGCGGGTCCACGCCGAGACGGCGGTCGGGCAGTTCGCCGGCACGGCCGCGCTGATCCGCGACGAGCTGCCGCCGCTGCTCGCCCAGGCGCCGGGCGCCCTCGACCGGGTCGAGCCGGCGGCCACTGCGGCGATCGCGGCCCTGGAAGAGTTCGTGGCGTGGCTGCGCACCGGCCTGGCCGCCGACGCTGGCCCGGGGCGCGATCCCCGGCTGGGCCGCCGCCGCTGGGAGGCGCGACTCTGGCACACCCTCGACACCGAGTTGGGCGCCGCCGAGATCCAGCGCCGCGCCTGGGCCAATCTGGACCGGGTCACCGAGGAGATCCGCGAGGCGGCCGTCGAGCTGGTCGGTGGTCCGGCCGACGACGCGGCGGTACGCCGGGCACTCGACGTGCTCGCCGCCGAGCACCCCGACGACGCGACGATCGTCGAACTGGCCGGGGTGACCCTGGACGAGGCCTCCGACTTCGTCCGCATGCACGACCTGGTCACACTTGTCGACGACAGGTGCGTGATTCAGGAGATGCCGGAGTTCGCGCGGGGCGTCGCCGTGGCGTACTGCGACTCGCCAGGCCAGCTGGAAACCGCTGCCGTGCCCACGTTCTACTGCATCGCGCCAACCCCGTCGGCATGGCCGGCGCAGCGGGTCGAATCGTTCTACCGCGAATACAACGACCACATGATCCGCAACCTGACGGTGCACGAGGCGATGCCGGGGCACTTCCTCCAGCTCGCCCACGCCCGCCGTTACGTCGGTGCCACCCGGGTCCGGGCGCTGGCCCAGTCCGGCCCGTTCATCGAGGGCTGGGCGGTGTACGCGGAGGAGCTGATGGCGGGCCTCGGCTACGGCGGCGTGCCGGTGCGGTTGCAGCAGCTCAAGATGCAGCTGCGGATGACCATCAACGCGTTGCTCGACCAGTTGGTGCACGCCGAGGACCTGCCCGAGGCCGAGGCGATGGCGTTGATGACCGGGCGCGGCTTCCAGGAGGAGGGCGAGGCGGCCGGCAAGTGGCGTCGGGTGCTGCTCACCTCGACGCAGCTGTCCACCTACTTCGTGGGCTACAGCGAGGTGGCCGAGATCGCCGCCGCCCGCCCCGAAGGGGTCTCAGCGCGCGAATGGCACGACGCGATGCTCGGCCACGGCTGCCCGCCGCCGCGCCACCTGCGTACCCTGCTCGGCGTCTGACCTGACCGCCGCCTGCCGGCGGCGGTCACCGCCGCCCGGCGGTCACCGTCGCGTCGATGAGCCAGCGCGAGATCGAGTACGCCGGAGGCAGCTCCGCCGGCAGCGCATCCAGGCCGAACCAGCGGGCCTCGGTCAGCTCCCGACCGTCGGCCACCGGCTCGGCGTACGGGTCGGCGGCACGGGCTGTGAAACCGGCGAGCAGCACCCCGGGGCCGGAGATCGCCCACGGCTGGCTGCCGTGGTAGGCCAACTCCTCGACGGTCAGGCCGACCTCCTCGCCGACCTCCCGGCGCACCGCCGCCTCCAGTGTCTCGCCGGCCTCGACGAAGCCGGCGACCAGAGCCCACAGCTCGGTCGGCCCGGTGGCGTGCCGTACCAGCAACAGCTCGTCGGGATGGCCCGCCCGGCCGGGGCGGGTGATGGCGGTCAGCACCGCGACCGAGAGTTGCATCGGCACGTACAGGCCGCAGTCGGGGCAGCGCCGGGAGGTCTCGCCGGGCTGGTCGGTCAACTCGGCCCGGCAGGCGCCGCACCATCGGTGGGTACGCCGCCAGGTGGTCACCGCCAGCGCCCGGCCGGCAAGCGTGGCGAGGGGTTCGGGCACCTCGGCGGCGAGTGACGCCCAGCGTCGCGCCCGACCGGGGAAGGCGTCGGCGTTTGTGAGATCGGTTGTCCACGCAGGCACCCCGTCGAGGGTGCCCACGGGCGTCCACGAGGTGTCGGCGGGCAGGTCGCCGACCCTTGCCACCGCCCCGTGGGCGGTGGTCAGCAACTTCGCCCCGAGCACCGGCAGGGCGAGGTCGGTGGGTGCCGGCAGGCGGTCGGGGTCGACTCCCGGCAGGAAACCGGCGCGCTGCCCAGAGGCGGAGGGCTGGACGGTCACGAGCCGCCCGGTCGGCGGTCCACCACGCCGGCGCCGGGCGGCGGGTCGAACGCGTCCTTCTGCACCGTCTCGCTGTAGCGGCTCAGCGCCAACTCCGTGGGCTTGCCGTCGACCGGGCCGTTGAAGCTGCCCAGCACGCCCTCGGTGGTCACGCAGGCGGTGAAGTTGCCGTCGGCGCGCTGCACCTCGACGCAGGCGGCGTGGCGGCCGGCGATGGTGGTGTCGCTCTGCTTGATCACCGCTTCCGGGTCGAGCGCGGCGGCGGTCAGCATGCCGATCACCACGGGAGGGGTGACCAGGCCCTGCTGGTTGGCCTCGGCGAAGAGCGCCACTGTGGGCTTGGTGCCGGGGGTGGGAGGTGTGACGAGCGTGCACGCCATGCGGCCGCCGGTCTCCGTGCAGCGGGTGACCGCTTCCGGTGTGACGGTGAGCCGCCCACCCGGATAGATGTACGCGGAGCGCGCCGGGTCCTGCGCCTGCACGATCCCGGCGGCCTGGCCGCCGGGAAGCTGGTAGTCGGCCGAGTAGGTCAACTCCAGCGCCCGGTCGAGTCGGGCGGCGAGGTCGTTGACGAGATCGGAGCGGCCCATGGCGCGTCCGGCGTCCTCGAATGTCTGACAGCCGGTGACCGTGAGCGACGCGATGACCGACACGGCGAGCATGCGGAGGGTGGTCGAGGCGGCGGGCATGGCGACCAGCCTGGTCGATCGGGTCGGCGCAGCGCAAACTCGTTGCCGGTTGAGGCCCGGAAATACGGGAATGTCCGTCAGTGCGGGCCGAGTCGGGTGCGCGGGCGACGCCGTGCCCGTTCCCGCCGCCCGATACGCTGCGTTCAACACCTGCCTCAGCCGCACCGTCGCGGCCCACCCACGGACCGGATATCAACAACGAGGAGCGACTCAGTGGCAACCATCGAGGGAATCGTCGCCCGGGAGATTCTCGACTCGCGGGGCAACCCCACGGTCGAGGTCGAGGTCGGCCTGGACGACGGCACCGTGGCCCGCGCCGCCGTGCCCTCCGGCGCCTCCACCGGCGCCTTCGAGGCGATCGAGCTGCGCGACGGTGACGCCGGCCGCTACCAGGGCAAGGGCGTGGAGAAGGCGGTCTCCAACGTCGAGGACAAGATCGTCGACCAGATCATCGGGTACGAGGCCAGCGAGCAGCGGCTGATCGACCAGAAGATGCTCGACATCGACGGCACCGACAGCAAGTCGGAGCTGGGCGCGAACGCCATCCTCGGCGTCTCCCTCGCGGTCGCGAAGGCCGCCGCCGGCAGCGCCGAGCTGAGCCTCTTCCGCTACCTGGGTGGCCCGAACGCGCACCTGCTGCCGGTGCCGATGATGAACATCCTCAACGGTGGCGCGCACGCCGACTCCAACGTCGACATCCAGGAGTTCATGATCGCGCCGATCGGCGCGCCCACCTTCCGTGAGGCGCTGCGCTCCGGCGCGGAGGTCTACCACGCGCTGAAGTCGGTGCTGAAGAAGAAGGGCCTGTCGACCGGGCTCGGCGACGAGGGCGGCTTCGCGCCGAACCTGCCGACCAACGCGGCGGCCCTGGATCTGATCGCCGAGGCTGTCGAGAAGGCCGGCTACCGGCTCGGCACCGACATCGTGTTCGCCCTCGACGTGGCGGCGACCGAGTTCTTCGACAACGGCACCTACACCTTCGAGGGTGCCGGCAAGTCCGCCGAGGACATGAGCACCTACTACACCAAGCTGGCCGACGAGTACCCGATCGTGTCGATCGAGGACCCGCTGGCCGAGGACGACTGGACCGGCTGGCAGACGCTCACCGCGTCGATCGGTGACCGGGTGCAGATCGTCGGTGACGACCTGTTCGTGACCAACCCGCTGCGCATCGCCCGCGGCATCGCGGAGAAGGCGGCGAACGCCGTGCTGGTGAAGGTCAACCAGATCGGCTCGCTGACCGAGACCCTGGACGCTGTGGACCTGGCGCACCGCGCCGGCTTCAAGTGCATGATGAGCCACCGTTCCGGCGAGACCGAGGACACCACAATCGCCGACCTGGCGGTGGCCACCGGCTGCGGCCAGATCAAGACGGGTGCGCCGGCCCGCTCGGACCGGGTCGCCAAGTACAACCAGCTGCTCCGGATCGAGGAGGAGCTGGGCGACGCGGCGCGCTACGCCGGTGCCGGCGCCTTCCCGCGCTACCGTTCGGCCTGAGACGCGTAGAAGCCTCGGGGGAGGGGTGTGACGATGCAGCAGCGCCGCACACCGGGTGGTCAGCGTCCCGCCCGCCGGCCGGGTCAGTCCGGCCGGCCGGGCGGTGGCCGGGCCACCCGTGGGTCGGTCCGGGACGCGGGCGTACGCGCCGAGCCGCGTGGCGCTGCCGGCCGGGCACCGAGCGCCGCCCGGGGTGCTGAGGGCGGGCGTTCCGCCAACCGTCCGGCCGCTGCCCGACGTACCGCCTCCGGTGGTTCCGTCAAGCGCCTCTCCGCACCCCACCCCCGTCGCTTCACCGGCCGGGCCACAGTGCTGTTCGCGGTGCTCATCGCGCTCGCTCTCGCGTACACCTATCCGGTTCAGGTCTACCTGGACCAGCAGGCCGACATCGAACGGATGGAGGCCGTGCAGGCGGCGCAGGAGGAGGAGATCGCGAAGCTCGCCGCCGAGGCGGCGAAGTGGAAGGACGACGAGTACATCAAGACGCAGGCCCGGGAACGGTTCTTCATGGGCGAACCGGGCGAGAAGATGATGGTGGTGCTGCACGACCCGGAGGGCGCCGCCCGCGACGCCGGGAAGTCCGACGGCCCGGCCACACCGGCCGGCCCAACGACCTGGTACGACACGCTCTGGTCGAGCGTGCGGGCTGCGGACAGCCAGCAACCGGGAAAGTGATCCACCGACCAGCACACCAGGAGAGATGGGCACCGTGACTGTCGTACCACCGTCGGAGTCGGCGGCGGATTCCGTACCTCTGCCGCAGCGGGAGCCGGCCACCGAGGCCGACCTGGCCGCGGTGGCGGCGCAGCTCGGCCGTACTCCCCGGGGCAGCCGTGCGGTGGCGCACCGCTGCCCGTGCGGCCTGCCGGATGTGGTGGAGACGACGCCCCGCCTGGCCGACGGTACCCCGTTCCCGACGCTGTTCTACCTGACCTGCCCCCGTGCGACGGCGGCGTGCAGCCGGCTGGAGTCGGCCGGGCTCATGAAGGAGATGGCCGAGCGGCTGGCAGCCGATCCGGAGTTGGCGGCCCACTATCGCGCGGCGCACGAGGACTACCTCGCCCGGCGGGAGGCGATCGACGAGGTGCCGGAGATCGCCGGGATCTCCGCCGGTGGGATGCCCGGGCGGGTGAAGTGCCTGCACGTGCACGTCGGGCACGCGCTGGGCGCCGGCCCGGGTGTGAACCCGTTCGGCGACGAGACGTTGGCGCTTGTCGAGCCCTGGTGGACGACAGGCCCGTGCGTGGACGTGCCGGCGGCCGAATGAGCGCGCAGGCCGGGCCCTCGGCGCCCGAGAGTCAGATTCTGGTACGGCGGGCACGCACCGGGGACGTACGGGGCATCCGGCGGCTGGTCGACACGTACACCGATGACCGGCGGCTGCTGAGCAAGGCCACCGTCACCCTCTACGAGCAGGTGCAGGAGTTCCGGGTGGCGGTCCGCCACTCCGACGACGCCGTGGTGGGCTGCGGGGCGCTGCACGTGATGTGGGAGGACCTGGCCGAGATCCGCACTGTGGCGGTGGACCCGTCGTGCCGGGGCCGGCGGATCGGGCACCGGCTGGTGGGCGAGCTGATCGATGCCGCCCGGGAGTTGGGCGTGGCACGGATCTTCGTGCTCACCTTCGAGACGCAGTTCTTCGGCGCGTTCGGTTTCCGTGAGATCGACGGCGCGCCGGTGCCGCAGCCGGTGTACGAGCAGCTGCTGCGCTCGTACGACGAGGGTGTCGCGGAGTTCCTGGACCTGGAGCGGGTCAAGCCGAACACCCTCGGCAACACCCGGATGCTGCTGCGGCTCTGAGCGCGCGGGATCCCGTCCGGCAGCTGTCGTAGGGTTGCGGGGTGACGACGCGTGTGGCGGCCATCGACTGCGGGACCAACTCGATCCGACTGTTGATCGCCGACCTGCCGGACGAGTCCGCCGGCCCCGAGGCGCCACTTGTCGACGTGACACGGCGGATGGAGATCGTCCGGCTGGGTCAGGGCGTGGACCGCACCGGGCGGCTCGCGCCGGAGGCGATCGAGCGGACCAGGGTGGCGCTGGCGTCGTACGCCGCTGACATCGAGAAGTTGGGTGCCCAGCGGGTGCGGATGTGTGCCACGTCGGCCTCCCGCGACGCCGCGAACGCCGCCGACTTCACCGAGATGGTGCAGCGCACCCTTGGCGTGGCGCCCGAGGTGGTCACCGGCGACGAGGAGGCCCGGCTGTCGTTCACGGGCGCGGTGCGTGGGCTGCCCGCCGACGCGAAGGAGCCGTTCCTGGTCGTCGACATCGGCGGCGGTTCGACCGAGTTCGTGGTCGGTGACCGGGCCGGTGGGGTGCGGGCGGCGATCTCGGTCGACATCGGTTGCGTCCGGATGACCGAGCGGCACCTGCCCGGCGATCCGCCGACGCCCGAGCAGGTGGCGGCAGCGCAGGCCGACATCGCGGCAGTGGTGGACAGGGCGCTCGCGGCGGTGCCGGGCCGCGAGGCGGCCACCCTCGTCGGTCTCGCAGGGTCGGTCACCACTGTTGTCGCGCTCGCGCAGGGCCTGCGGGAGTACGACCCGGAGCGCATCCACCACGCCCGGGTGTCGTACGAGGCGGTCGCCCAGGTGACCGCGGAACTGCTGGGGCAGACCCGTGAGCAGCGGTTGGCGAACCCGGTGATGCATCCGGGTCGGGCCGACGTGATCGGCGCGGGCGCGCTGGTGCTCCGCGTGATCATGGAGCGGGCGGGGATGCCGTCGGTGGTCGCCTCGGAGCACGACATCCTCGACGGCATCGCCTGGAGTCTCCAGCCCGCCGCGCGCTAGATCGATTGGCCGTCAGAGGGTCGGGGACGGGACATTCCAGGGACCGGTGCGGCACGCCGTGTCAGTTCCGTTGACGCTACTGCGTATTGCGCACTAGTGTGCAATACGTGGACACCACACAGTTGTTGAAGGGCGTGCTCGATCTGGCCGTCCTCGCCGTGCTCCGCGAGGAGGACGGCTACGGCTACGACATCCTGCGCCGGCTCCGCGAGGCCGGCCTGGACGAGGTCGGCGACGCCTCCGTCTACGGCACGCTGCGCCGACTCTTCGCCGCGGGACTGCTCACCACCTACGTCGTGCCGAGCGAATCGGGCCCGCACCGCAAGTACTACTCACTCAACGCCGCCGGGCGTGACCAGTTGACCCGCTCCGGCAAACTCTGGCGCTCGTTCGCCACCACAATGGACAGTCTGCTCGACGATCGGGGGCTGGCGGCATGACCGTCACGGAGCAGGAGATCACCGACTATGTGACGCGGGTCCGGGCCGCTCTGGCCGACCTGCCGCCGGGTCAACGCGACGAGCTGACCGAGGACCTGGCCGACCATCTGAACGAGGTCGCCGCCGAGTCCGAGGGCACTCTCGTCGAGCGGCTGGGCGAGCCGGAGACGTACGCCGCCGAGCTGCGTGCCGCGGCCGGCGTCGGTGCGGTCCGCGGGCGCAACCTCGACCAGCGGGCCGCCGCCGTACTGGCCAGGCTCCAGGGCCGGCTCCGGGTGCTCGACACGGGGCTCGGCCCCGCCCTGGGGTACGAGACGGCAAGCGACTTCCTCCGGTTGCTGCGGCCCGCCTGGTGGGTGCTGCGCGGTTACCTGGCGGCCATGCTGCTCACCGTGATCACCACCGGGGGCGCCTTCGGTGTGCTGCCCCGGTTCGGCGGCGAACTGCTCGCCGGTCTGATCATGTTGGTCGCCTTCGTGCTCGCCTCGATCTGGCTCGGCCGTCGCTCCGCCCAGTTGAGTCGCTGGCCGCGCTCGGCGCTTCAGGTCGGCAGCGCAGTGCTCGTGGTCTTCGCGCTCTCCGCCCTGGTCCAGGCCGAGGACCGGATGCGCTACGGCGACTACGGCGTCGACCCGGCGTCGATCAACAGCCCTTACGACCGGGTCCGGGACGTCTTCGTCTACGACAGTGAGGGCCGGCTGGTGGAGAACGCCCGGCTCTTCGACCAGAACGGCGACCCGATCCGCCTGGGCTACCCGGACTGTGAGGGCCGCATCGACGAGTACGGCAACCCGCTGCTGCGGCCCTACCCGTACTGCGTGGAGCAGGCGCCCTTCGGCCATCGCGCGCCGGGCGTGCCGGTGCGACCCGAAACGCCGAACGTGACACCCACACCGACACCGGAAGCGCCGACACCGCCGGACCCGACCGCGACGACCACCGGTGAGCCCGCGGCGAGTCCGACCACGACTCCGACCGCGACGCACAGTAGCGATCCGACGCCGACTCCGACGAGCTGAAATGCCAGGTGACATAGACCATGCACAGGAAGCTGGGAAATAGCTGAACGGACGAGGCGAGCGGGGCAGCGCCGTAAATCAATGATCGTTACGGTGTCGTCTGCTCATCCAGCCCTCGGAAGGAATCCCGTTGTCAGAGCAGGTCGCACCGCCCCCCGCGCCCGACGCCGCAACATCCCAGCCGGCCGTCGCGACGCCGCCTCCGGGCCAGTCGGAGGCGAAGAAATCCGGTGCAAAGAAAGCCCTCGGCATCATCGGCACGATCCTCGTGGTCGTCGTCATCGCCGGGCTGAAGTTCGGTATCGGCAGCTACCTGAACAAGGACGAGACCGCCGACGCCAAGGCCGGCGACTGCATCGCCGAGCTGCCCGAGATCACCGGCACCGAGCAGGAGAAGGTCGACGGCGCCAAGGTCGTCGAGTGCACCTCCACCGACGCGGCATACAACGTGGTCGGTCGGGTGGAGGACCAGACCGAGGCCCAGGCCAAGGCCGACACCGCCTGTAACCAGTTCTTCAAGGAAGACGACGAGGGTTACATCTTCTCCAGCATCGCGCCGGGCAAGACCGGCTACGTGCTCTGCCTGACCAAGAAGGCCTGACCGGAGCACCGGCAAAGCAAACACCAGCATCGATGGCGGCGGGGGACGCTTCCCCGCCGCCATCGGCGTACGTGGGGTCACCGTCGCAGGGAAACAGGAGGTGAATGCCACTCTTCCCGCGTCTTCCCCGGCGCGGTCACGGCATGGCAGGCTACCGGCACGTAGGACCACTGGGCGACCAGCCAACGATGACTGACCGCTAGGAGGACGGGCCGATGGGCGAGATGGTGAGCTACCCCAGCAACGGTGGCACGAGCGAGGGGTATCTCGCGATACCCGCCAGCGGCATGACCAGCCCGGCTGTCATCGTCATCCAGGAGTGGTGGGGGCTGGTCCCGCACATCCGGTCGGTGGCCGACCGGTTCGCCGAGGCCGGCTTCGTCGCCCTCGCACCGGACTTCTACCACGGCGAGACGACAAGCGAGCCCGACGAGGCGCAGCGCCTGCTGCTGGCGCTGCGGATGGACGAGGCGGCAACTGACATCGCCGGCGCCGCCGACTATCTCGCCGGTCGGCCGGAGGTCACCGGTAAGGTCGGCGCCGTGGGATTCTGCGCCGGTGCCAGCCTGGCGCTGTGGTCGGCCACCCTCTCCGAGCGGATCGTCGCCACCGTCGGGTTCTACCCCGTGCTGCCCTGGGAATCGATGCGCCCCGACTGGACCGACTACGCCGGCAAGGCGGCGCTCATCCACTGCTCCGAGGAGGACGGCACCTCGTCCGGCGAGGGCGTACAGACCGCCCGCCGGGCCATCGAGGAAGCCGGCGGCAGCTGCCAGCTGTACGACTACCCGGGCACCGCGCACGCCTTCTTCAACGACGACCGGCCGGAGGCGTTCGACCAGCGCTCCGCCGCCAGCGCCTGGGCGCGCACCCTGGAACACTTCCGGGGCAAGCTTGGCTGAGCCGCGTACCCCCGATCAGGTCGTCGCCCGCGCCGCGCGGGCGGAGGACCTGGCCGACCTGGACGCTGCCGTCAGCGACTGTTTCGCGTGCCCCCGGCTCGTCCGGTGGCGGGAGGAGGTGGCCCGCACCCGCCGGGCCGCCTTCCGGAACCAGGAATACTGGGGCCGCCCGGTTCCGGGCTTCGGCCCCGCCGACGCGCGGATCGGCATCCTCGGCCTGGCCCCGGCCGCGCACGGCGGCAACCGCACCGGTCGGATCTTCACCGGTGACCGGTCGGGCGACGTGCTCTTCGCCGCCCTGCACCGCGCCGGCCTGGCCAACCAACCGACGAGCGTCGTCGCCGACGACGGGCTGGCCCTGCGGACCACCCGCATCTTCGCGGCAGTCCGTTGCGCGCCGCCGGACAACAAGCCCACCCCGGTCGAGCGGGACACCTGCGCGCCCTGGGTCCACCGTGAGGTCGCCCTCATCCGTCCCACCCTGCGCGTCGTGGTCGCGCTCGGCGCGTTCGCCTGGGCCGCGTGGTGGCCGGTGCTACGCCAGGTGTACGGCCAGCGCCCGCCCAGCCCGCGACCGGCGTTCGGGCATGGGGCACACTGGTCCGGCGTGGCCGTACCAGAATTGCTCGGCTGTTACCACGTGAGCCAGCAGAACACCTTCACCGGGCGGCTGACGCCCGGGATGCTGGACGACGTCTTCGGCCGGGCCAAACAGTTGGCCGAAGTGGACTGAGATACGCGTGGGGTGGTGGCGATGACTGACGGAACGCGACCGCCCACGCCGTCCCCGACCGCCGAGCCGGGGGTGCTGCGCCCGGTGGTCGGCCTGTTCCGGCGGTGGTGGCCGGTGGGCGCGGTCGCCGCCCTCCTCGCCGCGGCGGCCCTGGCCTCCGCGAACTCGTCGATCGGGGCCAACCGGATCCCGCCGGCCGCCGAGAACATTCCCTGGGTGCCCGAGTACCCGTCGGAGCAGCCGGCCCCGTCGTACCCGGTGGAACCGAGGGACGCCGGTGAGGCCACCCAGGCGCACATCCCGCAGTGGATCGCGACGGTGGCGCTCGCCCTGCTCGGCCTGGCCATCCTCGTTGTGCTGGGCTATCTCACCTGGATCCTGATCCGGGGGGTGGTGCGCCGCACCACCCGGGCGCTGCCGGCGCAACGACCCCGGCGTACGGCTGAGGGCACCGCCCGCGAGGTGGTCGCCGCCCTCGACGCGGGCCTTGTGGAGTTGGACGACCAGGACACCGATCCGCGCGTCGCGGTGATCGCCTGTTGGGTACGCCTGGAGGACGCCGCCGCAGCAGCCGGTGTTCCCCGCCAGCCCGGCGACACCCCTACCGACCTGGTGACCCGGCTGTTGCGGGGCGACCCGTCGGCAGGGGTTCCGGCAATCGTCAGCGCCGACGTGCTGGCCGAGTTCGCACACGTCTACCGCGAGGCCCGGTACGCCACGCGGGACGTCGACGAGGGCACCCGTGACCAGGCGCGCGCCGCACTGCGTCGGCTGCGCGGGGAGCTGACGACAGTGACGATGGGCGCTCCCGAGGTGGCACCGTGAGCGCGAGGAGTGAGCCGGGTTTGCGAGCCCCGCAGTCGCGAACAAGGGTGTCCGCATGAGTGGCAGCGCCAGCATCGACGACCTGCTCACCTTCGAGGAGGAGCGGGCGCGCAGCGACGACCGGGACCGGGGCGGTCGGGCCGGGCGTGTCCTGCGTGCCCTGGCCGCCAACGCGGCGGTGGTCGTCGTGCTGATCGTCGGTCTGCGCGCGGTAGGTCTGAAGGTTTCGCTCGTGATCCTGGTCGCCGGGGTGTTCGCGGTGTTCGCGGTGCGCCGGTTCGCGGCCGCTCTCGCGCCGCCAGCCGGCGGGAAGTCCCGGACGCCCGCCGTCCGCTATGACGACGGCACCTGGAACTGGGGTGCCCGGGACGCGTTGCGGGCCGCTATCAACGGCTGGGAACTGCCGCTGGACTGGTCCACGACACGGCCTGAACGCTTCAGCGGGGTGATCCTGCCCCGCCTCGGGGAGTTGGCCGACGAGCGGCTGCGCCTGAAGCACGCTGTGACCCGCGAGTCGGATCCGGTCCGCGCCCGTGCCCTGCTGGGTGACCGGCTGTGGACGTTCCTGGAAAACCCGCCCCGCCGCCCCCCGTCGCCGCGCGATCTCGCGGTGATCGTCGCCGAACTGGAGAAGATCTGATGAACGACGTGGACCGCAGCATGCCCGCCGCCGAGGTCGGTCGCCTGGCCCGGGCGGTCCTGGACGCGGTCGGCACCGTCGTGGTCGGCAAGCGGGACGCGTTGGAGCTGGTCCTCGCCGGCATCCTGGCCGGTGGGCACGTCCTCCTGGAGGATCTGCCCGGTCTGGGCAAGACGCTCACCGCGCGGTCCTTCGCCCAGGCGCTCGGGTTGGATTTCCGCCGGCTCCAGTTCACCCCGGACCTGCTTCCCGCCGACGTCACCGGCTCCTTCCTCTACGACCAGCGCAGCGGCGACTTCAGCTTCCGGGCGGGGCCGGTGTTCACGAACCTGCTGCTCGCCGACGAGATCAACCGGACGCCGCCGAAGACCCAGTCCGCTCTGCTGGAGGCCATGCAGGAGAAGCAGGTCTCGGTGGAGGGTGTCACGTACAAGCTGGACGAGCCGTTCCACGTGCTGGCAACCGCAAACCCCATCGAGTACGAGGGCACGTACCCGCTGCCCGAGGCACAACTGGACCGGTTCCTGCTGCGGGTCTCGTTCGGCTATCCGGAGCACGAGGAGGAGTGGGAGGTGCTGCGTCGCCGGATGGGCCGTCGCCGTGAGGAGGCGGAGATCAAGCCGGTGGTCGACGCGGGCACCCTGCGGGCGATGCAGGCAGCCCTGGAGGACGTGGTGGTGGAGGATTCGATCGGCCGCTACATCGTGGCCCTGACGGCGGCCACCCGGGAGCATCCGTCGGTGCTTGTCGGCGCCTCGCCGCGTGGCTCGCTGGCGCTGCTGCTGCTGGCCCGGGTGCGTGCGGTGTTCGGTGGCCGCGACTATGTGGTGCCGGAGGACGTCAAGGAGGTGGCGGCGCCCGCGCTCGCCCACCGGATCACCCTGCGGCCGGAGATGTGGTTGCGTCGTGTCGATCCGGCCTTTGTGGTCGGTGAGGTGTTGGAGGCGACGCCCGCCCCGGCCAGTGGCGCCCTGCCCAGCTACGCCGCCGGTGGGCTCCGGCACTGATGACCGGACCGACCGCGCCGCGATCCACCGAGCCGGACTCGACGGCCGGCTGGGCACCCACCCCTGCGCTCGCCCGCGCGGTGCTGCTCGCCGGGCTGCTGCTGGTGGCGGGCGTGCTGCTGGGGCGGATCGACCTGATCGTGCTGGCCGCGCCGTTCGCGCTGGGTACCGCGTACGCGCTGCGTCGCCGGCCCACCGCGTTGCCGCAGGTCTGGATCACCCCCGGCGACGACGTGCCGCTGGTCGAGGGTGGCGAGGTGACGGCCACGGTGAGCGTCGGCAACCCGGACACTGTCGACTACGACCTGATGGTGGTGCGGTCCCGGGTCTCGCCGTGGCTGCGGATCACCCGGGCGGGCTTCGCCGGTCCCGTACCCGCCGATGCTGCCAAGTCGGGCGGTGAACCGGCCGGTGGTGAGCCGGCCGGTGGCGCGGGTCGTTCCGCCGTCGACCGCCCGTTCGTGACATCGGTGCCGGTCGCCGCGGTGGTGGATCTGGAGCTGGCCGGTCGGGCCCTGCGCTGGGGCCGGCACCCGGTCGGTCCGGCAGGTGCGCGGGTCGCCGCAGCCGGTGGGCTGCTGGTCTCGCGGGCGGTCCTCACCGAGCCGGCCGAGGTACGTGTCTATCCGCGTACCGAGCCGTTCGATGCGGTGGAGGCGATGCCCCGGGCCGCCGGTCTGGTAGGCGCGCACCACTCCCGCCGGCCCGGTGAGGGCGGTGAGCTGGCAGGCGTGCGGATCTTCGCCCCGGGTGACCGGCTGCGCCGTATCGACTGGCGGGTCTCGCTGCGCGCCCGGCAGTTGCATGTGGCGGCGACCCTGTCCGACCGGGACGCCGAGGTGGTGGTGCTGCTCGACGTGCTCGCCGAGGCCGGTCGTTCCGGCGGGGTGGGCGGTGCCGCCTCGGTGCTCGACACCACGGTGCGGGCCACGGCGGCGATCGCCGAGCACTACCTGCACCGGGGTGACCGGGTTTCGCTGTTGGAGTACGGGCCGGGAGCCCGCCGGCTGCGTCCGGCCGCTGGCCGCCGGCAGTACCTGACAGTCCTGGAGTGGCTGCTCGACGTCCGCGCCGAAGCCGCCCAGCATGAGCCGTACGACCAGGTTTTCGGTCCACAGATGCTCTCCTCGGACGCGTTGGTGGTGGTCCTCACCCCGCTGCTGGACGAGCGGTCGGCGCAGATGCTGGCGCGGCTGGCCCGCTCCGGGCGCTTCGTGGTGGCCGTCGACACGCTGCCGGCGGATCTGACACCTCCGAAGGACCGGGGGTGGGCCGAGGTGGCGTACCGGCTGTGGCGGCTGGATCGCGACACCATGATCGGGCAGCTTCGGGAGCACGGCGTGCCCGTCGTGCGCTGGGCCGGCGCCGGCAGCCTGGACCAGGTGCTGCGGGACGTGGCGCGGCTCGCGACGGCCCCTCGGGTCGGTTCCCGGTGAGCGTGAGGAGTGAGCCGGGTTTGCGAGCCCCGCAGTCGCGAGCGAATAGCGGTCCGGTGAGCGTGAGGAGTGAGCCGGGTTTGCGAGCCCCGCAGTCGCGAACGAATAGCGGTCCGGTGAGCGTGAGGAGTGAGCCGGGTTTGCGAGCCCCGCAGTCGCGAACGAAAAGCGGTCCAGTGAGCGCGGGCCGTGCGGTCGGGGGTGGGTGCGGATGATCGAGGCGGTCACCGGGCGGGTTCGGGCGGTGCAGCAGGCAGTGGGCCGGGTCAGCGCCGTTCCGCTCCTGGTCCGGGCGGGGATCTTCGGCACTGTGCTGGCCGGGTTGGCGTTGGCGTTTCCCGCCGAGGTGTTGAGCGGGCGGCCGTTGCTGTTCCTGGCGGTGGCCGCGTTGCTGCCGGCGGTGGGGCCGCGTCGACCGTGGCCGACCTTCGTGGCGCTTGTCATGGTCGGTGGCTGGTTGCTCGCCACCGACGGGTACGGCCGGCCGGTCCAGCTGTGGCGGCTGCTCGCCGTCGCCGCGTTGCTGTACCTGTCGCATTCGCTGTGTGCGTTGGCGGCGCTGCTGCCGTATGACGGGGTGGTGGACCCGGACCTGATCAGTAGGTGGTTGCTGCGGGCCGGGGCGGTGCTGTTGGGCACTGCGGTGCTGGCGGTGCTGCTGTTGCGGGTGGCGGGGCTGGGCGGTGAGACCGGCCATCAGTGGGTGACGGTGTTGGGGCTGCTGGTGGCGGTGGGGCTGGTCGGGCTGCTGGGTTGGCTGCTGCGGCGTAAATAGATGGGTTAGGCAGGTCACATGGCTTGTGCTCCGTCACAGATGGGGGCCGCGAGCGGGATTAGCTGAGCTGGCCGGGGAAAGATAGATGACGTGAATCCGAAGCGGATCCTTGTGGTGGGCGCTGGGCACGTCGGTCTCTATGCGGCCCTGCGACTGTCGAAGAAGCTCAGCTCCCGTGAGGCTGAGGTCATCGTGGTGGACCCTCAGCCCCACATGACCTATCAGCCGTTCCTGCCGGAGGCGGCGGCGGGCAACATCTCCCCGCGGCATGCAGTGGTGCCGCTGCGACGCGAGTTGCGCCGGTGCACGGTGGTGGCCGGCACCGTCACCCGTGTCGAGCACGACCGCAAGGTGGCGATCGTCCAGCCGATCGTGGGCCCGGCCCGGGAGATCGCGTACGACCACGTGGTCGTGGCGCCGGGTTCGGTGTCGCGGACGCTGCCGATTCCCGGCCTGCACGAACAGGGCATCGGGTTCAAGACCATCGGTGAGGCGATCTACCTCCGTAACCACGTGCTGGACCGGCTGGACGTGGCGGCCGTCACCCCGGACCCGGAGGTTCGCCAGTCGGCGTTGACCTTCACGTTCGTCGGTGGTGGGTACGCCGGCATCGAGGCACTCGCCGAGATGGAGGACATGGCCCGGGACGCGCTGCGCTACTACCCGGAGCTGAAGCCGGAGGACATGCGCTGGGTGCTCGTCGAGGCCACCCAGCGGGTGCTGCCCGAGGTTGACCGGGACATGGGCGCGTACACGGTGCAGCAGTTGCTCAAGCGGAACATGGACATCCGGCTGGACACCCGCCTGGAGTCCTGCGTCGACGGGGTGGTGAAGCTCTCCGACGGTGACAGCTTCCGCTCCGACACGATCGTCTGGACGGCGGGTGTGAAGCCGTCGCCGATGCTCGACGCGACCGACTTCCCGCGCGACGAGCGGCGGCGGGTGACCTGCCTGCCCACTCTCCAGGTCGTCGACGGCGATCGGGTGGTCGAGGGTGCGTGGAGCGCCGGCGACTGCGCCGCCGTTCCGGACCTGACGAAGGAGCCTGGCAACTTCTGCTCGCCGAGCGCCCAGCACGCTGTGCGTCAGGCGGCCCGGATGGCCGACAACATCGTTGCGGTGGTGCGGGGTCGCGAGCCGGTCAACTACAAGCACAAGCACGCGGGCAGCGTGGCCAGCCTCGGCCTGCACAAGGGCGTCGCCCAGGTGTACGGCATCAAGATGACCGGCTGGCCGGCGTGGTTCATGCACCGGACGTACCACATGAGCCGTATCCCGTCGTTCAACCGTAAGGTCCGGGTCGTGGTGGACTGGTCGCTGGCGTTCTTCCTCAAGCGTGAGGTTGTGGCCCTGGGCCAGCTCCACGACCCCCGCGAGGAGTTCGTCGAGGCGTCCCAGCCGGTCGGCGCGCCCCGCGTCTGACCCAGCCGAAAGGAAGGGCCCCTTCTTATCGTTTTCGGTATAGGAGGGGCCCCTTCTTAACGCCCGCCTGACATCGGCTGAGCGCGGCGGCGTCAGACCCGCCAGGTCCACGCGTCGGCTATTCGGGTCGCCGGGCCGTAGAGCTGTTCCAGGGTTGCGCGGAGGGCGTCGGCGTGGGGAGCGTCGTCGGCCAGCGCCACGCAGGAGGCGCCCCAGAAGTCCGTGTCCCGGGCTGCCTGCCGGCGCTGTTCGTCGCCGATGGCCGGTAGGTCGCCGCGCCGGGCGACGTCGGCAAGCAGGGCTGAGGTGGGCTGCTTGAAGGTGCCCATTGCCGCGGTGCCGCCCCGCCCGTACGGACCGATGAAGAAGCCTTCGGGCATGCCGAATCCGGCGTTCGCGGCGACCGCCCAACGCATCGGCCAGGGTTCCTTGGGTGTGGGCAGCGGCACCGGGACGAGCACGCCGCCGGGCCGTACGCACTGCTTCCAGTGCCCGGCGGTGATGAACTCGGGCACCTCGGGCCGTGCTGCGGTCGGCAGCGGTGCCGGAAAGATCGGCAGCAGTGCGGCAGCGACCGCCAGTGGCACGAGTCGTCGTGCGCGGCCGGTGCTGCGCAGGGCACGGTCGACCGCCAGCACCAGGAGCGTCGCCACGATCGGGAGCAGCGCCAGACCGAACCGCATCGGCAGCGCGCCGTCCACCACTGGCAGCCCGGCCAGCAGGGCGTACGGGCCGGGCAGCGCGGTGCGGGTGCCGCCGAGCACCACCTCCGGGCCGAGCGAGAGCGCGCCCATCACCAGCCCTGCCACGACGCAGGCGAAGACGAGCCGGCGCCGGCCGGTCCAGATCGCGCAGGCCGCGGTGACCAGCAGCAGGGGCCAGCCGAGGAAGGTGTTGTACTCGGCGGGACCGGTGGTCAACCGGGACGCCTGGTCGCTGCCGGCGATCGACAGCGGGGAGATCGTCCACCAACTGCTCAGGTCGGCCGAGAAGTAGGAAGGGCTGAACATGCCGTCGGCGACGCCCTGCGGTCCGGCGAACTGGAACCACAGCGGGTATCCGAGCACCATCAGCGCCAGGCCGGCGGCGATCGCCATACCGCCGGCGAAGCCGGGCAGGGCTCGACGGGCCAGGTCCCGGTCCGCCACCGCGTAACTGATCGCCATCACCAGCAGTGTGACGGCGGCGAGGAAGAGCACCTCCTCGCCGATGAAGACCTGCGCGGTGACCGCAGCGGCCAGCCCGGCGGCTGAGCTGATCATCCGGCGCCGGTCCGGCCTGCTGGGCAGGGCACGCGCGGACCCGGCCGGGGTGCGACCCGGGTCGGAGGCCCGCAGCAGGCGGACCACCAGCCAGACGATCACCGGCACCAGCCACTGGGCGGTCATGTGCAGGTGGCTGTTTGTCTGCGACACGATGCCCGGCCCGAAGCCGCAAAGTCCGCCGCCGAGCGCGGCGGCCAGCCGACGGGTACGCAGCATCCGGTGGAACAGCAGGTACCAGGCGAGCGCCGTGCCGGCCAGGTTGGCGGCGGCGAGCAGTGCGAAGGTGACCGGCGCGCCGAGCAGGAGGGTGATCGGCGCGCAGACGATGCCGAGCGCGATGACAGTCGTGTTGGCCATCAGGTTGACGCCGTCGGGGGCGTTGAGCAGGTCGGTGAGCAGGCTGAAGTCGCCGAGCAGCGCTCTGGCGTCAACAGCCAGGAACCACTCGTAGAGGGCCTGGTCCTCCGGGTTGAGCGCCAACGTCCGGCCACCGGGGTCGGGCCACAGCCCCTGGGTCAACCAGCCGGCCAGCACCACCCAGAGCAGTGCGACGAGCAGATCGGCCCGGTGGCGGCGGACGGCAGCCGGCAGCCGGACGGCCCGGGTTCGGCGGTTGACCTGATCGGCTAGGCGGACGGCCTGGTCAGGGGCGGCGTCGGGGGCCGTGGGGGCTGCGCTGCTCACGGAATCGACCCTAATGTGGCTAGCCCGTCGGGGTACGCCGGGTTGTCGACGACCGGCTACGGTGACATTGCACTCGCGCGTGTCGACGCGCCGGTGCCACCCGCCCGGGTGGTGGAAAGGCAGACACGGCCGCCTTAAAAGCGGCTGCCGCAAGGCGTGCGGGTTCGACCCCCGCCCCGGGCACCAATCGCGACCGGCCCGCATTCCATCCGTGATCACCGGGAGTGGGTCGGGCAGTTTACTCTTGGAGGGCACGTTCACGTGCAAACGACCCCCTGAGGGAGGCCAGACAGTGAAGACCTCGAACCCGGTGCTCGCCCGGCTCGGCCAAGCGGCCGAGCGGGAGCGCTCCGCCGGGTACGCCCCGGCCGGGCCGTACGGACAGCCCGGCATTCCCCAGCAGTACCCGTCCCAGGCCGGTTACCCGGTCGCACCGCCCACCGTGGCCCCCATGACCGTCGACGACGTCGTCGTCAAGACTGTCGCTCTGCTCGGCATCCTCGGCATCACCGCCGCGGCCGCCTGGGTGCTCGTGCCCGACTCGCTGGTCGGGGTCGCCTGGATCGGCGCGGCAGTTGTCGGCCTGGCCCTTGGTTTGATCATCTCGTTCTCCCGGATGGCCAACCCGGCGCTTGTGATCGCGTACGCGGTCGTCGAGGGCGTCTTCGTCGGCATGGTCAGCAAGGCGTTCGAGACGCGCTACGACGGCATCGTGCTCCAGGCGGCGGTGGCCAGCTTCGGCATCTTCTTCCTGATGGCGATGCTCTACCGGGCGAAGGTCATCCGGGCCACCCCGGCCTTCGTCAAGGGCATGATCGCGGTCATGGTCGGCCTCTTCGCCGTCATGATGATCAACCTGGTGCTGGCGCTGTTCGGCGTCAACACCGGCCTGCGGGACGGCAGCCCGCTTGCCATCGGCTTCAGCCTGGTCTGCATCGTCGTCGCCTCGCTGAGCTTCGTGCTCAGCTTCAAGGAGATCGAGGACGGCGTCCGCATGGGCCTGCCGCAGCGCTACTCCTGGGTGGCCGCGTTCGGCATCCTGGTCAGCCTGGTCTGGCTCTACATCGAGATCCTGCGTCTGCTGAGCTACTTCCAGGGCGACGACTGACCTCGTCCGCTCTGCCGATCGGCGCCCGCCTCCGCTTCCGTGGGGGGCGGGCGCCGTCGTCCGCGCCGTTTCGCAGTCGCCGCCGGGCCGCCCGGGGCAGAGTGACTGCGAGGGGTACGCGGGTGAGGGAGGCGACGGTGCGCAGCAACAATCCGGTGCTCAACCGGCTGGACGAGACCGGCCGGTTGGAGAGCCGGGTGCTCGGCTCCCAGGATGTCGAGCCGATGACCGTCGACGACGTGGTGGTCCGTACCGTCGGGTTGCTGGTGCTCACCGGCGTGGCCGCGGCCGTGTCCTGGGTGGTGGTGCCGGAGGCGGCCTGGTTGGGCGCGGCGCTGGCCGGCAGCGCGCTGGCCTCGATCGCCCTGGTCCTGGTCATCTCGTTGCGGGGGATCACCAACCCGGTGCCGATCGCCGGCTACGCGCTGTTGCAGGGGCTGCTGCTGGGGGTGGCCAGCCGGACGTTCGAGCAGGTCTATCCGGGCATCGTGGTGCAGGCGGTGGCCGGCACGTTCGGCGTCTTCTTCGGCATGGCGGCGTTGTACCGGGCCCGGGTGATCCGGGCGACGCCCCGACTGGCCCGCCTGGTGATCGGCACGCTGCTCGGCATCGCAGTGCTCAGCGTGGTCAACCTGGTGTCGTACCTGATCTCTGGCCGGCAGGGGTTGGCGGTCTACAGCGTCAGCGGCGAGGTCGGCTGGCTGCCGTACGCCTTCTCGGTGGTGGCGATCATCGCGGGCGCGTTCAGCTTCATCCTCGACTTCGACCTCGTCGAGCGCTCGGTGCGCGACGGTCGACCCCGCCGGTACGCGTGGCTGAGCGCGTTCGGCCTGGTCACCGGTCTGGTCTTCCTCTACTGGCAGTTGCTGCGGTTGCTCAGCTATCTGCGTCGTTGACCGGGGCCGGGGTGTCGGGGCCGACGCCGGCCGTAGACTCGGCGGCGATGAGCGCAGTGGAGTTGGATCAGGCCGTACGACTGCTTGTCGGTCAGATCGGGCACTGGCAGCAGCCCCGCTGGGCGGCAGCCGCGACGACCGGCAACATGTCCCGCGCCGACCTGGTCCATCGCCTGGTGCAGGAGATCGCCAACCTGGCCGCCGACGCCGAGGGCGGACCTCGCCGCACTGTTCCCCGGCTGGACAACGACCTGGCGCTGCCCGACCAGTTGCGGGTGGTGACAGCGGACCTGTTGGCCTCGGGTGCCGACGCCGGAACGCTGGCGCGGGCCGCCGCCGAGGTGACGGCGACCCGCAGCGCGCTCTGAGGTCAGTTCAGCCGTTCGAGGACCATGGCCATGCCCTGGCCGCCGCCGACGCACATCGTCTCCAGGCCGATGGTCTTGTCGTGCCACTCCAGCGCGTTGAGCAGGGTGCCGGTGATCCGGGCGCCGGTCATGCCGAACGGGTGGCCCACGGCGATCGCGCCGCCCATCACGTTCAGCTTCTCCTCCGGAATGCCAAGCTGCCGGTAGGAGGGGATGACCTGGGCGGCGAACGCCTCGTTGATCTCCACGAGGTCGACGTCGTCGATCGTCATGCCGGCCCGCTTGAGCGCCTGCCGGGACGCCTCGACCGGGCCGAGGCCCATGATCTCCGGCGACAGGGCGGTGACGCCTGTCGAGACGATCCGGGCCAGCGGGGTCAGCCCGAGTTCCTCGGCCCGCTGGGCGCTCATCACCACAACGGCTGCCGCGCCGTCGTTCAGCGGGCAGCAGTTGCCGGCGGTGATCCGGCCGTCGGGACGGAACACCGGCTTCAGCCCGGACACCGCCTCCAGGGTGACGCCCGCTCGTGGACCGTCGTCGGTGCTCACCACAGTGCCGTCCGGAGTGGTTACCGGGGTGATCTCCCGGGCCCAGAAGCCGTCGGCGATTGCCTTCTCGGCGAGGTTCTGGCTGCGTACGCCGAACTCGTCCATGTCGGCGCGGCTCACGTCGTACACCTGGGCCAGGTTTTCGGCGGTCTGACCCATCGTCAGATAGACGTCCGGCAGGTCGCCGGACTCACGCGGGTCGGTCCACACCTCGGCGCCGCCCTGCGCGCGGCGCTTCGAGCGCTCGGCGGCCTCGGCGAAGCGCGGGTTCTCCCAGCCACCGCCGACAAGCGCCTGAGCCTCCGGCGGCAGACCGTCGGAGCTGCCCCGGGCGTACCGGGAGACCATCTCGACGCCTGCGGAGACGAACACGTCGCCCTCGCCGGCACGGATCGCGTGCAGGGCCATCCGGGTGGTCTGCAGCGAGGACGCGCAGTAGCGGGTCAGCGTGGCACCGGGAACGGTGTCGAGCCCGAGCAGCGTGGCCACCACACGGGCCATGTTGAAGCCCTGCTCACCGCCGGGCAGGCCACACCCGAGGTAGATGTCGTCGATGGTGGTCGGGTCGAGCTGGGGAATCTTGTCCAGGGCGGCCTGGACGATTGTCGCGGCGAGGTCGTCGGAGCGGACGCCGCGCAGGGACCCCTTGTGCGCCCGGCCAATGGGGGAGCGGGCGGTAGCGACGATGACGGCGTCGCGGGACGACTCAATCGGCATGGACCAACGTTAACCCGCCGGTAACATCACGCGGAAGAAGCAGACACGGCGGGAAATGTCACCCTGAGCGGGGCTGATCTAGCGTCGGGAGGCGACGGCCGCCGCAGCCGCGACCGCCGGCAACAGGGCGTGCGCCCACACCCGGTAACCGTCGGCGGACGGGTGGAAGCCGTCGTGGCAGAGCGTGCCCGCGTCAGCCCGGAACACCGGCCCGGTCTCGGTGGCCAGGTCGACGACAGTGCCACCGGCCTCCAGCACGGCAGTGGTCTGCGCGCGCGCCATCCGCCGGCCGGCCCAGCCCACCAGCTGCCGCAACGGGGGCGCGATGGCGCGTACGGCGCCCAGATCGGGGCAGGTGCCCACCACCACCTCGACGCGCGCCTCACGCAGCCGGTGCACCGCCGCACCCAGATATGCCGACGCGTCAGCGGGCCGGCGCATGCCTGTGGCGTCGTTGGCGCCGATCAGGATCAGCGCCACGTCGGGACGCTCGCCCAGCAGGGCCCGGGCCACCTGCGTCGCCAGATCGGTCGAACGGGACCCGGAGACACCGACACTTGACAGGTGCACCCGACGGCCGGTCGGACCCTCGGCGAGCAGGTTCGCCAACTGCCCGCCGATGGTGTCGTCGAGCCTGTCGACGCCCACGCCCAGCGCTGACGAGTCGCCGAGCAGCACCAGCCGCAGCGGTGTCCCGCCGGCCCGGCCGATCGTGGCGCGCAGCGCCAGCCCCAGCTCCGGCTCGGCGTACCGGCGGTGTCGCGCGACGAACGCCTCACCGGCGAGGACCGCCGCACCGCCCACGGTGCCGGCGAGCAGCGACAGCGCCGCCGCCCGACCCAGCCGGCCGGTGAGGCCGTCGGTCACGTGCCGCTCGCTGCGCTGGTTCATGCCAGTCCCTCCACCGTCGAAGTGTCCGACGTGGCACCGCCCTGCGGCACCGCGTTGACACCGAAGAACGCCCGCCGACGCAGTTGCGCCCACCGACCGGCCGGCCCCCGGTCGTGGCCGTGGACCTGGGTGCCACTGACCTCGGTGCCGGCGTGCCGGGCCGCCTCCTGCGCGGCCTTTGGCAGCGACCGTACGCCCTCACCCCGTGCCGCAGTGACCCGTCTTTCCTGCCCGGCGCCGAGCGCGGAGAGCATCGTCGGCAGCAGGGCGGCCGCGGCGACCGCGTACCCCTCAGCGGACGGGTGGAACCGGTCCCAGGCGAACATCCGGTGCGGTTCGGCATTGAACCGTGGACCCAACAGGTCACCCAGGGACACCGTCCAGCCGCCCGCCTCGACGACGGCGACCGTCTGGGCGGCGGCGAGCTGGCGGCTCCACCGGTGGGCCAGCCAGCGCAGCGGCGGTTGGATCGGCCGGATCGCGCCCAGGTCGGGGCAGGTGCCGACGACCACCTCGCAACCCGCGCCGCGAAGCGTCCGGACGGCCTCGACCAGGTAGCGCACGGCCAGCCCGCGCGGGGTGCGGTTGGTGATGTCGTTGCCGCCGATCAGGATGACCGCGATGTCGGGCTCGCATTCCAGGGCGGCCTCCACCTGGTGCCGCAGCGCCGAGGAGATGGCTCCGACCACCGCGAAGCGGCGCAGCAGGACCGGCCGGTGCAGGCGGCGGGACAGGCCGGTGGCCAGCAACGCGCCGGGCGTCTCGCGGCGGCGGTGCACCCCGTAACCGGCAGCCGACGAGTCACCGAGCACGACCATCGTGAGCGTCGGGCCGGGGAACTTCGCGCCGTACACCCCGTCGCAGCGCGGCGGTGGGGCCTCGGCCATCGGGATGGTGCGTCGGGCCTGCCGGGCCTGGCCGAGCAGCACCCCGCCGGTCGCCATCACGGCCGCCGCGGTCGCGCCCGTCCCGATGGCTGCCAGGCGGGCGATCCGCCAGGCGTGTCGCCAGCGCGGACCAACGGGTACGACAGAACCAGCCACCCCCATACAGCGAGATTATCGCGCCGGACCGACACGCAGCTGTCGTCGTCATGCCTCATCGATGCCTGGAACCCGACCCGACGGGGTATCTGTCCGGTGCAGGCCGGCCACACTTGCGTCGACCCGCCACGCTGATCCGGCGGAGAGGAGCGCAACGATGGGTAAGACACTGAAGCGCAGCGCGGCGTTCGCGGCCCTGGCCCGGGCACTGACGGCGGGGGCGCGCGGCGGGCCGTCGCTGGGGACCAGGTTGGCGGCGCTGCCCCGGATGATCCGGGCCACCACCCGTGGTGAGTACGACGGCGGCCTCCGGCTGGCCCTGATGACAGCGGCGACGGCGTACATCGTCTCGCCCTTCGACCTGCTGCCGGAGATCCCGCTGGCGATCTTCGGGCTGGCCGACGACGCGGTGATGGTCACCTGGCTGGCCGGCAGCGTGCTCGCCGAGACCGAGCGTTTCCTTGAGTGGGAGGCCCGGCGCAGCTCCGTCATCCCCGGCGGGTTGGTGCCCTGACAGCACGTACCCTGGGCGTCGAGGATCCGTCTGCCGGGCAGCCGTCGCCGGCGCCGCAACGAAGGGCACACCGTGCAGTACTACGACAATGTCGTCGACATGATCGGCAACACCCCGCTGGTACGCCTGCGTAACGTCACCGAGGGCATCCAGGCCACCGTGCTCGCCAAGGTCGAGTACGTCAACCCGGGTGGCTCGGTGAAGGACCGGATCGCCCTGCGGATGGTGGAGGACGCCGAAGCGGCGGGCCTGCTCAAGCCCGGCGGCACCATCGTCGAGCCGACCAGCGGCAACACCGGCGTCGGGCTGGCCCTGGTGGCCCAGCTCAAGGGCTACAAGTGTGTCTTCGTCTGCCCCGACAAGGTCAGCCAGGACAAGCAGGACGTGCTGCGGGCGTACGGCGCCGAGGTGGTGGTCTGCCCGACCGCTGTCGCCCCGGAAGACCCGCGCTCCTACTACAACGTCTCCGACCGGCTGACCCGGGAGATCCCCGGCGCCTGGAAGCCCGACCAGTACAGCAACCCGGCGAACCCGCGCTCGCACTACGAGACCACCGGTCCGGAGCTGTGGAAGCAGACCGAGGGCGGGCTGACCCACTTCGTGACCGGGGTGGGCACCGGCGGCACGATCTCCGGCATCGGCAGGTACCTCAAGGAGGCGTCCGACGGCCGGGTGAAGGTCATCGGGGCCGACCCGGAGGGTTCGGTCTACTCCGGCGGCACCGGCCGGCCGTACCTCGTGGAGGGCGTCGGCGAGGACTTCTGGCCGGAGACGTACGACCGGGGTGTGGCCGACGAGATCGTCGAGGTCTCCGACAAGGCGTCCTTCGAGATGACCCGGCGGCTGGCCCGCGAGGAAGGGCTGCTTGTCGGCGGTTCCTGCGGGATGGCGGTTGTCGCCGCGCTGGAGGTGGCCCGCAAGGCCGGCCCGGACGACGTGGTGGTGGTGCTGCTGCCCGACGGCGGCCGTGGCTACCTCTCGAAGATCTTCAACGACTCGTGGATGGCCCGGTACGGCTTCCTCGACAACTCCGGCGCCGAGCCCACCGTGGCCGACGCGCTGGCCAGCAAGCCCGGCGGGCTGCCCGAGCTGGTGCACGTCCACCCGACCGAGACGGTTCGCGACGCGATCGACTACATGCGCGAGTACGGCGTCTCGCAGCTGCCGGTGCTCAAGGCCGAGCCGCCTGTGGTGACCGGTGAGGTGGCCGGCTCGATCGCCGAGCGGGACCTGCTCGACGCGCTGTTCACCGGGCAGGCCCACCTGCACGACACCATCGAGCGGCACATGGGCGACCCGCTGCCGATGATCGGTGGCGGTCAGCCGGTGAGCGAGGCCGTCGGCCTGCTGGAGAAGTCCGACGCGGCGCTGGTCCTCGTCGACGGCAAGCCCAAGGGTGTCCTCACCCGTCAGGATCTCCTGGCCCACCTCGGCGCCCACTAGTTCGCAAGGAAGGGCCCCTTTTTAACGCCTCGTGTAGAGCAAGGGCCCCTTATTAACGAGCGTGCTCCCGGCCGCTGGCCTTCGGCGGCCGGGAGTCGGCAGCCGTGCCAAGCAGGAAGCGGCGGCGACGCGCGCGTTAAGAAGGGGCCCCTGTACAACCGGAGGCGTTAAGAAGGTGCCCTTCCTTACACGTCGAGGCGGCGGGCGTAGCGCAGTTGAGGCGTGCGGGCGGAGCCGATGAACTCCTCGCGCTGCGCGCCCGTCGGCGTCCAGCCGCCACGCTCGTAGAACGCGCGGGCATGGGCGTTCTCACGGAGCACCCAGAGCACCGCCCGCTGCCAGCCCTGCGCCCGCATGGCGTCCAGAGCGTCCACCATCAGCGTCCGGCCGACGCCCCGGCCCTGCTCGGCCGGGTCGAGGTGGATGGCATTGAGCAGCCCTGTCGCCGGGTCGTCCTCGTCGTCCGGGCCCAGGTAGCTGAACCCCACGAGCGCCCCGGCCCGCTCCGCGACAGTCAGTCGGTGGGTGTCCCGCTCCCATCGCCACCGCTCGGTCCAGTACGCGCCCATCGCCTCACCTGTCGGTTCGGCAAGAGCCTCGGCCGGGACGAACGAGGAGTACGCGGCGACCCGGGAGCGTTGGTGCAGGACGCCCACCCCCATCAGGTCGTCACCGGTCGCGAGACGGAGCGTGACGGTCACTCCGCCGAGGCTACCCGGCGCGGTGGCACCTGCACGGTGGTCAGATCCTCGGCGATGATCAGATCACCGTCGAAGTGCGCGCGGGCCTCGTCGTGGAACCGCCGTGCGTCGGAGTAGCGCTGGGAGAAGTGCGTGAGCACCAGCCTGCGTACCCCGGACTCGGCCGCCACCCGCGCGGCCTGCGCCGCGGTGAGGTGGCCGACCTCGGCGGCGAGCGCGGCCTCCGACTCCAGGAACGTCGACTCGATGACCAGCAGGTCGGCGTGCTCGGCGAGGGCGTAGACCCCGTCGCAGAGGCCGGTGTCCATCACGAAGGCGAACCGCTGCCCCGGTCGGGGCACGCTCACCTCGTCGCGGGTGACGCGGCGTCCGTCGAGGTCCAGGTGCCCGACGCGGATCAGTTCACCGACAGCCGGGCCGGCGATGCCGTACGCCGCCAGCTTCTCCGGCAGCATCCGGTGCCCGTCGGGCTCGACCAGCCGATAGCCGTACGTCTCGATGGAGTGCCGTAGCCGGCGGGCCTCCAGCGTTCCGCAGCGCAGGGCGATCCGCTGCCCGTCGGCCTCGATCGGGGTGACGGCCAGCTCGGCGGTCTCGTAGAACGAGGTGGCGTGCCGTAGCCGGGCGAAGTATTCGGCGCCGCCCGCCGGGAAGTGCACGGCGACCGGCTGCGCCACCCGGTCCAGGGAGAGCCGCTGGATGGTGCCGGGCAGGCCCAGGCAGTGGTCGCCGTGGAAGTGCGTGACGCAGATCCGGGTCAGGTCGGTGGCGGTGACAGTGGTGTGCAGCAGTTGGCGCTGACTGCCCTCGCCCGGGTCGAAGAGGATCACCTCGTCGTCCCAGCGCAGCACGTACCCGTTGTGGTTGCGTTGACGGGTCGGGGTCTGGCTGGCGGTGCCGAGGACCACCAGCTCGCGCATCGACATCGCCGGGGCCCCTTCGGATATGAAGCGACCCCCGGGGTGCTCCGCGCTCGCGCACGGGCCGGCTGGACTATGCCGGCACCCCGGGGGTCGGGTGGCTGTCGTGGATTCGCCGCACCGCTGCCACACGGTCTCGACGATGGTGCTGATGCCCGCCTGTCGGCGAACAGATCACTGTCGAGGACAGCGGCTAGCGGACAGCCACCTCACGAGTCCGATTGCTATACAAGTCTGGACCACCTCCCTTCACGTGTACCTGCACGCTATCGAGCCCCGCCGGGCTCGGCAACGGATTTCGATCACACGGCCAGACGGGAATGCCCGGCCACCTTGTCGGCAGCCGGGCATCGCGCTCGTGCGGGTGGTGGCGGGGTCAGCCGGCGGTACGGGCTACGCCGACCGGGCAGCTCAGGCCGTTCGGGCCGTGGTTGCAGTACCCGTTCGGGTTCTTCGATCCTGGCGAACGGTGCACCACTGATTCCCGCCTTTGAATCAACGCGACCGGTAAGCGTCGGCGCGGTGTTCGATGGCCGTCACGGTCACGACGTGGTCGTCCTCGTCGATCTCGTAGAGGACGCGGTACGTGCCGCGCCTGGCCGACCAGGTGCCCTCGAACGGCGGCAGAAGAAGTCGTTTGCCGACGCGATGCGGGTTGTCGAGGAGGACGGTGGTGATGAACTCGTAGACGGCCGCAGAGATCTTCTCTGGTAGCCGTCCGGCCAAGGCGCGTGCGGCCGGGCCGG
Source organism: Micromonospora sp. DT68 (assembly GCF_049847245.1). Lineage (NCBI taxonomy): Bacteria > Bacillati > Actinomycetota > Actinomycetes > Micromonosporales > Micromonosporaceae > Micromonospora > Micromonospora sp. DT68. The sequence continues at coordinate 455,207 of NZ_JBNCNZ010000001.1, forward strand.
TGACCTGAAGTCGGTAGCGGCCGGGGTCCGGACCGGTCACCTTGCCTGCTTCGAGCGCTTTGCCATCAGCGCTGCGAGTTCGTCGGCGTCGAGGACGTCGCCTGCTTCGACGGCGGCCCTGGATTCGCCGAGTTGCCGCATGGCCTCGGCGCTGGAGAGAACCTCCAGGGTCTCTTCCAGCGCGGCGAGGTCGTCGGCGGAAATGAGCACAGCGGCGGCGTGGCCGTGCCGGGTGATCTCTATCCGCTCATGGGTCGAGGCCACCTCGTCGATGAGTTCCGAAAGGCGGTTGCGGGCCTCAGTGAACGGCACGGCAGTCATGCTCGAAGTATAGCCAGATTCTGGCGCGAAGTCTGTACAGAATTCCGGCCGAGGCCACCGGGCCGTGAGCCCGGTGGCCTGTGGTGGCTAGATGGTCTTCGCGACACCTACGGGGCATGTCATGCCGTTGGGGCCGTGGTTGCAGTACCCGTTCGGGTTCTTCGTCGGGGCGAGGTACTGCTGGTGGTAGTCCTCGGCGAAGAAGTAGCTGCCCAGCGGGGCGATCTCGGTGGTGATCTCACCCTTGCCGGCGCGGGTCACGATCGGCTGGAAGGCGTCACGGGACGACTCCGCGATGGCGCGCTGCTCGTCGGTGGTGGTGTAGATCGCCGACCGGTACTGGCTGCCCACGTCGTTGCCCTGGCGCATGCCCTGGGTCGGGTCGTGGTTCTCCCAGAAGACCTTCAGCAGGTCCTCGTACGTGATCTTGCTGGGGTCGTACACCACCTGGACGACCTCGGCGTGCCCGGTCCGCCCGGAACACGTCTCCTCGTACGTCGGGTTCTTGGTGTAGCCGCCCGCATAGCCGGCGGAGGTGGTGAACACGCCGGGCAGCGTCCAGAACAGCCGCTCGGCGCCCCAGAAACAGCCCATGCCGAAGACGGCGACCTGGAGGCCCTCGGGGAACGGGCCCTTGAGCGGCGTGCCCAGCACCTCGTGCCGGTCGGCGACCGGCATGGCGATCGGGCGGCCCGGCAGGGCCTGCTCGGGCGAAATCATCTCGGCGTTCATACGGCGCAGGAACACGGTGGGACTCCTCTCGTACGTCTCCCAGCGTGTAACACCGGTGGGTCTTCCTTCCTTACCCGCGCCACTGTGACTCAGGCCCCCACCGGGCCGGACGGCGGGTCGGGGCGCTCAGAGGGCTGCGGCGATCCGGTCGGCGTAGGTCTGGGCCTCGGTGTCGTCCTGGTAGCGGGTGCGCGGCCAGAAGAAGCCCCGCAGGCCGTCACCCTTGGTCCGGGGTACGACGTGGGTGTGCAGGTGCGGGACGGACTGGGACACCTTGTTGTTCATCGCCACGAACGTCCCACCGGCCCCCAGACCGGTCTCCACCGCCACCGCCAGCCGCTGTACCAGCGCGAAGTAGCCGGGCAGCAGGTCCGCCGGTAGCTCGGCCACTGTCACGAGGTGGACCCGGGGCACCACGAGCACATGCCCGGCGAAGACCGGACGGGTGTCCAGGAACGCCACCCCGTCCGGCTCGTCGGCGACCCGGAACGCCGGAACCTCGCCCGCCACGATCCCGCAGAACACGCACCCGCTCATGGGTCCAGGCTATGCCGGCGGCGCTGGCGGACCCGACGACCCCGTGCAGGCATCGACTGTGCTATTCATTCACTCGGTTCAATTCACACGGGGAAGGACAACACCTTGCACATCAGAAAAGGTACGACCCGGGCGGCGCTTGCCGCGTTGACCGCCGGGCTGCTCACCGCGGCGCTCCCGACCCCCGCCCAGGCGGCACCCGCGCAGACCGCCACCCCGCTGCCACTGACCACGGTGGCCGACGTGGTGTCCGCCGGTGACCGGGTCTTCGTCAGCGGCGGCAGGTCGTCGACCGACGTCGTGGTGGCCAGCGCCACGGGCGCGGTGGTCGGCACCCTGTCCGGCCTGCCCGGCCCCTCCGACCTGCTGCTCAGCCCCGACCGGCAGACCCTCTACGTGGCGCTGCCCACCGCCAACGCCATCGCCGCCTTCGACACCGGCTCGCTCGTCGAGTCGGCCCGGTACGACACCGGGGCGGGCGAGTGCCCGTCGTCGCTTGCGCTGACCGGGCGGTACCTGTGGTTCGGCTACGGCTGCGACCAGTGGGGCGGCAACATCGGCCGGATCGACCTGGGCCGCCAACCCGCCCGTGTCACCACGGGGATGGCCACTACTCAGGACTTCTACGGCGCCCCGCTGCTGACCGGTGCCCTCCAGAACCGCTCGGTGTTGCTGGCCGGGCAGATGTCGTTGAGTCCGGCGTCGGTATACGCGTACGCGATCGGAACTGGGGGAACGCTGACCCTGACGCGGACGAGCGACTGGACGGCGATCGGCAGCAACCTGCAGGACATCGCCCTCGATCCGACCGCCACCACCCTCTACACCGCGGCCGGTGCCCCGTACGAGGTGCAGGCGTTCCCGTTCGCCGACATCACCACCCCCTCGGTGACCTTCCCCACCGGCGCCTACCCGGCCGCTGTCGAGCCGTCCCGCGACGGCACCAGGATCGCCGCCGCGGCGGACACGTCGTACCTGTTCGTCTATCGGCCAGACGGAACCGAACTGAACCGTTTCGTGCTGGGAGGCGGTGAGCTGAGCCCGGGTGGGCTGGCCTGGTCACCGAACGGTGCACGGCTCTACGCGCTCTCCTACGACTGGACCGGCAGAAACCAGGCCACCTTGCACGTCCTGCCCGTACCGGCCGGCTGACCGACCGTCGGCCCCTGGCTGGCACGTGGGGGCCGGGCCGGAAGGTCCGGCCCCCACCGGGAGCGTGGGTTCCGTTCCAGCCATCGAGACGAAGAACTAGCCTCACAGGATGAACCACGGCTTCGAGACGCTCGCCATACATGCCGGTCAGGACCCCGAGGCCCGCACCGGCGCGGTGATACCTCCGATCTACCAGACCAGCACCTACGCCCAGGACGCCGTCGGCGCGCCCCGGCTCGGCTACGAGTACAGCCGGTCCGGCAACCCGACCCGCGACGCCCTCCAGGAGTGCCTGGCCGCGCTGGAAGGCGGCCCGGTCGGGCTGGCCTTCGCCAGCGGCCTGGCCGCCGAGGACACCCTGCTGCGGGCCGTCTGCCAGCCGGGTGACCACGTGGTCATCCCCGACGACGCGTACGGCGGGACCTACCGGCTCTTCGCCCGTGTCGCCCAGCGGTGGGGGATCGAGTTCACCCCGGCCAAGGTCTCGGACCCGGCAGCCGTCCGCGCCGCTGTGCGGCAGGGCCGGACGAAGATGGTCTGGGTGGAGACGCCCACCAATCCGCTGCTCGGCATCGCCGACATCGCCGCCATGGCCGGCGTCGCGCACGACGTCGACGCGCTGCTTGTCGTCGACAACACGTTCGCCTCGCCGTACCTGCAACAGCCCATCGCCCACGGCGCGGACGTGGTGGTGCACTCCACCACCAAGTACATCGGCGGCCACTCCGACGTGGTGGGCGGCGCGCTCGTCGTCGCCGACGCCGCGCTCGGCGAGGAACTGCGCTACCACCAGAACGCCATGGGCGCGATCAACGGCCCGTTCGACGCCTGGCTCACCCTGCGCGGCATCAAGACCCTCGGGGTACGCATGGACCGGCACTGCGACAACGCGGAGCGGCTCGCCGCGTACCTCGACGGGCACGCCAAGGTGGCCCAGGTGATCTACCCGGGGCTGCCGTCGCACCCCGGTCACGAGGTGGCCGCCAAGCAGATGCGCCGGTTCGGCGGCATGATCTCGTTCCGCGCGGTCGGCGGCGAGGACCACGCTGTGGAGATCTGCAACCGGACCAAGCTCTTCGTGCTCGCCGAGTCGCTCGGCGGCGTGGAATCCCTGATCGAGCACCCGGGTCGGATGACACACGCAAGTGCTGCCGGCTCGCCGCTTGAAGTTCCCGGGGATCTCGTGCGACTGTCTGTCGGCATCGAGACGGTCGACGACCTGCTCGCCGATCTGGAGCAGGCACTGGGCTGACCGCTGGGGGAGGATGGCCGTGCAGGACATCATGGCGACCTGGGTCGGGGCGACCGCCAAGCAGATCGCCCGGGGCGTACGCCGAGGTGACGTCTCGGCCACCCAGGTCGTCGCCGACCACCTTGAGTACATCGCCTCGGCCGACCGCGATCTGGCGGCGTTCCGCGCCGTTCGCGGTGGCGAGGCGATCACCGAGGCGGAGAAGGTCGACGAGCAGGAGGACCTGGCGAACCTGCCGCTGGCCGGGGTGCCGGTGGCGGTGAAGGAGAACACGCCGGTCGCCGGCCTGCCCACCTGGAACGGGTCGCCCGCGGCGCGTACCGAGGTCGCGGAGGCCGACCACGAGGTGGTCCGCCGGCTCCGCGGCGCCGGTGCGGTGATCCTTGGCGTGACCCGGATGCCGGAGTTGGGCCTGTGGGCGCTCACCGACGACGACAGCGCTGTGACACGCAACCCGTGGGACAGCACGCGTACCCCCGGGGGCTCCTCCGGTGGTGCCGCTGCGGCGGTGGCGGCCGGGCTGGTGCCGATCGCGCACGGCAACGACGGCCTCGGGTCGATCCGGATTCCGGCGGCCTGCTGCGGCCTGGTCGGGCTCAAGCCCGGTCGGGGCGTGGTGCCCTGCCAGCTCGGCGCTGACGACTGGTTCGGCCTCACCGAGCACGGCATGCTCACCAGCACAGTCGCGGACGCGGCGGTCGGTTTCTCGGTGCTGGCCGGTCGGCGTCCGGAGAAGCTGGTCCCACCGCAGCGGCTGCGGGTGGGCGTCTCGCTGCGCTCACCGGTGCGAGGCGTCTCACCGGACGCGCCCAACCGGGACGCTGTCGCCGCCGCGGGCCGACTCCTCGCCGCCGCCGGGCACGACACGGTTCCGGCCGATCCGGTCTATCCCACAGCGCTGGGCCTGCAGGGCATCGCCACCTGGTTCGCCGCCGCCGCCACCGACGTCCGGGCCTCCGGGTTGGACCGGCGTGGCCTGCAACGGCGTACCCGGCGGCACGTAGCGCTTGGCGAGTGGGCGCAGCGCCGGGGGTACGTCCGGGAAGCCGACCGGACCGCCTGGCGGCAGCGGTCGATCGACTTCTTCACCGACCACTCGGTCGACCTGCTGCTCACCCCGGCGTTGGCCAGCGCCCCGCCGGAGGCCGGGCGCTGGTCCGAGCGGTCCTGGCGGTCGAACATGTCGGCAAGCATCCGGTACGCCCCGTACGCCGCGCCGTGGAACATCGCCGGCCTGCCGGCGGTCGTGGTGCCGGTCGGCCGCCGCCCGGACGGCCTGCCGGTCGCGGTGCAACTGGTCGGCCCGCCCGGCTCGGAGCTGCTGCTGCTCGGCGTCGCCGGCCAGTTCGAGATGGCAGCCCCCTGGTCGCGGCACGCCCCCGGCTACCCCCGGGTCGGCAAGGGGTCGCCGGCCGCCGCTTGATCGTCTACTGTGTACGCCAATCGCGCGGACCCGGGAGACATCGATGCGTTGTCAGACCTGTGGGGACGCCACGTCGCCCGAGCACAACGAATGCCAGCGTTGCAAGACGCCGCTCGGCCAGCCTGCCGTCTGGCCCGCTGTGGCGACCTACCGGGTACGTGGCGTCGGCCTGGCCGCCTGCATCGCCGTCGGCGTGGCCGTGGTGCTCTCTCTCGTGACAGCACTCGATCCGATTTTCGGGTTGCTGATGACCCGGCGGGCCCAGAACGCCGACGACGCGGACCTGCTGGTCGACGCTTTGTCAGTGCTGGCGCTGTTGTCGCAGCCCTCGGTGGTCGTGTACCCCGCCGCCGCCGTACTGGTGATCGTCTGGATGTGGCGGGCGCGGAAGAACACCGACGCGTTTCCGGGTGCGCTGCCGACACTCGGTGCCGGCTGGGCGATCGCCGGCTGGCTGATCCCGTTCGTCAACCTCGTGGTACCGGCCCGGGTGATGGCCAGCGTCGCCCGGGACAGCCTCTGGCGGCGCCGCACCCCGGCCACGGTGTTCGTCTGGTGGATCACCTGGCTCGTGTTCAGCATCGGCGAGGGGGTCGTCAGCAACCAGAACGCCCAGGCGTACATCAGGCTGCCGCGGAGCCCGTCCACCGACGCCGACTACCAGGCGTACATCGACCACTACGGCGATTCCCTGCTCCGTAACGCCGTGCCCGCAGTGGCCTGCGTGGTCGCCGGGGTGACGCTGATCCTGTTGATCCGACAGATCTCCGCCGCCCAGGAGGCACGCATCGCCAGCGCGCCGCCCTCGGCGACCGCCCCGACCGCCCCGGCCACCCCGGTCTGACGGCCCCGGTCTGACCGACTGCCCGGTGTCGACGCGGTTGCCGCCCGGCCCGGATGGCACGATCGGGGCATGACGGAACTGGTCGGCCTCGACGACGTACGGGCCGCGCGGGAACTGCTCGCCGACGTCGTCCGGATCACCCCGCTGGAGCCCTCCCGGCCACTGAGCGCCGCACTGGGCGGGCCGACCTGGCTCAAGTGCGAGAACGTCCAGCGCGCCGGCTCGTACAAGGTGCGCGGCGCGTACGTGCGGATCTCCCGGCTGTCGGCGGCGGAGCGCGAACGCGGCGTCGTCGCGGCGAGCGCCGGCAACCACGCCCAGGGCGTGGCGCTGGCCGCCGGCCTGGTCGGTACGCACGCCACGGTCTTCATGCCGGTAAACGCCCCGCTGCCGAAGGTCGCCGCCACCAAGGGGTACGGCGCGCAGGTCGAACTGGCAGGCAACACCGTCGACGAGTCGTTGGTGGCCGCGCAGACGTACGCCGAGCGGACCGGCGCGGTGCTCATCCACCCGTTCGACCACCCGGACGTGATCGCCGGCCAGGGCACTGTCGCGCTGGAGATCCTCGAACAGTGCCCGGAGGTGCGGACCATCATCACGGGCGTGGGCGGCGGCGGTCTGATCTCGGGCATGGCGGTGGCCGCGAAGGCGCTGCGGCCGGACGTCCGGATCATCGGCGTGCAGGCGGCGGGCGCGGCGGCCTTCCCGCCCTCGCTGGTGGCCGGGGAGCCGGTCCGGCTGCCGGTGTTCGCCACAATCGCGGACGGCATCGCTGTCGGGCGGCCCGGTGAGATCACCTTCAACCATGTCCGCAAGCTTGTCGACGAGATCGTCACGGTGTCGGAGGAGGACATCTCCCGGGCGCTGCTGATGCTGCTGGAGCGGGGCAAGCAGGTCGTCGAGCCGGCTGGGGCGGTCGGCGTGGCCGCGCTCCTGGCCGGTGTCGTGGAGGTGGAGACGCCTGTGGTCGCGGTGCTCTCCGGTGGCAACATCGACCCGCTGCTGATGCTGCGGGTGATCGAGCACGGCCTGGCCGCCGCGGGACGCTATCTGCGCGTGACGGTGCGGTGCTCCGACCGGCCGGGGCAGCTCGCCTCGCTGCTGAGCCAGATCGCCGAGCACCGGGCCAACGTGGTGGACGTGGAACACCAGCGGGCCAACCCACACCTGGGCCTCGGCGAGGTGGAGGTGGCGCTGTCGGTGGAGACCCGCGGAGTGGAGCACTCGGACACGCTGATCAGCGCGTTGCGGGCCAGCGGTTACCAGGTGGTCTTCGCCGCCGAGGCGTGACACCGGCGGGTGCCACACCTCGGCGGGGGTACGCCCTCAGACGGCCCGGAAGCCGGCGGCGCTCAGCCGGAGAACGGCTCGAAGCTGACCACTGTCACCTTGATGTCGGCGCCGCTGGGTGCCGTGTAGGTGCAGGTCTGCCCGGGACGGCCGCCCAGGATCGCCTTGCCGAGCGCGGACTCGGGGCTGTAGACGGTCAGGTCGGTGGTGGCGGCGATCTCCCGTGAGCCGAGCAGGAACGTCTCGGTGTCGTCGGTGTCGTCGTCGAAGTAGATCGTCACGACCATGCCGGGCGACACCGCGTCCGTGGTCGGCGCCTCGCCGACCTTCGCGGTGCGCAGCAGCTCCTGGAGGTAGCGGATGCGCCCCTCGGCCTTGCCCTGCTCCTCGCGGGCGGCGTGGTAGCCCCCGTTCTCCCGCAGGTCGCCCTCCTCGCGCCGAGCGTTGATCTCGGCGGCGATCGCCGGCCGGTTGGCGATGTGCTCGTCGAGCTCGGCCTGGAGGCGGTCGTACGCGTCCTGGGACAGCCAGGTGGCGGGCGCCTCGTTGCCAGTGGACACAGGCGGTCTCCTCAGATGTGCGTGGCTGGCTGACAGGTGAACTACCAAGTTACCAGTGCGGTACGACACAGCGTGTCGGCGATCATCACCGCTGTCCGGATCGGGCGTTGCGTGGTAGGAGCGCCAGCGCACTGCTCGGAACTGTGGTCCGCGCAGCTCAGGCGGGAGGACGGCAGCGCAGCACCTCGCCGATGAACGGCCGGGCGGTGGTGCTCAGGCGGTGCCGGACGGTGAGGTGTCGCTCGCCCGGGGCGGCGCTCACAGTGATCTCCTCGCGGGCCACCTGGGCGCCGGCGCGGTCCCGGGCGCGCAGCACGCAGACCGCCGATTCGCCCTCCGGCACCGTCACCCGGAAGTCGAGCAGCATCTGGGTGTCGGTGATGTCGGTGTAGGTGATCACCTCGGCGCGGTAGTTCGGGTCACCGTACTGCTGGTAGAGCCGCACCGAGATCAGGCTCAGCGCCGCCACCAGCGCCAACAGCGCCAGCCCGGCCAGCAGCGTACGACGGCGGCCTCCGCCGGATGCCCGACGGCGGCCGTAGCGCCCGGTCGGGAAGACCGGCGCGCCCGGTGAAATTGTGGCGTGCGTCTCGGTCACCGGCGGGTATCTCCTGGCGTTGTTGTCGGCGGCATCGGCAAGAATGACAGAGTCCATTCTCCCACCCGGCTCGACGGCAGCAACGGCAGGTCGGGTCGGGCCCGCAACGCCGACCAGCGGTGGGGTGCGGAGGATCCCGGCAGGTCAGCCGGTTGATACCGGTCGGGTCCACCGGCCGGCACAGACGAGGAGCGCCGACGTTGGCAGAGCAACTGCGTCTCATGGCCGTTCACGCGCACCCGGACGACGAGTCGAGCAAGGGTGCGGCGACCATGGCGAAGTACGTCGCCCAGGGCGTGGACGTGCTTGTGGTGACGTGCACCGGCGGTGAGCGCGGCAGCGTGCTCAACCCCAAGCTTGACCGGCCCGACGTGTGGGCCAACATCGCGGAGATCCGCCGCGCCGAGATGGACGCCGCGCGGGCGATCCTCGGCGTCGAGCAGGCCTGGCTCGGGTTCGTCGACTCCGGCCTGCCCGAGGGCGACCCGCTGCCCCCGCTGCCGGAGGGCTGCTTCGCCCTCCAGGACGTCGAGGTGGCCGCCGGGCCGCTGGTGCGGCTGATGCGCGAGTTCCGCCCGCACGTCGTGACGACCTACGACGAGGAGGGTGGCTACCCCCACCCCGACCACATCATGTGCCACAAGGTGAGCGTGGCCGCCTTCGAGGCCGCCGGCGACCCGGAGCGCTACCCGGAGCTGGGCGCCCCGTGGCAGCCACTGAAGCTCTACTACGACATCGGGTTCTCCAAGGCCAAGATCATGGCCCTGCACGAGGCGATGCTCGCCATCGGCCGCGAATCCCCGTACGAGGAGTGGCTCAAGCGTTGGGACGACCGACCCGACAAGGGCCCCCGGATCACCACCCGGGTGGAGTGCGGCGACTACTTCCACGTCCGCGACGACGCGCTGCGCGCCCACGCCACCCAGGTCGACCCGGACGGCTTCTGGTTCCACGTGCCGATGGAACTGCAACAGCGCGCCTGGCCGACGGAGGATTTCGAGCTGGCCCGCACCGTCGTGGACAGCCCGTTGCCCGAGTCCGACCTCTTCGCAGGGGTGCGGGAGACGGCGCACGCGCGCTGATTCCGGCCGGGTCTACCCTGGTACCCAACCGCACATCGGAGGAACGCCATGCTGACCGCTGCCCAGGTGCTCGCGGAGAACAACTTCGGGGACACCCGCACGGGTGGCCTGGCCGGACCGATGGGCCTCTTCCTCATCCTGCTGCTGGCCACCGCGACCATCCTGCTGATCCGCAACATGAACGCCCGCCTGCGCCGCCTGCCCGACCGGTTCCCGCAGCAGTCGCGGTCGACTGACCCGACCAGGGCGGACGCGACAGTCGTCGATCCGACAGACGGGACGGGAGCGAGTGAATCATCCACGCACGCTTCCAACGGGCACCAGCAGCACCGGGACGGGTAGTCAGCGCATGATTCACGCCGAACCGGGTGGTCGACCCCTGTTGCGACCACCCGGTTTGGCTTAGCCTTCCGCCGGGGGGACCAAAAGTCTCCGAGCCGTGCGCGGAAGGGGGCGCCGATGACTGACACAGCACCGGTGACCCGTCACAGCGTCGGTCGGCCGGCTGACGGGGATGGTCGATGACCTCCGGCCCGGCTGCCGACCGGTCCGACCGGCTCGGCGCGCGCGGCATGCCGGCCCGGGTGCTCGTGCTGACCGGCGCGGTGACGCTTACCGCCCTGGTATCCGCAATGGTCGGCTGGACCCTCCCGTTCCGGCTGCCGGCTGACGATCCTCTCGGTGGTCCGGCCCGCTTCGGCATCGCCGTGGCCATCCTCGCCGTCGCCCAGCTCGCCCGACTGCGGTTCCGCACGGGCGCAGGCATGGTCAGCATCACCTGGGGTGAGGCGGCGCTGATCGTCTGCCTCTACCTCACGCCGGCCGGCTGGCTGCCGTCGGCGACCCTGCTCGGCGCCGGACTGGCCTGGACGGCGCATTCGCTGTACGGCGACCGTCGTCCCCTGCTGGAGATCGTCCGTATCGCCGCGTCGCTCGCCGCCGCGTCGGCGCTGGCGGTGTCCGTCACGACGGCCCTGGGGGAGCCGTTGCTCGCCCCGCCGACACCGATGCTGGCGCTGGCCGTGATCGCCGGGTCGGTGACGTACCTGCTGGTGACCGCCTGGTTGGGCGGGGTGACACTGGGGCTGCGGCACGGGCTGCCGATCGGGCCGCCGCTGCTCGCCGCGCTGCGCGGCAAGCTGCTCATGTTCGTCGGCAACGTGGCTGTCGGCCTGGTGGTCGTCACGTTGCTGGAGCTGGACCCACGCTGGCTGCTGCTCCTGCCGCCACTGCTGTGGCTGCTGCACCAGACCTACCGCTACCGGCTGCGCGCCGACCAGGAACGCCGTACGTGGCGGGCCTTCGCCGAGGCCACCGCGGCCCTCAACCAGCTCGACGAGCGGGGCGTGGCCAGCGCGGCGGTGAGCGGTGCGCTGACGCTGTTCAACGCCGAACTGGTCGACGTCGACGTGGCGCGGGCCGACGGCAGGTGGCGGCGCTACCGGGGGGACGCCGGCGGTCAGCTGGTCGACCGGGAGGTCGGCCCACCGGACCAGTCGGAGCCCGACGAGCACGAGTTGATCCGCCCCCTGTCGGTGGGCGCTACGCCGGTCGGCCGGTTGCGGGTCCGGTTCCCCCGCTCCGCCCCGCCCGCAGCCCGGGAGCGCGACGCCATCGCCGCGTTCGGCGACGCGCTCGCCGCCGCCCTGCACGACGCCGCAACCCACCGTGAGCTGCGGCTGGTCACCGCCCGATCGTCGTACGAGGCGGTGCACGACCCGCTCACCGGGCTGGCCAACCGGACGGCGATGCTCAGCAAGGGCGACCAGTCGCTGCGGCAGCTCGCCCACGAGCACCCGGTGGCTCTGTTGCTGCTGGACATCAACCAGTTCAAAGAGGTCAACGACACCCTCGGGCACGCGGCCGGCGACCAGTTGCTGCGCCTCACCGCCAACCGACTCAGCGCGCTCGCCCGCCCCGGCGACCTGCTCGGCCGGCTCGGCGGCGACGAGTTCGCGCTGCTGCTCACCTCGGTGCCGGTGCTCGGCGACCGCGCCGCCCCGATGGCGTACGCGCTGCGGCAGGCACGGGAGATCGCCGAGCGGCTGGCCGCGCCGACCGAGGTGGCCGGGGTGCGGATGTCGATCGAGGTCTCCGTCGGGGTGGTCGTCGCCGACGCGGGCACCGCCGACCTGACCGAGCTGCTGCGCCGGGCCGACATCGCCATGTACCAGGCCAAGGAGGGCGGCGGCAGCGTCGCCGCGTACGACAGCACCCGGGACGCGGCAAGCACCGACCAGTTGGCGCTGCTCGCCGAGTTGCGGGAGGCGCTGGAGGTCGACGACCAACTGGTGCTGGCGTTGCAGCCGGCCGTCGACCTGGCCACCGGCGCGCCCACCGGGGTGGAGGCGTTGATCCGCTGGCAGCATCCCCGGCGGGGCTGGCTCAACCCGATCGACTTCATCCGCCCGGTGGAGAACAGCGAGCAGTTGGGCACGTTCACCCGGTACGTGCTGAACAAGGCGCTCGGCGTCGCCGCCGGCTGGGCCCGCGAAGGGCTCGACGTGCCGATCTCGGTGAACCTGTCGGCGCGTAGCCTGCTCGACCCGCGCCTGCCCGCGGAGATCGCCGAGGCGCTGCGCCGGCATCAGGTGCCGCCGCACCGGCTGGTCCTGGAGATCACCGAGACGGTGGTGATGAGCGAGCTGGAGGTCATCGACGAGGTGCTGTCCACGCTCCGGTCGATGGGCGTGCAGCTCGCTGTGGACGACTTCGGCACCGGCTTCTCGTCGTTGACCTTCCTCACCCGGATCGCCGTCGACGAGCTGAAGGTCGACCGCTCGTTCGTGATCCGGATGGCCGACTCACCGGAAGCGGCAGCGATCGTACGGACCACTGTGGGGCTCGCCCACGAGCTGGGGCTGCGGGTGGTCGCCGAGGGCGTGGAGACCGCCGAGCAGCGGCTGGCCCTGGCTGAGCTGGGCTGCACGTCCGCGCAGGGCTACCACTTCTTCAAGCCCATGCCGGCCGACAAGATCGGCGCGGTGCTCGGGTCGCTGCGCGACTCGGCCGAGTCGAACGTCTTCCGGCTCCGCGCCGACGGCGCCTCCTGACAGGTGACCGCCCGGCGCGGTCCGGCGTACCTGGTTATGGTCGTCGGGTGAACCGACTCGCCAACGCCACCAGCCCGTACCTGCTCCAGCACGCCGACAACCCGGTCGACTGGTGGCCGTGGTGCGACGAGGCGTTCGCCGAGGCCAAGCGGCGCGACGTACCGGTGCTCATCTCGGTGGGGTACGCGGCCTGCCACTGGTGTCACGTGATGGCGCACGAGTCGTTCGAGAACGAGCACGTCGGCGCCCTGCTGAACGACGACTTCGTGTCGATCAAGGTGGACCGCGAGGAGCGCCCCGACGTCGACGCCGTCTACATGACCGCCACCCAGGCGATGACAGGTCAGGGCGGCTGGCCGATGACAGTCTTCGCCACCCCAGACGGCACCCCGTTCTTCTGCGGCACCTACTTCCCGCGGGCCAACTTCGTCCGGCTGCTCCAGTCGGTCGCCACCGCGTGGCGCGACCAGCGCGCCGACGTGCTGCGCCAGGGCGCCGCCGTCGTCGAGGCGATCGGCGGCGCACAGGCAGTGGGTGGCCCCACCGCCCCGCTGGACGTCCCGCTGCTCGACGCCGCAGCCGCGAACCTGGCCGGTGAGTACGACGTGACGAACGGCGGTTTCGGGGGCGCCCCGAAGTTTCCGCCGCACATGAACCTGCTGTTCCTGCTGCGCCACCACCAGCGCACCGGCGACCCGCGCAGCCTGGAGATCGTCCGGCACACTGCCGAGGCGATGGCCCGGGGTGGCATCTACGACCAGTTGGCCGGTGGCTTCGCCCGCTACTCGGTGGACGCGCACTGGACGGTGCCGCACTTCGAGAAGATGCTCTACGACAACGCGCTGCTGCTGCGGGTCTACACGCAGGTCTGGCGGCTGACCGGTGACCCGCTGGCCCGTCGGATCGCCCGGGACACCGCCCGGTTCCTCGCCGACGAGCTGCACCGGCCGGGGGAGGGGTTCGCGTCCGCGCTGGACGCCGACACCGATGGCGTCGAAGGGCTCACGTACGCCTGGACGCCCGCGCAGCTCGTCGAGGTACTCGGCGAGGAGGACGGCCGGTGGGCCGCCGACCTGTTCGCCGTCACCGACGAGGGCACCTTCGAGCACGGCATGAGCGTGCTGCGGCTCGCCCGGGACGTCGACGACGCCGCACCCGAGGTCCGCGCCCGCTGGCAGCAGGTGGTGGGCCGGCTGCTCGCGGCCCGGGACACGCGTCCCCAGCCTGCTCGTGACGACAAGGTGGTGGCCGCGTGGAACGGTCTGGCGATCACCGCCATGGCCGAGTTCCAGCAGGTCGCTGCCCTGTACGCGTCGCCGCAGGACGAGGACGCCAACCTGATGGACGGCGTGACGATCGTCGCCGACGGCGCGATGCGTAACGCCGCCGAGCACCTGGCGAACGTGCACCTGGTGGACGGCCGTCTGCGCCGGGTCTCCCGCGACGGCAAGGTCGGTGAGCCGGCCGGCGTCCTGGAGGACTACGGCTGCGTGGCCGAGGCGTTCTGCGCGATGCACCAGCTCACCGGCGAGGGACGCTGGCTCACCCTGGCCGGCGGGCTGCTGGACACCGCGCTGGAGCACTTCGCCGCGTCCGGCGGCGCCTACTACGACACGGCCGACGACGCCGAGCAGCTCGTCGCCCGGCCGGCCGACCCGACCGACAACGCCACCCCGTCGGGCCGGTCCGCGCTGGTGGCCGGGCTCGTGGCGTACGCCGCGCTGACCGGCCAGACGCGCTACCGGGAGGCCGCCGAGGCGGCGCTCGCCACCGTGGCGCCGATCGTCGGGCGGCACGCCCGGTTCACCGGGTACGCGGCAACTGTCGGTGAGGCGCTGCTGTCCGGGCCGTACGAGATCGCCGTGGTGACCGGCGACCCGGCCGGCGATCCGCTGGTGGCGGCGGCCCACCGGCACGCCCCGCCCGGAGCGGTGGTGGTCGCCGGAGCTCCGGACCAGCCGGGGGTCCCACTGCTCGCCGACCGGCCGTTCGTCGACGGGCGGTCCGCGGCGTACGTCTGCCGGGGTTTCGTCTGCCAACGGCCGGTGACCTCCGTCGAGGAGCTGGTCGCCCAGCTCGGCTGAACACACCGCATCCGACGTAGCACCCGGTAGTCGCCCGCGACCGGGGCACGGTGGTGGCCGGCGTCTTGCGGAATCGGCCGGCGCCGGCCCTCCGGGCGACCGCACCGACCACCCGGATAGGCTGGCCGCGCTATGGATTCCCGTACCGGTCTCCCCGTTGTCGGCATGGTGGGTGGCGGCCAGTTGGCCCGGATGACCCACCAGGCCGCGATCGCCCTCGGTCAGTCACTGCGTGTGCTCGCTGCCAGTCCCGAGGACGGCGCGGCACTTGTCGCCGCCGACGTCCAGTACGGCGAGCACACCGACCTCGCCGCCCTGCGTACCTTCGCCAAGGGTTGCGACGTGGTCACCTTCGACCACGAGCACGTGCCCTCCGCGCACATCCGCGCGCTGGCTGCGGAGGGCGTGGCGGTGTACCCGCCTGCCGACGCGCTGCTGCACGCCCAGGACAAGCAGGTGATGCGGGAACGCCTCACCGAGTTGGGCGCGCCCAACCCCCGGTGGCGGCCGGTCGGTGAGCCCGCTGACCTCGTCGACTTCGGCGAGCAGGTCGGCTGGCCGGTGGTGCTCAAGGCGGCCCGGGGTGGCTACGACGGCCGGGGCGTCTGGATGGTCGACGACGCCGCCCAGGCCACCGAGCTGGCGACCACGCTGCTCGCTGGCGGCACCCCGCTGATCGTCGAGGAGCGGGTGCCGCTGCGCCGGGAGCTGGCAGTGCAGGTGGCACGGTCGCCGTTCGGCCAGGTGGCCGCGTACCCGGTGGTCGAGACGGTTCAGCGGGACGGTATCAACGTGGAGGTGCTGGCCCCGGCGCCCGGCCTGGACGAGGATCTGGCTGTCGCCGCCCAGCAGCTCGCCATCGACCTGGCCACCGCGCTCGGCGTGGTCGGCCTGCTCGCCGTCGAACTCTTCGAGGTACGCGACGAGGCCGGTCGGCCCGCGATCGTGGTCAACGAGCTGGCGATGCGGCCCCACAACTCGGGGCACTGGACCATCGAGGGCGCCCGGACCTCCCAGTTCGAGCAGCACCTGCGGGCCGTGCTGGACTACCCGATGGGCGACACCGCGCTGACCGCGCCGGTGGTGGTGATGGCGAACGTCCTCGGTGGCGAGCCGGGCGGAATGTCGATCGACGAGCGGCTGCACCACCTCTTCGCCGCCGAGCCGGGCGCGAAGGTGCACCTCTACGGCAAGCAGGTGCGACCCGGCCGCAAGATCGGGCACGTCACGGTGCTCGGTGACGACCTGGACGACGTACGGGCGCGGGCTGTTCGGGCCGCCCGTTGGCTGCGTGAGGGGCGCGAGTGAGCGAGAAGGGGGCCGAGGTGCCAACCGTCGGTTTGATCATGGGCAGTGACTCGGACTGGCCGACAATGCGGGCCGCCTCCGAGGTGCTGGACGACTTCGGCGTGTCGTACGAGGTCCGGGTGATCTCGGCGCACCGGACCCCGGTCGCGATGATCGAGTACGGCCAGGACGCCGCCGACCGGGGCCTCAAGGTGATCATCGCGGGTGCGGGTGGCGCCGCCGCGCTGCCGGGCATGGTGGCCTCGGTGACGCCGCTGCCGGTGATCGGGGTGCCGGTGCCGCTCAAGCACCTCGACGGGATGGATTCGCTGCTGTCCATTGTGCAGATGCCGGCGGGCATCCCGGTCGCCACAGTGTCGATCGGCAACGCCCGCAACGCCGGCCTGCTAGCCGTACGAATCCTCGGTGCCAGCGACGAGCCCCTGCGCGCCCGAATGACGACCTACCAGCAGAACCTGGACAAGCTCATCAAAACCAAGGACGCCGCCCTCCAGGCAACCCTGCGGTAGTCCACGCGAGCCTCGACCTCACCCGGGTCGATCATGCAGTTGTGGTGCCCGAAAAGGGGTGCTTGGGGTCCTTTGTCCACCACCACAACTCCATGATCGACGCAGCCGGACTCACGCCGCTTGTTCCTCAGATTCATCTCATGCCGCGTAGTGCGGTCTGTAGGCGTTCCTGGGCTCGGCGGCGGCGCTCGTTGCTGGCGCCGAGGATGAGCAGCAGGATGCCCACGGGGATCAGCGCCAGCCACGGGCCGAGGCTGACAAGCGCGTGGATCGCCGCGATCGCGGTGACCGACGCGCCGACGATCACCGGTGCCTGCTGACGGCTGGACGAGCCGAAGATCAGCACCGCGACCGCACCGAGCAGCAGCAGCATCTGCCGAAGCGTGCTGGATTCGGTGGCCAGGACGATGGCAAGTGTGGGCACGAACGCGGCGACCAGCGCCGGCCCGTACGCCACCCAGCTGCTCATGTCCGGCCGGTGGCGCAGCTCCAGCACCCCGACCAGCAGGGCCAGCAGGGCGAACGGAAGCGTGTACGCCTCGGGCAGCGCCACGTCGGCTACGCGCATCAGGATCCACCAGGCGGTGATCTCGCAGAACACCACAGCCCAGAAGAGGATGCGGCGCTCCACCGGCCGGCGACCGGGGCGGGTTGCCGCCACGCCGAGGACGGCGCCCCACGCGGCAAGGAGGGCGGCGATGTGGCGGGGCGAGTCGAAGGCGAGGGCCAGGGCGATGAGCGCCGCCGCGTACCCGCTCCATTCGACAGTTGACGCTTCGCGCTGCGCCTCGGGTCGGCGCAGCCGTGGCAGGGTCGCGGCGAGCACCTGGAGGACCGCGCCGACGGCAAGCACACCGAACGCAGACCAGACCGCGGCCAGCCCGGCGACCAGACCGGCGGTGAGCACGAACAGCTGCGCCATCAGCGATGCGAAGAGCCAGCCGAGGATGCGCGCCCGCTGCGTGACGCCGAACAGCGCCGCCACCGCGCCAACACCGACGGCGCTTCCGAGGGTGAACAGGGTCAGCTGCCGGTCCGCCAGGCTGCCGGCGAGGCCGGCGCTGCCGCCAGCCAGACCGATGACGAACACAAGCACCCGGGCCAGCCGCAGCGACCGGGCCCGCTCGACGAGCGCCGGCGGTGGGGTAAGCGCGAGGCCGAGCATCGCGATGGTGAAGACGGAGAGCGCGCCGATGGTGCTCGCGGGCCAGCCCCGGCCGAGCGCGAGGGGCGCGATCAGCAGTGTGACGGCCGCGCCGGGCAGCACCACAGGCACGGCGCGGGACCGCCGTCCGCCGCTGAACCCGGTGGCGGCCAGCGCGGCGGTCGCGGTGAGCAGCAGCGCGGTCAGTACGTGGGTCGGGTTGACCACGTCCGCCGGTGGGGTGAGCAGCTCCGGCGGCGGGCCCTGCCAGATGCGGCTCAGCGTGCGGTGCGGCTCGACAAGGGCGGTCACCAGGGCAGGTGTGATCGAGGCGAGGGCCAACGCCGTGGGTAGGGCGGCTGCGGCGAGGGCACCGGCGGACGGGCTGACCCGCCACCGCCGCCGGTCCGGGTCGTCCGGCAGCCGGCGTAGCGCGCCGTCGAGGAGCACCGCCCACCGTCGGACCGGCTGGGCCGAGCTGGTGGGCGGCGCGGTCGCCGCACGTACCAGTTCGGCGAGGACGCCCAGCAGGGCGGCGGCGGCCGCGTAGACCCCGGCGGGCAGGCCGGTGGGGATGGCGGCGAGGGCGCTGATGGTGGCTCCGCCGACCACTGCCACGCTGACCCAGGGCAGGTACTGAGGCACGTGCCGGCGCACCGCGGCCACGGCCGCGAGGCCGAGGCTGGACGCCGCCAGTGCGGCGGTCAGCACCACCTGCGGCGAGTGCTCGAACTCGACGGCCAGCGCCGCGACCGCACCGGGCAGGGCCAGCAACGCGGCACCGGCGGCCGCTCCACCGATCTGGGCCAGGTGCGGCGGCATCCCCTCGGTCTCCAGGTCGGTCACCTGAGGGCCGGCCAGCACGCGGGCCACCGCGGCCACGACCACGCCGATGAGCGCGATGCTGCCCAGCGCTAACGCTGTGGTCCAGGGGCGGACCAGGCCGGCGCCTGCGGCGTGCAGCGCCACCACCCCGGCGACGGTGGCCCGGGACAGCCCGGCGCGGGCCTCCTCGGTGGCCACCGAGGCCATCCCGAAGACGGTGGCCACCATCCCGCCGACCAGCACCGGCGACCACCAGGGCAGCTCGAACGCGGCCGGCGCGCCGATAGTGGCGAGCACCACTGCGGCACCGGACACGTCCCACCGCCACGGCGGCGGCAGCAGGATGCCGGCGGTGACGGCAAGCAGCAGCAGCGCGATCGGGGCCTGCCAGGTCGAGCCGCCGGTCGGCGCGGCCGGCCAGTTGCTCAGGTCACCGTCCCAGATCGGGCCGGGTGTGGCCAGCACCCCCACCCCGCCCCGCAGGGCCATCCAACCGGCGAGCACACCGATGAGTACGCCGCCGACGGTGATGCCGAGGGTCGGCCCGCGCCGCCACTCCTCGGGCATGGCACGGGCGCCGACGGCGACCACCAGCACGAGGGCGGCGGCCACGGCGAGTTGCCCGCCGGGGGCGATGACCGCGCCGATGCGCACCATCGTGGCGATCAGCGCGGTGGTGACCGCCGCGGCGGCCAGGTCGGAGCCGTCAAGTGTGAGGTCGGAGCGGCGGCCGGCGTCGATCGAAGGTGCCAGGTAGAGCAGCACCGCCGCGACAAGCAGGAGCGCGCCGACCCAGGCGTCGGCGACGGTCGCCCCTGGGGCGCCGAAGGCGGCGGCGGTGACCACGAGTGCGCCCAGCCCCGTGCCGACCGACAGGGGTGCCGGGATGCGCCGCTGGGAGACCTGCACCATGGCGGCGTACCCGAGGGTCACGCAGACCGCCAGGAAGCTCGCCGCCAGCACCGGCACCGTTACCTCGCGGAGGCTGGCCGGGGTGGGGGTCGGGTCGACGGTCGCTGTTGCGGCCACGAACGCCGCCACCGCGCCGGGCAGCGCGAAGGCGGCGCCGCCGGCGGCCCAGTCCGTGACCGTGTCGGCGGCTGCGGACGCGATCCGTACCCGGGGGGCCAGCGCGACCAGCGCGGCTGCCGCGAAGATGGCGAGCAGGACGGCGGCCGTGAGCCCCGGCCGGGACAGGCCGGCACCGACGCCGAACATGCCCACCACGGCAGCGGCGACGGAATGCGCCAGCGCGGCCCGGGTGGTCCGCGCCGAGAGGCCGGTCACGCCGACGCCGATCGCGGTGAGCACCATCGGCCAGGGCGCCGACACCCAGCCGAGACCGAACGAGGCCGGTACGGCGAGCGCGGTGAGCGCGGCTCCCGCCACGGCGAACTCGCGGCGGATGTCAGCTGGCAGGGCGAGCACCGCGGCGATGGTGAGCAGGAACGCGGCGGCGGCGAGCTGCCAGGTGTTCGGGCCGACAGCGGCGGCCAGTTCGGCGGCGTACCCGTCGAGGTCGGCACCCCACGCGGGCAGCGCCGCGCGTACCGTTGCGACGCCGGCACGCAGCGCGCCACCGGCGACCACCAACCCGCTGACGGTGAGCGCCACCGCCGAGGCGATCTGCGGTCCGCGTCGGGCGGCCTCGGGGACCGCGCGTACCGCCAGGCCGGTCGCCGTGATGACGGCGGCGATCAGTAGCAGCGACTGGCCGGGCAGGGCCACGGAGGCGATCCGGCCGAAGGCGCCGATCACGGCAAGGGTGAGGATGCCGGCCCCGACGTCGGGCAGCGGTGGGCGGCGCAGCACCAGCGCGCCGGCCAACCCGACCGCTGCGGCCAGTAGCAGCACCAGCCCGGCGCTTGTCGCCGTGGGCACGGTCTGTGCCCGCAGCAGGGCGGTGACGGCGTACGCCAGGGCGACGGCGACCGCCACCGCGTGCAGCGACCAGGTCAGCTCGCGGACCCCGGGCACCGGACGGGCCGGCGGCTGGGCGGTCCCCACGCCGGCGTCGATCACCTCGCCGGCCTCTTCCGGGGCGCCCTCCGGCCTGCCCTCGGCGTCACGCTGCCGGGGCGCAGCGGGCGTGCTCGCCTCCGGCAGGTCCTGCCGGACGGGGCGTTCCACCATCAGCCCGGAGCGGACCAGCCAGAAGTTGAGGAGGGCGACCACTGTCAGCACCAGCGCCCAGCCACCCGGCCCGGTGATGCGGTCGAACGTGAGCAGCGGCAGCACCGGTTGTGCGGCGAGTACGGCAGCGAAGCGGGGTGCGCGCAGACCTGTCCACGTGGCGTACCCGACCGACACGGCGACGGTCCCCGCGAAGATCAGGCCAGCGAAGATCGCGCCGGAGGTGCCGCCGTCGCCGATCCGGTCGACGGCCCAGAGGGCGTACCCGGCGAGCGGCACGAGCAGCAGACCCACAGCGGCGATCGTCTCGGCCGTCGAGGTGAGGCCGCGCCGGGCCAGCACCGGTGGGGCGAGCAACATCAGCACTGTGGCGATGAGCAGGACACCGAGGCGGGCCAGGGCGTCCATCGAGCTGGTCGCCACCGCGGCGAAGACCACGGCGGCCACGCCGAGCAGCAGCGCACCCAGGCCGAGGGGGATGTTCTGCACCTCCCGGGAGGAGGCCTCCGGGGGGTGCTCCGGGTCGTCGGCGTCCAGCCAGGACGGCGGTGGCGGCGGTGGTGGTGGGTCCTCCGGAGCTGTCGGCGTGCCCTGGCGGGGCACCCGGGGCGGGGCGCCGGTGGTGGCCGTCGGTGGGCGGCGACCGGGACGGCGGCGCAGCACCCGCCGGGGGCGGGTCGCCTGCTTGAGGCGTTCCTCCCCGGCGTGGGCGAGGATGTCCCGTTGGAAGAGCGCTGCCTGCATCTTGGCGGCGATCTGCCGCTGCTCGCGGGCGATGGCGGCGTCGCGCGCCTTCATCTCCGCTATCGAACGCTCGACGTTTGCCAGATGCTCGACCCACTGCGGCTGGTCAGACCCGCAGTGCGGACAGCGGACGGCCGGCTTGATCTCCCGGCCGCACGAGGAGCATTGAAAGGTCGCCACGACACCCCTCCACCCGCACTGTGGACTCCCACTGTCGCAGCATGCCCAATGCCGGCGTGGATTTCGACTCTTGTCGGCGGGTCCGGGGCAAACAACATCACCGGCCGGCCGCTAGTGGTGCTCCGCGGCCGGCCGGTGGGTGGAGAAACGTCAGGGGCGGCCCATGCCCCGGTACTCCCAGCCGGCCTGCGTCCACAGTGCCGAGTCGAGGCAGTTGCGCCCGTCGACGACCTTGCGGCCGGCGACCAGTTCGCCCAGGGCGACCGGGTCGGCGTTGCGGAAGTCCGCCCACTCGGTGAGGACGCAGACCAGGTCGGCGCCGGTGACCGCCTCGTTGATGCCGGCCTCGTAGGTCAGCTCGGGAACCGCGCGGCGGGCGTTCTCGGTGCCCTGCGGGTCGTACACGTGCACGTCGGCGCCGGCCTTGTGCAGCAGCGCGGCGACAGCGAGCGCCGGGGCGTCGCGGACGTCGTCGGTGTTGGGTTTGAATGTGGCTCCCAGCACGGCGATCCGGGTGCCGGAGAAGTCCGGGCCGGCCGGGCCGGAGCGGCGGCCCAGCAGGTCCGCCGCGAGCTGGAGCACCCGGGCCCGGCGGCGCAGGTTGATCAGGTCGACCTCGTGCAGGAAGCGCAGGGCCTCACCGGCACCCAACTCCTGCGCGCGGGCCTGGAAGGCGCGGATGTCCTTGGGCAGGCAGGCGCCGCCAAAGCCGAGGCCCGACTGGAGGAACCGGTTGCCGATGCGGGGGTCGTACCCGATCGCCCGGGCCAGTTGGGTCACGTCCCCGCCGGAGGCCTCGCAGACCTCGGCCATCGCGTTGATGAAGGAGATCTTGGTGGCGAGGAAGGCGTTCGCCGCGACCTTCACCAGCTCGGCGGTCGCGAAGTCGGTTACCACCAGGGGCACCTCGCGGTCCTCGGTGGCGGCCAGGTCGAAGACGCCCTTGTGCGCGGCGTAGAGCATGCCGTTTGCCCACTCGCTCTTGACGCCGACCACGATCCGGTTGGGGCGGAGCACGTCGTCGACGGCGAAGCCCTCCTGGAGGAACTCGGGGCTCCACGCCACCTCGACACCCAGGTTGTCGGGGGTGTGCTTGCCGACGAGCTGCTCCACCCACTCGGCGGTGCCCACCGGCACGGTGGACTTGCCGACGATGAGCGCCTTGCGGGTCAGGTGCTGCGCCAGGCTTGTCACCGACGCCTCGACGTACGACAGGTCGGCGCCCATCCCGTCGGCCCGCTGCGGGGTGCCGACGCAGATGAAGTGCACGTCGCCGAACTCGGCGGTCTCGGCGATGTCGGTGCTGAACCGGAGCCGGCCGGCGGCCAGGTTGCGCTTGAGCAGCTCGTCCAGGCCGGGCTCGTGGATGGGAACCTGGCCGGCGTTCAGCATCGCGATCTTGTCGGCGTCGACGTCGAAACCGAGCACCTCGTACCCGAGCTCCGCGTAGCAGATGGCGTACGTCGCACCGAGGTAGCCGGTCCCCAGGAAGGTCACCCGCGGCCGAGGTGCGCCCGACGGCGGGGTCACCGCGGCGATAGCGGGGCTCGGCTGGATGGTGGGGTAGGGGATCGTCACGCCTGTCTTCTCCGCTCGCACTGGCGGCGCTCGTCGCGTCGCATTCTGCTGCGGCGCCTGGCGGGCACCGGAGGTATGACTCTGTTTGTGTCCATCATTGCCCAGCGGCGTGGGTGCTCCGTCATGCCCTGTACCTACGCGCCGGTAACATCACCTGAACTGCAGTCGCTATCCTTCAGTCTGCGCGGTTGGCGGTCAGGGAAGGCCACAGACTGCGCATGATAGCGGTGAAGGGGAGGGCCGACATGGCCGCAGGGGAGTCGTTCGACGTATACCGGTTGCCCGATGAGCACGAGGCGATCCGGGAGGCGGTCCGTGAGGTCTGCGCCGCAAAGGTAGCTCCGCACGCCGCGGAGGCGGACGAGACCGGGGAGTTCCCGAAGGCGTCCTACGACGCGCTGCGGGCCGCCGACTTCCACGCGCCGCACATCCCGGAGGAGTACGGCGGAGCGGGCGCGGATGCCCTGGCCACCGCGATCGTGATCGAAGAGGTGGCCCGCGCCTGCGCGTCCTCCTCGCTCATCCCGGCGGTCAACAAGCTCGGCACGATGCCGCTGCTGCTGTCCGGTTCCGAGGACCTCAAGCGCCGCTACCTGACCCCTGTCGCGTCCGGCGACGCGATGTTCTCGTACTGCCTCTCCGAGCCGGAGGCGGGCAGCGACGCGGCATCGATGACGACCCGCGCGGTGCGTGACGGGGATCACTGGGTGCTCAACGGCGTCAAGCGCTGGATCACCAACGCCGGCGTGTCCGAGTTCTACACAGTCTTCGCCGTCACCGACCCGGCAGCCCGTTCCCGGGGCATCTCGGCCTTCGTTGTCGAAAAGTCCGACGCCGGGGTGACCTTCGGCGCGCCGGAGAAGAAGCTCGGCATCAAGGGCTCGCCCACCCGCGAGGTCTACCTGGACAACGTGCGGATCCCCGCCGACCGGATGATCGGCGCCGAGGGCACCGGCTTCGCCACCGCCATGAAGACCCTGGACCACACCCGGGTCACCATCGCCGCGCAGGCCGTCGGAATCGCGCAGGGCGCGCTCGACTACGCCAAGGGGTACGTGGCCGAGCGCCGGCAGTTCGGCAAGGCGATCGCCGAGTTCCAGGGCATCCAGTTCATGCTCGCCGACATGGGCATGAAGCTGGAGGCGGCCCGGCAGTTGACGTACGCCGCGGCCGGCCGCTCCGAGCGGGGCGACGCCGACCTGACCTACTTCGGCGCGGCGGCCAAGTGCTTCGCCTCCGACGCCGCCATGGAGATCACCACCGACGCGGTGCAGTTGCTCGGCGGCTACGGCTACACCCGCGACTACCCGGTCGAGCGGATGATGCGGGACGCCAAGATCACCCAGATCTACGAGGGCACCAACCAGGTCCAGCGCATCGTCATGGCGAGGCAGTTGCTCAACGGCTGAGAAGCCGGGCTCGGCTCAATAGCTGGGCGTGGAGGCAACCCACCGGTACCGGCGCTTGGGGCTTCGTGCTGCTCCGATGGCAATGACGGTGTCGGCCTCGACCAGTGCGCGTAGATGGTTGAGGACGGCAGTACGGGACAGTCCGGTGAGTTCGGCGAGCTCACCGGCTGTCGCTTCTCCCCGGCTTTTGAGCGCCTCGCTGACGTCCGGCAGGAGGTTGGTGAAGAGGTCGGGTTCCTTGCTCCGGCCCGAGGCTGCGGGATCGAGTACGTACTGCGCGTAGCGCCGCCCGCCCTCCTTGACGGCCAGCCCTCGGGCGACGAGATCCCGCAAGACCTGGCCGGCGGTGATGCGGTCCACGCCCCATTGCCGCAGCATTTCGTTGGTCAGGTAGTTCTCGCGCAGCATTGCTAAAGCGATCTCATGCGCGGGTGTGGGCAAGTGTGCCCGCAGCCCGGCGATCCAGTGGCGTACCTCAGGGCTGAGGAGTTCGGAACGGGCCATGGTGACCACAAAACTGGAGATGGAACTCCGGAATTGTGGCCGTGGCAGGCCCCGGCGCCGCGCTACGGCGAGCATCGCGGGGATGCCCGAAGACCTGTTTTCGGCGACGAGTTCGTTCGAAGACGGGAGGTAGGTGTCTGCGAGAAGGCTAGCCAGTATTGCATTGCGCGACGACGAGATGCCTTCCTCGCCGAGTTCGTCCACGATCACGCCTCCGTAAAGGCCGCCTGGGCTGCGAACGACGAGGCGGTCGGTGAATAGCTCAACCTGCACCTGGGTGCCTCTTGTCACAGGGCTGTAGTCGCGGTGCAGCAGAGCGTTGACGACCGCCTCGCGGACGGCCTCGAGCGGGTACTCGACCTCGTCCATCCGTCCGCCGTGATCGGTGATGACTGCGCGGACTGCGAGGCTGCGACGGAGTACACCGAGGGTGGTCTCGACCATTTCGGGGATGGAACCCCGGACCGTCTGGTTGTCGAGGAACCTGGTGCCGGAGGCCGGGTCCGGGCCGTGCACGACTACCGAGACCATCAGCTGAGGGAAGTGCTGCTGCGGGAATTGCCCATAGGCAAGGAGCCCGGCGAGCGTCAGCGGGGCATCGGTTGCGGGTCCGGCCGTGATGCCGAGTCGGTAGCGGACCGTGGCGTCGTCGGACCGCGCGAGTTTGGGGTACCCGGTCCGTATCCTCCGCAGCGTTCGGCGTACGGCCTCGTCGTCCAGGTCGTCCGCCGATGTCCCGTCAACGGGTTCGCGGTCGTATACAGGTTGGGTCCGGGCGGCCGTGACCATCGCGATTTCTGCCTGGGTCATGTGACGGTCGCCGTCGCCCCCGCGTAGGTACGATCCCCCGGAAATACCTTGTGCGGTGACGTAGACCGGACGCTGGTCGGCTGGCGCGGGCGGCACCTCCGCCACCACCAGTCGGTTGCCCTCGACCTCGGTGATCTCGGTGCTGATCCGTAGCGGAGGTGTGAGGTCGTCGCGCGACATCTGTACCAGAGCGTTCCGCAGCGCCGTGGGGTCCGTCAGCTCGATAACGCTGAATCCACGTTCTTCGTCGACGCCGAGCAAAACCGTCCCGCCGTCGGTGTTCGCGAAGGCGGAGAGCGTCTCGCGAAGAGATTTCGGCAGTCCTTCGGCGGCCCGCTTTGCTTCGACACCTGACGGCTCACCGCCTATCCGGCGCAAGGTGGCGAGAATCTCGATCACATCGTCAGCAATCACAGATTGATGACATCACCCATCTTCGCACGTGGCAAGTAGGCGTGCGAAGTAGGTGTTAAGTCTGTGTGTACGTGAGTCCTCACACAGTGGCGATGCCGTACGGGGCTGGGACGTTGACCGAGAGAGAGAATCACCGGACCGGCCCCCCACCACCACCTGCTCGCTGCCCAACGTCGGGCACGACCCGCGACGTACCTGGACCCCGCAGAAAGATCGAGATCATGAAGCAGTTGGTGGAGAAAACCGCCGAGCCCGAGGTGCTGCCGGGTGACCTGATGAC
Organism: Micromonospora sp. DT68; assembly: GCF_049847245.1. Taxonomy (NCBI): domain Bacteria; kingdom Bacillati; phylum Actinomycetota; class Actinomycetes; order Micromonosporales; family Micromonosporaceae; genus Micromonospora; species Micromonospora sp. DT68. Next base: position 481,973 of record NZ_JBNCNZ010000001.1, read on the forward strand.
CAACCGCCAGCGCGCGCAGCTCGTCCTGGTGCTCGGCGCGTTGATCGCGATCGGCCCGCTGACCATCGACATGTACCTGCCGGCGCTGCCCGCCATCACGTCCGGCCTGGAGACCACCGAGACCGCCGTCCAGCTGACGCTTACCGGCACGCTTGTCGGCCTCGCGCTGGGCCAGTTGCTGCTCGGGCCGCTCTCGGACGCGATCGGCCGGCGCAAGCCCCTGCTGGCCGGGTTGGCCGTGCACATCGTGGCCTCCGTGCTGTGCGTGTTCGCCCCCGACATCGCCGTGCTCGGCGTGCTGCGCGTCCTGCAGGGGCTCGGCGTCGCCGCCTCCGCCGTGGTCGCCACGGCCATCGTGCGCGACCTGTTCAGCGGCTCCGCCTTCGCCCGGATCTTCTCCCGTCTGATGCTGGTGATGGGAATGGCGCCGATCCTCGCGCCGACGCTTGGCAGCGCCCTGCTGGGCTGGACCGACTGGCGGGGCGTCTTCGCGGCGCTGGCGGTGCTCGGCGTGCTGCTGATCGTCATCGCCGCGCTGCGGCTGCCGGAGACCCTTCCCGCGGCCCGTCGCCGTCACGGCGGCGTGGCAGCGACCCTCCGCGACTACCGAGGGCTGCTCAACGACCGGGCCTTCGTCGGTCTGGTGCTGGTCGCGGGGCTGGCGATGGCCGCCCTGTTCGCGTACGTCTCGGGGTCGTCGTTCGTGTTGCAGCAGCAGTACGGCCTCGACGAGCAGGAGTTCGGGCTGGCCTTCGGCGCTGGCGCGGTGGGCCTGATCGCGGCCACCCAGTTCAACGTACGGCTGCTGCGCCGGTTCACGCCGCAGCAGATCCTCATCAGCGCCCTGATCGCCGGAACGGCGTTCGGCGTACTGCTGATCGTGGTCGCCGCGACAGGCTTCGGTGGCCTGGGCGCCCTGCTCGTGATCCTGTGGCTGGTGCTGGCCGCCACGGGCCTGGCCATGCCGAACGCGCCCGCGCTGGCGATGAACCGGCACAGCGAGGCCGCCGGGACCGCCGCGGCGCTGCTCGGTGCCGTGCAGTTCGGCATCGGCGCGTTCTCGGCGCCCCTGGCTGGCCTGTTCGGCACCGGAGCCGTACCGATGGCGATCGTCATCGCGGGCGGTATGGCTGCGGCGCTGGCGGTCATGCTCCTGGTCGTGCCCCGCGCCGTTCTCAGCGACACCATCGACCCGGACCTGGCCGTCGGCCTGCACTGACGGCGCCCCAGCGGGTTGGTCGGGGGGGCCGGATGACCGGCCCGCCCGACGATCAGCGGATCTCGGTGGTGTCCTCGGGGCGCGGTTGGCCGCGCGGTGGGGCCGACCACGGCGACTCGCCGCCCACCCGGCGGGGCAGCGGCTCGGTCGGTGTCGGATCGGCCGGGTAACCCAGGGTCAACGGTGCGGTGTCGCGTTCCGAGGACTCAGACGTCGGCCAGTCGGTCATTGTGAAGTCGTCGCCGCGCGGGCCGTCCGCCGGTGCCGTCGCCGGTGCCGGCGTGGTCGTCGCCTGCGGCCAGGGCCGCCAGCGCTGCCCGCTGAACGTCGCCATCAGCAACAGCAGACCGATCAGGAAGAGTGTGCCGTTCTCCACCGGCAGCAGCAGCGGCAGCGGGTCACCGAAGACCTTCCACCCCTGCGGGACCGCGTCCCGCACCTCGAACGGCGCCACGAACATCCCGACGTACGGGGTGGCCAGCAGTAGCCCGGCGACCAGTGGGCCGGCCGGTGAGAAGCGCAGTGTGCCGAGCAGGCCCAGCAGGACACCGCCGACACCGAGGTACACGGCCGGCTCGATCAGGTTGGCGGTGTTGAAGGTGCCGATCTCCACCCAGCGGTCGACCGTCCGGCTCGACCCGTCCTGCCCGAGTGTGACAAGCACCCAGGTGATGGGCGCCACCACCAACCCGGCGAGGAAGCTCCAGAGATGTCGCATCCGCGCACCGTACCGTTTCCGACATGACCGAGCATCCCTCCGACGCTCCGACGGGCAAGCCGACCTCGTACTCGCGGGTCACCCTCAGCAAGATCATGACTGCCGTCGACGTGAACCTCCACGGCACCGTCCACGGCGGCGTCCTGATGAAGTTCGTCGACGACGTGGCCGGGGCAGCCGCCGCCCGGCACAGCGGCGGAACGGCGGTCACCGCGGCCATCGACGAGATCGTGTTCTCCGAGCCGGTCCGGGTCGGCGACCTTGTGCACGCGCACGCCCAGGTGAACTGGAGCGGGCTGACCTCGATGGAGGTCGGCGTGCGGGTGGTCGCCGAGCGCTGGGACTCCGCCGAGGACGCCCCGGTCCGGGTCGCCACCGCGTACCTGGTCTTCGTCGGGGTGGACGTCGGCGGCGCGCCGCGAACGGTACGCCCCGTCCTGCCCGAGACACCGGAGGACGAACGCCGGTACCGGGAGGCCGAGATCCGTCGCGCGCACCGCCTCGCCCGCCGCCGGGCCATCCAAGCCCATCGCGGAACCGACGGCTGAGCGGGCACCCCCACATGCTTTGCAGCGCCGGTATGTGGTGTGGGCACGCGTCGATGGCCGGACCCGGTCCGCAGAATGGCGTTTCCGGGTAGGGCATGATGTCGCCACGGCACATTCGCGGTGTCGTGCGTGGTCAGGGGAGGTAGGGCAGTGAACGACATGCTCTGGACGCCGCCGGCGGACGTACTCGATCGGTCCCGAATCGGTGGCTACCTACGCTGGCTGCGGGAGCACCGCGGGTTGGACTTCGCCGACTACGACGCGCTGTGGCAGTGGTCGGTCACCGACCTGGACGGGTTCTGGCGCTCGATCTGGGACCACTTCGAGGTCGTGGCGCACACCCCACCGACCGCGACCCTTGCCGGGCGGGCAATGCCCGGCGCCCGCTGGTTCCCCGGCGCCACGCTCAACTACGCCGAGAACGTGCTGCGGATGCCCGGGCGCGCCGACGACGACCCGGTTGTCATAGCGCACGGGCAGACCCGCCCGCCGGTCACCCTTACCGCCGCCGAGCTGCGCGAACAGGTCCGCCGGGTGTCCGCCGGGCTGCGTCGGCTCGGCGTCACCGCCGGTGACCGTGTGGCGGCGTACGCCCCGAACATCGGCGAGACGTACGTCCTGCTGCTCGCCACCGCCAGCCTCGGCGCGATCTTCTCCTCCTGTGCGCCCGAGTTCGGCACCCGCAGCGTCACCGACCGCTGGCAGCAGACCGAGCCGTCAGTGCTCGTCGCAGTGGACGGCTACCGGTACGGCGACAAGGCGGTGGACCGGCGCGCCGAGGTCGCCGCCATCCGCGCAGCCCTGCCGTCGGTGCGCCACACGGTCGCCATCGCCTACCTGGACCCGGCCGGCGCCCCGCCGGAGGGCGCGCTGAGCTGGGACGAGTTGGCCGCGCCGACCGACGAGCCGTTGACCTTCACGCCGGTGCCCTTCGACCACCCGCTGTACGTGCTCTACTCCTCGGGCACCACCGGCCTGCCGAAGCCGATCGTGCACGGCCACGGCGGCATCCTGCTGGAACACCTGAAGATGCTCGCCCTGCACCACGACCTGGGCCCGGCCGACAGGTTCTTCTGGTTCACCACCACCGGCTGGATGATGTGGAACTTCCTGGCCTCCGGCCCGGCCGTCGGCGCGACGATCGTGCTCTTCGACGGCAACCCGGGCCACCCCGACCTGGGCGGGCTGTGGCGGCTCGCAGCCGAGACCGGCACCACCTACTTCGGCACCTCGGCGCCGTTCCTGCTGGCCTGCCGCAAGGCCCAGCTGGTGCCCCGGGACATCGCCGACCTGTCCGCGCTGCGCGGCGTCGGCTCCACAGGTGCGCCGCTTCCCGCCGAAGGCTTCGAATGGGTGTACGAGACAGTCGGCGACCAGGTCCAGCTCCAGTCGCTGTCCGGCGGCACCGACGTGTGCACCGGCTTCGTCGGCGGGGTGCCGCTTCTACCGGTGTACGCCGGTGAGATCGCCTGCCGCGCGCTGGGCGCCAAGGTGGAGGCCCGCTCCGCCGACGGCACCCCGGTGATCGGTGAGCTGGGCGAGCTGGTGATCACCGAGCCGATGCCGAGCATGCCCGTGGGGTTCTGGAACGACCCGGACGGCAGCCGGTACGCCGAGGCGTACTTCGACGTCTACCCGGGCGTGTGGAGGCACGGCGACTGGATCACCATCAACTCCCGGGGCGGCTGCGTGATCACCGGCCGCTCCGACGCCACCCTCAACCGCGGCGGGGTACGGCTGGGCACCGCGGAGTTCTACACGGTGGTCGAAGGGCTCGCCGAGGTCGTCGACTCGGTCGTCGTGCACCTGGAGGACGACGAGGGCGGCGCCGGCGAGCTTCTGCTCTTCGTGGTGCTGGCCGACGGTCTGGAGTTGGACGACGCGCTGCGCAAGAAGATCTGCCGTGAACTGCGTACCGCCCTTTCGCCCCGGCACGTCCCCGACGAGATCCACCAGGTACGCGCGGTACCCCGTACCCTCTCGGCCAAGAAGCTGGAGGTTCCGGTCAAGAAGATCCTCACCGGGATCCCTGTCGACCGCGCTGCGGCCAAGGGCGCGTTGGCCAACCCCGAGTCCCTGAACGCCTTCGCAACCTTCGCCCAGTCCCGCACCTCAGCCTAAGAACCCTCGCCCGGCCAGCGTCCGCGTACCGGCCAGCGCCGTCCTGGTCGAAGGGGCCGCGTCTGGCGCCGTTACCGGTCAGCGCCGTTACCGGCTGGCGCCGTTGCCTGCCGACACCGTTACCGGCTGGCGCCCCGACCCGGCCGGCATGCGTGCGCGGCTGGCGGCCCTGACGGCTGGAGTGCCCGTCCTCCCGGGCTGGAGCCTGCCCGTCCTCCCGGGCTGGAGCCTGCCCGTCCTCCCGGGCTGGAGCCTGCCCGTCCTCCCGGGCTGGCTCCCGTCCTCCCGGGCTGGCTCCCGGCTGGCGCCTCTGCCCGGCTAGCCCAACCGGACGACGCCTCTCCCCGGCTGGCACTCCTGCCTGGCCGGCGATCGTCCCCGGCTGGCGCCTGTGCCCCGCTGCGCCTCCGCCCGCTGGCGTCGATCATGGAGTTGTGGTGCCGCGCAAAAGGTGCCAATCATCGCCATCCGCCCACCACAACTCCATGATCGACCCCGAGCCGACCCCGAACCTCGACGATCTTGCACTTACTGCCGCGACTTAACGGGCATTTCGTGCAACTCGGCGACCGAAACTGCAAGATCGCGGGAGCGGGAGCGGGAGCGGGAGCGGGAGCGGGAGCGGGAGCGGGCCGGGCCAGGGCTGGGGCGGGGCGGGGCGGGGCGGGGCGGGGCGGGGCGGGGCGGGGCGGAGTGGGGTTGTTACGGGAGGGTTTGGGTGACCTTTTCTGTGGACTGGCGGGCCGGGAGGCGCGTCTCGTCCAGGTTGGCGCAGAGGACCACCGTCGCCGCCCGGGTGAGTGGGGCCAGCAGCCAGTCGACCGGATCGGTGTACCGGTCGGCGTCGATCAGGACCCGGGCGCCGGGCGCGATGCCCAGTTCCGTGGCGCGGGCCTCCGCGCGGCTCAGCAGGTGCGCGTCGCCGGGGCCGGGGCCGGGCTGTGGGCCGAAGTGGTCGCCGTGGGCGCGTACCTCGACGACGTAGTCGGCGAACCCGGGCGGCAGTTGTCGCAGTGGCGCGGCGAGCGGGGACAGCCCGAGGGCGTACCGCTCGCCGGCCGGCCAGGACTGCGCCTCGTCGATCCGGTCGGCGGCGGCGAACAGGACGTCCACCGCGCCCGGCGTGTCGGCGATGGTCAGTTTGGCCGACCAGCAGCCCAGCAGCACTGCGGCGGTCTGCCAGTGCGGCGGCAGCAGTACGCCGACCGGAGTGCCCGGGGCGAGGCCGACCTCGTCGACGAGGAGGTTGGCGGTCTTTGCCACCCAGTTCGCCAGGGTGGAGCCGGAAAGTTCGGTGCGGTCGCCGCTGGAATCGTCGTACCAGGTCAGCAGCGGTCGGGTCGGGTCGGTCGCGATCGCGTCGGCGAAAACCCGGGCAATATTGTCGGCCATCGGCGCGAACGATACGCCTCTGCGGGCCGTACTCGAAGACGATGACAAGTCGGCGTACGGTCGGGTCGCAGTCAGCGTCCGCCCTCCACTCCGGCGTAGGCTTGAGCCCCGGAGTGTTTTTCCCCACAGACGCACCAGTACAAGGAGTCGCCCCGTGACCGCCGGTCGCCCGCCCCGCGTGCTCATCGACGCCACGAGTGTCCCCGCCGACCGTGGTGGTGTCGGTCGATACGTCGACGGTCTGCTCGGCGCTCTCGGAAAGGTGTGCGGGTCGGGGGTGGAACTGGCCGTCGTGAGTCTCCGCACCGACCTGGAGCGCTACACCCGGATGCTGCCCGGCGCGGAGATCATTCCCGCTCCGGCTGCGGTGGCGCACCGCCCGGCGCGGCTCGCGTGGGAGCAGACCGGCCTGCCGTTGCTCGCCCAGCAGGTGGGCGCGCACGTGCTGCACTCGCCGTTCTACACCTGCCCGCTGCGGGCGGGGTGCCCGGTCACGGTCACCGTGCACGATGCGACGTTCTTCACCGAGCCGGAGCATTACGACAAGTCCCGCCGGACGTTCTTCCGCAGCGCCATCAAGACCTCCCTGCGCCGCGCCGACCGGGTGATCGTGCCCAGCAAGGCCACCCGGGACGAGCTGATCCGGCTGCTCGACGCCGACCCGACCCGAATCGACGTGGCCTACCACGGGGTCGACCACTCCGCCTTCCACGCGCCGAGCGAGGAGGAGAAGGCCCGTGTGCGTGCCCGGCTGGGGTTGGGCAACAGCAGCTATGTGGCCTTCCTCGGTGCCAAGGAGCCGCGCAAGAACGTACCCAATCTGATCCGTGGTTGGGCCCGGGCGGTGGCCGACCGGGAGGACCCGCCGGCCCTGGTGATCGCCGGTGGGCAGGGGCACGACGACGACATCGACCGGGCGGTGGCCGAGGTCCCGTCGCACCTGCGGCTGCTGCGTCCCGGTTACCTTCGGTACGCCGACCTGCCCGGCTTCCTCGGTGGCGCGCTGATCGCCGCCTACCCCTCGTACGGTGAGGGTTTCGGGTTGCCGATCCTGGAGGCGATGGCGTGCGCCGCCCCGGTGCTGACCACGCCCCGCCTCTCGCTGCCCGAGGTGGGTGGCGACGCGGTCGCGTACACCTCTGAGGACCCGGAGCAGATCGGTACGGACCTGGCCGCCCTGCTGGACGACGAGCAGCGGCGGCTGACGCTGGCGAAGGCCGGGTTCGACAGGGCCAAGGAGTTCACCTGGGAGTCCAGCGCCGAGGTGCACATCGCCGCCTGGAGTCGCGCCCGTTCGTGAGCATCCCGGTGCCCGGGGTGACCCGTGCCACTTCGTACAGGTTCGTCGGGCATGATGTGCGGATGCTTTATGCGGTCATTCCGGCAGGTGGCAGCGGCACGAGGTTGTGGCCGTTGTCCCGCGCTGGCCACCCCAAATTCCTCCATCCGCTGACCGGCACCAGCGCGTCGCTGCTCCAGGCCACCGTGGAGCGGCTCGCGCCGCTGACCACACCGGACCGGACCCTCGTGGTCACCGGCGCCGCGCACGTCGCGGCGGTGGCCCGACAGTTGACCGGGCTGCCCGAGGAGAACATCCTGGTCGAGCCGTCACCTCGGGACTCCTGCGCCGCGATCGCGCTGGCCGCGGCGGTGATCGCGCATCGGGACCCGGCCGCGGTGATGGGCAGCTTCGCCGCCGACCACCTGATCGGCGCCCCGGAGAGCTGGGTGCGGACGGTCCAGGAGGCGGTCCGCGGGGCCGAGCAGGGCCTGCTGATGACGGTCGGGATCACCCCGACGCGGCCGGAGACCGGCTACGGCTACCTGGAGACCGGCGACGCGACCGAGGGCGTGCCGTGGCGGCCGGTGGCGGAGTTCAAGGAGAAGCCGGCCGCCGAGGTCGCCGAGGCGTACGTCCGTTCGGGCCGGCACCTGTGGAACGCGAGCATGTTCGTCTGGCGGGTGGACGTGTTCCTCGCCGAACTGGCCCGCCAGCAGCCGGCCCTACACGCCGGCGTCACAGCGATCGCGGCCGCCTGGGGCACCCCCGAGCAGGACGACGTCCTCGGCACTGTGTGGCCGACGCTGCCGAAGATCTCCGTCGACTACGCGGTGATGGAGGGCGCGGCCACTGCGGGCCGGGTGGCGACTGTGCCGGGTGACTTCGGCTGGAACGACGTCGGCGACTTCCACACCCTGGGCGAGGTGCTGCCTGCCGACGGCGCGGGCAACGTGGTGCTCGGCAGCGACGCCAAGCCGGGTGTGCTGCTGCGGGACAGCAGCAACCTGGTGGTCGTGCCGCAGTCCGGGCGGCTGGTGGCCGTCCTCGGGTTGAGCGACCTGATCGTGGTCGACACCCCCGACGCGGTGCTGGTCTGCCCGCGCGACCAGGCCCAGGGCGTCAAGGCCCTGGTCGACGAGCTCAAGGAGCGGGGCGAAGAGGGCTACGTCTGAGTGCGGCGAGGGCCGGCGCGACCATTTGCACGGTCCCGCCGGCCAGCGGCTCGGGCAGCCGGTCCGGTGCGAACCAGCCGAGTTCCTCGGCCTCGTCGCTCACCTGCTCGACCGCCCCGGGCGGGGCGAGCACCGCGAACCGTACGTCGTGATGCAGGGAGCCGCCCTGGCAGCCCACCGGGTGGATGTCCACGTCGATCGGCACGGGGTCGATGCGTAGCCCGGTGATCCCGGATTCCTCGGTGGCCTCGCGGAGCGCGGCACCGGCCAGGGTCAGGTCGGCGGGCTCGCAGTGCCCGCCGAGCTGCACCCACCACCCAAGCTTGGTGTGCAGGCACAGCAGCACCCGCGAACCGGTGGCGTCCAGCACCAGCGCGCTCGCGGTGACGTGACCGGGTAGGTGCTGTCGGCTCATCGCGGCCGGCCCGTCGGCGAGCAGCGCGAGCGTCCGGTCCCGGGCCGTGGCCGCGCCCGGGCGGGTCGGCTGCCAGCCCTCGAGCAGCGCGGTGGCGTCGGCGTGCAGCGCCGCGTACGTCTCGGGGTCGATTGGTTGGGCCTGAGGGCCGGCGATAGTCGTGTCGGGCACCTCGACACTGTACGAGCGCGTGCGCCGTCACGTCATGACGGAAAGCGTCGGATTTGGTCGCCTCGGCCGCCGGTGATGCGCCGACGGATGACCGGACGGCACCTCTGCGGAGCAAGGGCCGCAGACCCTCGTGGTGCCGCCCGATCATCGGGCTGCCCGGCTCAACGCGCCGGCAGGCGTGCCGGTGTGTGCTCGGGCATCTGGAAGCATGCCTAACTGGCCCCGGAGTCGTCGAGGTCTTTCAGTTCAGACTTAAAAACGGAGATAACTGCCGGCCAGGTAGAGTCGAGCGGTCACCCGGCATCCCTCTGCTGGCGACACGGGAGTTCCCATGCTGAAGATCTACTTCTCTGGCGAGGACATCCTCCGGACCCGGGTGGCGCCGACAGCGGACCCGGTCTGGGAGTTGGTTCTCAGCCTGCACGTGTTGCGGGGCCGCACCCGTGATCCGCTGACCTCGACCTGGCGGCGTGCCGTTGCCCGCGATCTGCGCCAGGATGCCGCTTCCGATCAACTCCGGCTGCTGTTCGCACTGAACCCGCCGCGCGGCTACTTCCCGGACTTCCTCACCCCGTACGCCAGCCGCGACGGCTTCGAGGCCGGGCTGGACGCGGTCCGCAGCACCCCGGCGCAGCTGTTGCAGCGGGACCTGAACCTGCTGGCCGCCGAGACTCCGCTGCCCTCCTCGGCTGCCGCCCTGGGCCGGGGCGACGCCGAGGCGCTGCGACACCTGGCCGATTCGATGGAGCAGTACCGGTCGTTGGCGATCAGCCCGTACTGGGGCCGGATCCAGGCCGCGGTGGCGGCGGACCGCACCCGCCGGACGCGAGCCCTGCTCGACGGGGGCATGGAAGGGCTGTTGACAAGCCTTCGGCCGGCCATGCGCTGGGAGGACGGGGTGCTGGAGGTGCGCGACTACCCGCACAGCCGGGAACTGCACCTCGGCGGCCGGGGCCTGCTGCTGGTGCCGTCGTTCTTCTGCGCGAGCACGCCTGTCGCCCTGCTCGATCCGGAGCTGCCGCCGGTCCTTGTCTATCCGGTGGACCGCCTGGGCGCGCTGGCCTCGATCAACGGCACCGCGCCGGGGGCCACCAGCGAGTCGCTTGCGGCGTTGCTCGGCCGGACCAGGGCCGCCGTGTTGCAGGCCAGCGGCGACGGCTGCACCACCGGCGAGGTGGCCCGCCGGCTCGACATCTCAGCGGCGGCCGCCAGCCAGCACGCCACAGTGCTGCGCAACGCCGGCCTGCTTGTCAGTCACCGCGACCGCAACACAGTGCTGCACACGCTGACCCCACTCGGCCGCGCCGTCCTGGACGCCTGACCCCGCCCGGAGGCCCGACCCGCGAGGCCACGCGGCCGGCCGAACCGTGACGGCTGCGGACGGACAGGCCCGACCTATAGGGCGAGTGTGGCGCTGGCTGGGCTGCCGGCGGGCGGGGGCAGCAGCGTCGACCCGATGCCCTCGGCGGCCAGGGCGACGCGCAGCCGGTGCAGGTCTGCGCCGAACCGGACCAGGTCGACCGGCTCGACAGGGGTCGGTGCAGTGCCAAGCACCAGGGCGGTGGCGTCATCCGGCCAGTCGGGGACGGTGGCGATCAGACCGGCGCGCGACTCCGTCTCGTCGATCAGCGTGAAGGCCGTACCGGGGGCGATCACCTCGGCGACCGCCTCGATCGCCCGTCGCACCGCAGCGGGCTCGGGCGGCGTCGGGCTCAGCGAGTCGACAAGGGCGGCGGCGTCGGCCAGCCCGGCGGCGCGGGCCTCGGCGGTGCCGAGCGAGAAGAGATCCTGCGCGGCGTCGCGGACCAGCGCCTTCGCCCCGACGGAGTCGGCGTCGTCGGCGGCGGACAGGTAGCCCCGCACCACCGCCACCGGCACCTGGTCGCACTTGCCCTTGATGAGTTCACCGGCGCCGGCCAACTCGTCCACCACTGCCATCTGCGTCAGTTGCAGCTCGTTGCCGTACGGGTCGATCTCGCCCCGGTGGTCACGGATCGCCGGCATCCCGGCCACCCCGAGCGCGACGTCGGTCAGTCCGTTGCGCCACGGCCGGCCCATCGTGTCGCTGATGATCACTGCGACGTCCAGGTCGTACCGCTGCTGCAACGCCGCCCGCAGCTCGCGGGCCGACGCGTCCGGGTCCACCGGCAGCAGCACCAGTTGGGTCTTGTCCACGTTCGACGCGTCGATCCCGGCGGACGCCATCACGAAGCCGTGGTGGGTCTGCACGATGCGGGTCGCCCCCCGGCTGGCCACCACCCGCGCGGTCTCTCCGGCAAGCACCTCGTCGCGCGCGGTGAGCCGCTCGGGGCCGTCGGCGGGGACGTCGACAAGCCGTCCCTCCGCCTTGGAGACGATCTTGCTGGTGACCACCAGTACGTCGCCGTCGCGCAGCCAGGGCGCGGCGGTGGCGATCAGCGCCGCCAGGTCGTCGCCCTCGGTCACGTGGCCGATGCCCAGCACCGGCAGGATTTCCAGCCTCATGTCAACTCCACCGCGGCGCGGACCATCGCCGCCGTCGCCGCCTCGTCGGTCATCCGCAGCGGCAGGGCGCGGACCGTCGCCTCCGGCACCAGGGCGCCCGCGTCCTCCTCGGCCACCAGCCAGCCGTCCAGCAGCCCACCGGCCGGCCGACCCCCGTAGAGCCGGCCCACCCCGGCCGCACTGCACTCGACGCCAAGCACGTCGAGACAACGGTCGGCCATCCCGCGTACCGGAGCCCCACCGATGATCGGCGAAACACCCACCACCGGCGCCGGGCCGTCCACCACCGCCTCACGCATCCCCGGTACGGCCAGCACCGGCGCGACGCTCACCACCGGGTTGCTCGGCGCGATCAGCACCAGGTCGGCCGACCCGATCGCCTCCAGCACACCGGGCGCGGGCTTCGCCGTTTCCGCGCCGACGAAGACGAAGCGGTGGGTGAGGATGTCTGCCCGGTACCGCACCCACCACTCCTGGAAGTGGATCGCCCGTTGGCCGTCGCCGTCACTGACGACGGCGTGGGTCTCCAGCCGGTCGTCGGTGGCCGGCAGCAGGCGTACGCCGGGCTGCCAGCGGGTCGCCAACGCTTCGGTGACCGCGCTCAGCGGGTAGCCGCCGTTGAGCATCGTGGTGCGTACCAGGTGGGTGGCGATGTCCTTGTCGCCGAGGCCGAACCAGGTCGGTTCCGCCCCGTACGCCGCCAACTCCTCCTTGACCGTCCAGCTCTCGCCGACCCGGCCCCAGCCCCGCTCGGGGTCGGCCCCGCCGCCGAGGGTGTACATGACGCTGTCCAGGTCGGGACAGACCTTCAACCCGTGCAGCCACAGATCGTCGCCGACGTTCACCACGGCGGTCACGTCGGCGCCGACCTCGCGGGCGTACGCCCGGACGCCGAGCAGGAACCGAGCGCCGCCGATGCCGCCGGCCAGAACCACGATGCGCATGCCGACCATCCTCGCGTACGCGACGCCTCCACTCCGCCGATGCCCGGGGAGACTAGGCTCACGTGCGCCCTGTCCGATTACGCCCCGAGGGGGAGTTCGTGACCAGCCCTGCCGAGCCCGCGTCCACCGACGCGGCCCAGGCCCGCCAGCAGACCAAGCCACTACGCGAGCTGGGTGCGCTCGCCTTGCTCGGCGCCAACGCCGTGTTCCTCTTCGTGGGTCTGATCCGGCTCTTCACTCCGAACGACTACGTCGACCTCACCGACCGTGCCGGCGGTGCCTTCTTCACGTTCATCGGCGTGGAGGCCGTGGTCCTGCCGCTGCTGGCAGTGGTGTTGGCCACCCACATCTCGCCGATCGTGCCGAAGGCGAAGCTGATCACGCAGGTGGCCCTTGTCGAGTACGCGCTCAGCGTGCTGTTCGGCACCCTCACCATGTTGATCTGGACGGTGGGTCGGCTCGCCGAAGCGGAGATCCTCGACGCGCTGCTCGGCGTGTTGAGCCGGTTCTCCTGGCTGGTCATCTTCGGTGTCGCCGCCTGGGTGGTCTTCACCATCTGGCGCAAGCTCTTCTACGTGCCCAAGCCGAAGTCCCAGCCGGGTGTCTACGGGCAGCCGCAGCCGGGCTGGCCGCAGCAGCAGGGCGGTTGGCCGGCCCAGGGTCAGCAGGGCGGCCAGCCCCAGGGCGGCTGGCCGGCTCCGGGTCAGCAGGGAGGCCAGCAGCAGGATGGTTGGCCGGCTCCGGGTCAGCCTGGCGGTCAGCCGCAGGGCGGTTGGCCGGGTCAGCAGGGTGGTCAGCAGCAGGATGGTTGGCCGGCTCCGGGTCAGCCTGGCGGCCAGCCGCAGGCGCAGTTCCCGGGCCAGTACGGCCAGTCCGCGCCGGCCTTCCAGTCGGCTCCGCAGTCGGCGCCGCCGTTCCCGCAGTCTGCGCCGCCGGCCCCTCAGTCGGCCCCGCCGTTCCCGCAGTCCGGGCCGCCGTTCCCGACCGCACCGCAGTCCGCGCCGCCGGTGAACGCCGCCCCGCAGTCGGCGCCGCCGGCCCCGCAGTCGGCGCCTCCCGCGCCGCCGTTCGGGCAGCCGCCGTCGGCCGACCCGACCCAGGCGATCCCGCGCCAGTCCGCCGACCCGACCCAGGCGATGTCCCGCCAGTCGGCCGATGAGACCGAGCCGATCTCCCACCAGTCGGCCGACCCGACCCAGGCGATCTCGCGTGAGTCCGCCGACCCGACCGAGGCGATCTCGCGCCCGGCCGACGGGGACACCGACCGCACCCAGTATCTCAACCCGGGCGAGCACCCCACCCAACCCCGCTGAGCCACCCACCGCCGGCCCCCACCCGGTCGATCATGAAGTTGTTGCCCTGACGCATCGAGATCGAGGGCGGCTTCGTCATGATCAAAGGGCTGGGGCCGGTGGGGGCGGGACCGGGGGCGGCGCAATGCAGCGCCTAGGCTGGGCGGATGGTTGATCGCACCCACTCCGGCCCGAGCGAGGCGAGCGTCCGACGGGCCCTGGGCCGGGCCGCGACCGGGCGGTCGCTTGACGTCGATGAGGCGACAGCGCTGCTGTCGGCCCGTGGTGACGCGCTTGACGAGCTGCTGCGCACCGCAGGTGGGATCCGCGACGCCGGGCTGCGTGAGGCTGGCCGGCCGGGTGTCGTCACGTACTCGAAGAAGGTCTTCATTCCGCTGACCCGGCTCTGCCGGGACCGCTGCCACTACTGCACGTTCGCCACCGTGCCGCACCGGCTGCCGGCGCCGTTCCTGGACCGCGACGAGGTGCTGGCCATCGCCCGGGAGGGCGCGGCACTGGGCTGCAAGGAGGCCCTGTTCACCCTCGGTGACCGGCCGGAGGAGCGTTGGCCGGCGGCGCGGAGCTGGCTGGACGAGCGCGGCTACGACTCCACCCTCGACTACCTGCGGGCGTGCGCGGTGGCGGTGCTCGAGGAGACCGGCCTGCTGCCGCACCTCAACCCGGGGGTGCTGTCCTGGTCGGAGCTGCAACGGCTCAAGCCGGTCGCGCCGAGCATGGGCATGATGTTGGAGACCACGGCGACCCGGCTCTGGTCCGAGCCGGGCGGCCCGCACTACGGCTCGCCCGACAAGGAGCCGGCGGTCCGGCTGCGGGTGCTCGACGACGCCGGCCGCGTCGGGGTGCCGTTCACCACCGGCATCCTCATCGGCATCGGCGAGACCCCGGCCGAGCGGGTGGACGCGCTGTTCGCGATCCGCCGCGCGCACCGGGAGTACGGCCACCTCCAGGAGGTGATCGTGCAGAACTTCCGCGCCAAGCCGGACACGGCGATGCGGGGCATGCCCGACGCGGAGCTGCACGACCTCGCCGCCACTGTGGCGGTGGCCCGGCTTCTGCTCGGCCCGAAGGCCCGCATCCAGGCACCGCCGAACCTCATCGCAGGGGAGTACGCCCTGCTGCTGCGGGCCGGCATCGACGACTGGGGTGGTGTGTCCCCGCTCACCCCGGACCACGTCAACCCGGAGCGTCCCTGGCCGCAGATCGAGGAGCTGGCCCGGCACACCGAGCTGGCCGGGTTCACGCTGCGGGAGCGGCTGACCATCTACCCCGAGTACGTCCGCGCCGGTGACCCGTGGCTTGACCCACGGCTGCTGCCGCACGTCGGCGCCCTGGCCGACCCGACGTCGGGTCTGGCCGTCGAGTCGGCCATCCCGCAGGGGCGTGCGTGGCAGGAGCCGGAGGAGATGTTCGGCGGGCGTACCGACCTGCACGCCACGATCGACACCACGGGCCGGACCGAGGATCGGCGGGGTGACTTCGACAGCGTCTACGGCGACTGGGCCGAGGTGGCCGGCAAGGTCACCCCGGAGGCTGCGGCGCGGCGTGCGGACGTACCGCCGGTGACGGCCGGGAGCGGCGCGGACCGCGACTTGCGGGCCGGGCTGCGGCTCGCCGCTGACGACCCGGCCGCGCTGCTGGATCCCGCGCACACCGATGCCGCGCTCGCGTTGTTCGGGGCGGACGGGCCGGCGTTGGACGAGTTGTGCCGGCTCGCCGACGACGTGCGCCGCGACACGGTCGGCGACGACGTCACCTACGTGGTCAACCGCAACATCAACTTCAGCAACGTCTGCTACGTGGGCTGCCGCTTCTGTGCCTTCGCCCAGCGGGAGCGTGACGCCGACGCGTACCGGCTCTCCGTCGAGCAGGTCGCCGACCGGGCCGAGGAGGCGTGGGCGGCCGGCGCCAGCGAGGTGTGCCTCCAGGGTGGCATCGACCCGAAGATGCCGGTCACCGGGTACGCCGACATCGTGCGGGCGGTAAAGGCGCGGGTGCCGGGCATGCACGTGCACGCGTTCTCCCCCATGGAGATCGTCACCGCCGCCGCCAAGGCCGGCGTGCCGGTCCGCGAGTGGCTGACCCAACTACGCGAGGCGGGCCTGGACACCATTCCGGGCACCGCCGCGGAGATCCTCGACGACGACGTGCGCTGGGTGTTGACAAAGGGCAAACTCCCGGCCGCCGCCTGGGTCGATGTGGTCAGCACCGCCCACGAGCTTGGCATCCGGTCCAGCTCCACGATGATGTACGGCCACGTCGACCATCCCGGGCAGTGGCTGGCGCACTTCCGGGTGCTGGCCGGGGTGCAGGACCGCACCGGCGGGTTCACCGAGTTCGTGGCGCTGCCGTTCGTGCACACGAACGCCCCGATCTATCTGGCCGGCATCGCCCGTCCCGGGCCGACGTGGCGGGAGAACCGGGTCGTGCACGCGATGTCCCGGCTGCTGCTGCACGGCCGGATCGACAACATCCAGTGCTCCTGGGTGAAGCTCGGCGACGAGGGCACTGTGGCAATGCTCCAGGGTGGCTGCAACGACCTGGGCGGCACGTTGATGGAGGAGACCATCTCCCGGATGGCGGGCTCCGACAACGGCTCGGCGCGTACCGAGGAGCAGTTGCGGGCCATCGCCACGGCGGCCGGACGACCGGCGCGCAAGCGTACGACCGCGTACGGTCACCTTCGCCGCTGAGGTCGAACCTTTTCCCGTCGCCGGCCGTACCAAGCGATGCCGGTGGCGGTCGCGGCGAGGACCGCCGCCGGTGTCCCCCAGGGCCCGGCGGCGTCGGTCGGCGGCACCGGACCCGTCCGTCCCCCGCGGGCGCGTTCGCGCCGCAGCCGGAAAGGTTGCCCATGACCAGTGATCAGCGGAAGCGGCAGTGGCCGCGACTGACCCGCAGGCAGACGTTGACCGCCGCGGCCAGCGCCACCCTCGGCGCGGCCGCGCTCACCGTGCCGGGTCTGTCGGCCGCGCAGAACGCGCCAGGTGCGGCGGGTCGGGCCGACGAGCCGATCGTCGTGCACCTGCGCGACGCCGCCTCCGGAACGATGGACGTCTTCGTCGGTGAATCCCGGATCGAGGTGCGCGACCGCGGCCTGGCGGACCGGGTGCGTCGCGCTGCCCGGCGCTGACCCTCGACGTCTCGCCCTCCCGCCCCTGCTTCCCGCCCAGTGAGGTTGGTCCGCCATGTCTTCCCACCGCGAGGCCCCGGAAATAGCCAAGGATCCGGTCGCCGATAGCTCCGACCTTTACGCGTTCGTCAGCCCCGACAAACCTGACACTGTCACGCTGATCGCCAACTACGTGCCGTTGCAGCTCCCGTCGGGAGGGCCGAACTTCTTCGAGTTCGGCGACGACGTGCGGTACGAGATCCATATCGACAACGACGGTGACGGCCGTCCGGACATCACCTACCGGTTCGAATTCACCACCGAGATCACCAATCCGAACAGTTTTCTCTACAACACCGGCCCGATCGACTCCCTGGACAGCAAGAACTGGAACCGTCGGCAGTTCTACAGCCTGACCCGGGTGGTCGACGGCCGGGAGCACCGGCTCGCGCACAAACTGCCCTGCCCGCCGTGCAATGTCGGCCCGCTGTCCACCCCGAAGTACGCCGACCTGGTCCGGCAGGCCACCTACACGCTGTCCACGGGGGAGCGGGTGTTCGCCGGCCAGCGGGCGGACGGCTTCTTCGTCGACCTGGGAGCGATCTTCGACCTCGGCACGCTGCGGCCGTTCCAGCAGCTGCACGTGGCGGGCAAGAGGATCTTCAAGGCCGAGGGGGAGCCGGTAAACGCCACCGACCGGATGAACGTGCACAGCATCGCCGTGCAGGTGCCGCTGAAGCAGGTGCGGCGGCGGGCCAACAGGTACGGCGCGGCCGACGCCGCCTCGGTGATCGGGGTGTGGACCTCGGCGTCGCGCCGGCAGGTCCGGGTGCTCGGTGACAGGGTGGCAGCGGACACGTCGACGGGCCCGTTCACCCAGGTCTCGCGGCTGGGTAATCCGCTGTTCAACGAGGTCGTCGTCCCGATGTCCAAGAAGGACCTGTGGAACACGCTGCCACCCTCGGAGGACAAGCGGTTCGCGCAGTTCGTCGAGCAGCCGGAGTTGGCCGCACTGCTGCCGGCGCTCTACCCGGACGTCTTTCCCAACCTGGACAAGCTCACAAAGGCCAAGAAGGCGCGGGCGGACCTGGTGGCGATCCTGCTCACCGGTGTGCCGGCGGGCCTGATCGACGGCTTCACCAACGCCACAGGCGACGTGCGGGCCGACATGTTGCGGCTCAACACAGCGATCCCGCCCACTCGGCGTCCGGACCGGTTCGGGGTGCTCGGCGGCGATCTGGCCGGCTATCCGAACGGGCGCCGGGTCGGCGACGACGTGGTCAGCATCGCGCTGCGGGCGATCGCCGGTGTGACGGTTCCGCTCGTCGACAAGACGTTCCGTCCGGATGCGGCGGCCGCGGCGGTGACGCCCGGGTTGAGCGCGGCCGACGTGACGGCGCCGTTCCTCGCGAACTTCCCCTACCTGGGTACGCCGTACGACGGGTTCAACAACCCGCCGGCGTCGGCCTGACCGGCGCGGGGGAGCGGCTGATGCACGAGCACGCGTACGGGCCCTCGGAGATCGGGAGTGTCGTCCTCGATCTGGGCGGCGACACCGGTGCCCTGATCGTCTACACCGGCCGGGATCTGCACGGCCGGGAGATCGAGATCAGCCGGGACGGCGAACGGCGGGTCCACTCGGCGGTGCGGGAACGCCGGGTGCGCGACGGGTCGTTCCACAGTGCGGTCTATCCCGATCTGCCCGCCGGGATTTATACCGTCTGGTGGGACGGCGACACTTCCGTCGGCACCGTTTCTGTCCACGGTGGAGGGATAGCGGAATTCGTCTGGCCCAGCAGCGGTTTTCGGCCTGCCGGCTGACCGTACCCCACCGTTTTCCGATCACGCCCCGTCCACATCGTGGACGGGGCGTGATCGCTGTCGACGGCTTGACGGGCAGTCCGCGCCGTGCCGCGTTAACCTGTCCCCCACCAAGATCAGCTTCGTGGAGAGGGGTCGGCGGCCATGGTCGATGTCGCGGTGACAGTCCTTCGTCGGCGGTGCGCCACGGCAGAAAAGTCGGGCAACTCGCCGGAGAGGGCGTTACTCGGCCGGGGTCTGAATCGATAGGGCAGGTTGCGAGGCCGGGCGGTCCTGGTGGCCGGCCGGGGCTGTCGGGAGGGCGACTCCATTATCAAGTTTGGCTTGACGGCGCACGCATTACACGCGTGTAATTTGAATGGGGTTGTTCGCACGGAACGCAACAAAACCGGACCGGACGGACAAGCACGCCTTTCGCGTGGGGGGTTGCAGCGGCGATGACGCCGGTGCGCGACAAGGAGGCATTTGATGGACGGCCAGCTAGAGGTGGCCGACCTGCTCGGAAACGCGCCGGAGTGGCAGGAGCGGGCCCTGTGCTCGCAGACCGACCCCGAAGCGTTCTTTCCCGAGAAGGGCGGCTCGACCCGGGAGGCGAAGCGGATCTGCTCGCGCTGCGAGGTCAAGACTGAATGCCTCGAATACGCCCTGGGCCACGACGAGCGTTTCGGCATCTGGGGTGGGCTATCGGAGCGGGAGCGGCGCAAGTTGAAGCGGCGAGCCGCTTGAGCGGTGTGGGTCGGGGCGGTGGGGGCCGCCCGACTCAGCCGCCGTACGGCAGGTCACCCCGGCCGGGGCCGCTCAGGCCAACTCGTCGGGGTCGACACCGAGCAGGTTGGCGACCTGTTCGATGATCACGTCATGGACGAGGTCCGCGAGATCCTCGCGGTCCATCGCCCGGAACTCCAACGGTCGCCGGTACAACACGATCCGTGGTGGTACCTCCTGGCGACCGGGACGGCCCGGCAGGAGCCGGGCCAGCGGCACCTCGCCGTCCTCCAGCACGTCGGAGTCGTAGACGTTCAGATCCGGCGGGACGTCCTCGACCGCGAACTCGACGCCGGCCAGCTCCTTGGCGAACCGCCGCTCCAACGTCTCGACGGTGTCCAGGACCAGGTCGTCGAAGACCTCGGCCTTGGTGCGGGCCAGCGGGACCGTCGCCGGCACCAGACGCCCGCGCAGGCCACGCCCGTGCCGGTCGCGGTGCGCTCGCCGGCCGGGGCCGGGGCGGCGGTGTTCCGGGCTCGTCATGAGGCAAAGGGTAGCCCCCGCTCGGGGCCGGTCAGCGGCAGCGCCGCTCCCGTGGCGCGGCGCGGCGCGAGGCCCTGAATTGTGATCACCACGACGGGCGTGTCGCAACGCGAAGCGATGCGCCGGACCCGGTAATGGGGATACCCTGCCGCCGTGAGGTCACCACGGCGCTGCTCCCGTAACGGCTGCCCCCGGCAAGCGGTCGCCACATTGACCTATGTCTACAACGAGTCGACGGCGGTCGTGGGCCCGTTGGCGGCGTTCGCCGAGCCGCACACGTACGACCTGTGCGAGCCGCACGCCCGCAGCCTGACCGCGCCGCGAGGCTGGGACGTGGTCCGGCACGAGGGAGAGTTCGAGCCGCCCCCGCCCACCACCGACGACCTGGTCGCGCTGGCCGAGGCGGTCCGCGAGGCCGCCCGCCCGGCTCCCCGCCCCCCGGAGCCCGACCAGCACCACGAGAACCCCCACCAGACCGGCCGCCGAGGCCACCTCCGGGTGATCCCGCCCAACCACTGACCCGGTCAGTGCCCCAGGAGTCGGGAGAACGCGGCGGCCCGGCGCGACGGTCGCCCGTTGCGGGCTTCGGCCTCGTCGGCGCCGGTCATGATCCGTAGGCCGGCGTTCACCGCCAGCCAGCGCAGTGGCTCCGGTTCCCAGCGGGGCGAGCGGTGGTTGACCCAGGGCAGTGTGGTCAGCTCGGTGCGCTGGCCACGGATCAGGTCGGCAAGCGTGCGGCCGGCGAGGTTGCTGGAGCCGACCCCGTCCCCGACGTAGCCGCCCGCCCAGGCCAGCCCGCTGGCCCTGTCGAAACCGACCGAGGCGGCCCAGTCCCGGGCCACGCCCAGCGGGCCACCCCAGGTGTGTGTCACCGGCACGTCCGGGCCGAGCACCGGGAAGAGCCTCCCGAGGGTACGTCGCAGCGCGGCGAAGACCCGTGGCTCCCGGTCGTAGCCGGGCCGGACCCGGGACCCGAAGTGGTACGGCGCACCGCGTCCGCCGAAGGCCAGCCGCCCGTCGGCGGTGCGCTGGCCGTAGATGATCATGTGCCCGAGGTCGGTGAACGTCTCCCGCCGGGCCAGCCCGATCCGTGCCCACGTCTCGTCGGTGAGCGGCTCGGTGGCCACCATCAGCGAGTACACAGGCGCCACGGTGCGCCGCTGACCGGGCAACGTGGACGTGTACGCCTCGGTGGCCCGGACCACCACCGGCGCCCGCACCGTTCCGGACGCCGTCACCGCCGAGCCGGCCCGGATCGCGACGACAGGGGTGCCCTCGTGGATGGTCACCCCGAGCCGCTCCACAGCGCGGGCGAGACCCCGGACCAGCTTCGCCGGGTGCACTGCCGCGCAGTGCGGGGTGTACGTCCCACCGCGTACCCCCTCGGCGGCGCAGCGGGCGGCGGCCTCCTCGGCGTCGAGGACCCTCAGGTGCTCCGGGCCGAAGCCGAACGCGCGGGCCTCGCCCACGGCGGCCCGCGCCCGGGCGAACTGCGGACCGGTGCGGGCCAGTGTGACAGTGCCCCCGTCGGCCCAGTCGCAGTCGATGCCCTCCGCCGTGACCACCTGGTCGACCTCGCGCACCGTCCCGTGCAGCGCCCGCTGCATGGCGACGGCGGCGTCCCGGCCGTGTCGACGGGCCAGCCCGGTCAGCGACGTGGGGAACAGCGCGGAGCACCAGCCGCCGTTGCGGCCGGACGCGCCGTACCCGGCGATCTCCTTCTCCAGCACCGTGACACGCAGCGCAGGGTCCGCGCGGGCCAGGTGGTACGCCGTCCACAGCCCGGTGTAGCCGGCGCCCACGATCACCACGTCGGCGTCGGTGTCACCTGCCAGCGCGGGCCGTGGGGCCAGCGGCCCGTCCAACGTGGACAGCCAGTACGACAGGCCCCGGTAGCCCTCGGCGGGGTCGCCGTTCAGAGCCGCGTCCATGCCTCGGTGAGCACCGCGCGCAGGATCTGCTCGATCTCGTCGAAGTGCCGCTGGTCGGCGATCAGCGGCGGCGCGAGCTGGATGACGGGGTCACCCCGGTCGTCGGCCCGGCAGTAGAGGCCCGCCTGGAACAACGCTGTGGAAAGGAAGCCGCGCAGCAGCCGCTCCGACTCGGCCTCGTCGAAGGTCTCCCGCGACGTTTTGTCCTTGACCAACTCGATGCCGTAGAAGTAGCCGTCGCCCCGGACGTCGCCGACGATCGGCAGGTCGTACAGCTTCTCCAGGGTGGCCCGGAAGGAGCCCTCGTTGGCCCGTACGTGGCCGATGAGGTCCTCGCGGGCGAAGACCTCAAGGTTGGCCAGGGCCACCGCGCAGGAGACCGGGTGGCCGCCGAACGTCACCCCGTGGGCGAACATTCCGGTCTCGGTGAGGAACGGCTCCATCAGCCGGTCGCTGGCGATCATCGCGCCGAGCGGGGCGTATCCGGAGGTGATGCCCTTGGCGGTGGTGATGATGTCCGGCTGGAAGCCGTAGCGCACCGCGCCGAAGTATTCGCCCAGCCGGCCCCAGGAGCAGATCACCTCGTCGGAGACGAGAAGCACGTCGTACGCGTCGCAGATCTCCCGGACCCGCTCGAAGTAGCCGGGGGGCGGTGGGAAGCAGCCGCCGGAGTTCTGCACCGGCTCCAGGAAGACCGCGGCGACAGTGTCCGGCCCTTCCCGCTCGATGGCCCGGCCGATCTCGTCGGCGGCCCAGCGGCCGAACGCCTCGGGATCGTCGCCGTGCTCGGGCGCCCGGTAGAAGTTGGTGTTCGGCACCTTGATCCCGCCGGGCACCAGCGGCTCGAAGTCGCTCTTGATGCCGGGCAGGCCGGTGATCGACAGGGCGCCCATCGAGGTGCCGTGGTACGCGATGTACCGGCTGACCACCTTGTACTTGTTGGGCCTGCCGGTGCGCTTGAAGTAGGCACGGGCCAGTTTCCACGCCGCCTCCACCGCCTCCGAACCGCCGGTGGTGAAGAAGACCCGGTTCAGGTCGCCGGGGGTGAGCGAGGCGATCTTCTCGGCCAGCTCGACGGCCTTCGGGTGGGCGTACGACCAGAGCGGGAAGTAGGCGAGCTCGCCGGCCTGCTTGGCGGCGGCCTCGGCCAGCTCCGTGCGACCGTGGCCGGCGTTGACGACGAAGAGCCCGGCGAGCCCGTCGAGGTAGCGGCGGCCCTGCGCGTCCCACACGTACGCGCCCTCGCCGCGCACGATTGTCGGCACCTCACCGGCGGAGTAGCTCGCCATCCTGGTGAAGTGCATCCAGAGGTGGTCGGTGGCGTTGGCCATGTCAGCCCCATCGGTCGTCGGGCCGGTCGACGAGGTGAGACCGGCCGCTCTGACCACGGTTATCGCACAGCCGAGCCCGGAATGGCAAGTGCGATCAGTAGCGTGGAGGCTCAATGGCGACGGATTCGGCGAGAAAGAGACCTGGGAACGACGGAATCCGCACCGAGTGTCAGCCCTGCCCGTCGTCGCCCGCTCAATGCCCGGCGGTCGCCCGCTGACCCCTGTTCGGCATCCTTTGCTCTGCTTCAACGGACGCACCAGCGCGCGTCCGGTATTCGGACACGGGGTGTTGCGCCGGTTGAAGCAGAGCAAAGGACGTGAGCGGTGCCTACCCGGTCCGGGTCAGGTCGGCGCTGTCGAATGGATCAGCCGCGGATCGAGCAAAGGGGCGGCGTGGGCTTCAGGCCGTACCCCAGGTGTAGGTCTGCTTGCGGAGCTTGAGGTAGACGAACGCCTCGGTGGAGACCACGCCGGGCACGGCACGTAGCCGTTGCAGGATCTCCAGGAGGTGGTCGTCGTTGCGGCAGACCACCTCGGTGAGCAGGTCGAACGAGCCGGCGGTGATGACCACGTAGTCGACCTCGTCGAGTTCGGCGAGCCGGTCGGCCACGGACTCCAAGTCGCCGTCGGTACGCAGGCCGATCATTGCCTGGCGGGGGAAGCCCAGTTGGAGGGGGTCGGTCACGGCGACGATCTGCATGACGCCGGAGTCGAGGAGCCGTTGCACCCGCTGGCGGACCGCCGCCTCGGAGAGTCCTACCGCCTTGCCGATCGTGGCGTACGGCCGGCGGCCGTCCTCCTGGAGCTGTTCGATGATCTGCTTGGCCACATCGTCAAGCAGAGCGTGATTGGCGCCGTCACGCACAGCGACGCGTCGGCCGCCGCTGCCGTTTTCGTGCTGCCGGTTCGTCATCGTGCGCTCCCCATGTCCCGAATCGTGATGTCGCGCGTGTATCACCGCGCAGTCTGGCGTATTTCGTCGTGCATCGCTATTCCCACAACGGAATCCCTTGTAAGAGAGGTTTCCTCATGCCAGGATCAGTCGTCCATGGCACTGACCCCCCTAGGAGTCGTCATGCGTACCCCCTTTCGGCCCCTCTCCCGGCGTGGACTGCTCACCGGCACTCTCGGTTCCGCCGCTCTGCTGGCCGCGGGCGGCAGCCTCGCAGGCTGCGGCACCAAGGGTGCGCAGCAGACCGAGGCCGGCTGCGTCAGCGAGGACCTGTCCGGCACCGAGAAGAAGCTTGCCTTCTCCAACTGGCCGCAGTACATGGACGTCGACGAAGCTGACGAGTCCAAGAGGCCCAGCCTGGACGGGTTCATCGCGAAGAGCGGAATCCAGGTCACCTACACCGAGGACATCAACGACAACAACGAGTTCTTCGGCAAGGTCCAGAATCAGCTAGCCGCCTGCCAGAGCACCGACCGGGACATCATCGTCCTGACCGACTGGATGGCGGCGCGGATGATCCGGCTCGGCTGGATCCAGAAGCTCGACCCGGCGAAGATCCCGAATGTCCAGGCAAACCTGTTGCCGTCGCTTGTCAGCCGCTCCTTCGACGCCGAGAACCGGATCGCCATCCCGTGGCAGTCCGGCCTCGCCGGGTTGGCGTACAACGGCAGCGTCACGAAGGAGCTGCGGACCGTCGACGAGCTGCTGACCCGGCCCGACCTCAAGGGCAAGGTGACGGCGCTCAGCGAGATGCGCGACACCATGGGCCTGCTGCTCGGCGCGGGCGGCCACGATCCGTCGAACTTCACGAGCGCCCAGTTCGACGACGCGCTCAACAAGCTCAAGAAGGCAGTCGACTCCGGACAGATCCGCAAGTTCACCGGCAACGACTACGCACCCGACCTGGCCAAGGGCGACATCGCTGCGTGCATCGGCTGGTCCGGCGACGTCATCCAGCTCGCCGGTGACAACCCGAAGGTGCAGTTCGTCGCCCCCGACTCCGGCGCGATGCTGTTCAGCGACAACATGATGGTTCCCAACAAGGCCACCCACAAGGGCAACGCCGAGGCCCTGATCAACTACTACTACGAGCCGGCCGTCGCCGCGAAGCTCGCCGCGTACGTCAACTACATCTGCCCGGTCAAGGGCGCCCAGGCCGAGATGGAGAAGATCGACCCCGAGCTCGCCGCCAACCCGCTGATCTTCCCCGACGAGGCGCTGCTGTCGAAGTCCAAGGTGTTCATGACCCTGGACGAGAAGCAGGAGAAAGAGTACGAAGGCAAGTTCCAGCAGGTCATCGGGGCGTGACGGGAATGGCGCGCGAGACACCGGCGGGCGACCTGCGCCTTGCCAACCTCACCAAGCGCTTCGGCATCTTCACCGCCGTCGACGATCTCAGCCTCAGCATCGAACAGGGGTCGTTCTTCGCGCTGCTCGGCGCGTCCGGCTGCGGCAAGACCACCACCCTGCGGATGATCGCCGGGCTGGAGGAGCCGACGAGCGGTCAGGTGCTGCTCGGCGACCGCGACATCGCCCGGCTGCGGCCGTACAAACGGCCAGTCAACACGGTGTTCCAGAGCTACGCGCTCTTTCCACACCTGAGCATCTTCGAGAACGTGGCCTTCGGGCTGCGTCGGCGCGGGATCCGCTCGGTAAACGACGAGGTCCTGCGGATGCTGTCACTGGTGCAGCTCGACGGCTTCGGCGATCGCCGCCCGGCCCAGCTCTCCGGCGGCCAGCAGCAGCGGGTCGCGCTGGCCCGTGCGCTGATCAACCAGCCGCAGGTGCTGCTGCTCGACGAGCCGCTGGGCGCACTCGACCTGAAGCTGCGCCGGCAGATGCAGATCGAGCTGAAGCGGATCCAGACCGAGGTGGGCATCACCTTCGTGCACGTGACGCACGACCAGGAGGAGGCCATGACGATGGCCGACACCGTAGCGGTGATGAACGCCGGCCGTATCGAACAGCTCGGCGCCCCGGCCGACATCTACGAGTTCCCGGCCACCGCGTTCGTGGCGAACTTCCTCGGCCAGTCCAACCTGCTCGCCGCCGAGGCCGCCGGGACCAGCGGCGAAGAGGTCGCGGTGACGGCGCACGGCGCGCGTTTCTCGGTGCCCGCCGGCCGGGTCCGGGCCGACCGAGGTCCGGTCCACCTTGGGGTACGCCCGGAGAAGCTCCACCTGGTCGGCTCCGCCGACCAGGTGCCCGCCGGCCATCAGCACGTCACAGGGGTCGTCACCGATGCCTCCTACGTGGGGGTCAGCACGCAGTACCTGCTGCGCACCGGCTGGGGCACCGAACTGTCGGTCTTCGCGGCGAACAGCGGAACCTCGGCTCAGGTGGCGGTCGGCAGCGAAGCGGTGGCGTACTGGGATCCGCGGCACGCTTTCCTGCTGCCCCGCGACGCCGCCGACACCGACCGGACCACGCCGGTTCTCGACGAGCCGGTCGGCGCGTCGTCATGACCCTTCTGGCGCCCACCAGATCGGGGAAGGCTCCGGCCCCACCACCGGCGCCTCGGCCCGGGCGGTACCGGCTGCTGCCGTACCTGTTGCTGCTGCCCGGTGCGGCCTGGCTGCTGGTGTTCTTCGGTGTGCCGCTGCTGCAACTCGCCGCCGCGAGCCTGTACGACCCCAACGGTTCGCTTTCCACCGGCTACGCGATGACGTGGGCGTTCGGCAACTACCCGGACGTGGTGCAGGCGTACTGGCCGCAGTTTTTGCGCTCGTTCGGCTACGCCTTCGTGGCCCTGGTGCTGGCGCTGCTGCTGGGCTACCCGCTGGCGTACGCCATCGCGCAGAAGGCCGGCCGGTGGAAGAACCTGCTGCTGGTGTGTGTGGTCGCGCCGATGTTCACAAGCTTCCTGGTCCGCACACTGGCCTGGAAGACGATCCTGTCGGACAACGGTGCGCTTGTCGGCCTGCTGCGGGACGTACACCTGCTCGGCCCGGACGGTCGACTGCTTGCCACCCCGTTCGCCGTGGTGCTCGGGCTGACGTACAACTTCCTGCCGTTTCTGGTGCTGCCGCTGTACGCGAGCCTGGAGCGGCTGGACCACCGGCTGCTGGAGGCGGCGAGTGACCTGTACGCGAGCCCGGTGCAGGCGTTCCGCCGGGTGACGCTGCCGCTGTCCATGCCCGGCCTCGTCGCCGGCACGTTGCTGTTCTTCATTCCGGCCAGCGGCGACTACATCAATGCCGAACTGCTCGGTACCCCCAACGAGTACATGATCGGCAACGTCATCGACTCGGCGTTCCTGGTGCGGCTGGACTACCCGCAGGGCGCCGCGCTGTCGTTCCTGCTGATGGCGGCGATCCTCGCTGTGGTCTTCGGGTATCTGCGCAGGGCCGGCACGGACGAGGTGTTGTGATGAGCGCGAGGAGTGCAGCGCAGCGGAGCCCCGCAGTCGCGAATCCAAGGAGGCTGTGATGAGCGCGAGGAGTGCAGCGCAGCGGAGCCCCGCAGTCGCGAATCCAAGGAGGCTGTGATGAGCGCGAGGAGTGCAGCGCAGCGGAGCCCCGCAGTCGCGAATGGAAGGCGGCTCTGGTGAGGGTGTCGCGCTGGCTTGCTGACCGCTGGGTGATGATCGTCGCGCTGCTGGTGCTCGGCTATCTGGCGCTGCCGATCCTCGTGGTGGCGGGGCTGTCGTTCAACCGTCCGTCGAGTCGCCTGTCGTACGACTTCAACGAGTTCACGCTGGACAACTGGCGGCAGCCGTGCGCCACCTCCGACATGTGCGACGCGGTGGTCCGCAGCGTGCAGATCGGCTTCATCTCCACAGTGGCCGCCACAGTGCTCGGCACCCTGATGGCGTTCGCGCTGGTCCGGCACCGATTCCGGGGTCGGTCCGGCGTCAACGTGCTGATCTTCCTGCCGATGGCCACCCCGGAACTGGTGATGGGCACGTCGCTGCTGGCGCTGTTCGTGTCGGCGGGCGTACCCCTGGGCTTCTGGACCGTCGTCATCGCGCACGTCATGTTCTGCGTGTCGTTCGTCGTGGTGACGGTGAAGGCGCGGCTTGCCGGGATGGACCGGCGGCTGGAGGAAGCCGCCATGGACCTGTACGCGAGCGAGTGGCAGACGTTCCGACGGATCACCCTGCCGCTGGTGCTGCCGGGCATCGTCGCCGCCGCGTTGCTGGCCTTCTCGTTGAGCTTCGACGACTTCATCATCACGAACTTCAACGCCGGCACCACAGTCACGTTCCCGATGTACGTCTGGGGTGCCGCCCAGCGGGGCATCCCACCGCAGGTGAACGTCATCGGCACCGCGATGTTCGTGATCGCCCTGCTGCTGGTCGGGCTCAGCTCGCTGCGGGGGCGACGGGCCCGCCGCGCCAACCTGCTGGCCCGTACGGCACCTCAACCGCGCCGGTCGTCATGAGCCCGGCGGTGGGTCGTCCGACAGGTCTTCGGTCATGACCCTTCCGCAGGTCGACAGGGCGCTCGCCGACGCGGCACCCGTGCCGTACTGGCTGGACCGTCCCGACCGCCCCGACCCGCTGCCGCCACTCGTCGGCCCGCAGACCGCCGACCTGCTCGTGATCGGCGGCGGGTACGGCGGGCTCTGGGCAGCACTGCTGGCCAAGCAGGCGAACCCCGACCGCGATGTCCTGCTTGTCGACGCCGGCACCTGCGGCTGGGCCGCGTCCGGGCGCAACGGCGGGTTCTGCGCGGCGTCGCTCACCCACGGGCTCGCCAACGGCGTCGAGCGTTTCCCCGACGAGGTCGGCGAGCTGGAACGCCTCGGCCGGGAAAACCTGGACGCCATCGCCGCCACAGTCGCCGACCACGACATCGACTGCGACTTCGAACGTACCGGCGAGCTTGCCGTCGCCGTCGAGCCGTACCAACTCGACGGGCTGGCCGCCGACGCGGAGCTGGCCCGCCGGTACGGCCACCGGGTACGGCTGCTCGACCGGGACGAGGTGCGCGCCGAGGTCGACTCACCGACGTACCTGGGTGGGATGTTCGACGCCGACCGGGTGGCAATGGTGGACCCGGCGAAGCTGGCGTGGGGTCTGCGCCGCGCCTGCCTCGACCTCGGCGTGCGGGTGCACGAGCACACCCGGGTCACCGGGCTGCGCGCCGACGGCGCTGCGCTGCGTGCCGCCACCCTCGGCGCAGACGCCGGCGATCCCGCCGCCGGTGGGCGGCCCGGATCGGTGCGGGCGCGGCGGGTCGTCCTGGCCACCAACGCGTTTCCGCCGCTGCTGCGCCGGCTGCGCGCGTACGTGGTGCCGGTCTACGACCACGTGTTGATGACCGAGCCACTCACTCCAGCCCAGCGGGACGCGATCGGCTGGCGCAACAGGCAGGGGCTGGCGGACACCGGCAACCAGTTCCACTACTACCGGATGACCACCGACGGGCGGATTCTCTTCGGCGGCTACGACGCGGTCTACCACTACGGCAACCGGGTCGCCCCCGAGCTGGAGCAGCGCCCGGCCACCTTCACCACCCTCGCCGAGCATTTCTTCACCACGTTCCCGCAGCTCGCCGACGTGCACTTCAGCCACCGCTGGGGCGGCGTCATCGACACCTGCACCCGGTTCTGCCCGTTCTACGGCACCGCCTTCGACGGCCGACTGGCGTACGCGGCCGGCTACACAGGGCTCGGTGTCGGCGCCACACGCTTCTCCGCCCGGGTGCTGCTCGACCTGCTCGACGGCGGGAACACCCCGCTGATCCGGCTCGACCTGGTACGCCGCAAGCCGTTGCCGTTCCCACCGGAACCCATCCGGGCGATCGGCATCAACCTCACCCGCCGGTCGATGGCCCGCGCCGACGCACGCGAGGGCCGGCGCGACCTGTGGCTGCGTACCCTCGATCGTCTTGGTTTGGGGTTCGATTCCTGATGCGTATCCTGCTCATCGGTGCCGGTGGCGTCGGGTCCGCAGCCGTCGCCATCGCCGCCCGCCGCAGCTTCTTCGAGACGATTGTGGTCGCCGACTACGACCGGGACCGGGCCAGCCGCGCGATCAGCGGGCACGGTGACCGCTTCGTCGCCGCCCGGTTGGACGCCTCCTCGGCAGACGCGGTCGCGGCGCTCTGCCGGGAGCACCGGATCACCCACGTGCTCAACGCTGTCGACCCGCGCTTCGTCATGCCGATCTTCGACGGCGCGTTCGCGGCCGGGGCCGACTACCTGGACATGGCGATGTCGTTGTCGCACCCGCACCCCGCCCTTCCGTACTCCGAGACCGGGGTAAAGCTCGGCGACGAACAGTTCGCCGTCGCGGACCGGTGGGTCGACGCCGGCCGGATGGCGCTGTGCGGCATCGGCGTCGAACCGGGCCTGTCCGACGTTTTCGCCCGCTATGCCGCCGACGAACTGTTCAGTGAGATCGACGAGATCGGCGTCCGCGACGGCGCGAACCTGACCGTCGACGGCTACGACTTCGCGCCCTCCTTCTCCATCTGGACCACCATCGAGGAGTGCCTCAACCCGCCAGTGATCTGGGAGAAGGGCCGGGGCTGGTACACCACGGAGCCGTTCAGCGAGCCGGAGGTGTTCCACTTCCCCGAGGGCATCGGACCGGTCGAGTGCGTAAACGTGGAACACGAAGAGGTGCTGCTCATCCCGCGCTGGGTCGACGCCCGGAAGGTCACCTTCAAGTACGGCCTCGGCGACGAGTTCATCGAGGTGCTCAAGACGCTGCACAAGCTCGGCCTGGACGCGACCACGCCCGTGCGGGTACGCGGCGTCGACGTGTCCCCGCGCGACGTGGTGGCCGCCAGCCTGCCCGACCCGGCAACGCTAGGCGACCGGATGCGCGGCAAGACCTGCGCCGGCACCTGGGTGCGCGGCCTCGGCCGCGACGGGCAGCCCCGCGAGGTCTACCTCTACCACGTGGTCGACAACGAGTGGTCGATGCGGGAGTACGGCCACCAGGCAGTGGTGTGGCAGACGGCGGTCAACCCGGTCGTGGCACTGGAACTGCTGGCCGACGGCGTCTGGTCCGGCGTCGGGGTGCTGGGCCCGGAGGCGCTACCCCCAGTGCCGTTCCTCGACCTGCTGACCGCGTACGGCTCGCCGTGGGGGTTGGAGGAGCGGAATCATGAATGGGCCGAACGCCACCCGTCCGCCGCGATCACCCGTCGTCCGGTTCAGGGCTGAACCCGCACAAGCCCACCCTGAACCCCGCTGACCGCCGCAGTGACGCCAACCCGACACGTCATCGGCGGCTCCCGGGCGACCTCGGCGTATCCGCCGTAGGTTCGCTTGATGCGTGACGATTTATGCCTTTGCTGCATGTACGGGTTGCCCGTTCGGCTTTCAGTCTTGGCCGTGGGGCGGCCCGGAATGCCGTGTTCGGCGCTGACCGTCACCGATGCGTGGCACTGGTGGTAGCCGATGAACGTCCGGTGTGGATCAGGCGGCACACATGACGAGCACGACGGTGGATATTGCACAAAGTATTTGCGACGACACTCATCGCCGTGACGATGCATCCACCGCCGTTTCCTGGCCCGCCGCACGCACCGTCGTCCGGGCCCCGACCGAACTGGTTCCGCCGGGCCAGTCCCGCGAGTCGAGTCGCCGTGATCCTCGGCTCGATCGCACTGTCGTTCCTACTGCTCTGCTGCGCCGGCAGCGCGATCGTCGGCGCGATGGTCGGCGAGCCGACGCCCGGCCGCACCAATACCGCGGCCGACGAAGCGCAGCAGCCCATCCTGGCGGCGCCGGCCGAGCCGACCGAGGCCCCCGCGCAGGCGGTGCCGCCGATTGCCGCACCCTCCATCGCACCCTCCGCCGCGGCCGAACCGTCGGCCCCGCCGTCCCCGTCCAGTGCTGCGCCCGCGCCGGTGGTGCAGGTCTCGACCGTGACGGAGCGGGCCACGATCCGACACGGCGAGCGGACCGTAAAGGATTCGTCCCTGGCCGAGGGCAAGCGGGTCGTACGGACCAAGGGCGCCAACGGCATCCGGACCCTGACCTACGAGGTGACCACCACCGACGGGGTGCAGACGGGCAAGAAGCTGGTCAAGTCCACGGTCACGAAGCAGCCGGTTACCCAGGTCGTCGCCATCGGTACCAAGAAGGCGCAGTCATCCAAGTGCGACCCGAACTACACCCCCTGCGTACCCATTGCCAGCGATGTCGACTGCGCAGGAGGCAGCGGCAACGGTCCTGCCTACGTCAGCGGAGTCGTCAAGGTCATCGGCATCGACATCTACGACCTGGACCGCGACAACGACGGCTACGGCTGCGACTAATCCCCAACCAACACCAGCCCAGCCCTGCCCCCGCCTCGCCCCGCCCCGCTTGCGTCGATCATGGAGTTGTGGTGGGCGGTCAGCACCGATTTGCGGCCTCTGTCCGGCACCACAACTCCATGATCGACGGGAACGGGGCTCGGGGCCATAGCACGGATGGCGTTTGATTGGGGGTTGTGCACAGGGGCGGTGGTTATCCACAAGGTGCCGAGTTGGGGGCGCCGGATCCCCAGGTTTGGCTGCAGATTCTCAGGCATGACGGAGGGCCTTTTTCGATACTCGGAGCTGCTCGCTGCGGGCCTCAGTCGGGAACAGGTGCGGAGGCTGGCAGAGCAGTCCAGGCTGCGCCGGTTGTCGCGGAGCGTCTACGCGCCCTCGGCGTACTCGCCGAAGCACCTGCCCGCGATCTTTCGGCGGCTGCCTGACAGTGCGGTCGTCGGCTTCCATACCGGCGCGCAGTTGCACGGCTTCGGCGACGCCCGCAGCGCCGACGTCCACATAATCGTGCCGGCCGGGGAGAGCGTTCCGCACATCCGGGGGGTCGTTGCCCACGAGGCGGTTCTGCCCGTGCGCGACCCGGTGCTACTGGGCGGAGTGCCTTGTGCTCCCGCCGCCCGGTGTGCGGTCGACCTGGCCCGATCAATGCGTCGGATGGACGCGATGCCGCTACTGGACCTGTGCCTTCGCGTCGGCGCCTGCCGACCTGAGGAACTTCGGATCGAAGTCGATCGGCACGAACGCCTGCGCGGCGTATGCCAGGCGCGCGAGCTCGTGCCACGTGCCGACCCTCGCGCGGAGTGTCGACAGGAAAGCCAGCTCAGGCTGGTGTTGATCGATGGAGGACTCCCGCCGCCGGAGCCGCAGCTCTGGGTCCCCGACGGCAACGGGATACCGCTGTACCGCCTTGACCTTGGCTACCGGCAACGCAGGGTCGGAGTCGAGTACGACGGCTCGTCCCACCTGGACCGTGACCGGCTCCGGCGTGATCGGTCCCGGATGAACTGGCTCGCCGCCAACGGTTGGCAAATGCGCCACTTCACCGACCTGGACCTCTACCGCCGCCCAGCACACATCATCGCCACCCTCGCTCCTCTCCTCCTCCACCCGTAACCCAACCCGCCCCCGCCCTCCCGACCCCCGACCCGACCCCGCCCTCCCGACCCCCGACCTCCGGGCTCCTGGCCTGACCAGCCGCCGCCCGTCGATCATGGAGTTGTGGTGCCTCACAAAAGGTGCAACTAGTCATCCAGCGCCCACCACAACTCCATGATCGACGCGGCAGGGCGGGGCGGACGGGGCCCGGAAAAGCGGGGGCGGGGGCGGGGCGGGGGCGAGGTGAGGTGAGGGGCGGGAGGGAGGGGTGGGGTGGGGTGGGTTAGGGGGCTAGGTGGGAGCGGATTAGGAAGCGGACGCCGTCTGGGGCTTCCAGGGAGAAGCCGCTGCCTCGGCCTGGGACCACGTCGACGGTGAGCCTCGTGTGTTTCCACAGTTCCCACTGGGACTTCGAGATCCAGAACTCGACTGGCTCGGGCACCTCGTCGACCGTGAGCGAGGCGAGTAGTACGTCGGACGAGCCGGTACGGAACTCGCCCGCCGGGTAGCACATCGGGGCGCTGCCGTCACAGCAGCCGCCGGACTGGTGGAACATCAGCGGCCCGTGCCGCCCCCGCAGTGACCGGATCAGCTCGGCCGCCGCAGGGGTCAGAGCGACTGGAGACGCCGCACCCGGCACCGCGGCACCAGGTGACCCTGGCACCGCGGCATCCGGTGACCGAGGCGCCGCGGCACCAGGTGACCCTGGCACCGCGCCGCCGACGGATGTGTCGCTCATCAGAAGAAGCCGAGCTTCTTGGTGGAGTAGCTGATCAGCAGGTTCTTGGTCTGCTGGTAGTGCTCCAGCATCATCTTGTGGTTCTCCCGCCCGATGCCGGACTGCTTGTACCCGCCGAACGCGGCGTGCGCCGGGTACGCGTGGTAGCAGTTCGTCCACACTCGACCGGCCTGGATGGCACGCCCGGCCCGGTACGCGGTGTTCATGTCCCGGCTCCACACGCCCGCGCCGAGCCCGTACAGGGTGTCGTTGGCAATTTTCACGGCGTCGTCGAGGTCGGCGAACGAGGTCACCGACACGACCGGCCCGAAGATCTCCTCCTGGAAGATGCGCATCGAGTTGTCGCCCTCGAAGATGGTGGGCTGCACGTAGTAGCCGCCGGACAGTTCGCCGCCGAGGTCGGCGCGCGCTCCTCCGGTCAGCACCTTGGCGCCTTCCTGCCGGCCGATGTCCAGGTAGGACAGGATTTTCTCCAACTGGTCGTTGGAGGCCTGCGCCCCGATCATCGTGTCGGTGTCCAGCGGGTGTCCGGCGACGATCGCCTTCGTGCGCGCCACTGCCGCGTCCAGGAAATCGCTGTAGTGGCCCTGCTGGATCAGCGCCCGGGACGGGCAGGTGCAGACCTCGCCCTGGTTGAGGGCGAACATGGTGAAGCCTTCGAGCGCCTTGTCCAGGAAGTCGTCGGAGGCGGCGCTGACGTCGTCGAAGAAGATGTTCGGGCTCTTGCCGCCCAGCTCAAGGGTGACGGGTTTGATGTTCTCACTGGCGTACTGCATGATCAGCCGCCCGGTGGTGGTCTCGCCGGTGAACGCGACCTTCGCGACCCGGGGCGAGGATGCCAGCGGCTTGCCGGCCTCCACGCCGAAGCCGTTGACGATGTTGAGCACGCCCGGCGGCAGCAGGTCCGCCACCAGCGACAGCCAGTAGTGGATGGACGCGGGCGTCTGCTCGGCCGGCTTGAGCACCACGGCGTTGCCGGCGGCGAGCGCGGGCGCCAGCTTCCAGGTTGCCATGAGGATCGGGAAGTTCCACGGGATGATCTGCCCGACCACGCCGAGCGGCTCGTGGAAGTGGTAGGCCACTGTGTCGTCGTCGAGTTCGCCGAGCGAGCCCTCCTGCGCACGGATCGCCCCGGCGAAGTAGCGGAAGTGGTCGATGGCGAGAGGGATGTCGGCGGCGAGGGTCTCCCGGACCGGCTTGCCGTTCTCCCAGCTCTCGGCGATGGCGAGCGATTCCAGGTTGTCCTGCATGCGGTCGGCGATCCGGTTGAGGATCAGCGCCCGCTCGGCCACCGAGGTCCGCCCCCACGCGTCGGCGGCGCCGTGCGCGGCGTCCAGGGCCTTCTCCACGTCGGGGGCGGTGCCCCGGGCGACCTCGGTGAAGGTCTGCCCGGTGACCGGGGTGGGGTTCTCGAAGTAGTCACCACCGTGCGGCTTGACGTACTCGCCGCCGATGAAGTGGTCGTAACGGGTCTGCCAGTGGGTGGGCGCGTCGTAGCGCGTCATGGTTACCTCCGCCGTCGTTGTGCGGGTGTGCCGACGGCGACGGTAGTTTCAGGAACGTTGCAGCCACGTTGCGCGCGGAAGGTCGTACTCACCGGAGAGCTGGTCGATGCGGGCCAGCGCGAGGGGCCGGCGCGGCGCGGCCACCGGCAACGCCCGCGCCAGGGCCTGCCACGCGGCCAGGTCGTCGACGCCGGCCGGCGTCGCGGTCCAGGCCGCGAGCAGCGCCGGGTCCGCGGCGGCCAGCACCGCCGCGCGGAGCTGGCCGTCGATCAGCCGGCGCAGTCGCGTCACTCCCGGCGCGTCCGAGCTGGGCAGCAGAGGCCCGGAGTACGCGTCGAGGGCTCCCACCGGATCGCCCAGGTCCAGCAATCGGGTGATGGTGGTGAAGTCGGCGTGGATGGTGCCGCGCAACCGGTACGGGCGGGAGTCGAGCAACTCGGCGCCGAGCACCCGGCGCAACCGGGACAGCTCGGCGCGCACTGTGACCGGGTGGAGCCGGTCGTCGCCGTACAGGTCGAGGCCGAGCTGTTCGCCGGTACGCCCCTCCGGGTGGTGCAGCAGCAGCACCAGTAGTTCGCTGTGTCGGCGGCCGAGCCGGATCACCCGGCCGTCGATTCGTAGCTCCGCCTCGTCGCGGCCGAGCGCGGTCACCGTGGCGACACCAGGCTGCGCCGGTCGGTCGACGGCGAGTTGCGCCTCGGCGGCTCGGGCGGTGGCACGGACCAGCGCCAGGCTGTGCGGGTTGGCCAGGTGGTCCCCGCCGGTGATGTCGATCGCGCCGAGCAGCCGTCCGGTGGTGGGGTCGTGGATCGGCGCGGCGGCGCAGGTCCAGCGCTGCACGGGGCGGCTGAAATGTTCGGTGGCGAAGATCTGCACGCTGTGGTCGACGGCCAGCGCGGTGCCGGGCGCGTTGGTGCCGGCGTGCGTCTCGTCCCAGCGGGCGCCGGGCACGAAGTTCATGCGCTCGGCATGCCGGAGCACACCCGGATGCCCCTCGACCCAGAGCAGCCGCCCGTACGCGTCGCAGACCGCCATCAGGTGCGCGCCGTCCTGGGCGGTGCCGCCGAGCAGGTCACGGAACAGCGGCAGCACCCGGGCCAACGGGTGGGCGGCCCGGTATGCGGCCAGGACGTCGTCGGCCAGGTCGACAGGCGGGGTGGCCTCGGGGTCGAGCCGTGCCGAGCGTTCCCAGGACCGGCGGACCACGTCCCGCACCCGATGCGGTGCGGCGCCGGTGAGGAATGCTTCGTGGGCGGCGCCGACCTGCGCGATCCGTTCCACCGGATCGACGCCGAATTCCAGGGCGAGCCACGGGTCAGCCATCGGCGACCTCCTCGGCCCCATCGTGACGCAGCTCACGTCTGATCGCCAACTGCCGAAAGCGTCCGGGACGCACGACGCACACCGCGTTTGACGGGGAGGAAGGCGGCAGCTCCTGGTAGCGGCGGTTTGTCGGCCGGATGACGGCGTGGAGGATGGCTCCGGCGGGTGCTTACAGAACCCTTAACCCGGGCCTGCGACGGTATGCGGGCAATGCGAACCACGGGGGAGCGGAATCGTGCGGGTGTTGGTGGCGGACGACGAGAGGTTGTTGGCGGACACCGTGGCCGAGGGGCTACGGCGGTTCTCGATGGCCGTCGACGTCTGTTACGACGGTGACGGTGCGCTGGAGCGGATCGGCGTGAACAGGTACGACGTGGCGGTGCTGGACCGGGACATGCCCGGCCACACCGGCGACGAGGTGTGCCGCAGTATCGCCGGCTCCGCCGTCGGCACCCGGGTGCTGCTGCTCACCGCGGCGGCTGGCATCCGGGACCGGGTGGAGGGTCTCGGCCTCGGCGCGGACGACTACCTCACCAAGCCGTTCGCCTTCGCCGAACTGGTCGCCCGGGTGCAGGCCCTCGGGCGGCGGTCCACCCCGGCGCTTCCGCCGGTGCTCGCCCGGGATGGCGTGGTGCTGGATGTGGCCCGGCACCACGCCACCCGGGACGGCCGCCCGTTGGCGCTCAGCCCGAAGGAGTTCGCCGTGCTGCATGTGCTGCTGCGTGCCGGCGGGCAGGTGGTGAGCGCGGAGGACCTGTTGGAGCAGGCTTGGGACGAGTTCGCCGACCCGTTCACGAACGCCGTACGGGTAACCGTCATGACGCTGCGCAAGAAGCTCGGTGACCCGCCGGTCATCCACACGGTGCCAAAGGCCGGTTATCGCCTCGGCGGGCCGGCGTGAGCTGGACTCCCCGCCGCCGGGTCCTGCTTGTGGGTCTGCTGGCGCTGCTCGCCGGGCCGGTGCTGCCGGCGGTCGGCAACCGGCTTACCGGACTGCTGTGGAATCGCGGCCTACAACTCTGCGGTCTGCCGTTGCCCGGTGTGTCGGAGTCCTGCGCGCAGGCGGGAAGGAGCGCGTTCGTGCTTCCCGTGCTGTCGGTGGTGGTCGTGACCGTGGCGGCCCTGCTGGCGCTCTGGTTCGGGGCGTCGTGGTGCCTGCGCCCGGTGCGTAACCTCGCCGAGCCGATCCGGCACCTCGGCCCGCAGAACCTGGGCCACCGCATCCGCCCTCGGGGCAACGACGAGCTGGCCCAGCTGGCGCGGGCCATCGACGAGATGATGGAACGCGTCTCCGCCGGGTACGAGGGGCAGCGGCGGTTCGCCGCGAACGCCTCCCACGAGCTGCGTACGCCGCTCGCCGTGCAGCGGACTCTTATCGAGGTGGGCATGGCCCGGTCGCTCACCCCCGAGCAGTTGGAGTTGCTCACCGGCCAACTGCTGGAGACCAACGAACGTAACGAGCGGCTGATCGAGGGCCTGCTGGCGCTCAGCGAAAGCGACCAGGGGCTGCGGGCGCGCATCCCGCAGCGGCTCGACCACCTCGTCGACGGGGTCCTCGCCGGCTACCAGGACCGGGCCCGGGAGGCAGGCGTGACAATCGAGAGTCACCTCGCGCCGAGGGTCGTCGTCGGTGAGCGGGTGCTTCTCGAACGCCTTGTCACAAACCTTGTGGAGAACGGGATCAAGTACAACCGGCGCGGCGGCTCGCTGACCGTCACAGTCGGTTCCGCGCCCGCGCTGACAGTCGTCAACACCGGTCAGCCCGTACCGGCTGAGGCTGTCGCGGGCCTCTTCGAACCGTTCCGTCGTCTCGCCCGGGACCGTACCTCGCACGGCGGTGGCGCTGGCCTCGGCCTGGCAATCGTCCGCTCGATCACCCAGGCGCACGACGGCACCATCGCCGCCCGACCCGCCGAGTACGGCGGGCTGCGGGTGGACGTCCACCTACCCGCAGCGACCTGACACCACCCACACCGTTCCGGGAGCCGAGCCCCTCGGCACCCCACCTCCGGCGTGCCCGAAAAACGACCGACGCGGTCCGGGCCGTGACAAAGGAGTTCGATGTCATCCACAGCTGGCCCCGTCCGGGCCGATGTCGAGGACGCCGCCCGCTGGCTCAGCGGCCGGGTGATCCGTACCCCGGTGCTGCGCTCCCCGGCGATCGACCTGCTGGCCGGTGGCCGGGTCC
The DNA here is from genome assembly GCF_049847245.1 of Micromonospora sp. DT68. Classification (NCBI taxonomy): domain Bacteria; kingdom Bacillati; phylum Actinomycetota; class Actinomycetes; order Micromonosporales; family Micromonosporaceae; genus Micromonospora; species Micromonospora sp. DT68. The sequence goes on from NZ_JBNCNZ010000001.1 coordinate 521,210, forward strand.
TGCTCAAGGCGGAGAACCTGCAAACCGGTGGCTCGTACAAGATGCGCGGTGCGCTGCGGGCCGTCGGCAGGCTCGCCGCCGCCGGCCACACCGGGGTGATCGCCCAGAGCACCGGCAACCACGCGATTGCTGTGGCGCTGGCGGCCCGCCAGCACGGCCTCGCGGCGACAGTGGTGCTGCCTGTCGACGCCGCGGCGACGAAGGTCGACCGGGCCGGTGCCGCGGGGGCGCGGGTCGTGTTCGCGGGCACCGGCGTCGACGAGCGGGCGGCGATGGCGTACGCGCTCCGCGACCAGACCGGCCACCCGGTCGTCGACGCGTACGACCACGCGGACGTGATCGCCGGGCAGGGCAGCGCCAGCCTTGAGCTGATCGAACAGGCCGAACGCGCCGGCACCCCGCTCGACGCGATAGTGGTGCCGGTCGGTGGCGGCGGCGGGGTGGCGGGTGCCTGCCTGGCCGCCGCCGGCACCGGCATCACTGTGTACGGCGTCGAGCCGGTCGGCTGTGACTCGCTGGCGCGCAGCCTGTCCGCGGGCGAGCGGATTCCGGTCGCGCCGGCGCCCACCATCGCCGACGGGCTGCGGCCGTCCTGCGTGGGTGAGCTGCCGTTCGCGATCCTGCGGAGCGCGCTGCACGGCGTCGTCCGTGTCGACGACGAGCAGATCGCCTCGGCGTTCCGGCTGCTGCTGATGGAGCTGAAGGTGCTCGTCGAGCCGTCCGGGGCGGCCGGCCTGGCCGGCGCGCTCCGGCTGCGGGAAGAGCGGGCCGGCGGTGCGCTCGGGGAGCGGACGGTAGGCGTGGTGCTGACCGGCGGAAACGTTGAGGCGGAGCTGGCAGCCCGGTTGACGGCGCCCCGGCTCGCGGAGTTGACGACTGTGGAAGGAGCGGCGGCATGAGTGCCCCGATTCGGATCGGAATCCTGTTCGGTGGGCCGTCGGCGGAGCACGAGGTCTCCTGCTCCTCGGCGCTTGGTGTGGTCCGGGCGCTGGCCGGTGGTGGGTACCGCACGGTCGCCATCGGCATCACCCGCAGCGGTGGATTCCGCCTGCTGCCCGACGCGCAGCTTGCCGAGTTGCGGGACCGGCCTGCCGCCGATCGGGCCATCGACGACCGGTTGACAGTGACCGGGCCGGCTGTCGAGCTGCGGTCCGGCCCCCGCCCGGGGACCGTGCAGGTGTGCGCCGGCAATGCCCCCGGGGCGGTGCACGCGGAACTCGACGTGGTCTTCCCCGTGCTGCACGGCCCGTTCGGCGAGGACGGCGTGGTGCAGGGGCTGCTGGAGCAACTGGACGTGCCGTACGTCGGGTGCGGCATCCTCGCTTCCGCCGTGGGCATGAACAAGGTGGCGATGAAGCGGGCTCTGCGGGCCGAGGAAATCCCTGTCACCCCGTACGTCGCCTTCGACGCGTACACCTGGCGGGAGACCGCGGACCCGGAGAAGCTTGTGCTCGGGCTGCGCCGACCCCTGTTCGTCAAGCCCGCCAGCATGGGCTCGTCGATCGGCATCTCCCGGGTCGGCGAGGGCGACGACCTGGCCGCCGCCGTGGAGGAGGCGCTGCGGCACGACAAGCACGTCATCGTCGAGCAGGGTGTCGCCGGCCGGGAGTTGGAGTGCGCGGTGCTCGGCGGCTGGCGGCCGGAGGCGTCGGCGGTGGGCGAGGTACGCGTCGCCGGCGGCTGGTTCGACTACCAGCAGAAGTACTTCGGCGACAGCGATCCGATGATCGTTCCGGCGGTGCTGCCCGACGAGGTGACCGAGCGGGTCCGCGAGTTGTCGCTGCGCGCGTTCGCGGCGATCGGCGGGTGGGGGCTTGCCCGGGTGGACTTCCTCTACGACGAGACGACCGGCGAGCTGTACGTCAACGAACTCAACACCATGCCCGGCTTCACCGCGCACTCCATGTACCCGAAGGTGTGGGCGGCGACCGGCGTCGGCTATCGCGAGGTCGTGGAGCGTCTGGTGGCGTTGGCGCGTACCCGACATGCGGAACGCGTCGCGACCAGCGGGAGCGTTCGATGATCCTGCTCTCCGACCCCCGGGTGGCGGCGGTGCCCAGCGCCGACGACGGCGATCCCCTGGTGGACCTGCGCGAGTTTCCCGAGCTGCGGCTGGACGGGCGTGCGGCCGACCGCGACGGGGCGTACGCCCGCCTGCGCGCGGGTGTCGCGGACCGGTTGCTGGCCGCGCAGCGCGCGCTGCCCGCAGGGGTACGCCTGCTCGTCATCGAGGGATACCGGCCGTACCGGGCGCAGTTGTCCATCTTCACCGGCTACCGCGACGAGCTGCGCCGACGGCACCCGGACTGGCCTGCGCAACGGCTGCACCGGGAGACGAGCAAGTTCGTCTCGCCGGTCGAGGTCGCCCCGCACACCACGGGCGGCGCTGTGGACCTGACCCTCTGCACCGTCGACGGCGTGGAGTTGGATCTCGGCACTGCCGTGGACGCCACCCCGGAGGACAGCGCCGACGCCTGCTTCACCGACGCACCCACAATCGGGGCCACCGCTCGCCGGCACCGGCAGCTCCTGGCGGACGCACTCGGTGGTGCCGGGCTGGTGAACTATCCGACCGAGTGGTGGCACTGGTCGTACGGGGACCGTTACTGGGCGCTGATGACCGGGGCCCCGCACACCCGGTACGGGCCGGTTGACCTTGCCGTCGCGGCGACGGCTGAACGGTAGGGCCCTCCCGTCCGTACCAGGCGGTGAAAGAACACCACCGAGGACGGGAGTGACGGCGATGAGGGTGCAGCGCAGGCACGTGCTGGCGGCGACCGTGGCGGTGCTCGCCGCGGCGGGTGTGGCGGTGGGAACCGGGTTCGGGTTCGCCGGCACGGCCCCGGCACGGCAGTCCGCCTGCTCCGGGTCGGTCACGTTCTCGGCGGAGGCCGGCGCGCCGGCGGCGACAAGTGACAGGTTCCCGGTGGGTACCCGGCTGCGGGTGACCAATCTCGACAACAACCGGACGGCCACCGTGACGGTGAGCGGTCCGTCGGGCAGTTGTGTGCTGCTCAACGCCGCCGCCATGGACCTCGTCCGCGAGCCGGGCAAGAACGTGATCCGCCGCAACGTCGTGGAACGGCTCGACGGCGCAGCCCCGCCCGCCGCAGCCCCGCCCGCCGCCGCGCCGCCCGCCGACACGGTACGCCCCGGAGCGGCGTCTCCCGCCGCGTCCGGACCGGCACCCGGCTCGGTGTGCTCGGGTGCGATCACCTTCTTCGAGGAGGCTGCCGCGCCGGCGGCGACAAGCGATCGGTTCCCGGTGGGTACGCGGCTGCGGGTGACGAACCTGGACAACAACCGTGCGACCACTGTGACGGTGACCGGCCCGTCGGGCAGTTGCGTGCTGCTCAACAGCGCCGCGATGGAGCAGATCCGCGAGTCGGGCAAGAACCTGGTGCGCCGGAATACGGTCACGGTGCTCCGCTGACGCGTTAGGAAGGGCCCCTTCTTATGCACCAGGCGTTAAGAAGGGGCCCTTCCTTCGGGTCAGGCGAAGGCGGCTTCGAGGATGTCGGCGCCCCGGGTGAGGTGGTCGTCGGAGATCACCAGTGGGGGCAGGAAGCGCAGCACGTTGCCGTACGTGCCGCAGGTCAGGGTGAGCAGGCCGGCGGCGTGGCAGGCGGCCGAGATCGCCGCCGTGGCGACCGGGTCGGGGGTGAGTGAGCCCGGCTGCACCAGCTCGACGGCGAGCATCGCGCCGCGCCCGCGTACCTCGGCGATGCGGGGATCCCGCTCGGCGATGGCCCGTAGCCGGGGGACCAGCACCGACTCGATCCGGCGGGCCGCGCCGGCCAGGTCCAGCTCGTGCAGGGTCTCGATGGTGGCAAGCGCGGCGGCGCAGGCGATCGGGTTGCCGCCGTACGTGCCGCCGAGCCCACCGACGTGCACCGCGTCCATCAGCTCCGCCCGACCGGTCACCGCGGCCAGCGGCAGGCCGCCGGCGATGCCCTTGGCCAGTGTGATCAGGTCGGGCTCGACGCCCTCGTGCTCGCAGGCGAACCAGTCGCCGGTACGGCAGAAGCCGGTCTGGATCTCGTCGGCGACGAACACCACTCCGGCCGCCGTCGCCCAGGCCCGTAGCGCCGGCAGGAAACCGGGCGCGGGCACCACGAATCCGCCCTCGCCCTGGATGGGCTCGATCAGCAGCGCGGCGACGTTCTCGGCCCCGACCTGCTTCTCGACCATCTCGATCGCCCGCGCCGCCGCCTCGGCCCCGGGAAGCCCGCCGTCGCGCAGCGGGTACGACATCGGCACCCGGTAGATCTCACCGGCGAACGGCCCGAAGCGGTGCTTGTAGGGCATGTTCTTCGCTGTCAACGCCATCGTGAGGTTGGTCCGGCCGTGGTACGCGTGGTCGAACACCACCACCGCTGGCCGCCCGGTGGCATGCCGGGCGATCTTGACGGCGTTCTCGACAGCCTCGGCACCGGAGTTGAACAGCGCCGAGCGTTTCTCGAACCCACCCGGCGTCAACGCGTTGAGCTGCTCGCACACCGCCACGTACGACTCGTACGGCGCGACCATGAAGCAGGTGTGGGTGAACCGCTCGACCTGCGCACGGACCGCCTCGACGACCTTCGGTGCGGCGTTGCCGACGCTCGTCACAGCGATGCCTGCGGCGAAGTCGATCCACTCCCGCCCGTCGACGTCGGTGATCGTCCCTCCGGCAGCCCTGTCCACATATGACGTGATGACGCTTCCGACGCCTCGCGCGACCGCAGCGCCACGCCGCTTGTGCAGGTCCTCCGAACCCGGCACGGCGCCGACCTTCGGTCGCGGCTGCGGGGCTCGCAAACCCGGCTCACTCCTCGCGCTCACGGTTCAGCCCTCGATGTTGTGCATGACGTGCTTGATCCGGGTGTAGTCCTCCAGGCTGTAGACCGAGAGGTCCTTTCCGTGCCCGGAGTGCTTGAAGCCGCCGTGCGGCATCTCCGAGACGAACGGGATGTGCGTGTTCACCCAGACGCAGCCGAAGTCCAGCCGTCGGGTCATCCGCATCGCCCGGCCGTGGTCGCGGGTCCACACCGACGCCGACAGGCCGTAGTCGACGCCGTTGGCCCAGCGCACCGCCTCGTCCTCGTCGGAGAAGCGCTGCACGGTGATGACCGGCCCGAACACCTCGTCCTGGATGATCTCGTCGGCCTGGCGCAACCCCGAGACGACTGTCGGCGCGTAGAAGTAGCCGCGCTCGCCCTGCTGGGACCCGCCGGTCTGGATCGCCGCGTGGTCCGGCAACCGGTCGACGAAGCCGCTGACCCGGGCGAGCTGGTTGGCGTTGTTCAGCGGGCCGTAGAGCACGTCGGCGTCGTCCGGGGCGCCGGTCCTGGTGTTGCGGGCCTGCTCGGTGAGCGCCGCCACGAAGTCGTCGTGGATGCCCGGCCCGGCCAGCACCCGGGTCGCGGCCGTGCAGTCCTGCCCGGCGTTGAAGTAGCCGCCCATCGCGATGGCCTCGGCCGCCGCCGCCACATCAGCGTCGTCGAAGATCACCACCGGGGCCTTGCCGCCCAGCTCCAGGTGGGTCCGCTTCAGGTCGGGCGCCGCCGCGGCGGCGACCTCCATGCCCGCGCGGGTCGAGCCGGTGATCGACACCAGCTGCGGGGTCGGGTGCGACACGAGAGTACGACCGGTGTCCCGGTCGCCGCAGACCACGTTGAACACCCCCGGCGGAAAGAACTCGGCGGCGATCTCGGCGAGCAGCAGCGTCGACACAGGCGTGGTGTCCGACGGCTTGAGGACCACCGTGTTGCCGGCGGCGAGCGCCGGGGCGATCTTCCAGACCGCCATCATCAGCGGGTAGTTCCAGGGCGTGACCTGGGCGCACACGCCGATCGGCTCGCGCCGCACGTACGAGGTGTGCCCCGCCATGTACTCGCCGGCGGACCGACCCTCCAGCAGCCGGGCCGCCCCGGCGAAGAAACGGAACTGGTCCACCGCGGGCGGCAATTCCTCGTCGGCGGTGAGCTGGCGCGGCTTGCCGGTGTTGCGGACCTCGGCGTTGACAAGTTCGGCCGCGCGGGCCTCCACGGCGTCGGCGAGCTTGAGCATCGCCCGCTGCCGCTCGGCCGGGGTGACCTCCCGCCAGCTTTCGAAGGCGGTGGCGGCGGCGGTCATCGCCGCGTCCACGTCGGCGGCACCGGAGACGGGTGCCTGGGCGAACACCTCACCGGTGCACGGGTCGATCAGGTCGGCGTACCCGCCATCGGCCGGTTCGACGTAGGAGCCGTTGACGAAGTTGCGCAGCTGCTGCTGGTCACTCATGGCGGGACTCTCCGAGGGGGCCGGGTGCGGTCTACGGCGGTTATCGCAATCTGCCTGCCATCTTCGCTACTGAATCCGCGGCAGACAAGGCCTGTTGCGACTGTTTCCGTCGACCACGGGTCACCTCGTGCGGCTGGCCGCCTCGCGCGTCAGTCGGCCTGCCAGGTGCCGTCGTCGCGGACCCGGGCGGGCGCACGGCCGAGCAGCAGTGTGGTGAACGCGGCGTCGATGGTGTCGCCGAGAAACCACTCGCCGGCCTGGTCCAGAGCGAAGACCCGGCCGCGCTCGTCGACCGCCAGGATGCTGTCCTGCTGCTCGGTGCCGAGCGGAAACAGGCGTACGCCGAGCACCCGACCGAAATCGGCGAGGGTGTCGGCGGTGTGCGCCATCGTGTGCGGACGGATGTCGAAGCGGGAGATCCACACCTGCTCGCCCCGGCCGCGTCGAGCACCGACCAGGCTGGGAAATGTGGTGATCGCCTCCACGGCGGCGGGAAAGACCTCGTGTCCCGGCACGGCGGTGATGTCCCGGACAGCGGCGGCGGCCATGATCTGGTCCCCGATGTGCGGGCCCCACCCGGCGGCGACGAGCGCGTTGGCGACCTCCGGCGGGAAGCGCCCCGGATCAGGGTCCGGTGCCGCCGGCGCCTGCCAGGCTTCGATGTAACCCCGTGCCGAATCCGGCAACACGTTCGCGCGTACCAGGAAGGCGAGGCACGAATCGCAGGGCCGGTCGGCGGGGCCACCCGCCGGGTCGCCCGGTTCACGGATCCGGAAGACCTCGAACCGCGCGCCGTCCAGCAGCGCCGCCGCCTCGCCACGACCCATCGGTGCGATGCCCTCGGCGGCTCGTCGGTGGTCGTACTCGTGCAGGACGTCGGAGACCACTATCAGCTCGGCATGTGCCTCGACGCCACGGACCAGCTCGCCGGGAGGCTGCGCGTCCAGGTACGAGCGGACCAGCGGGTGATGGTTCAGCGGTACGTCGCCCTTGACGCCCTGCGCCGTCCAGATGCGACCGTCGATGGTCAGATGCGCCACGGTGTTCGGGGTGGGGACCCGGTGGATCTCGCGGGGCAGCAGGCTCGACGGGTCAACAGTGCGCGGAGCGGCGGGGCCCGTGGGTTGGCTGCGGCGGTACATCTCCGCCACCACATCGCTCGGCACCCGGGGCCAGGTGGTGACCGTGCCGGTCTGCTTGTCGATGACTGTCGCAGGCAGGTCGCCGGGGATCGCCCGCACCTCGGTGGGCACGACTGACGTGATGACGTAGCCGAGGTCGAACTCGTCGACCATGGCCGTGCACTCGTGGCCGAGCCGCTGCGAGTCGCGGCGGGCCCAGGTGGCCGCGAGCTGCTCGGCCTGTTGTCGGTCGATCACGCATCGAAACTACCGGACCACACGGATCGATGGCAGCCGGTATCGTCTCGCTCTACCGACGGTGACGGGAGGGGCGGCGGTGAGCGAACGCGTGGACCGGGACGCCAATCGCGAGCTACGAGCCCGATTCGATGACGTGTACGGGCAGTACCAGCAGCTCCGCTCCAATCTGGACCATCTGGCTGCCCGGCTCGCCGAGCTGCGGGTGACCCGGCGGTCCAGCGACGGGATGGTGACCGCGACGGTCGGCGCGCGGGGCGAGTTGGTCTCGCTCGACCTGGCCCCGGCCATCTACCGCGACCGGGACGCCACAGCGCTGAGCCGAAAGATCACCGAGACGGTCAGTGCCGCCGCGTCCGCCGCCGCTGCCGCCACCCGTGACGTCGTCGCCGAGACCGTACCTGCCGGCTCCGGCTCGGTGGACTTCCTGCGTACCGGGGATTTCGGCGCATTGCTCGGCCGCGCCGACGCGGTGTTCGGCCGCGGTGAGGGGTCGGCATGACCGACGGGCAACTGTGGCTCGACCCGGCCCGCGCGCGACGAGGCGGGGCCGACCTGGCCTCGTCCGGCGCGGCGGTGACCGCCCGCCGGGCGGCGGAGGGCGGCGAGATCGAAACCGCCAGCGGCGACCGCCCATGGGGCCGCGACGACATCGGAGCCGCGTTCGAGCGGAACTACCGGGGGATCGAGCAGACCGTGCTGCGGGCCTGGGCGGGCGTCGGGCACCGGCTCACCGAGCTGGGCTCCGACGTGGTCCGCGCGGTCGACGCGAGCATGCGGACCGACCGCGCCAGCGCTACCCGGCTCGACCGGGCCGCCGACAAGCGCTGACTGTGGGTCGATCCGGATGAGCGTGCTGCCGAGCCCGATCCCGCACCCGCTCGACTACGCGCCCTGGGACGTTCCCGGCTGGATCTACGAGACCCTCGACTGGGTGATCGGCGTGCAGTGGCCGGAGGGCGACGAGCGGGCCGTCTGGGACGTCGCCGACAGGTGGTACGCGGTCGCGTCCGTCCTCGCCGGCCCGCGCACCGACGCCGCCGAGGCAGCCGCCGAGGTCCGCAGCGGGTACGGCGGTGTCGGTGCCGTCGATGCCGCTTTCCAGGCAGCCTGGCGAGGGCTCGCCGAGGGCGACAACGCGCCACTGCCCGTGCTGCTCGCGGTAAGCACCGACCTGGGCCGCCTCGTCGAGGAGTGCGGCTGCGACATCGAGGGCGCCAAACTCGAGGTCTGGATCGAACTGGGCATCCTCGTCGTCGAACTGCTCACAGTGGCCGTGGTGGCGGTGCTCACCGCCGGTGCCGCGTCCCCAGCCGCCGGAGCGGCTGTCACCGCCACCCGACTGCTGATCCAACAGATCTGCAAACGACTGTTGGGCCAGCTGGCCAGCAAATCCCTCAAACACGGGCTCAAGGAGGCCGGCGAGCGCGCGGCCAAGGAGGTCGCCAAGGGCGGCGTACGCGGGTTCGCCAAGCGCGCCACCCGGGAAGGGCTGGAGGAGGCGGCCGAGGAGGCCGGGATCAGCCTCGCCACCCAGGCGTACCAGAACTCGACAGGCCGGGCGCACGGCATCGACCTGGCCGACCTGAGCACATCGGCAGTCGGCGGTCTCGCCGGTGGCGTGGTGGCGCCAGTGGCCGGATTGGGTCGGCACGCGAACGGCCGCGTGGCGCGGGTCGGCGAGCACCTGGGTCGGGAGATGACCGGCGAGATGTTCGCCGAGACCGCCGCGAGCATCGCCACCGGGCAGGGCCCGATTTCGGCAGAGGACGCGGTACGGGCCGCCGCGTCCGGAGTCACCGGCTCGGTGACCGGGCAGGTCGACCACGCGTTGCAGGCGCGAGTCCAGGCACAGTCCGATGCCTTGGCCGGCGCGTCCTTCACCGGCCCCTCCCTGCCGCCCGACTTCCCGGTCACCGCTGCGGCGGGCGTTTCCGTGCAGGCGGGGGTGGGCGTTGCGGGCCCACCGGCGTCGGCGGCGCTCGATTATGCGACGCCGCTGCTTGCCGAGCCGTCGACGTACTCGACCGCCGACGGCGCCGACCTGCCGCAGCCCAGCTCGTCGGACCCCAGCCGGCCGTCAGCGTCCACAACGGGCGTTCCCTCTGTGGTGGAGGACGGGTCAGCGGTGCTGCCGTCCGAGGCGGTCGTGCCTGCCCAGGGCGGTCCGGCCGCTCCCGAGCGTCCGATCGCGGCCGACCCCACGCTCTCCTCGGCCGGCTCGGCCGCTCCGGTTGGCTCGGCCGGTCTGGTCGATTCAGCCGGTCCGGCTGGTTCGGCCGGTTTGGTTGGCTCGGATCCGCAGCTTTCGTCGGTGGCCGTGGACGCCACGCTTCAGGGCAGCCCGACCGGCCAGTCGCACACCGCTACCCAGGGAGCGCTCGCCTCGGGCGGCAACGCCCCGACCGTATTGCCCTCGTCGGCCGGCGCGCCCGCCGCGACGGGCACCCTGGGGCCGCCGTTCACCCAAGCTGCCGTCACCTCGCCGGCTCCTGCCGCGCCGGTTGTCCCCCCGTCGGTTGCCGCCCCGCAGCCCTTCGGCCCGGTGGTGTCGCCGTCCCCGGTCACCGGCCCGGCGGTCGGGGCGCCGAACGGTGCCTTCGCCCACGGCGTGGTTGCGGCGGGACGCAGCACGGTCACTGGCCCGGCGGCCCAGCCCGCCCCGGCAAATGCCCCGTGGGTCCTCGCGCCGGCCGCCCATCCGGCCCGTGGCCGGGCGTCGGTCCGCGCCGACGTGGCGGCGTTCGGCGATCCGCCGGTGCCCGCGCGGGAGAGCCACGACTGGTACGCCGCCCGATGGACAGCCGAGGCGGAAGCCGCCGAACGACGGCGCTACCAGAGGTACTACGAGTCACAGCGGGCCGCGTTCGAGAACACCCGTCGACAGGCCGAGGCCGGCCGACTTCGCCTCCGGGCCGCGGAACACGACCGCAGGGCCATCGAGTACGCCACCTACGCCCGACAGTTGCACCAGACCGGTCATCGGCAGTGGTCCGACGGCTGGCAGCGGGCCGCCAACGACGAGGCCCGCGCGTACGCCGAATGTCGTGACCTGGCCGAGGCGGTGCTGGCCGGCGCGCGGGCGCCCGAGGTCGTGGACCTCACCGACGGCGCGTTCCACCAGGCCAACAAGGATCTCGGCTCGCTCACCCTCGGCGCGGTGGAGACCACTGGCAGGTCCGCGCTCACCGGCGATGACGTGCCCCCGCCGATCGACGACTCCCGGCCGTACGGGCAGCCCGGAGGGCTACGTCCTCCACTGGCCCTGCACCAGGTCGACGTCGAACGGCAGATGCCCCGTGAGCGGGATGGCACCGTCATCCGTACCGCCGACCCCCGCCGGGGCGGCTGGTTCCGTCTGCTGAACGACGGCGGCCCCCGCGCCGACGCCACACGGGGCATCAACTGCCTGGACTGCACCCTTTCGCTGTTCGAGACGTGGGTGCACGGGCGGCCCCGGGTGTCGGCGCCACGGACCTTCGACGGCTACCTCGGCGGCGACATCCGACGCCCGATCCGCGGGGAGGCTGGCGGTCCTGGCCGGGTCGAAGACGTGACCGGTGGACGCTTCCAGCAGGTTCTCGCCCCGCCGCCCGGCCAGCGCTTGAACCCCGGGCAGGCGCGACAGGTCGCCGATCGGGCGTACGTCAATCTGCGTGACCAACTGCTGCTGGGCGGCCACGGTAGCTACGCGTTCCTGGTGACCGAATGGGCCAGCGGTGGCTCGCACGCCTGGGTGGCGCTCAACCAGAACGGCACGATCCTCTACCTCGACCCGCAGACCGGTGCCGTCCGGGACCGGCCGCTCTACCCAGACGTGATCGGCATCGACGCGCTCGTGCTGAGTGGGGACGGCCAGCCGATGCCGCTCGGCGGCCTGCCCCGGGGCCGGTTCAGCGAACGCCCCGACCTGCCGAACCACCCACCGGCGTACGACAACGGCAGCCACGGCGACCCCTACATCAACCGCATGTACCTGCTCCTGGACGGCCCCGGCTCAGGCCCGTTCCCGCAGGACGCCGTTGCCAGTTTTGGACGTGCCGGGGACGATCCTTCGACCGGCGGCCCGGCCCGGGCCATCGCCGCGGCGGGCAGCCTCGAAGACATCTTCGCGGCCGGAGTGAGTCCGCTCGAGTTCGCCACGGAGATCGACCCACCCACGCTGCGCCGGCTGGTACCGGAACTGGACGAGGCATCTGCCCGGGATGTGGTGCGACTGTTCGCCGACGACCGGGTCCGCGACATGCTCGACCAGGCGCGGAGAGAGCCGCCCGCGAACGAGCCGGATCTGGCCGAACACCTGGCCCGACAGCTGGTACGGCAACCGGACCTGGCGCGGATCATCCTGTCCACACCCGAACTCGCGAGCTCGCTGACCGCCCGCCCACTGACGCTCTATCACCTGGCCGGTCACCAGCAGGCCATCGACGTGCTCGCCGACGTGCTCGACGATGTCGCCCGGCAGGAGGCGGCAGGGCAGACCGCGTCCCGCCGCAAAGTGCCACAACCAGCGCCGACACCCCTCACGGACGAACAGTTGAGGATCAGCGCCAGCGTCGAGGTGCGTCGGGGACCGGTCGCGCAGGCAGCATTCGACGACGACCGACGCGGTGATGCGGCCTATCGGAGGCGCTACCTCGACGATCTTTATTCCGCGGCAGCCGAGGCGCAGGTCGATCTGAATCAGCTGGCGGTGTCCCTCGCCCATGTCGACGGCCGTCGCGTGGCGGAGCCGGGCTGGCGTTCGCAGCCCAAGGACCGGCGCAGGGCCGAAGACAAGGTGCACAGGCATCAGGGCGATGTGTCGAAGTTGCTCGACCTGGCGGCGGCGAAGGTCGAGTTCCGGTGTCTCGACGATCTCTACGCCGCGCTCGGCCGGATCCGCGACCACCCTGACGTCGAGATCGTCAGGTACAAGGACCGGTTCCTGTCTCCCGAGGACAGCGGCTACCGGGATGTGCAACTCGTACTCCGTACGCGGAACGGGCACCTCGCCGAGTTTCGCCTGCACCTGGCTGCGCTCGACGAGATTGCGGCCTGGGAGCATGCGCTCTATGAGGTCCGCCGTGATGTGGATGCCGTGGCCCGAGCCGAGGGTCGGGCTATGACGAGCCGTGAGGCAGCGATCGCAGACGGGATTCTCTGCCGTGAGCAACGGCTGTTCTGGGACGCTTTGCAATCGACCTACGAAGGAAACAATTGATGACCCAGATGCCAGGCTTGGTGCTCCCGTCCTACTACCTCTATCACCAGTCGCCGGTGAAGATCGTGGAGACGCCCGACGGTGGTGCCAGGGTGTGGCGGGTATCCATCGACACCGGTGGCTGGCAGGAGAAGAACGACCTCTTCACCGAGATAATTTTCGATATCGGAGGGGATGTCTTCCGCTGTAACGCGGAGGATTTCGTGCAGGAGGTCGAGGCTTTTCGAGCCCACTACCTCAAGGGGGAAGGCCCCATCTTCGCGCTCTACGAGACGGTGCGTTCGATCGAGAGCCTGGCAGACGCTGAGTCGCGTCGCGAGACGCCACGTGAGCAGGCGTTGATCCGGGGAATCCGGCAGCGGACGTTCGTGATGTTCGAGGAGCAGCTCCGCGCGGCCGGTGATCCCGGTGCGGACCCCTCCATAGCAGCTGCGGCGTAGCCCTCACACAGTGCCGAGGGCGAGCCGCAGAAATCCGCTGGCCCGGCTGGCCCGCCTGCTTGATCGACTCGGTTTCCTTGAAACCGGGGTATCCGAAGCCGCCGGACACCCCGATTTCCTGGAACCCGAGTGGATCAAGCCGCGCGCCGCGGACTCTGCGCGAGCCGCGAGCCGCGAGGCGCGAGGCGCGAGCCGCGAGGCGGGAGCCGTGCGCGCGCCCGCGCCGCGCTCTGCGCCCGGGCGCGTCGGTCAGCCTCGCGCCCGGGCCCACTCGGCGGCGTCGATGTCCGCAGGGTCGGAGCAGTGCCAAACCGGCAGCGTGGCACGTTGATGCTGCTGGTCGGTAAACCGTAACGCCGCACACATCTGGGCCGCTCTATGACCGGTGGTCAGGATGGCCCGGTAGTAGCCTGGCCGCGAACCCTACCCGGGGAGGAACGGTGAGGTGATCATGTCGGTGCGTCGACGCGCGGCACGGTTCGCGACGGTCTGTGGTCTGGTGGGCGGCCTGGTGATGCTCGGCGCGACGCCGGCGCTGGCTGCCGACGACTCGGTCCGCGTGGGGGCGGCCAGCAGCTTCGCCGCCGGGGGGTCGGCGCAGGGGGTGAACGTCGCGGTGCGCAAGCGCTCCGAGGGGTGCGTTCTGCTGCGTACCGCCCTGGGTCTGCGCCTTGAGGGTCTTGAGCCAGGCCAGGTGACCGTCCAGGTCAACGCGGGCGGGAGTTGGTTCCCGGTGCCTGTCTCCGGCGGTGGCGGCAGTGTGTCGACAGCGCAGACGTCGCCGGCGAAGCCGACCCTGTGCAAGGGCAAGGGCATCACCGTGCGGTACCGGGTTGCGTTCGCCGCCGGTGCTCCGGGCGGCCGGCTTGCTGTGACCGGTGTGGGTGTCAGCGCGGCGGGCCAGGAGCTGGGTCGGGGGTCCGACACGGCGAAGGTGGCAGGCGCGCGCGTTTCCGCGTCGCCCGCCCCGTCGAAGAAGCCGTCGCCCACCCCGAGCCCCACCGAGGCGACGACGCCCGCCGATCCGGTGACGCCGGCGGCGCTGGCCGCCGAGTCGGGTACCCCGAGCACGGTGGCGGCCGCTGCCGAGTCGTCAGGTGGCGGTTCGCTCGTGATGTTCTTCGGTATCGCGATGGTGGCGGTCGGGTTGCTGCTCATCGGACTGCTGTTCCGTCGCTCGCGGCAGGACCGGGCGCCGGCCGACGAGCCGGTTCCGCTGCCGGGCAACCCCGGCGGCACCACCTACCGGTCCGGGGGCGGCGCGCCGCCCACGCCGGGTCACCCAGGCGCTGTGTACGGGCAGCAGCAGCCGTCCGGCGGCTATGGCGCGGTGCCGTCGCCGCGGCCCGCCACAGGTGGGGTCTACGGTGCCCGACCTGCCGCGCCGACGCCGGATGCGACGCCGCCGATGCCGGGTGCCGGAGGCGCTCCGGGTGTTGGGCCGCGCCCCGGCGACAGGCCTCCACCTGAGGACGGGGGCGATCACACCGTGTTCATGCCTCGGCTCCCCGGCTGAGCGGGGCTGAACCGGCCCGCTCCGATACGCTCAGGTTTCGTTGGAAACCTGCGGCCAAGGAGCGGAACTCGTGTCGGATCTGTCCCAGATCGTGAAGGCGTACGACGTCCGAGGGACGGTGCCGGACCAGTGGGACGAAAGGGTCGCCGAGGCGCTCGGTGCCGCGTTCACCCAGCTGCTCAACACCACTGACGAGCCGGGCGACGCCGTGGTCGTCGGGTACGACATGCGGGCCAGTTCGCCCGGGTTGGCCGCCGCGTTCGCCGCCGGGGTCCGGGCCGAGGGGCGCTCGGTGATCGAGATCGGGTTGGCGTCCACCGACCTGCTCTACTTCGCCTCCGGCTCCCTGGACCTGCCTGGCGCGATGTTCACGGCCAGTCACAACCCGGCGCAGTACAACGGCATCAAGATGTGCCGTTCCGGTGCCCGGCCGATCGGCCAGGACAGCGGGCTGGCGCAGATCCGGGACCGGGCGCAGGCGCTGCTGGATTCGGGCTCGTCGCGTCCGGTGGGTGAGCCGACCCGGCCGGCCGAACGGCGTGACCTGCTCCCGGACTACGCCGCGTACCTGCGCAAGCTTGTTGATCTTTCCGGGATCCGGCCGTTGAAGGTAGTGGTGGACGCCGGCAACGGGATGGGCGGCTTCACCGTTCCCACTGTGCTGGGCGACGCCGCCCTGTCGGCCCTGCCGTTGGAGATCGTGCCGCTCTACTTCGAGTTGGACGGCACCTTCCCCAACCACGAGGCGAACCCGCTGGATCCGGCGAACCTGGTCGATCTCCAGCGGGCTGTGGTCGAGCACCGGGCAGACATCGGGTTGGCCTTCGACGGCGACGCCGACAGGTGCTTCGTGGTGGACGAGCGGGGTGAGCCGGTCTCGCCGTCGGCGATCACCGCTCTTGTCGCTGCCCGCGAGTTGGCCAAGCACCCGGGGTCCACGGTGATCCACGGTCTGATCACGTCCAGCGCCGTCGCGGAGATCATCCGCGAGCACGGCGGTGAGCCGGTGGTCGCCAGGGTGGGGCACTCCTTCATCAAGGCGGAGATGGCACGGACCAACGCCGTCTTCGGTGGCGAACACTCGGCGCACTACTACTTCCGGGACTTCTGGTTCGCCGACACCGGGATGCTCGCCGCGATGCACACCTTGGCCGCGCTCGGTGAGCAGCCGTTGCCGCTGTCCGTACTGGCCGGGGAGTACGAGCGCTACATCGCCTCCGGCGAGATCAACTCGACGGTGGCCGACCAGGCCGCGGCGGTGGCCGAGGTCCGTGCCGCGTACCCGGAGGCGACGGCCGACGAGATGGACGGTCTGACGTTGCGTTTCCCCGACGGCGCCTGGTTCAACCTGCGCGCCTCCAACACCGAGCCGTTGCTGCGGCTCAATGTCGAGGCGCCCACCCGCGAGCGGATGGTCTCGCTCCGGGACGACGTGCTCGACCGCGTTCGCCGATAAGATCGCCTGCGCCGGTCGGCACCGCCGCCGGTGACCCCGCACTCGTGGAAGGAGCCAGCCATGGCCCTGGATCCGCAGTTGCTTGAGATCCTCGCCTGCCCGGACACGCACCACGCCCCGCTCACCTACGATGCCGAGGCGCAGACGTTGACCTGCACGGAGTGCGGCCGGATCTTCGAGGTCCGCGACGACGTACCGGTGCTGCTGCTCGACGAGGCACGTGGCGGTCCGGGGCAGCCCTCATGATCGACGGTACGGCCGGGGTCAGTGGGCGTCGTGACGCCGACGAGGCCCTGCTCGACAACCCGGACGCGCTCGCCGAACACGACCCGGGCGGCATGCTGCGGCACACCGCGTCGGCGGGTGCCCAGGTCCGGGAGAGCGCGGCGTTGGCGGCCGAGGCGAACCTCGCGGTGCTTGCCGACGACGGGCGGCCACGAGCCGTCGTCGTCGCCGGTATCGGCACCGCCGGACGGACCGGTGACGTGCTGGCCACGGTGGCCGGGCCACGCTGCCCGGTCCCGATCATCGGGCACCGCAGCGCAGGCGTACCCGGTTGGGTGGGCGCCGCCGACGTGGTGATCGCGGTGAGCGCGTCGGGTCGCAGCCCGGAGGCGCTGGGTGCGGCCGAGGCCGCGCACCGGCGGGGCGCGCGGCTGGTGGCGGTGGGTGCCCCGGATTCGCAGTTGCAGTCGGTGGCCGAGCGGGCCCGTGCGCCGTTCATTCCGGTGCCCCGGCGCGCTCCGGCGCGGGCGAGTCTCTGGGCGTTGACGGTGCCGGTGCTGCTCGCCGCCCGCTCACTCGGGCTGGTGAAGGTCAACGAGGCGGACCTGGCGGAGACCGCGGCCCGGCTCGACGCGGACGCGGACCGCTGCCGCTCGGCCGCGGAGTCGTTCGTCAACCCTGCGAAGTCGCTGGCGTTGGGCCTGGCGGGCTCGATCCCGATCGTCTGGGGTTCGTCTCCACTGGCTACCGTGGCGGCCCGCCGGTTCGGTGACACCCTGTCGGCGAACGCCCGCTACCCGGTGGTCACCGGGGCGCTCGGCGAGGCCGGTCGGGGACGGGTCGGCCTGCTCGACGGCGTCTTCGGCGGTCTGGCCGAGGGCGAGCGGGACATCTTCGCCGACCCGGCGGAGGACGACGACGGCGATGGCACCCGGCTGCGGCTGGTGCTGCTGCGCGACGGCGGGCTCAATGCCGAGGACGACACCGACGAGCCCCTCGCGGTCGAGGAGCGACGCGCCGACGCGGTGCAGACCCTCGCGGAGCGCCGCGGTGTGCGCTGCGACGTGGTGACGGCCGAGGGCGGATCGGCGTTGGAGCGACTAGCGTCACTGATCGCCGTACCGGATTTCGCATCGATATATCTTGCTCTGGCACACGGTCTTGACCCGATGGCCGTTCCGGCCATCACCGAGATGAAGGAGCTGTCGAACCAGTGAACGTACGTAGGGCGACTCGCGCCGCCGCGACGCGGTGCGGAGTGGTGGCGTGAGCGCGAACGGCGGGACGAAGGCGATCATCGCCGCCCTGCTGGCCAACGTCGGCATCGCCGTCACCAAGTTCGTCGCGTTCCTGTTGACCGGCTCGTCGTCGATGCTCGCCGAGTCGATCCACTCGGTCGCGGACTCGGGCAACCAGGGCCTGCTGCTGCTCGGCGGCAAGCGGGCCCGGCGGGCCGCCACCCCGGAGCACCCGTTCGGGTACGGCCGGGAGCGCTACATCTACGCGTTCATCGTGTCGATCGTGCTGTTCAGCCTCGGTGGCCTGTTCGCGCTCTACGAGGCGTACCACAAGTGGGCGGATCCGCACGGCATCACGGCGTGGCAGTGGGTGCCCGTCACCGTGCTGCTGGCGGCCATCCTCATGGAATCGTTCTCCTTCCGGACGGCCATCAAGGAGTCCAACCTCACCCGGGGTAAGCAGTCCTGGGTGCGTTTCATCAGGCGCTCCAAGGCGCCCGAGCTGCCGGTGGTGCTCCTGGAGGACTTCGGCGCGCTTGTCGGTCTGGTGTTCGCGCTCTTCGGCGTGTCGATGACGCTGATCACCGGCAACGGTCGGTGGGATGCGGCAGGCACCGCGATGATCGGCATCCTGCTTGTGGTCATCGCCGTCGTGCTCGCCATCGAGACCAAGAGTCTGCTGCTCGGTGAGGGTGCCGAACAGCAGGATGTGGTCGCCATCGAGCGGGCGATCACCGACGGCCCCGAGGTGGAGCGGATCATCCACATGAAGACGCTCTACCTCGGCCCGGAGGAGCTGATGGTGGCTGCGAAGATCGGCGTACCGACCTGGGAGAGCGCTCCCGAGCTGGCCCGCGGCATAAACGCCGTGGAGGCGCGGATCCGCGTCGCGGTGCCGATCGCCCGGGTGATCTACCTGGAGCCGGACATCTACAGCGTGGCCGCCGCCGAGGCGGGCACCGGCGCCGCCGCGGACACCGCCGTACCGCAGTCGCAGGATGCGTCGGGCGAGGCGGCCGGGCGACCCGGGGTCTGACAGGTGGAACCGCTGTACGGACCGATCCGCGACTACGCCTGGGGTTCCCGCACGGCCATCGCGACGCTTCAGGGGCGGCCGGTGCCGAGCACCGGCCCGGAGGCGGAGCTGTGGCTGGGTGCCCACCCGGGTGCTCCGGCCAGTGTGGAGCGGGCCGGCCTGCGGGCGAGCCTGTGCGACCTGGTACGTGACGAGCCGGACAGGTGGTTGGGTCAGCGGGTGTCGGCCCGGTTCGGCACCCGGCTGCCGTTCCTGCTCAAGGTGCTCGCCGCCGACGCCCCGTTGAGCCTGCAAGCCCACCCGGACGCCGAGCAGGCCCGGGTTGGCTTCGCGGCTGAGGCGGGCCGTCCCGAGGGGGAGCGCAACTACTCCGACCCGCACCACAAGCCGGAGTTGCTGGTGGCGCTCACCCCCTTCGAGGCGTTGTGCGGTTTCCGGCCCCCGGAGGAGTCCGCCGAGGCGCTCGCTGCGTTCGGCGTACCGGCGTTGGCGCCTGTGGTCGAGGCGTTGCGTGCCGGGCCGGAGGGTCTGCGCACGGCGGTGCGGACGCTGCTCGGCTGGCCGCTCGCGGAGCGCGACGGGCTGCTGCGTTCGGTGCTGGCGGCGTCGGTCGACGGGCCGGACGCCGACCTGGCCCGCCGGCTTGCGGAGGCCTATCCGAGTGACCCGGGCGTGCTCGTGGCGCTGCTGCTGCACCACCTGCGCCTGGTGCCGGGGGAGGCGATCTGGATGCCCGCCGGCAACCTGCACGCCTACCTGAACGGCTGCGGGGTGGAGATCATGGCGGCCAGCGACAACGTGCTGCGCGGTGGCCTGACCCCGAAGCGGGTGGACGTCGACGAGTTGCTGCGCGTGCTGCGGTTCGAGGTGCTCCACGACCCGGTGCGCGCGCCCGAGCCGGTGGGCCCCGGGGTGGACTGGTGGCCGGTGCCGGTGGACGACTTCGCGCTGCACCGGGTACGGGTCGGTGCCACGGTGCCGGAGGTGACGCTGCCGCTGCCCGGTCCCCGTGTGGTGCTGTGCGGTGCGGGCTCGGTCACGGTGGACGACGGGGCGGGTGCGGTGACGCTCGTGTCCGGCCAGGCGGCGATCGGCACTGCGGCCGGGGAGCCGCTGCGGGTCAGTGGCGAGGGTGAGGCGTACGTGGCGACGTCGGGGCTGCGCTGAGCTCTGCCGTTCGCCACAAGTCCGACTTTTCCGGAATGGCTTGACGCTGCCCAGCCGGAGTGTGACTCTATGGGTACGCAGCGTTATCGCGACGACGGTCCGACAACGTGCGGGGAACCAAACCGGGGGGATGCACGGGGCGGGCGGAAGTGGGCGGCAGGTCTGTCCATCACCGACCGCCCCGTGCGCTGTCCGCAGACCGTCCCCCGGGCGACCGGCGCCGGCGCGCGTAAGGTGGAGGGTCGGCGTAGACATCGTTCGACAGGAGCATTCATGACCAGCACCCTCCCGGCGTCCGCCAGCGGCGCGCCGACCGAGGCCCGGCCGAGCACGCTCGCCGATGGCGACTTCAAGGTGGCGGATCTGTCGCTCGCCGAGTTCGGGCGTAAGGAGATCCAGCTCGCCGAGCACGAGATGCCCGGCCTGATGGCGATCCGTCGGGAGTTCGCCGAGGCGCAGCCGCTCGCCGGCGCACGGATCACCGGCTCGCTGCACATGACCATCCAGACCGCCGTCCTGATCGAGACGCTTGTCGCGCTCGGCGCGCAGGTCCGCTGGGCGTCCTGCAACATCTTCTCCACCCAGGACCACGCCGCCGCGGCGATCGTCGTCGGCCCCGACGGCACCCCCGAGGCCCCCGCCGGCGTTCCGGTGTACGCCTGGAAGGGCGAGACGCTGCCGGAGTACTGGTGGTGCACCGAGCAGGTGCTCGCCTGGCCCGACGGGCAGGGCCCGAACATGATCCTCGACGACGGCGGCGACGCCACGCTGCTCGTGCACAAGGGCGCCGAGTTCGAGAAGGCCGGTGCCGTGCCGCCGGTCGAGTCCGCCGACTCCGAGGAGTACGCGGTCATCCTCGAACTGCTGCACCGTTCGCTGGGCGAGGACAACCAGCGCTGGACCCGGATCGCGTCCGGCATCAAGGGCGTCACCGAGGAGACCACCACCGGCGTGCACCGGCTCTACGAGATGCACCGCGCCGGCACTCTGCTCTTCCCGGCCATCAACGTCAACGACTCGGTCACCAAGAGCAAGTTCGACAACAAGTACGGCTGCCGGCACTCGCTCATCGACGGCATCAACCGGGCCACCGACGTGCTGATCGGCGGCAAGATGGCAGTCGTCATGGGTTACGGCGACGTGGGCAAGGGCTGCGCCGAGTCGCTGCGTGGCCAGGGCGCCCGGGTCGTGGTGACCGAGGTCGACCCGATCTGCGCACTCCAGGCGGCGATGGACGGCTACCAGGTCGCGACCCTGGACGACGTTGTCGAGCAGGCCGACATCTTCATCACCGCCACCGGCTGCTTCGACGTCATCACCAACGAGCACATGGCCCGGATGAAGCACCAGGCCATCGTCGGCAACATCGGCCACTTCGACAACGAGATCGACATGGCCGGCCTGGCCAAGCGCTCCGACGTCGAGCGGATCAACATCAAGCCGCAGGTCGACCTGTGGCGGTTCGCCGACGGGCACGCCATCATCGTGCTCTCCGAGGGACGCCTGCTCAACCTGGGCAACGCCACCGGCCACCCGAGCTTCGTCATGTCGAACTCGTTCGCCAACCAGACGATCGCCCAGATCGAGCTGTTCACCAAGACCGACGACTACCCGATCGGCGTCTACGTGCTGCCCAAGCACCTGGACGAGAAGGTGGCCCGTCTGCACCTGGGCGCGCTCGGCGCCAAGCTGAGCACGCTGACCAAGGAGCAGGCCGCGTACCTGGGTGTCTCCCAGGAGGGCCCGTTCAAGCCGGACCACTACCGCTACTGATCGACACCAGGTCCGGGTCGGCTGCCACTGGCAGCCGGCCCGGTTCGTCGTTTCCGTACCCGATCAGCCGGGCCTGGAGTTGCGGCGGGTGGGGCGGAACCAGGTCCAGACGCACCAGGCCAGCCAGCCGAGCGACACGGCGGTGGCGAGCGCCCGCTGGCGTAGCGCGCTGAGCAGCAGCACCACGGCCAGCACCGCCAGCCACGGCAGGAAAGCCTTCACGGCGGGATCCTCCCACAGTCGGCCGAAGGCAACCGTCATCCGGTTGTCCGGCGACCAGAACAGCGTCCGGATCGCGACAGCGCCGACCGGCCGGGAACAGCGGTGGCGCTGGACGGTGTTCACGGGGGATCATGGTGGCAGCCGGACCGGGATTCATCCGGGTGCCGGCCCCGAATCCCGTGGCGCCGCCGCCGCGGGATCGCGGTGTGTATGCGTCGGCGGCACCATCCGTGCCGGGTGACGCCGGTCCCACCGATCTGAACGGGGATGCAATATTAATCCCATGAGAGCCCGGGTACTGGTGGTCGACGACGACCCCGCGCTCGCCGAGATGCTCGGCATCGTGCTGCGCAGCGAGGGTTTCCTGCCATCGTTCGTGGCCGACGGAGAGCGGGCATTGGCGGCGTTTCGCGACAGTCGACCCGACATCGTCCTTCTCGACCTGATGTTGCCCGGAATGAGTGGTATCGACGTGGCGCGGTCGATCCGGGCCGAGTCGGGCGTGCCGATCGTCATGCTGACCGCCAAGAGCGACACCGTGGATGTGGTCCTCGGCCTGGAGTCCGGCGCCGACGACTACGTGGTGAAGCCGTTCAAGCCCAAGGAGCTGGTGGCCCGGATGCGGGCCCGGCTGCGTCGGGGCGAGGACGTGGCGCCGGAGATGCTTACCATCGGGCCGCCCGGCAACCAGATCACCATCGACGTGCCCGCCCACACGGTCAGCCGCAACGACGAGGAGGTGAAGCTGACTCCGCTGGAGTTCGACCTGCTTGTCGCACTCGCCCGAAAGCCGCGTCAGGTCTTCACCCGCGAGGTGCTGTTGGAACAGGTGTGGGGCTACCGGCACGCGGCCGACACCCGGCTGGTCAACGTGCACGTCCAGCGGCTGCGGGCCAAGATCGAGCCGGACCCGGAGCGGCCGGAAATCATCCTCACCGTGCGGGGCGTGGGCTACAAGGCGGGGACCGGATAGCCTGGTCACACTGTGTCGACCTCCCCGCCCCCGCAGACCACGGATTCCCCCCGGCCCCACGCTGGCCGGGTCCTGTGGCATGAGTTGAGTGGCCGGGTCGGCCGGTTGGCGGCCCGGGTGCACCAGACCTGGCGCCGCTCACTCCAGGTGCGGGTGGTGACCATCACGCTCGTCGCGTCCAGCCTGCTGGTCGGCGGTTTCGCGTACCTGATCGCTGACAAGATCACCACGATCCTGCTCGACAACGCCCGCACCGACGTCCGGCAGCGGGTGAACAGTGGCGCCAGCTATGCCGCCAGGCAGGTCTCCCTCTATGGCCAGCCCCAGGAGGCGCAGCTCCAGGAGACGATCGACAACACCGTCAACTACCTGGCCGGCGGCGACCCACAGCAGACCAGCGGGGTGGTGGTGGCCATCACCGCCGCCGACTACCCGACAATCATCCAGACCCGCACCGCGCCGGCGGCGAACGTCCAGCCGCTGATCAGCGACGAGTTGCGGGCCGCGGTCGCCAGCGGCCAGGTGGCAAGCCAGATCCGCACCGGGCGGCTCACCGGCGAACCGACCAAATACCTTGTGTACGGCTCGCCGGTGCCGACCCGCTTCGGCCAGATCGAGCTCTACTACCTCGTGCCGCTGACCCGGCAGGACGCCACCGCTGCCGACGCGCGAGCCACAGTCGTCGGCACCGGCATCGCCCTGGTGGTCCTGCTCGGGCTGCTCGCCGCGCTCGTCACCCGGCTGGTGGTCAACCCGGTCCGGGTCGCCGCGCGTACCGCCCAGCGGCTCTCCGCAGGCCTGCTCGACCAGCGGATGGTGGTCAACGGCGAGGACGACCTCGCCCTGCTCGCCGCCTCGTTCAACCAGATGGCGACAAACCTGCAACGGCAGATCCTGCGCCTGGAGGAGATGTCGCGATTGCAGCGCCGGTTCACCTCCGACGTGTCGCACGAGCTGCGTACCCCGTTGACCACGGTCCGGATGGCCGCCGACCTGATTTTCGCCGAGCGCGACGAGTTCGACCCGGCGGTGGCCCGCAGCGCCGAGCTGCTCCAGGCCGAGCTGGACCGCTTCGAGGAGCTGCTCACCGACCTGCTGGAGATCAGCCGGTTCGACGCGGGTTTCGCCATGCTGGACGCCGAACCCACCGACCTGGTGCCTGTGGTGCACCGGGTGGTCGATCGGCTGGCCGGTCTGGCCGAGCGGGTGGGCGTACCCATCGAGCTGGATCTGCCGGGCACCCCGGTGATCGCCGAGGTCGACCCGCGCCGCGTCGAGCGGGTGTTGCGCAACCTGGTCGGCAATGCCGTCGAGCACGGTGAGGCCCGGCCGGTGCTGATCACCCTGGGCATCGACGACACCGCAGTGGCGATCACCGTACGTGATCATGGGGTGGGGCTGAAGCTGGGCGAGGAGAAGCTGGTGTTCAACCGGTTCTGGCGGGCGGACCCGTCCCGGGCCCGGCAGACCGGAGGCACCGGGCTGGGCCTGTCGATCAGCCTGGAGGACGCCCGCCTGCACGGCGGTTGGCTGGAGGCGTGGGGCGCGCCCGGGCAGGGCGCCCAGTTCCGGCTCACGCTGCCGGCCCGTGCCGGTGACCGGCTGACGACTTCACCGCTGCGCCTGGTGCCCGCCGACGCGGCATTGCCGTTCGGTGGTCCTCGCGACGGCGGTCCGCTGGCCATCGAGGCCGGCACGGGCGGAGTGCTGACTGTCGGCCCGGTGCCTGCTGGGGACGAGCAGCCGGCTGAGGTGCGGTCGTGAGGGTCCGGCCGCTGCTCGGCGCGTTCAGCGCGGCGCTGATGCTCAGCGCCGGGTGCGGCATCCCGACGGAGTCCGACGTGCGGGTGGACGGCAAGGCTGGCACCGCGACCGAGGCCGGGTCGGTGAACGGTCGGCGCAGCGAGCCGCCCTCGCGTACGGCGAGCGGCAGCGACAACGAGGCGTTCGTGCGTAACTTCCTGTCCGCTGCCGCGGGCGAGCCGGACCGGGCCTACGAACGTGTCACGCAGTTTCTCGCCCCCGAGCACAAGTCCCGCCTCCAGGTGAAGAAGGGCAGCGAGGTCGCGCTGACAGTGGTCCGGCTGGGGGAGTCGGTCTTCACCCTCAACAGCGACTCGACCACCACCGTCAAGATCGCCGTGCAGCAGATCGGCGTACTCCGGACCAACGGCACCCTGGCGCCGCCGGTGGCGACCGAGACGGAGTACGAGTTCCGGCTGCGCAGCGCGGCGCTCGGCGGCACCGACAGTGACGAGCGCGCCGGCCTGTACGTCCTGGATCCGCCGAACGTCCTGCTGCTCAGCGACGTGGCGCTCCAGCAGTACTACCAGGACGAGTCGATCTACTTCTGGAGTTCCGACCGCACCCGGCTGGTGCCCGACCAGCGCTACCTGCCACTGGCGGTGCCCGACGAGCGCCGGGTCAACGAGGTGGTGAAGTGGCTGGTCGGCGGCCCGTCGGAATGGCTGCGCCAGGGCGTCGTCGGGCTGCCCGACGGCACCGAATTGATCAACAATGCCACCGGCGCGAACGGCCGCTGGGAGGTCAACCTGGACATGTCCGGTGACGACCAGAACCGGGTCGACCAACTGATCACCCAGCTCGCCTGGTCGCTTGGCGACCTGCCGGGCGAGTTGGAGTTGAAGATCCGTAACAACTCCCAGCCCGTGCAGAACCTGAGCGACCGCCGGATCGCCCAGCCGCTCTACCCGGTGACGGAGGGCCCGCAGCGGTTCGGCGTCTACGAGGGCGCCATCCGTCCGCTCGACTTCGTCGGCGAACTCAGCGGCCAGGTCCCGTTGGCGGGCGGGGTCAATCGCAACGTCGTCTCCGCAGGCCTCGCCCGGGCCGCCAACAACCGGATCCTCGCCGCGATGGTGGTGACAGGCGGCAAGGACCGGCAGCGGCTCGCGGTGGGCGCCGGCGCCGTGCCGGTGGAGATCGTCAACCGCAGCGCCACGGAGTACGCCTCGATCAGCCGCCCGGTCTGGCTGCGCACTGTCGACTCCCGCTCCGCGCAGGGCCTTGTGGTGGCCGACGGCCGCCTCTACCGCTTCGACGAGGCCGCCCGAATGTTCGAGGTGCCGCTCAACCTGCCCTCGGCCGGGGTGACCGCCGTGGCCGCCGCGCTGGACGGGCAGCGGATCGCGTTGATCGCCGAGGGTCGGCTCTATGTGGCGGCGGTCAACCTGGACGGTGCGGGCAGCAGCGTGTCCATCGGTCCGCCTCGGGCGCTGGTGACCTCGCTGAGCGGCCTGACGGCGGTGGACTGGATCGGGGAGGATCGGCTGGTGGTGGCCGGGTCGGCGGGCCAGCCGGCGATCTACGAGATCAGCGTGGACGGCGCCGTGCAGACCCCGCTGCGTACCGACGTTGGCGCCAAGGTCACCCACCTGGCGGCGTACCCCACGAACCGCAGTGTGCGCGTGCCCAGCGGGGCGTACATGTACGAGGCGAACAAGGTGGCCTACCGCAGCAGCCCGTTCGAGCGGATCGAGCCCGACCGTGTGCGCGACATCGTCGCGCCGCCGGCCGGCGTACGCCCGAGCAACCCGTCCGCCCCGTTCTTCCTCTACTGACGCCGTGCGCGGGCTCTGGGCGGACCTCGCCGACCTGGTCCTGCCCGCCGACTGCGCGGGTTGCCGGGAGCGCCACCCGGGAATGCGGCACGGGGTCTGCCCCGCCTGCGTGACGGCTCTGGCCGCCCTGCGCCCCCGGTCGGTGCGGCCGACTCCCGCCCCGCCCGGCCTGCCGCCCTGCGCAGCCCTCGGCCCGTACGCCGGCCCGCTGCGCGAGGCTTTGCTGGCGTACAAGGAACACGGCCGGCACGGGCTGGCCCGCCCGCTCGGCGCGCTACTCGCCGAGGTGGTCGCGGCTGCGGTCGGCGAGGTCCGGCCGATTGCGCTGGTGCCGGTTCCGGACACCGCGGCGGCGGCCCGGGCCCGCTTTGGCGACCACCTGGACCGGTTGGCCCGGCACTGCGCGGCGCGGCTGAGTCACTGTGGCTGGCCGGTACGGGTGCACCGGCCGCTGCGCGCGATGCCCCGGCCCGACTCGGTGACGCTTGACAGCGCGGGCCGGGCGGCGGCGGCCGAGGCGGCGTTCCGTCCCCGGGCCGGGGTGGCGCGCGGCGGCATGCCTGGCGACGTACCCGTCGTGGTGTTGCTCGACGACATCGTCACCACAGGTGTCACCCTCGCCGCGGCGGCCCGGGTGTTGGCGACGGCCGGGTGGGCGCCCACTGTCGCCGCGGTGCTCGCCGCGACCGAGAAAAGACACCATTTGTAACCGACAGTGTTTCCGTTTCACCTGTTGGTGTATGGGCTGCGGAAATTCCTTGGTGGTGTTGGCAACATGGGGTGACTGCCGGGCAAACAAGAGTTAGCGTTTCGTTGTCGGGGGTAGGAAGGTCGGTCCATCCCGCCCCCGGCGGTGAGAGGAGGCGTAGCCGTATTGACCGGTCGACGCCAGCGGGTCTCCCCACGGCGTGCGACCGGGAAACCGGATCGAAGACGGCCGAAATCAAGGGAGGTCGCATGGACATCGTGGTCAAGGGCCGCAACGTCGAAGTGCCGGACCATTACCGGGTGCACGTAGCCGAGAAACTCGCAAAGGTCGAACGCTACGACCATAAACTTATTCGCATCGATGTCGAGCTGTTCCACGAGCGCAATCCGCGCCAGGCCGACCACTGCCAGCGGGTGGAGATCACCTGCGTTTCGCGAGGCCCGGTGATCCGGGCCGAGGCCTGCACGAACGACTTCTACAGCGCGCTCGACGCCGCCATCGCGAAGCTCGACACCCGCCTGCGCCGCGCGGCCGACCGCCGCCGCGTACACCGGGGTCGGCACGCGCCGATCTCTGTCGCCGCCGCCACCGCAGGCCTGCCGGTCGCGGACCTGGTGGCCGCCCCGCTGAGCGCGCCGGGTGACGGTGCCCGTGCCGGCACCGCCGTCGTCGAGCGGGTCGAGGAGGAGCACGACGACCAGCAGCCGTGGCACATCGCCCGGGAGAAGGTGCACCCGGCGGAGCCGATGACTATCGACGACGCGCTGTTCGAGATGGAACTTGTCGGCCACGACTTCTACCTGTTCCAGGACAAGGAATCCGGCCGCCCCAGCGTCGTCTACCGACGGCACGCCTACGACTACGGCATCATCTCCCTCGCCACCGACCAGTAACCAGCAATGATCATGGAGTTGTGGTGGGCGTGTTTCCCCACCACAACTCCATGATCAGTCAGCGCAGCTCGTCCGGCAGCAGCGCGCAGGTCAGGTCGTCCAGACGGGTGCCGGCCAGTCCGGGCAGACGACCCCGTTGCAGTGCCTCGCGCTGGAACCCGACCCGCTCCAACACCCGGTGCGAGGCGGTGTTCTCCGGCACCGTGCCGGCGGTCAGCCGCGCCATGCCGGCCCGCCCGAACGCCCAACCGGCGAGCAGCCGCACCGCCCGCGTGGCGTACCCCCGGCCACGCCAGCCCGGCAGCAGCGCGTAGCCGATCGACCCCTCACCGCTGCCCACGTCCGAATACGACAGCCCGCAACTGCCCGCCGGCTCCCCGGTGGCCACGTCGGTGATCAGCAGCCGGGCGATGTCGCCGGTCAGCCAGGCGCTCTCCGCCGTCGCGCAGCGCCGCTCGATCGACTCCCGCGCCGGCGGCACCGGCGGCGCCTGGTTCGCCACCACCTCCGGCCGGCTGTGCAGCCGGTACATCAGCTCCGCGTCGTCCGGCCCGAGCCGGCGCAGCGCCACCACCTGATCGGTGAGCACACCGTCGGGCAGGTCGGGCAGCAGGCGGGCAGTCGGGCCGGGCGGGTCCTCGGCGAGGCGTACCCATGCCAGCAGGTCGTGCCGACCGCCGTCCCGGGACCGGCCGGCGGACCGACGCAGGCCCTCGTACCGGTAGCCGGCGGCCAGCGCGACCCGCTGGCTGGGCGCATTCTCCGGCTCGGTCAGCAGTTCCAGCCGGATCGCTCCGGCGGCGAACGCGTGCTCGCTCAACGCGCGGGTGGCGGCAGTGGCCACCCCGCGCCCGCGCGCCGACGGCCGTACCCAGTAGCCGATCTCGACCTGGCCACGGTCGGGCACCGGATAGTTCAGGCCGACCCCGCCGAGCAGCCGGTCGGTGGCCGGGTCCGCGATGGCGTACGCGGTGCCGCCACCGGTCCAGGCCGCGGGCGCGCCCGCCTCGATCCACCAACGGGCGTCGACCTCGGTGTACGGCGCCGGCAGGCTCGTGACGAACCGCTGGCTGAGCGGGTCCGCGCAGCCGTCGACCACGTCCGCGATGTCGTCGGCCCGGAACTGCCGCAGCCGCAGCCCGTACGCCTCGACGACCTTCTCTCCTGTCACGCCAGGTCCTCGGCGAGCAGCGCGCCCACCCAGGCGTCGACCCGTTCACCCCGGTGCGACACTCCGCCACGGGCGATCCCCTCGAACCCGAAGCCCGCCTTCTCGGCGGCCCGGCGGGAGGCGTTGTTGCCCACGTTCGCCTTCCACTCGATCCGCGCCAGGCCCAGCGTGGTGAACCCCCAGGCGCTGAGCGCGAGCAGCGCGGCCGGCAGGTAACCCCGGCCACGGGCCGCCGGGGCGGTCATGAAGCCCACGTCGGCGAGCAGCGGATCAGCGGGGGAGAGGCGAAGGTCGAGCGAGCCGACGTACCTGTCGTCGGGGTCGGCGATGACGAAACAGGCGGCGTCCCCCCGAGCCCAGGCGGCCTGGCCGAAACCTTGATAGCCCTGTGCGTCGGCGCGCTGGTACGGGTCCGGGACCGTGGTCCAGCGAATGGTCTCCGGGTCCCGGCAGGTGAGCACCACGGCGTCCAGGTCCTGCTCCTCCATCGGCCGCAGCCGCAGCTCACCGGCCCCGGCCGTGGCGAAGAGGGTCGGCTGCGGGCGGCCGAACACGGCGGCCCGGCGGGCGACAAGGGTGCCGGGGCCGGCCGGTCCGGTGGACCCCGGCTCGGGCACCTCGCCGGGCAGCAGCGTGCCGATCCAGCCCTCCGGGCCGCCGCCGTCCGATGCCGACCCGGCCAGCCGCAGCCGGCCGTCGATCCGGAATCCGGCGCGGAGCGCGACAAGCCGGGAGGCGTGGTTGCCCACCTCGGCCTGCCAGATCAGCCGGCGCAGGCCGAGCGTCCCGAACGACCAGCGGGCCAGCGCCCGGGTGGCACGGACCATCACGTTCCGCCCGCGCGCCCAGGGTGCCGTCCAGTAGCCGACCTCGCCGGTGCCGTTGCCGTCGATGGAGATCAGCCCGCAGGAGCCGAGCAGTTCCCCGCTGGTCGGGTCGCAGACCGCGAACGGCGCCCCGGTGCCCTCCGCCCAGGCCCGTCCGCTGAGTTCCGTGACGAAGCTGCGCGCGTGCTCCCGCCGGTACGGCCGCGGCACAGTGGTCCAGCGCTGGATGTCGCGGTCCTGGCATGCGCGGTGCACCGCGTCGGCGTCCGCCTCCTGCCAGGGCCGCAGCAGCAACCCGTCCTCGATGATCTTCCGATCGCTCACTCGTGCATCGTGCCGGAACGTTCGCCGACGGCGTAACCGGATATCGTCCTGGCCGCACCTCGTGCGCGAGTTATGTCGGGTTCGGCGGGATGGACCGCCGCCACCAGTGACCATTGCGCCCGGGGAGCGCCTACGATGGTTCGAGACCGTCTAGGGGAGCGTTGATCCGTGTCGATTCTGGAAAAGGTCCTTCGCGCAGGCGAGGGCCGTATGGTGCGCCGGCTCAAGGCCATCGCCGCCGCCGTCAACTCGATCGAGGACGACTACGTCAACCTCACCGACGAGGAACTGGCCGGCATGACCGAACAGTTCCGGGAACGGCTGGCCGACGGCGAGACCCTCGACGACCTCCTGCCGGAGGCGTTCGCGGTGGCCCGCGAGGCGTCTGCCCGCGTGCTCGGCCAGCGACCGTACGACGTCCAGGTCATGGGCGGCGCGGCGCTGCACTTCGGCAACATCGCCGAGATGAAGACCGGTGAGGGCAAGACGCTGACCTCGGTCATGGCCGTCTACCTCAACGCGCTCTCCGGCGACGGCGTGCACGTGGTCACCGTCAACGACTACCTCGCCCAGCGCGACGCCGCCTGGATGGGTCGGGTGCACGAGTTCCTCGGCCTGACCGTCGGCGTGGTGCTTCCCAACCGTCCGGCCAGCGAGCACCGGGCCGCGTACGAGTGCGACATCACGTACGGCACCAACAACGAGTTCGGCTTCGACTACCTGCGCGACAACATGGCCTGGTCGCACGACGAGCTGGTCCAGCGCGGGCACAACTTCGCGGTGGTCGACGAGGTCGACTCGATCCTCATCGACGAGGCGCGTACCCCGCTGATCATCTCCGGCCCCGCCGAGCACTCGGCCCGCTGGTACGGCGAGTTCGCCGGAGTGGTGGCCCGGCTCCAGCCCGGCACCGACGGCGAGGGCGACTACGAGGTCGACTACTCCAAGCGCACCATCGCGGTGACCGAGCGCGGTGTCGCCAAGGTGGAGGACCGCCTCGGCATCGACAACCTGTACGAGTCGGTGAACACCCCGCTGGTCGGCTACCTCAACAACGCCATCAAGGCCAAGGAGCTCTACAAGCGCGACAAGGACTACATCGTCAACGACGGTGAGGTCCTGATCGTCGACGAGTTCACAGGTCGCATCCTGCACGGCCGTCGCTACAACGAGGGCATGCACCAGGCGATCGAGGCCAAGGAGGGGGTGGAGATCAAGCAGGAGAACCAGACCCTGGCCACCATCACCCTCCAGAACTACTTCCGCCTCTACAACAAGCTGTCCGGCATGACCGGTACGGCGCAGACCGAGGCCGGCGAGTTCAACAAGGTCTACAAGGTCGGCGTCGTGAGCATCCCGACCCACCGCCCGATGGTCCGTGAGGACCGGCCGGACGTCATCTACAAGACCGAAAAGGCCAAGTTCAACGCCGTCATCGAGGACATCGCCGAGCGGCACCAGATGGGCCAGCCCGTGCTCGTCGGCACCGTCTCGGTGGAAAACTCCGAGATCCTCTCCCAGTTGCTGCGCCGCCGGGGCATCCCGCACAACGTGCTCAACGCCAAGTTCCACGCCCGCGAGGCCGAGATCGTCGCCCAGGCCGGGCGTAAGGGCGCTGTCACAGTCGCCACAAACATGGCCGGTCGTGGCACCGACATCCTGCTCGGCGGCAACCCCGAGTTCCTCGCGGCCAACGAGCTGCGTCAGCGTGGCCTCGACCCGCTGGAGAACGAGGAGGAGTACGCCAAGGCGATGGAGGAGGTCCTTCCCACGTGGAAGCAGGCCTGCGACGCCGAGGCGGAGGAGGTCGCCGCCGCCGGTGGCCTCTACGTGCTGGGCACCGAGCGGCACGAGTCCCGACGGATCGACAACCAGCTGCGTGGTCGCGCCGGCCGGCAGGGTGACCCGGGCGAGTCCCGCTTCTACCTGTCGCTCCAGGACGAGCTGATGCGACGCTTCCGGGCCGGCGCTGTCGAGGCGGTGATGGAGCGCTTCAACATCCCCGAGGACGTGCCCATCGAGTCCAAGATGGTCACCCGCCAGATCAAGAGCGCCCAGGCCCAGATCGAGGGCCAGAACGCCGAGATCCGCAAGAACGTTCTCAAGTACGACGAGGTGCTCAACAAGCAGCGCCAGGTCGTCTACGCCGAGCGGCTGCGGGTGCTCAACGGCGAAGACCTGTCCGAGCAGGTCCGCAGCATGATCGACGAAACCGTCGAGGCGTACGTGCGCGGTGCCACCTCCGAGGGCTACGGCGAGGATTGGGACCTCGAGCAGCTCTGGTCCAGCCTCAAGCAGCTCTACCCCGTCGGCGTGACCATCGAGGAGATGGAGGAGGAGGCCGGCGGTTCCCGCTCCGGCATGGACGCCGACTTCCTGATCGCCCGACTCAAGGACGACGCGCACGCCGCGTACGACCGCCGCGAGGAGCAGCTCGGCGCCGAGGGGACGCGTCAGCTCGAGCGGATGGTCCTGCTCCAGGTGATCGACCGAAAGTGGCGCGAGCACCTGTACGAGATGGACTACCTGCAGGAGGGCATCAGCCTTCGGGCGTACGCCCAGCGTGACCCGGTGGTGGAATACCAGCGCGAGGGCTTCGACATGTTCGCCACCATGATGGATGGCATCAAGGAGGAGACCGTCGGCTTCCTCTACAACATGGAAGTCCAGGTCGCCGAGCCCGAGACCACCGAGGAGACCGAAGAGGTCAAGCTGCTCGACAAGCCGGTGGAGATCCGGGCCAAGGGCCTCGACCGGGCGCCACGGCGACAGGGCCTGCAATACTCCGCCCCGACCATCGACGGCGACGCCAGCCCCGGTGCGGTCGCCGTCGAGCAGGAAAGCCAGCAGGCGCCTGCCCTCGGCGTGGGCCGCCCGGCGCAGGGTGCCCCGGCGGCACCGGGCCGTACCGCCCCGTCCGCCCCACAGCGGCCGGGCTCCGGGCTGCGTGGGCCTGCGGTCCCGTCAGCCGGCGCCCGCCGGTCCGCCGCGAACCAGGCCGAGGCGAGCAACGGCCCGTCCCGCAACGCGCCGTGCCCCTGCGGCTCGGGCCGCAAGTACAAGCGCTGCCACGGCGCCCCCAACGGCGGCAACTGACCGAAAGCAAGCCCGACGGGCCCCAGCCACCAAGGCCGGGGCCCGTCGGCGTGCGTGCGCTGGTCGCGTGCGTGGGCGGATCGGCGTGCGTGCGCTGGTCGCGTGCGTGGGCGGATCGGCGGGCGTGGGCTGGTCGGCGTGTGCCCAGGCCGAGCCTCGCGCTGCGCCCGCCTCGCGCTGCGCCCGCCTCGCGCTGCGCCCTACGTCCGCGCCCTGCGTCCGCGCCGCGCCTCGCCCTCCGCGCCCGCGCTGCGCCTCCGCTCCCGCCCTGTGCCCAAGATCATCACGGCTTCCTTGAAATCGGGGTGTCCGCCTTTGGGTGATACCCCGATTTCAAGGAAGCCGAGTGGATCACACGCCCCAGTTCGGTGTCAGGGCCGGGCTGCCCTGTCGCCGCGAGGCATTTGACCCGGAAGGAGTATTTCGCTCTTTGTTGGTCGGGTGGGTTGTGCCGCAGCCCCTCATTGGTGGGCGGCATCGCAGGGGTGCGGCCTTCGCCCGAGGCGGGCCCTCGCCAGTGCGCGCACCTTGTTGGGTGCGGCCTTCGTGGGTGGCGTCGTAGGGTGCGGCCTTCGGCCGGGGCTGGCCCTCGCCAGTACACGCCTCTTCCGGGGGCGCGTACTCGTACCGGTGGGCGCGTCCGTGTCGGTGTCCACCTCTGTCTGGTGTGGCCCTTGCGGCCGCGCACCTGCGAGGCGCTGTCAGAGGACGTGGAGGGCAGTGCAGAGCCAGCGGCCCCGGCGGTGTTCCAGCCGCAGGGCGATAGCCCAGCTCTGACCACCCACGCCGGTGAGGACGGCGGCCCCCTCGACGGCGCCTTCCCGGGGCTCGCAGACGCGTACGCGGAGCAGGCGCACTGCCGCCCGTGCTGCCCGGCGGCGGTTCGACCCGGCCCGGTTGGTGGCGCGGGCCAGTTCGGTGAGCAGGTCACTTGCCTGACTGGGGTCGAGCAGTGGGCGTAGCTGTGCCGGCGACCGGTAGCCGTTGACCACCTCCAGGCAGGTGCCGACGAAGCGGTGCGCGGCCCGGGTCGCCTCGGGGGCTGTTGCGGGTGGCAGCGGGGCACCCGGATGGGTGTCGGGTCGGGTGGGCACCCGGCGCAGGGCCGTGCGACGCTCCGCCGGCCGGACCGGGTCCGGCCGGTTCGCGGCGAACAGATCGAGGGCGAGTTGGCCGTGGGTGGGCCAGTAGGCCTCGTCCGGGTACGGCGGGTCGATCGGCGGGACGGGACGCAGCCGCACTGGTGGTCGGGAGGAACCGGGTCGCCGCTCGGTCATGGCTGCTCCCTTGATCTTGCGTTTGCCTACGTTTGCCTCCGACAAGCTCGATTCTGAGCGATT
This sequence comes from Micromonospora sp. DT68, assembly GCF_049847245.1. Taxonomy (NCBI): domain Bacteria; kingdom Bacillati; phylum Actinomycetota; class Actinomycetes; order Micromonosporales; family Micromonosporaceae; genus Micromonospora; species Micromonospora sp. DT68. The sequence goes on from NZ_JBNCNZ010000001.1 coordinate 556,043, forward strand.
GAACGGCCCCGGTCAATGGCGCGTTGAAGCAAAATGGCTACTCCGGGTCGCGGTCGACGAGGGGGTTGCCGCGTACCCAGTCGGCGGTTTCGGCGTACTTCTGGGCGATGTACTCCTCCAGCCGGGCGCGCTCGACCCGCCACTGCCCGCGTCCGCCGATCTTGATTGCCGGCAGTTCCCCGCTGCGAACCATGTGGTAGACCTGCGAGTCCGACACGTTCAGCTCGGCGGCCACGTCGGACAGCAGCAGGAACCTCGGCTCCACAATCACTCCCGGTCTTGATGTCGTTTGCCTCAGTTTGCCATCGACAGGCTCTGCCGCCCAGCACTGACCGGCCAATGAGGTGTGCCATCCTCCGGCGGACACACCGTCGGGAAACTTCCACCGACCGCGGGCGAGGTGTATGACGATCACGGCGTGCGGCATGATCTGCGCCCGTGCCGGCAGCCGCCGGTGGAGGATCGAGCAGGGAGACGACCGGTGACCGACGAGCTTGTCCGGGTGTACGTGCCGGCGACCGTACCGATGCTGGCCCGCCTGCGCGAGCAGGGGCTGACCACCGACCGGGCGCACGCCGTGACTCCGGCGCTGCGCGAGTGGTACGCGGAGGGCGACGAGGAGGAACTGGAGTACGTCGCGTTCACCAGGGCCGCCCAGGACGCGCTGCACCTGCTCCGGGCCGACCCGGCCGCGCCACGCCGCCGGGTGGTCGTCTCGGTCGACCTGCCCCCGGCAGTGATCGGACGGGGTGACGGTGAGCTGGGTTCCAGCACTGTGACGCTGGCTGACACCGTGCCGGTGGGCGCTGTCGCGGCGCTCCACGTGGACGGCGCGGACGCCGTCGCGGAGGTCGCCGCGGCGGCCGACGTGGTGGCCGAGGCCGACGCTGGCGACCCGGACGCGCAGTTCACCGTCGACGGGGCCGAGGACCACGAGCTGGAGTGGTACGACGTGACGGAGTTGGATCTGCTGCTCCGCGCCACGGACTGAACCAGGCATCCGGCGCCTGAGGCGGGCCGGGCGCGCGCCGTGTCCGGCGGGCCGAGCGAGCCGGCCGGAAGCAGCCAGTGGGCCGCTTGGGCCGGGACCGTATTGGTCGGTCAGCGGGCCGGATCGACCCTCGCCGGGTCGGCGTCGGCACTGTCCGCGTCGACCTCGTCCGGATCGGTCGGCTCAGCCCGGTCGGTCTGGTCCGTCCCGGCGGCGGGAGTGGCCGCAGGAGTGGCGGCAGGACCGGTGGGGGCATCCGGCTCGTCGTCGGGGGTCGGACCGAGCGTGCGGCCGAACGCGATGAGCGCGGTAAGCGCCCCGACGAACAGCACCCAGATGCCGTTGTCCACCCGCGAGGTGCCCAGCGAGGTCTGAGCCACGGCGTCCGCCTCGCTGAGCGCGCTTGCCAGGTCCAGAAGTGACCTGCCGCCGATCCGGATGATCGCCTCGGCGAGCAGCAGGAGCAGCCCCGGCCCGGCGCCGGCGAGCAGGTACGCGGGCCAGCGCAGCGCTGCCGTGCCCGGGTCGCGGCGCAGGGCACGCCGTCGCGCCCAGGTGAGGTAGCCGAAGGCGAGCAGCCCGGCGAGCAGCCCGGCCAGGAGCGATTCGGTGCGCGACACCCACTTGGCGGCGTCCACCAGTGACTGCTGGGTGTCACCCGCGCCGAAGAGGTTGAACAGAGGGTCCCGGGCGCGGCTGAACGCGACCACGAAGATCAGCGTGCCCAGTGCGGCGGTCACCACCGCTCCGACCGCCGGGGCCGTACGCGCGCCGGCGACCGCGCCACCGATGATCGCGGCGGCTGCGGTGGTGCCGGCGATCACGTTTGTGGTCGAGGTGTCGAAGTAGGTGAGGTTGATGGCCAGCGCGGCGGACAGCCCGACCACCATTCCGGCGCCGATCGCGCCGACGAACCGCAGGGTGATCGAGTCGCCGTACCGCCGGGACAGCAGGTTGCCGAAGGCCAGGGCCGTGGCGGCCCCGGCCACCAGCGCGGCCGAGATCACGCCGGGCAGGGCGAACGCGGAGAGGCTGATCGCGGTGATGCCCGCCGCGGACGAGGTGATGGCCTCCCGCGTCGACCAGAGCATCGCGGCGAGCCAGCCGAGCGCCACCAGCGCGAGCACCGCCGCACCCGGCGCGGGCGCCAGACGGCCGTCGGGGGTGGCGTCGACCGCCGGCTGGTCCGACTCCGCGGTTGGGGCGCGGCCGGGCTGCTTGGTCATCGTCTCCCCTTCGAGGCGGCAGGTCACCGCCATTCAGGGTACGCGGGCCCAGCGCAGTGCCCGTCGACCCCGGGACGGGCCCAGCGGGTACGACGGGCCCGGCCGCTCCGGAGCTCCGTCTGGCGAGACCGTGTACGGCTCATTTGTCGAGCCAGGTCGGTAAGGAGGGAAGGGGTGTACCGGTCCTTGACGCCGGGCGGTGGTGACGGTGAGGTGACCAGGTCCGCATGAAAGAATCGGCGGGAGGTCCCTCCGCTGCCCGGCCACCCCGTGCGGCGCCCGGTGTCCGGCCGTCCGGTCGTCGCCCGTGGGTCCGGTTTTCGCCACCGCTGTCGAGTTCGCCAACAGGAGCCTTGATGGACGCCGTGTTCTCCGTACCCGAGCCACGCAACGAGCCGGTTCGCAACTACGAGCCGGGCAGCGGAGACCGGGAGCGGCTCCAGCGGAGGCTTACCGAGCTGGCCGCCGAGAAGATCGACCTGCCGATGACCATCGGTGGCGAGCAGCGGATGGCCGGCGGCGATCCGATCAACGTGGTGCAGCCGCACAAGCACGCCCACGTGCTTGGCGTCACCGCGCACGCCACCCACGACGACGCCCGTACCGCGATCAAGGCTGCCAAGGACGCGGCCCCGATGTGGCGGGCGCTGCCGTTCGAGGAGCGGGCCGCGATCTTCCTGCGCGCCGCCGAACTGCTCGCCGGCCCGTGGCGCGACACGCTCAACGCCGCCACGATGCTCGGTCAGTCGAAGACCGCGATCCAGGCGGAGATCGACGCGGCCTGCGAGTTCATCGACTTCCTCCGGTTCAACGTGCACTTCGCCCGCCGCCTGCTCGAGGAGCAGCCGGCCTCCTCGCCCGGGGTCTGGAACCGCTTCGACCACCGCCCGCTGGAGGGCTTCGTCTACGCGGTCACCCCGTTCAACTTCACGGCGATCGCCGGCAACCTGCCGTCGGCGCCGGCCCTGCTGGGCAACACGGTCATCTGGAAGCCGGGCCCGACCCAGCAGTTCGCCGCGCACTTCACAATGCGACTGTTCGAGGCCGCCGGTCTGCCGCCCGGCGTGATCAACATGGTGACCGGGCGGGGCGAGGAGGTCTCCGACGTCGTACTCGCCGACCCGGACCTGGCCGGCATCCACTTCACCGGCTCGACGAAGGTCTTCCAGCAGCTCTGGCGGACCGTCGGCGACAACATCGCCCGGTACCGGGGCTACCCCCGGCTCGTCGGCGAGACCGGCGGCAAGGACTTCGTGGTCGCGCACACAAGCGCCGACGTGGACGCCCTGCACACCGCGCTGATCCGTGGCGCCTACGAGTACCAGGGCCAGAAGTGCTCGGCGGCCTCCCGGGCGTACGTGCCGCGCTCGCTCTGGGAGGGTGGGCTGCGGGAGCGCCTGGCCGCCACCACCGACTCGCTGACGTACGGCGACGTGGCCGACTTCGGTAACTTCGGCGGCGCGGTGATCGACGACAAGGCGTTCGCCCGGCACACCGCCGCGTTGGAGTTGATCGGCGGTGACGACTCCTGTCGGGTGCTGGCCGGCGGCACCGCCGACGACTCGGTCGGCTACTTCGTCCGGCCGACGCTCTTCGAGTGCTCCGACGCCGCCCACGAGACCTTCACCACCGAGTACTTCGGGCCGATCCTCGGCGTGCACGTGTTCGACGACGCGCGCTTCGACGAGGTGGTCGCGCAGGCCGAGTCGATCGCCCCGTACGCGCTGACTGGGTCGGTCTTCGCCACCGACCGCCGGGTGATCGACGCGGTCGCCGAGCGGATGCGGTACGCGGCCGGCAACTTCTACATCAACGACAAGCCGACCGGCGCGGTCGTCGGGCAGCAGCCGTTCGGTGGTGCCAGGGCCAGCGGCACCAACGACAAGGCAGGCTCCTGGCTCAACCTGGTCCGCTGGCTGTCACCGCGGACGATCAAGGAGACGTTCGTGCCGCCGACCGACCACACGTACCCCCACATGGGCTGACCTGCGGTGGCCCGCCGGCGGCGTGCGCAGCGCCGTCGGCGGGCGACCGAGCGGGCCCAATCCATCGATAGTCCTCAACGGACAGTCTGCCGCCGACAGTGCACATAGGAAGACGTTCGAGTGGCAAACCGTCAAAACCTGGACGCAGACAGCGCAAAGTGGCAGCGTAACGGGCATGGCGGAATCCGGAGTCAACCCCACGGCGGCGGCCCTGCTCGGGCTGCTCCACGAGGGTCCCATGACAGGCGGCCAGCTGATGGCCGCCGCAGAGCGCCGGCTGGCGCCGTACTGGTCGATGACCCGCAGTCAGGTCTACCGGGAGTTGCCGGTGCTTGCCGAGCGGGGTTACGTGCGGCTCGGCAAGCCGGGCCCGCGGATGAGTCAGCCGTACGCGCTCACGGCAAGCGGAAAACGGACATTCTCCCGTTGGCTGGCGGAGAACCCGGGGCGGGACACCATCCGCAACCCGGTCGCGCTCCGGATGGCCTTCGGCAACCTGCACTCCGCCAGCCAGCTCAAGGGCCTGTACGCCTCGGCCAACGAATACCACACCGAGGCCCTGGCGCAGGTGCGTGAGCAGGTCAAGAACGCCAAACGGGACGGCGAGACGTACGACGCCAGCGCGCTGGAGTTCGCTGTCGCCTACCACAAGGCGGCGCTGTCCTGGCTGAAGTCCGCCCCCGCCGGATGATGATCGGCAGGTTCTCGCATACGGAACGAGCTGCTCCGGCTGCGGCACAGTACGCTTGTCTGTCGTGACCGCTGCCGATTACGCCGAACAGCTCAAGGAACTCGACGCGACCCTGCGCAACATCGAGGCCGTCCTCAACCTGGACCGGCTGCACGAGGAGAAGGCCCGCCTGGAGCAGGAGGCGTCCGCCCCTGACCTGTGGGACGACCAGGCCAAGGCGCAGCAGGTGACCTCGCAGCTGTCGTACGTCAACGGCGAGATCAGCAAGCTGGGCAGCCTGCGTTCCCAGCTCGACGACGCCCGCGTGCTGCTGGAGCTGGCCGAGGCCGAGTCCGACCCGGGCGTGCTGACCGAGGTCGAGGTGGAGATCACCGGGCTCACCAAGGCCATCCAGGAGATGGAGGTCCGCACCCTGCTCTCCGGCGAGTACGACTCGCGGGAGGCGCTTGTCGCCATCCGGGCCGGCGCCGGCGGCGTGGACGCGGCGGACTTCGCCGAGATGCTGCTGCGGATGTACCTGCGCTGGGCGGAGCGGCACGGCTACCCGACCGAGGTCTACGAAACCTCGTACGCCGAGGAGGCGGGCCTGAAGTCGGCCACCTTCGCGGTCAAGGTGCCCTACGCCTACGGCACCCTCAGCGTCGAGTCCGGCACCCACCGGCTGGTCCGGATCAGCCCGTTCGACAACCAGGGCCGCCGGCAGACCAGCTTCGCGGGCGTCGAGGTCCTGCCCGTGACCGAGCAGACCGACCACATCGACATCCCCGAGAACGAGGTACGCGTCGACGTCTACCGCTCCTCCGGGCCCGGTGGGCAGAGCGTCAACACCACCGACTCGGCGGTCCGGCTGACCCACATCCCGACCGGCATCGTGGTGACCTGCCAGAACGAGAAGTCCCAGCTACAGAACAAGGCATCCGCGCTGCGGGTGCTCCAGGCCCGCCTGTTGGAGCGCAAGCGCCAGGAGGAGCAGGCCAAGCTGGAGGGTCTCAAGGAGAACGCCGCCGGTTCGTGGGGCGACCAGATGCGCTCGTACGTCCTGCACCCGTATCAGATGGTGAAGGATCTCCGAACCGAGCAGGAGACCGGCAATCCGAGCGCGGTCTTCGACGGCGAGCTCGACGGTTTCATCGAAGCCGGTATCCGCTGGCGCAAGCAGCGGCAGTTGACCGGCGACGGTGCGTGACGGCGTGCGGGCGGAGCGCGTCATCGATCTCCAGGTAGAGGCCTGAATCGACGACGCGCGCCGCTTCGGCGGGACGTGGGGCTTGGCTAAGTTGTTACACCGCGTAGACTCACCACCCGTGATTCAGCTTGAGCAAGTGACGAAGACGTACCCGAAGGCGTCCCGGCCTTCGCTCGACAACGTGTCCGTCTCGATCGAGAAGGGCGAGTTCGTCTTCTTCATCGGTCCATCCGGCTCCGGCAAGTCCACGATCATCAAAATGCTGCTGCACGAGGTCACCCCCAACAAGGGGCGCGTCATCGTCAACAGCAAGGACGTCACCTCGATGCGTTCCTGGAAGCGACCCCACTTCCGGCGCTCGATCGGCTGCGTCTTCCAGGACTTCCGGCTTCTGCCGAACCGCACCGCGTACGAGAACGTGGCGTTCGCCCTTGAGGTGATCGGCAAGACCAAGGCGGTCGCCCGCCGGGTCGTGCCGGAGGTGCTGGAGCTGGTCGGTCTCGGTGGCAAGGAGCACCGCTACCCGCACGAGCTCTCCGGTGGTGAGCAGCAGCGTGTCGCCGTCGCCCGGGCGTTCGTGAACCGCCCGCTGATCCTCCTGGCGGACGAGCCGACGGGAAACCTGGACCCGGACACCTCGATCGAGATCATGCGCCTGCTGGACCGGATCAACCGCACCGGCACGACCGTCGTGATGGTCACCCACGACTCCAACATCGTGAACCAGATGCGCCGCCGCGTCATCGAGATCGAGAGCGGCCGCATCGTGCGTGACCAGGCCCGCGGCGTCTACGGGTGAGCCCCCGCTCCACCCCTGCGCAGCCTGACGACGAACACTTCATGCCGGAGACCCGGAGGAAATCCCGATGCGCGTGAAATACGTCCTGTCCGAGGTACTGGTCGGACTGTGGCGCAACGTGACCATGACCATCGCGATGATCATCACGATGGCGGTCTCGCTGACCATGCTCGGCGCCAGCGGTCTCATGTACCGCCAGGTTGACGACATGAAGGACCTCTACTACAAGAACATCGAGGTTTCGATCTTCTTGAACCAGGAGGTGAGCGAGCAGCAGCGCACCGACCTGAACGCCCAGCTCGACGGCGACCCCCTGGTCAAGAACGTCATCTACGTCAACAAGGACGAGGCGTACAAGAAGTTCCAGGAGATGTACCAGGACGCTCCGGACCTGGTGAACGCCGTCAAGCCGGACCAGCTGCCCGAGTCGTTCCGCCTCAAGCTGAACAACCCGGAGCAGTACAAGGACATCTACGACAAGTACAAGGACACCGAGGGCGTCGACGAGATCGTCGACCAGAGTCGACTGCTCGACAAGATCTTCGACGTCCTCACCGCGATCCAGAACATCGCCCTTGCCGCCGCGATCGTGATGGCTATCGCCGCGCTGCTCCTGGTGGCCAACACCATCCAGGTCGCCGCGTACAGCAAGCGGCGTGAGGTGGCGGTCATGAAGCTGGTCGGCGCGTCCAACTGGTTCATCCAGGCGCCGTTCGTGCTGGAGGCCGTCGTTGCCGGCCTGATCGGTTCACTGCTCGGTCTGGTGGCCCTTGTCGCGGCGAAGTATCTGCTCTTCGACGGGTCTCTCAGAGCGTTGCAGGGTCTGCTCTCGCCGATCAGTTGGGGCGACATCCTGTTCGTGTTCCCGCTGATGGCCGGCGTCGGTGGCCTGGTCAGTGCCGCCACCGCCTGGATCACCCTGCGCTTCTACCTGCGGGTCTAGCTACCGCACGGGTCCTCCCGTCGTCTCCCGAAGGGCCCTCCCGCGCCGGAAATAAACGGCGCGGGAGGGCCCTTGTCATTCAGGTAGCATGATCGGTTGTCCGGGTGGGGTAGCTCGCCACGGACCTTGGAGGAGAGGGGGTGGCACCGATGCCACGGGAAAAGGGGCGCAAGGTGGTCGCCTCCAACAAGAAGGCGCGTCACGACTACTCGATCCTCGACACGTACGAGGCGGGCATGGCGCTCACCGGCACGGAGGTCAAGTCGCTGCGGGCCGGTCGGGCGTCGCTTGTCGACGCGTTCGCGCAGGAGCGCAACGGCGAGTTGTACCTGCACGCGATGCACATCCCGGAGTACACCCAGGGCACCTGGACCAACCACGAGCCCCGGCGTACCCGCAAGCTGCTGCTCAACCGGGGCGAGATCGACAAGCTGCTCGGCAAGACCCGCGAGGGTGGGCTGACAATCGTCCCGTTGCAGGTCTACTTCTCCGACGGGTGGGCCAAGGTGGAGATCGCCCTGGCCAAGGGCAAGAAGTCGTACGACAAGCGGCAGGACCTCGCCAAGCGCGACGCGGACCGGGAGATCGCCCGGATCTCCGGTCGGCGCGGCAAGGGCATGGACGATTAGTTCGTCCCGTTTGTCCGTGTCGACGTGTCGGCCCGGGGCTCGGGATGAAACCCGTTGCGGCAGGCGTTAGTCTTGTCAGTGCCGCCACATCGGCGGCCTGTCGAGGGGGTGACTGGTTTCGACTTCGTACGCAGCGACAGGGGAAGCGAGCCGAGGAAGCCGACGTCGTCTCGAGAATCGGTCGTCGGAAACCAATAAGCGCCAAGAACCAACGCGCTGACTTCGCTCTCGCCGCCTGAGGCGAGTAGTGAGTCTGTCGGCCTGGGAACGCCTTCGTCCCAGTAGCCGGCATCAGCTAGAAGGCTGGCCAATCGGACCCGGTCGCGGGGTCCGTGCGGCGAGATAAATCAGCGACTGGGCCCGTCACACCAACTTGCTCGCGTGAGCGGTGGGGCCGAGTAGAGGCATAGCGAGCTGCGCTCGGAGAAGCCCTGACAAACCGGCGAAGGACCCGGGTTCGATTCCCGGCACCTCCACCACCTCGAACGATGCGCCCCGGCCCACCAGCCGGGGCGCATCGCCGTTTCTACCCGTGTCGACGGCCGGCGCCAGCCGCTCGGCCCGCGCCAGCTCCTTGAGATCGACTCGGCTTCCTTGAAGCCGGGGCATCCGGAGCGCCGGGACACCGCGATTTCAGTGAAACCGAGTCGATCACCGCCGGGGCCTCCGAGGTGGGAGTGACGTCTGTGACCTATGGGGCAGATGAGCCCGCCGGGCCCTCTGGACAGGGCAGGCGGGCGGGGTTCACCATCGCGGTATGGGGTAGCAGCGCAGCCGCGGGAGGTGCCATGGTCACCGGTCCGGTCCAGCAGCCGTCAGTTGCCACACGGGTGTACCCCGTCGGGTTGCCCGGTCAGCCGCGTTCCGCCGGGCTCGCCGGTGACGTGCACGCCCTCGCCCGAGCCGTCGCCGACACCGACGCCGTCGCCGACGCGACGATCGAGTCGTGCTGGCGCGAGAACGTGCTGCGTCGGCTGCGTCCGGTCGGGCAGGGTTTCGCCGAGCACGTCCGGGTCACCGAGGGCCCTTCCGGCCTCTACCGGGAGTTGCTCACCCATTCGCCTCGCCTGGACCACAGGGTTCGGCTGCTGACCCGGGAGCATGCCGCGATCGTCGCCACCATGCTCGCCGTGCAGCGGCTCGCCGAGCGGCCCGAGGCAAGCCTCGACGAGTTGCGGCATCGGGCGGGCCACCTGCTGCGGGCGTTGACCCGGCACCGGCGGCGGGGCGCCGAGCTGCTCTGGCAGGCGTACCAGACGGATCTCGGGGGTGAGACCTGAGGGAACCGGGGTGTCGGCGGGCGCGTCGAACCCGGCATGCGTCGAGAGGTCTTTCTGCTCGTACTCCCGCTGCTCTTCGGGGTTGGGTGCGCCGCGACCGGCGGCGAGCCCGCCGGTGGGCCTGCCGGTCCCGGACGCGGCGCGGAGGCGTTCGACACGCGCGCCACCGAGGTCGCCGAGGCGTGGCGACCAGGAACGGACTGGCGCACCGGGTACGTCCCGTTGCAGGGGCAGACAGTGCTGCCCGGTGACCCGCGCTTCACCTCGGAGACCGAGGCGGCCTTCCGTGCCGGCTGGTACCGGGCACAGGTCCCCATCCCGTCGGCTGGTGTGGGCGACGGGGAGATCCGTTTCCCGGACGGCCGGTCGACAGTGCCGCTGGTAAGCGCCGCCGAGGCGTACCGGCAGCTCGACCAGGGTGACCCGCTGCCGTGCCCGGGTCGGCCCAAGCGGCCCGGCCTGCCCAGCCCGTCCGGCCCCACAGTGGAGCCGGGGCCGGACGGCTGGTCCACCAGCACCACGCAGACCGCCTGCCTCCCGCTTACCGTCACCGGTGTCACGCTCGGCGCGGTGCCGGTACGTACCAGTCGGGGTGAGGCTCAGGTCCCGGCCTGGCTGTTCGCTGTCGACGAACTGGCCACACCGGTGGCCCGGCTCGCGGTCGCGCCCACGGCGGTCACCCCGGTCCCCGAAGCCACCGCGCCGGCACTGCCGCTGGCCGAAGGGCTGGTGGCCGCCCAGGACCTGGTGGCTGTCGACGGGGTACGGCTGACCGTCCGGCTCGGTGTCGGCGCGTGTGACACCGGGATCACGCCGCTGGTGCGGGAACGCCCGGACGTGGTGGTGGTCGGTGGCGCAGTCACCAGGCCCAGCGGCGTGTGCCCCGACATGCTCAAGTTCGAGCCGGTCACCGTCACCCTGACCGCCCCGCTGGGGGCACGGCCGGTGCTGGACGTGGCCACCGGCGCTCCACTGTCGATCGCCGCCCGCTGACGGGCGGCCAAGGTCAGAGGATCTTGGGTATGTCGGTGCTTATCGGCACCGGCAGCACTGTGGGACGGTCGGCGCGTAGCCCGGTGGCGAGCGCCGCGCCGAGCTGGTCGGGGGTTTCTACAACAGCGGTGGCACAGCCGTAGCCGGCAGCTATCGCTGTGACGTCAAGCCCCGGCAGGTCCAGTCCGGGAACCCCCGGGGTGTCCTTCAGTTCGGCGAACGACTTAAGGATCGCGTACTGCTGATTGACCGGGACGATGACCACCACGGGCAGTGACAGGCGCGCGGCGGTCCACAGCGCCTGCACCGAGTAGTGGAACGAACCGTCGCCGATCACCGCCACCACCGGGCGTCCACGCCCGGTGTCCCGCTGCGCCAGCGCCACGCCGACCGCCGCCGGCAGGCCGTAGCCGAGGCCGCCGCTGGCCATCGTGAAGTACGACGCCGGGCGGGTGATCCGCAGCCGACGGCGCAGCGCGGACAGGTTGGACGGGGACTCCTGGACCAGGATGCCGTCGTCGGGCCAGTGCGTCGCCAACGCGGCGAACAGGGCGTCGGCGCTCAGCGGCGCGGTGATCTCCGGCGGTGCGGGGGCGGTCCGGGGTTCCGGGGGCGATCGGTCGGCGGGCGGGACGAGTTCGAGCAGCGCGGTCAGGGTCAGCCCGGGGTCGCCGAGCAGGCTGTCCCCGACCGGGGCGCGGGCGGCCTCGTCCGGGTCGTCGGTGACGTGCAGCAGCCGGGCACCGGCGGGCAGGTGAGCACCGGGAACGTGCGGGTAGTAGCGGAACACCGGGGCGCCGATGACCAGCACCGTGTCGTGCCCGTCCAGTGCCTCGGCCAGAGGCTCGATCGCGAACGGCAACACGCCACGGAAGTTCGGGTGGTCCTCCGGGAAGACGGCCCGTTCCGGTGCGGGTGCGGACCAGACCGGTGCGGCCAGCCGCTCCGCGAGCGTGACCGCCGCCGACCAATTGTCGGAGCGGTCCACCCCCGGCCCGAAGACCAGCACCGGGTTGCGGCTGCCGACCAGCACCCGGGCGAACTCGGCCAACCGCTGCGGATCCGGCCCGAACCGGGTGGCCACCGACCGCGCGACGGGCGCTGCCTCGGCCTGCTTGGCCCAGTCGTCCATCGGCAGGGACAGGAAGACCGGCCCGGCCGGTGGTTGCACGGCTGTCGCGTACGCCCGCAGCAGCGCCGCCGGGATGTCCTGCGCGCGGACCGGCTCGTAGCTCCACTTGACGTACGGCTCGGGCAGCTCGACGGCCCGGCGGCTTGTCAGTCGGGGTTCGAGCAGCAGCATCTCCCGGGTCTGCTGGCCAGCGGTGACGATCAGCGGGGTCTTGTTGTGCCAGGCGGTGACCAGGTTGCCCATGCCGTTGCCGGTGCCGGGGGCGGTGTGCAGGTTGACGTGCGCGGGCATGCCGGTGACCTGGGCGTACCCGTCGGCCATCGCGACCGCCGTGGCCTCGTGCAGGGCATGGACGTAGTGGAAGTCGGCCGGGAAGTCCCGCAGGAACGGCTCCTCGGTGGAACCGGGGTTGCCGAACACGGTGGTCATGCCGAGGCTGCGGAGCACGTCGTACGTCGCGTCCCGGACCGTTGCCATCGCCACCTGCCTCCGTGTCGCGTACGCGCAGGGACGATCGTGGTCGCCCTCCCGACCAGCCGAATCTATCGGGATGTGACGGACCTTTCGGGCGTTTCTCCAGCGTCGGTGATGCTGCTCCGATCACCCGCCGGTCAGACCTTATCCAGCACCCGGAACGCAGGCTAAGGTGCCAGGCATGGCGTTGACGGCGCGGCTGATCCCGACGCACCGTGCGGATCCGACGGGTGGCGGATCCCGGACCGGGGTCACGACTGACGGGTAGGTGGGATGCAGGGAGAGGGCCAGGCGATCGGCGGACGGGCAGTGGAGTCGATGACCGGGCGGCTGCTGGTCGCGACTCCGGCCCTCAAGGACCCGAACTTCGACCGTACGGTGGTGCTGCTGGTCGCCCACGAGCCGGGCGGCGCGCTCGGCGTGGTGCTGAACCGCGCCACCGAGGTGCCGGTCGCCGAAGTGCTGGGCGACTGGAGCGACCTGGCCCGCGAACCGGCAGTGCTCTTCGAGGGCGGGCCGGTGCAGCCCGACTCGGCCATCTGCCTGGCCCGGATGCGGCAACCGCTGCGCCGACTCAAAGGCTTCCACCAGGTGTCCGGCGCGGTCGGCACGATCGACCTCTCAGTCGACCCGGAGAAGCTGCGGGAGAGCGTCGGCGGCATCAGGGTCTTCGCCGGCTACTCCGGCTGGGGCAGCGGGCAGTTGGAGCAGGAGATCGCCGACGGGTCCTGGTTCCTGCTGGACGCCCTGCCCGGTGACGCCTTCGTCGACCGCCCCGACGACCTGTGGCCGATGGTGCTGCGCCGGCAGGGCGGCATGATGGCCGCAGTGGCGCACTTCCCGCCGGACGTGGCGCTCAACTGATCCCGGGCGGCGGGACCCCCGCGAGATGACCATGCCGGCCGGTCTGTGTATAGTTTCCCAGTGCCCGGGCGACCGGGATGACAGCAAGGGGCCGTGGCGCAGCTGGTAGCGCACCACACTGGCAGTGTGGGGGTCAGGGGTTCGAGTCCCCTCGGCTCCACCCTTGCGAAAGCCCTGGTGAGGGAGCGAATCCCTCGCCAGGGCTTTTATCGTTCCTGGCCTCCGACGTCTCGTCGACGACCGGCACCGAGTCGTCGCCCTGCAGAGGTCGTCGCGGACCGCGTCGGCCAGCGCCAGGGCATGCCGACCGGCCGCAGGGCTACCGTGCGCGCCGAGCGGAACGCTGGATGCTCCATTTCGTCAGCGGCTGCAGGGCTTGCACCAATGCCTTGCCGTCCGCACTGAGGTCGTACCGGATTTGCGCCGGCGTGCTGGGGATCACGGTCCGCTCGATGAGCCCGTTTGCCTCGAGTTCCTTCAGACGCTGCGTCAGCAATCGGTCGGAGATGCCGTCGATGGTGGCGCGGTACTCGCCGAAGCGGCGAGCACCTTGGGCGGCGGCGGCCAAGATCGAGCCGGTCCAGCGGCGCCCGATCAGCTCGAGCGCCTCCTGGAAGCTCGGGCAAGTGTCATCGTGGATCGAGCTGCGTTGCGGGCGCAGCGGCTGGGTGTTGGTCATTTCTGCGACCTCCGAGCCTGTGGCTACTTACTAGAAGTAAGTATCTTACCGGTCGTTTGGCGGGACGTGCCGCCCGCCGCATCGTGGATCCATGACCGACTACGGACGCCCACTCTCCTTCGGGCTGAGCCTGGACCCCTCGGCCGCGTCACTGGACCAGACCCGGCACCTCGCGCGTCTGGCCGAGGACGTCGGCCTGGCCCTCCTCGCGGTGCAGGACCATCCCTACCAGCCGGGGCACCTAGACAGCTGGACTCTGATCAGCAGCCTCTCTGTCGCCACGGAGCGCATCTCCTTCTTCACCGACGTGGCGGACCTGCAACTGCGTCCGCCGACGATGCTCGCCAAGGCCGCCGCCTCGCTGAGCGTGCTCACCGACGGTCGCATCCACCTCGGCGTCGGCGGTGGCGCTTTTGCCGACGCGATCGCCTCAATGGGCGGTGTGCCCCGACGCGGCGGACAGATGGTCACCTTCACGGAGGAGTCGCTCATGCTCCTGCGCGCGGCCCTGGCCGCGGACACCGTGCGACTGCAAACCCCCCATCACTCGGTGACCGGCTATCGCGCCGGCCCTCGGCCGCCCAAGCCCGTCGGACTCTGGCTCGGCGCCCAGGGGCCCAAGATGCTGGCGGTCACGGGCAGGTCGGCGGACGGGTGGATCTCGCCGCTGAACATCTATGTGCCGCCGCAGCAGGTGCCCGCCCGCCAGCAGATCATCGATGAGGCGGCTACGGCTGCCGGACGCGCCCCGGAATCGGTTCGCCGAATCTACAACGTGATCGGTGCCATCGGGCACTTCCGGGGCGCCCAGGGGCTCGTGGGTGGCGTGCGCCAATGGGTGGACACGCTCAGCGAGTGGGTGGTCGTCCTCGGGTTCGACACCTTCGTGTTCTGGCCCGTGGCCGACCACGAAAACCAGCTCTCGATCTTTGCCTCCGAGATTGTCCCGGCGGTCCGCGATCGCGTCGAAACCCTCAGGAGTACACGATGACCACGCGCCTTGGCGCCGTCCCGGCCGGCCTGACCGGCAAAATCGTCACCGAGGGCGATCCTCGTTACAGGCTGCTCCGTTCCACGTACACCACCGTCGGCCGGCCCGCAGCAGTCGTCCTCGCCAAGTCGGCCGATGACGTCGCCGCGGCGCTGCGGCTCGCCCGCGAGCGGAATCTCCCTCTCGCGGTCCGCAGTGGCGGGCACGGCCTGTCCGGAAGCGCCACGAACGACAACGGACTCGTCATCGATCTGAGCGCGATGCGCCGCGTCGACGTCCTCGATCGCCGTACGCGCCTGGTACGGGTGGAGGCGGGCGCCCGCTGGGCGCAGGTCGCACAGGCACTCGCCCCGCACGGACTGGCTATCAGCTCCGGCGACCACGGCAACGTCGGTGTCGGAGGCCTGGCAACGGCCGGCGGCATCGGATGGCTCGTCCGGCACTACGGACTCACCATCGACCACGTCCGCGCAGTGGAGGTGGTCCTGCCCGACGGCACCCAGGTCCGCGCCGATGCCGCCACCGAGCCCGATCTGTTGTGGGTGATGCGCGGTGCGGGAGCCGGTGCGGGGATCGCGGTGGCCTTCGAGATCGAGGCCACCGAACTGCGCGACGTCGGGTTCGCCCAGCTCGTCATGCGAGTGGACTCTGCGGGCGGCAACCTGCAGCGCTGGGGTGCCGTCATGGCGGCCGCGCCACGTGAACTGACGACGGCGGTGACACTGGCCTCCCAAGGCATCATGCCGGTCGCCTCCATCACCGCCGTCGTGGCCTCGAACAAGCCGGCCACGATCCAAAAAGCCCTTCAGCCTCTCCTCGATATCAGGGGAATCACGGTCCAACAGGCTCATATCGTCCCGTACTCGAATGTGATCCCAGCCGCGCATCTGCACCCGAATACCGGCCAGATGCCCACCAACACCACCAACGGGCTGTTCGCGGACATCGACCGCGACGCGGCCCGCGCCCTGGTGAAGGCGGTGACGGGCCGCGACCCGGTCCTGATCCAGATGCGCTCACTCGGCGGCGCCGCCAACGACCTTGACCCGGCCGCCACCGCCTACCCGCATCGCCACCACAAGGCGCTTGTCATCGCCTCGACGTTCCCACCGTACGGCCGGAAGGCCCTTTCGACCGCTTGGGGCGCCTTCGCACCGCACGTGGACGGCGGGTACGTGAACTTCGAGAGCCATCCCGATACGAGGACATTCGCTCGCGCCTACCCAGGGCCGACCGGTGACCGGGTCCGCGAGCTGTGGAAGCGCTACGACCCCGACGGCATCCTGCACCGATCTGCAAAGGCCTGACGAGATTCCTCCCTCAACCTCCACGACAGCCCCACGCAACAGGGCGGCACCCGGCTGCCCTTCCCCGCACGAATCCAAGGAGTAGCAGATGAGTTTCCCGTTCCCCGTGCCCGACAAGAACGATCCGCGCTGGACCGCTCGCGGCGGTGTCTTCGTCCGGCGCTCCGAGGGCACCCACAGGTGGCTCGCAGGCGACACCTACACCATCAAGGTCACCGCAGACGACACCAACGGCTCTCTCGGGCTGATCGAAGCCACAGTGCCACCCGGGGCCGGACCGGTTGCACACAGCCACGGCAACGAGGACGAAGCGTTCTACGTGCTGTCGGGCCGCCTGGAGTTCCTCAACGGCGATGAACTCCAGGTGGCCGAGGCCGGTGACTTCGTCTTCATCCCCCGCGGCAACCGGCACAGGTTCAAGAACGTGGGCGACACCGATGCCAGAATGCTGGTCATCTTTACCCCGGGCGGACACGAGAAGTTCTTCGTAGATAACGGAGACGAGCCCCAGCCCGGAGGACAGCCACCCCAGTGGGGCCCGGAACGCTACGCCAGGCTCGTGGACGAGCTGCTTGAGCAGAACGTCACCATTCTCCCTGAGTGAGCGTCCGGGCGTGCTCACACATGGCGACGCCCCGACCGGAAACCTCCCGGTCGGGGCGTCTGCGACTCGATGTCCGTTGCGAGGGCTGATCAGCCCTGACGGCTCTTCCACTGCGGGTTCGCGCGGTTCACCACGATCACCCGGCCGTGCCGGCGGACCACCACCGAACCGGGCTTCTGCTTCAGCGCGCGCAACGAGGTGCGTACCTTCATGTCTGCCTCCTGGCCTGGGGTCTGGCCTCGATCCGTACCGTCTATCGGAACGCCCTGGCCCATGCCGCGATTCCCGCGCCCCCGGCGTCGAACCTTTGCCTCGCCGCGCCCGTACCACTGGCGGGAGGTCAACGTCATGACCGTACGCCGGCTGCTCGTCACGGTGCTGGTCGCCGCCGCGACCGTGCCGCTGGCCGGCACGCCTGCGGCCGCGCACGGCGCCCCGACCGACCCGATCAGCAGGGCGGCGGCATGCGGACCGCAGGGCCGGTACGCGGCCAGCAGCGCCTGCCGGGCGGCCGTCGCGGCGGGCGCTGCGGTCCGGGAGTGGGACAACGTGCGGGTGGCCGCGATCAACGGTAGGGACCGGGAGCGGATCCCGGACGGCGAGCTGTGCAGCGGTGGGCTGTCCGCCTACCGGGGGCTGGACCTGCCCCGCACCGACTGGCCGAGCACCGAGCTGACCGCCGGCGCGAAGTTCACCTTCCGGTACCGGACCACAATCGAGCACCGGGGCAGCTTCCGGCTCTACGTCACCAAGCCCGGATACGACCCGCGAAGGCCGCTGACCTGGGCGGATCTGGAGTCGCGCCCGTTTCTGACGGTGACCGACCCGCCGGTGCGGGCGGGTGCGTACCAGATGGCGGGCCGGTTGCCGGCGGGCCGGAGCGGGCGGCACCTGATCTACACGATCTGGCAGAACTCCAACACCCCGGACACCTACTACTCCTGCTCCGACGTGGTGTTCCGGGCGGCGCGGAGCGGCACGGCGAAGAGCGCGCCGGCTGTCCCGCGTACCACGGCGAGCCGGCCGGCCGCCGCCCAGTCGGCGGTGGCGGCGGCGGCCGACCCGGGCGTGCCTGTGGCGTCGGTACGCGACCTCGACGCGCGGTGGCCGGTGCTGGCCGGCGCGGCTACCGTGCTGGTCCTCGCGTTGCTGATCGGTGTGGGCCGGCGGCGACGCGGAGCGGTCGTCCCGGTCGGCCGGCAGTGCGAGGTACGCAACCACCGTGCCGGGCGGCGCCGGATCTGGTGACCCGACCCCACCCGACATCCGGCGATGCTCAGCCCAGGCGCTCTGTCGAACGGCACCTCACCTGAGGTTCAGCGCCAACGTGTCAGCGCTCGCCCCGCCGCCGCAGGTGAGCGCACCCGCCACGAAGTAGCCGCGATCGCCGACCCGGGCGGCGCCGAGCCCGTGCCGGCCCTGCGGCAGCGGTGACAGCGTGGTCCAGCGGTCCTTGCGGGGGTCGTACGCCGTCACGTCGTCGTAGGTGGTCTCGTCCGGCCGGCACTCGCCGCCGGCGTACACGATCCGGCCGTCGAGCACGACTGCGGCTCCGGCCGAGCGAGGCGTCGGCAAGGGGGCGGCCCTGCTCCACCGTCGAGTGCGGGTGTCGTAGACGTCGTGGCGTGCGAGGCTGTCCTCCCCGTCGGCGACCCGGCCTCCGAACACGTGCACGCGATCGCCGACGACGGCGACTCCCGCGTGGTCGCGCGGCTCGACCGGCAGTGGTGCGGCCGTCGACCAACTGCGTCGCGCCGGGTCGTACACCAGGTGGGTCCGGACGGTGCCGTACCCCATTGAGATCGGCGGATCCGGCAGCGTGACGATCGTGTGGGAGTCGCGTCCACCGAGCAGGTGCAGTTTTCCGTTCACCGCCGCTACGCCGACCGAGCCCAGCTTCTGAGGCATGTCCGGCAGTCGGCTCCAGGCGTCGCGCAGCGGGTCGTAGGCGTAGGCCACCTGCTGTGGGTGCATGTGCACGATGTCGGTGAAGCCACCGAAGGCGTACAGCTTTCCGTTCAGCCCGGCCACGCCGACGTGCGTGAGGGGGCGCGGCAGAGGGGCGTGCTGCCGCCAGCGGTCGGTACGCGGGTCATAGCTGGTGACCAGAGTGGTCGCCCACGTTGGCTGCTCGTCGCCACTCTGCACGGTGCCACCGACGACGTAGACGCGGCCGCCGAGCGCGGCCACCCCCACCTCGGCCCGTGCCGTGCTCATCGGCGCCCTGTCGCTCCACACAGCGCGTTCGTGGCCGGCGGGCGGCATCGCCTGCGCACTGACGGCCGGCGTCACCTGCCCGACGCCCGCGACGGACACGGTCGCTGCCAACGCCGACGCCGCGACGATGCGATAGATCCTCTTTAACATCCTGCTCCCTGCTGGGTAGTTGTCGACGGCGGACGGCTGTCGCCGGTGCCGGTGATGCGGTGCGTCATGCCCGAGGTGCGATCGGGGCCTTCGAGCGACGGCCCCAGGCGACGAAGAGCGCGAGCGCGATGAACACGAAGTTGACTGGCGTGTCCGCGGCCTCCCCCCGGGAGAGGTGGAAGACGATCGCGGAGGCTTGCAGTGCGACGCACCCGAGCGCCGCGAGCACCGTCACTCCTGGCTTGATCCGGGTGAGCGACGGCAGGAGCACGCCGAGCCCGCCGAGGATGTCGAGTGCGGCGGTGGCATAGAACAGACCGGGCGGGACCTCGCCGGCCCAGGCGAACGCCTCGGCGACCTGCTCGATGGGCGTGACGAGTTTCCAGACGCCGCCGCCAGCGAAGATCACTGCGAGGGCTCCCTGGGCGCCCCACAGGCCGATGGTGAGTGCCCTCACGGGCGGTGTCCGCAACAGCGCTTGCGGAGAGTCGGTCATCACGAGGTCCTCTCGGGGTGGGTGAACCGTGCACCGAAACTAGACCAGCCGTCCAGTAATTGACAAGTAGTTCAGAAGTTGCCGCATGGTTTGGTTACTCAGTACTGTCGGTGACTGTGGAGCGGGAAGCCGACAGCGTCGATCCGAGGGTTCAGCGGACCCGGCGAGATGTCGTCGACGTCGCTACGGCGCTCTTCCTGGAGCAGGGTTGGGCTGCGGTGACCCACGCCGAGGTCGCGCAGCGGGCGGGCTACTCCAAGGCGACCATCTATGCGCACTGGCCGACGCGCCTGGACCTGGTCCGGGCGTCGGTCGACCAGATGTGTGCCGCGGTCGGGCACCCCCAGCCGACCGGCGATCTACGCCACGACCTGATCGCGGGTCTGCTCGACTTCGGTCAGGACCTCGCCGACGGGCACCTGGTCAGGGTCTTCGGCGGGCTCCTTGAGCGGGCTGGCAGCGACCCCGTCGTCGACGAGCTGCGCGAGCGGCTCTACGCGGCCGGCACCCGGTCGCTGGACTCTGTCCTCCGCTCCCACCTGCGCGCGGAGGACGTGGAGCCGTCACTGGCGCTACTGGTGGGCGGGGTGCTGATCCGCGCGGGTTTCCAGGCCCAACCGGCGGATCGGCAGTTTGTCGAAGACCTTGTCGATCGGGTCCTGGCAGCGGCGAGGCGCAACGACGGGCGATGACCGGCCGGCCGTTGCCGGGCTGTCCTGTCCAAGCAGCAGCGTTGGCCGGCACCCCGCGATGAGGTGCCGGCCAACGTCGTATCTCGGTATCGGCGGGGCGCTCAGCCCAGCAGCCGGTCGACCTCGGCCAGTTCGTCGGCGGTGAAGTCGAGATTCCCCACGGCGGCGACGTTGGTCTCCAACTGCTCGACGCTGCTCGCCCCGATGATCAGGCTGGTCATCCGCGGGTCACGCAGCGCCCAGGCCAGCGCCAACTGGGCCAGCGACTGGCCCCGCCGCTCGGCGACCGCGCCCAACCCTCGGATGGTGGCCAACTTCTCGTCGCTGAGGTCGCTCTCGTTGAGGAACACGCTGGTGCGCACCCGCGAATCGGCGGGGATTCCGCCCAGGTAGCGGTCCGTGAGCAGGCCCTGGGCCAGCGGGCTGTACGCGATGCAGCCGCCGCCGACCTCCTCCAGCGTGTCGAGCAGGCCGTCGGACTCGGTCCAGCGGTTGAGCATCGAGTACGACGGCTGGTTGATCAGCAGCGGCGTACCCAGCTCGCGCAGGATCGCGGCGGCACGGGCGGTCTGCTCGGAGTTGTAGTTCGAGATGCCGACGTAGAGCGCCTTGCCGGAGCGGACGATGGCGTCCAACGCGCCCATCGTCTCCTCCAGCGGAGTGTTCGGGTCGAACCGGTGCGAGTAGAAGATGTCGACGTAGTCCAGGCCCATCCGGCTCAACGACTGGTCCAACGACGAGATCAGGTACTTGCGCGAGCCCCACTCGCCGTACGGGCCGGGCCACATGAGATACCCGGCCTTGCTGGAGATCACCAGCTCGTCCCGGTACGGCTTCAGGTCGGTGGCGAGCATTCGACCGAAGCTCTCCTCGGCGGCACCCGGCGGCGGGCCGTAGTTGTTGGCCAGGTCGAAGTGGGTGACACCCAGGTCGAAGGCGCGCCGGACGATGTCGCGCTGCCG
Source organism: Micromonospora sp. DT68 (assembly GCF_049847245.1). NCBI lineage: Bacteria > Bacillati > Actinomycetota > Actinomycetes > Micromonosporales > Micromonosporaceae > Micromonospora > Micromonospora sp. DT68. The sequence goes on from NZ_JBNCNZ010000001.1 coordinate 577,334, forward strand.
CTGATGCGGGCGGTCCGGACCGAAGTTGTGCCACAGCCCGAGGGAGACGACGGGCAGCCGCAGGCCACTGCGTCCGCTGCGCCGGTAGGTCATGGTGTCGTAGCGGTCATCCGCGGCGAGGTAGGTCACGATCACGAGCGTAGACCCGCCTTCGACTAGCCGAGTTGAGGCGTTGGAACCCGGACAACGGGGTAGTTTCGACACCATGCGGTTCATCCCCCTCGACACCCCCAAGCCGCTCTCCAAGATCGGGTTGGGCACCTGGCAGTTCGGCTCCCGGGAGTGGGGTTACGGCCCCGACTTCGAACAGCGGGCCGCCCAGATCGTCAGGCGCGCCATCGAGCTGGGCGTGACCGTCTTCGACTCTGCCGAGGTCTACGGGTTCGGGCGCAGCGAGCGGATCCTCGGCGCGGCACTCGGCGACGACCGGCCGAAGGTCACCATCGCCACCAAGATCTTCCCGGTGCTGCCAGTGGCCGCAGTGGTGCAGCAGCGGGCCGTCGCCTCGGCCGGCCGGCTCGGCGTCACCACCCTCGACCTCTACCAGGTGCACCAGCCCAACCCGCTCGTCGCCGACCACACCACAATGCGCGGCATGCGGACATTGCAGGACGTCGGTCTGGTCTCCGAAGTAGGCGTCAGCAACTACGGGCTGCGCCGCTGGCAGGCCGCCGAGGCCGCACTCGGCCGGCGGGTGCTCAGCAACCAGGTCCGCTACAGCATGCTGGACCGCGCGCCCGAGCAGGACCTGCTGCCGTACGCCCGGCAGGCCGGCCGGGTCGTCATCGCGTACAGCCCGCTGGCCCAGGGCTTCCTGTCCGGCCGCTACGACGCCAAGAACCCGCCGACCGGCGCGGTCCGGCGGGCCAACCCGTACTTCCTGCCCGAAAATCTGGAACGCGGCGGGGTTCTGATCGACACCCTGCGCCAGATCGCCGACGCCCACGACGCCACCCCCAGCCAGATCGCCCTCGCGTACCTGCTGCGCCACCCCAACGTGCTGGCCATCCCCGGCGCGTCCGGCGTGGAGCAGATGGAACGCAACGCCGCAGCCGCCGACATCGACCTCGCCGACGACGAGTACGCGGCGCTTGTCGAGGCCGCCAAACGGTTCCGCCCGGTCACCGGGCTCGCCGCGATGCCCCGGATGCTGCGGGCCCGGTTCGCCGGCCCATCGGGAAAGTGAGCACAGTGGACGACATCACCGCACTGATACTTGACGACCACGCCTCCTTCCGGCGTGGCTTCGCCCGCCTCGACGACGCCCGCGACGAGCAGGAACTGCTCGCCATCTGGGACGCCCTCGCCCTGCACCTGGACATCCACGCCGAGGCAGAAGAGGCGATCCTCTACCCGCACCTGGTCAAGCACGGCGACGACGGGGAAGACGAGACCGCCGACGCCATCGGCGACCACAACAAGATCCGGGACGCCATCGCCGAGGCCAAACTGCACCCGGTCGGCTCGAAACCCTGGTGGGAGGCCGTCGGCACGGCCCGCCGGGAGAACAGCGAGCACCTGGCCGAGGAAGAGGACGAGGCGTTGCCCGACTTCCGTCGGCACGCCAGCACCGAACTGCGGGCCGAGCTGGGCCAGCGGTGGCTGACCTTCTACGGCGAGCACAAGGCCGGCCGCAATCTGTCGTTCCACGACAAGGACCCGCAGCGGTACGTCGCCGACCACCGCTGAGCGTCATGGCATCGATACTGTCGGTTCTGCGGTCCTTCTTGTCGTTTGCGGTTATTTCAGGGCCTTGAATGAACGTGAGCTAGCGTGGATCGGGTGACTGCGCCTAACTCGGTAATCCCGGTTCCACCGGCCGACCTGCCCGGCACGCTCGGCGCGCTGCGGGCCGCCGGTCACCAGTACCGCACCGTCAAGCAGGAACTCCGCGACAACCTCCTCGCCCGGATGCGCTTCGGCGAGACCCGCTTTCCCGGCATCGTCGGATACGACGACACAGTGCTGCCCGAGGTCGAGCGGGCGTTGCTCGCCGGCCACGACATGGTCCTGCTCGGCGAACGGGGCCAGGGCAAGACCCGCCTCATCCGTGCACTGGTTGCGCTGCTCGACGAGTGGACCCCGGTGATCCCCGGCTCGGTGCTCAACGAGCACCCGATGCGTCCGCTCACCCCCGCGTCCCGCGCCCAGGTCACCGAGGCCGGCGACGACCAGCCGGTCGGCTGGCTGCACCGCTCGATGCGGTACGGCGAGAAACTCGCCACCCCCGACACCAGCGTCGGCGACCTGATCGGCGACGTCGACCCGATCCGGATCGCCCAGGGGCGCACCCTCGGCGACCCGGAAACCATCCACTTCGGGCTGGTGCCCCGCACCAACCGGGGCATCTTCGCCGTCAACGAGCTGCCCGACCTGGCCGAACGCATCCAGGTGGCACTGCTCAACGTGCTGGAGGAGCGGGACATCCAGGTCCGGGGCTACCAGTTGCGGCTGCCACTGGACCTGCTCCTGGTGGCCAGCGCCAACCCGGAGGACTACACCAACCGCGGTCGGATCATCACACCTCTCAAGGACCGGTTCGGCGCGGAGATCCGTACCCACTACCCGGTCGACCTGGAGTTGGAGCTGGCACTGATCCGGCAGGAGGCCGACCTGGTCGCCGAGGTGCCGGAGCACGTGCTGGAGGTGTTGGCCCGTTTCGCCCGCGCGGTGCGGGAGTCGCCGTCGGTCGACCCCCGCTCGGGCGTCTCCGCCCGGTTCGCGATCGCCGCAGCGGAGACCGTCGCCGGTGCCGCGCTGCGCCGCGCCGGTCTGCTGGCCGCCGCCGGCAAGGTGTTAGGAGGGGCCCCCTCTACAACGGAAAGCGATAACAAGGGGCCCTTCCTTGCATCGGAGGCGGCGGTGGCGCGCGTTGGTGACGCGGTGTCGGTGACCAGCACCCTGCGCGGCAAGGTCGAGTTCGAGAGCGGCGAGGAGGGGCGGGAGATCGAGATCCTCGCCCACCTGCTGCGCACCGCGACCGCCGAGACGTTCCGGGGCCGCCTGGCCGGGCTGGACCTGTCCGGGTTCACCGCCCTCGTCGAGGAGGGCGCGGCCATCGAGACCGGTGAACTGGTCGGCTCCGCCGAGGTGCTGCGCCAGGTGGGCACCGTACCCGGGCTGGCCAAGGTCATGGACCGGCTCGGCCTGGGCGACGCGCCCACCCCGGAGGAGGCTGCCGCCGCCGTCGAGTTCGTGCTGGAAGGGCTGCACCTGACCCGCCGGCTCGGCAAGGACGTCACCGACTCGGGGCGCACCGTCTACGGCGGCCGGGACTGACGGTGGCCGGCAACCGGTTCCGGTACGGGCAGTGGCGCGGCGGACCCGACCCGCTCGCGCCCCCGTACGACGTGCAAGAGGCGGTGGACGCGGTCGGCGCCGAGGTGCTGGCCGGCGGCAGCCTGCGCGAGGCGCTGCGCGACCTGCTGCGTCGTGGCCAGCAGGGGCGTGGTGGCCTCGACGACCTGGCGGCCAGGGCGCGACGGCTGCGCCGGGAGGCGCTGCGCCGGGGCGACCTGGACGGCGCCGTGACCCGGGCTCGTGCCCTGCTCGACCAGGCACTCGCCGCCGAGCGGGACGAGCTGCGGGGCCGCGACGACGACAACGCGCGGTTCGCCGAGGCGGTGCTCGACAACCTGCCCCGGTCCACCGCGCGGGCGGTGGAGGAACTGGCCAGCTACCAGTGGGCCAGCGAGGACGCCCGCCGGTCGTACCAGCAGATCCTCGACCAGCTCCGCGACGACGTCCTCGGTCAGCGGTTCGCGGGGCTGCGTGACGCGGTACGCGCGTCCGCCGATCCGGCCGCGCAGCAGCGGCTGGCCGAGATGATGCGCGACCTCAACGACCTGCTGGCCCGGCACGGTCGCGCAGAGGACACCACCGACGCGTTCGCCGAGTTCATGCGCCGGCACGGCGAGTTCTTCCCGGAGCGGCCGGGAACGGTCGACGAGCTGATCGACGTACTGGCCCGCCGGTCGGCGGCGGGCGAGCGGCTGATGAACTCGCTCTCCGAGCGGCAGCGCGCCGAGTTGGCCGGTCTGATGCAGCAGTCGTTGGGGGACCGGTTGGCGGGGGAGTTGTCCGCACTGGACGCGAACCTGCGGGCGCTGCGGCCGGATCTGCGGTGGGGGCGCGGCGAGCGGGTCCGGGGTGAGCAACCACTGGACTACGCCGACGCGGCCGGGGCGCTCGGCGAGATCGGTGAGCTGGACGATCTGCTGGACCAGCTCGACCAGGAGCACCCCGGGGCCACCCTGGACGACGTGGACGTCGACGCGGTCGCCCGCACCCTGGGCCGGGACGCCGCCGATGACGTGCGCCGGCTGCGCGAGCTGGAACGGGAGTTGCGGCGGCAGGGCTGGGTGAGCCGGGACGCGGACGGGCTCACGTTGAGCCCGAAGGCGCTGCGCCGGCTCGGCGGGACCGCACTGCGGCGGGTCTTCGCCGAGCTGACCGCCGGCCCGCGCGGCCAGCACGACCTGCGCTCGGCGGGTGCCGCCGGCGAGGTCAGCGGCGCGTCCCGACCCTGGGAGTACGGCGACGAGCAGCCAATCGACGTCGTACGCACCCTGACGCGGGCGGTCACCCGGGCCGGGCCGAGCGTGCCGGTGCAGCTCGCGGTGGACGACTTCGAGGTGCTGGAGACCGAGAAGCGGGCGTCCGCGGCGGTGGTTCTCTGCGTCGACCTGTCGTACTCGATGATCTCGCAGGGGCGTTGGGGGCCGATGAAGCAGACGGCGCTGGCGCTTGCCCACCTCATGGAGACGCGTTTCCCGCAGGACGCCTTGCAGATCGTCGGCTTCGGCCGGGAGGCGATGACGCTCACCCAGCAGGAGTTGGCAGCGGTCGAGCCGGACATGCAGCAGGGCACCAACCTCCAGCACGCGTTGCGGCTGGCCGGTCGGCACCTGCGCCGGCACCCGGACGCCGAGCCGGTGGTGCTGGTGGTCACCGACGGTGAGCCGACAGCGCATCTGGATCCGGACGACGGGGAGGCGCTGTTCCACTGGCCGCCGCTGCCGGAGACGATCGAGGCGACCGTCCGGGAGGTCGACCGGCTCAGCCGCTACGGCGCAACGCTCAACCTGTTCATGCTCGGGGACGATCCGGGCCTGCGCCGCTTCGTCGACGCGGTGGCCCGCCGCAGCCGAGGCCGCATGTTCACCCCCGATACGGACGACCTGGGCGAGTACGTGGTGTCCGACTACCTCCGCTCCCGCCAACCCCGCCGCTAACCCCAGCCCAATCCCGTCGATCATGGAGTTGTGGTGGGTGACAAAAGCCTCACGTCCGGGTGAACCGGGCACCACAAGTCCATGATCGACGGGGTGGGGCGAGGTTGACTGGGGGCGTGGACAGTGCGGGGCTGCGACTTGCTTACCGGGGCTTGTTTGGTGAGGTCGATGGTGGGGAGTTCGGGTCGCCTGCTCGGGGGGAGCTCAGCGCCGAGCAGATCATGGCGCATCTGGTTGCCAACGACGAGCTGATGATTCAGGCCACCGAGGCTTTGCTTGCCGGATCGCCCTACGCGTACTACGACCTGGACGACATGCACCGTCCGCAGCTCGACGCGTTGGTCGCCGAGCAGGGCGGCATGCGTGGCCTGACCGCGCTGCTGCACGACACCAGTGAACGGCTCTGCGCGCTTGTCGATCAGCTCGGCCTGAACGCGGAAACCCCGGTAGCGACCTGCCTGCGGGAAGGCCCCGACCTGGACATCGACGAGCCCTTACCTTGGTCCCGCACCCTGAACCTGCACACAAAGGTCCACCTACCAAAACACCAGGCCCAACTACACGCGCTCCGCACCAACCCCTGATTCTCGTCGATCTTGCGCTTCCTGCCTGGTCGAAGAGGGCGTAACGGGCAGATCCACGACCGAAAGTGCAAGATCGCGGGGGGAGTGGGGCGGGCGGAGGTGGAAGGTGCGGCGGTAGGTTGTCGGACTCACTCCGATGCGCTGGTGGAGTTGTTGGCGTAGGGCGGCAGTGGTGTTGAACCCGCAGCGGTGGGCGATCTGGTCGACCGTGAGGTCGGTCGTCTCCAGCAGCAGCCGGGCGTGTTCGGTGCGCTGGTGCAGCAGCCACTGCGCCGGGCTCAGCCCGGTCTCCGACCGGAAGCGCCGGGTGAAGGTGCGCACGCTCATCCGGGCGTGCTCGGCGAGGTCACGCAGGGCGATCGACTCGTGCAGCCGCTGCCGTGCCCACTCGCGCGTGCTCGCGGTGCTGGTGTCGGTCACCTTCGGCACCGGCTGCTCGATGTACTGCGCCTGACCTCCGTCGCGCCACGGCGGCATCACACAACGGCGGGCCACCCGGTTGGCGGCCTCGCTGCCGTGATCGAGGCGGATCACGTGCAGGCAGAGGTCGATGCCTGCGGCGACCCCGGCCGAGGTGAGCACCCGGTCGTCGACGATGAACAGCACCGCCGGGTCGAGGTCCACCCGGCTGTGCAGGCGACGGAACCGCTGCGCGTACGCCCAGTGGGTGGTGGCCCGGCGCCCGTCGAGCAGGCCGGCGGCAGCCAGCACGAACGCCCCGGTGCAGATCGACATCACCCGGGCCCCACGGTCATACGCCGAGCGCAGCGCCTCGGCCACCTCCGGCTCGATGCTGCCGTCGGTCAGCGCGGTGCCGGCGTGGATGCCCGGGACGATCACCGTTTCGGCGGTGTCGAGCAACTCCAGCCCGTGGTCCGGGAGCACCTGGAAGCCGGCGGTGCTGCGCACCGGAAGCCCGCCGGGAGTGCACACCCGGACGTCGTAGCGGGATGTGCCGTCGGCACCCCCTGCGGTGCTGAAGACCTGCGCCGGCGTGCCCAGGTCGAGGCCGACCACCTGGTCGAGGGCGAGGACGGCGATCCGGTGCGGGCGTACGCTCATGGCCCGATTATTGCGCATGATGGCTTTCCGGCCACTCGTCGGTGATCTGCGCGGCACCCAGACTGATGGCGTGAGAAAGAACCGCCGCCTGCATCCCGCCTGGCTGGTCGCGGCCGTCGCCTTCGTGGCGTTGGTCGGCGCGGCCGGGTTCCGGGCCACCCCGTCGGTGCTGCTGCATCCGCTGCACGCCGAGTTCGGCTGGCCGCTTGCGACCATCTCGGCTGCCGTCTCGGTCAACCTGCTGCTCTACGGGCTCACCGCGCCGTTCGCCGCCGCCCTGATGGACCGCTTCGGCATCCGCCGGGTGGTCTCGGTGGCGCTACTGCTGGTCGCCGCCGGCAGCGGGCTCACCGTCTTCATGACGGCGAGCTGGCAGTTGCTGCTGTGCTGGGGCGTACTCGTCGGGTTGGGCACCGGCTCGATGGCGTTGGCCTTCGTGGCTACCGTCACGGGTCGCTGGTTCGTCCGCCGCCGGGGTCTCGTCACCGGTGTGCTGACCGCGGGCGGGGCGGCCGGGCAGCTGATCTTCCTCCCGCTGATCGCCGTGCTGGTGCGCGATCACGGCTGGCGTACGGCAGCACTCGTCGTGGCCGGATCCGCCCTCGCGGTCGTACCCCTGGTGGTGTGGTTGCTGCGCGAGCACCCGGCGGATCTCGACCTGCCCGCCTACGGCGCGACCGAGGTCGTGACGGTGCCGCCGCCCAGCGGCGGCGCGGCGAGCCGGGCGCTTGGTGCGCTGGCCGTCGCGGCGCGGACCCGGCCGTTCTGGCTCCTGGCCGGCGGCTTCGCGATCTGCGGCGCGACGACGAACGGCCTCGTCGGTACGCATTTCGTGCCGGCCGCGCACGACCACGGCATGGCCGAGACCACGGCGGCCGGGCTGCTCGCCCTGGTCGGGCTCTTCGACATCGTCGGGACGATCGCCTCCGGTTGGCTCACCGACCGGGTGGACAGCCGGCTGCTGCTCGGCGCCTACTACGCGCTGCGCGGTGCGTCGCTGCTGGTGCTGCCGAGCCTGTTCAGTGGCACCGCCCGGCCGAGCATGCTGGTGTTCATCATCTTCTACGGCCTGGACTGGGTGGCCACCGTGCCGCCGACTGTGGCGCTGTGCCGCGAGTACTTCGGCGACGCCGGTGCTGTCGTGTTCGGTTGGGTGTTCGCCGCGCACCAGTTCGGGGCGGCGATCGCCGCGACCGGCGCGGGGCTGGTCCGCGACCGTCTCGGTGACTACGCGGTGGCCTGGTACGTGGCGGGCGCGCTGTCGATAGGTGCCGCCGGGCTGTCGTTGCTGCTGCGCCGACGGCCTGGTCGGCCGGTGCCGGAGGCCGTGCTGGCCGCCGCGACCGCCCCGAAGGCGTGGAGCTTCCGGGGCTGAGCCGGACCGCTCAGCCGAGGGTCCACTGCTGGGCGGGTCGACCGTCGCAGGCCCGCTGCCGAACGTCGTCGCCGGCCTCGGCGCCGTCGTCGTCGGGCTGCGCGCACTTGCCGCTGTGCGCTGCCACCAGCAGCGCCGGGCCGGTGCCCGTGGCGCTCAGCCGCCACTGCTGGTTGGGCCCGCCGTGGCAGGGGAACTGCATCATCCGCGCGCCGTCGTCCCCACTGCCGCCCTCGACGTCGAGGCACTGCCCGTAGGCGGCGTTGGTGAGCGTCACGACATCCGCGGCGGCCGGGTTGACCACCCACTGCTGCTCCGGGCCGCCGCTGCACGCGGCCAGTTGTGCCTCGGCCTTCTCGCCGTCGCCGTCGACAGCGAGGCACAGACCGGAGGCGGCCCGCAGCACAGTCGGCCCGGTGGGCGGGCCGGCCGGGGTGGTGGGCGACGGCTCCGCGGAGGCCGTCGGGCTCGGCTCGGCCGTCTCGGTGGTCGGCTCCGGCACGCTGGACGGCACGCCGACAGTCGCCGGCACCACCGGCTCCTCGTCACCGTCGAACAGCCCGGTGGCGAAGACCACCCCCACGAGTACGCCGACCAACCCCACCGCCACCGCCAGCCGCAGCAGCGGGTCGCTCAACAGGCCGGAGTGGGGCGCCCGGCGACCGCCGTAGACGGTGCCGGCGGGCTCGGGGCGTTCCTCGGGCGCGGACATAGGGGCCATCCTCGCCCACGGCGGCGCGCCGGAGCCAACCCAGCGGTCAGTCGACGACCCGGACGTCCTTCCAGAACGCCACCCGGTCGCGCACCATCTCGGCGTCCGGCTTCGGCTCCGGGTAGTACCAGACCGCGTCCTGGCTGGTGCTGCCCTCGTGCTCGAGGGAGTAGTACGAGGCGGTGCCCTTCCACGGGCAGACGGTGTGCGTCGGCGACTCGCGGATCAGGTCGTCGCGCAGGGCGGAGCGGGGGAAGTAGTGGTTGCCCTCCACAAGCACGGTGTCGTCGCTCTCGGCGATGACCAGGTCGTTCCACACGGCTTTCGGCATGTCCCCAACACTAGGCCGCCACAGCGACGACGACAGCTTTCAGCGGGCCGGCTGCGGGTCGGTGACATCGGCCACTGTGGCGGCGAGCGCGGCGATCGCGGCGTCGGCGTCGACTGCGACGGCGAGACCGCGTTCACCCGCGCCCAGCGTGATCTGCCGACCGCGCAGCCGCTCGTCGGCGATCACCGGCCACGCCGTGCTCGCGCCGAACGGGGTGATGGTGCCGCGTTCGTAGCCGGTGGCGGCCAGCGCTCCCGCCGCATCCGGCATGGAGAGGCGGTGCACCCCCAGCAGAGCCCGCAGCTTGGGCCAGGAGATGACCCGGTCGCCGGGGGTGAGCACGAACAGGTGGTCGTCCGCGCTCCGGCGGACCACTATCGTCTTGACCACGTCCGGGACGGCGACACCCCGGGCGGCGGCGGCCTCCGCCAGGCTGCCGACCGGCCCGTGGCTGACCAACCGGTACGGGATACCGGCGGAATCCAGGGCGGCGATCGCGGGCGACGGCATGATCGCAACGGTAGCCGTCGGGCCTGCCGGCGGACGGGAAATGACCGCTGGCGACGTCCCACGAATGTCGCGGGTGCGGGCGTAAGGTGATCACATGCGCGCGGAGCGTGTGGATCACCCCATTGACCATGATGAAGCGGTGGACACGTTGCGGCGGTCGTACGCCGCGGTGCCCACTGGCGAGCCTGTCCGGCTGGCCAAACGCACCTCCAATCTGTTCCGCCCCCGGTCCGCTCCCCGGACCCCGGGCCTCGACGTGAGCGGTCTCAACCGGGTGCTGTCGGTCGACGCGACAGCTCGAACGGCCGACGTGCAGGGCATGTGCACGTACGAGGACCTTGTCGACGCGACGTTGCCGCACGGGCTGATGCCGCTCGTGGTGCCGCAGTTGCGCACCATCACCCTGGGCGGCGCGGTGACCGGCCTCGGCATCGAGTCGACGTCGTTCCGCAACGGCCTGCCCCACGAGTCGGTGCGGGAGCTGGACATCCTCACCGGCTCCGGCGAGATCGTCACGGCTCGGCCCGACGGGGAGCACGCCGACCTGTTCGCGGCGTTTCCCAACTCGCTGGGCAGTCTCGGGTACGCCACCCGGCTGCGCATCGAACTGCAACCCGTCGGCAGGTACGTGGCGCTGCGCAACGTCCGGTTCACCAGGCTGGAGGCGCTCACCGACGCGATAGCCGAGGTGACCGCCACCCGGTCCTGGGGCGGTGAGCCTGTCGACGCCCTGGACGGGGTGATGTTCAGCCCCGGCGAGGCGTACCTGGTGCTCGGCACGTTCACCGACTCGGCCGGCCCGCCCAGCGACTACACCGGCCAGTCGATTTACTACCGGTCGCTGCGTCGGCGCATCCGGGACGTGCTGACCGCGTACGACTATCTCTGGCGCTGGGACACCGACTGGTTCTGGTGTTCGGCGGCGTTCGGCGCGCAGCACCCGGTGCTGCGGCGGCTCTGGCCGGCGCGTTACCGGCGCAGCGACGTCTACCACCGGCTGGTCCGGCTGGAGCACCGGCACCAGGTGGCGGCCCGCGTCGACAGGCTGCGCGGCCAGCCGGCCCGGGAGCGGGTCGTGCAGGACGTGGAGATCCCGCTGGACCGCACGGCCGACTTCCTGCGCTGGTTCGCGGGCAGTGTCGGGATGACCCCGGTCTGGCTCTGCCCGCTGCGGTTGCGTGAGCCGGCGGGGCCGGGTTCCGCGCGGCCCTGGCCGCTGTATCCCCTACGGCCGGGGCAGGACTACGTCAACATTGGGTTCTGGGGGAGCGTGCCGATCGCGCCGGGCGCCGCCGACGGCGACGTCAACCGCACGATCGAACGCAGGGTGTCCGAGTTGGGTGGCCACAAGTCGCTCTACTCCGACGCGTACTACGACCGGGAAGCCTTCGATCGCCTCTACGGCGGCGAGACCTGGCGCGCGGTGAAGGACCGCTACGACCCGGACCAGCGGCTGACGGGACTGTACGAGAAGGCGGTGGCACGAGCATGAGCCTGACCGACCGAGATCAGGGGGCGGCGAGCGTCCCCGCCACCCCGCCGATGGGGGGCCGGCCCACGGGTCCGACCGTTGCGGACGTCATCCGCGCGGTCACCGCCGGGCAGCTGCCGGTGCGCATCACCGGGTACGACGGCAGCGCCGTCGGCCCGTCCGATGCCGGCATCACCCTGTCGATCCGTTCCGAGCGGGGGCTGTCGTACCTGCTCACGGCCCCTGGCGACCTGGGCATGGCACGGGCCTACGTCAGTGGCGACCTGGCGTTGCAGGGGGTGCACCCGGGTGATCCGTACGAGGCGTTGCGGGTGCTCAAGGACGAGCTGCGGTTGCGTCCGCCGTCGTTTACCGACGGGTTGGCGTTGGCGCGTGGGTTGGGCTGGGAGCGGCTGATGCCGCCGCCGGCCCCGCCGCAGGAGGCGCTTCCCCGCTGGAAGCGGGTGATGAACGGGCTGGTCCACTCGCGGGTCCGCGACAGCACTGCCATCTCACACCACTACGACGTCTCGAACGCCTTCTACGAGAAGGTTCTCGGCCCGTCGATGACGTACACCTGCGCGGTTTACCGGTCTCCGGACGACACCTTGGAGCAGGCCCAGGCGACGAAGTACGACCTGGTCGCCGGCAAGCTCGGGTTGAAGAAGGGGATGCGGCTGCTGGATGTGGGCTGCGGCTGGGGTGGCATGGTCCGGCACGCGGCGCGCGAGTACGGCGTGAAGGCGCTGGGGGTGACCCTGTCGAAGGCGCAGGCGCAGTGGGCGCAGGCCGCCATCGAGCGGGAGGGGCTCACCGGGCTGGCCGAGGTGCGGCACATGGACTACCGGGATGCGCCGGCGGAGCAGTTCGACGCGGTCTCCTCGATCGGGTTGACCGAGCATATCGGCGTGCGCAACTACCCGGCGTACTTCGGTGCGCTGCGTGACCGGCTGCGGCAGGGCGGGCGGCTGCTCAACCACTGCATCACCCGCGCTGACAATCGGGCGCCGCACCGCTCGGGCGCGTTCATCGACAGGTACGTCTTCCCGGACGGCGAGCTGGCCGGCCCGGGTCGGTTGATCAGTGAGGTGCACGACGCCGGGCTGGAGGTGCACCACGAGGAGAACCTGCGCCAGCACTACGCGCTGACGCTTGCCGCCTGGTGCCGCAACCTGGTGGAGCACTGGGACTTCTGCGTCTCGGAGGTGGGCGCGGGCACCGCCCGGGTGTGGGGGCTCTACATGGCCGGGTCGCGGATGGCGTTCGAGCGCAACGGCATCCAGTTGCACCAGGTGCTTGCCACCCACAACGGCCCGGACGGCGTGAACGGCTATCCGCTGCGGCCCGACTGGCTCGCCTGACAGACCTGTTGATCATCGCCTGAAAGTCGCGTCGGAAAGTCGGCGCGGCTTTCGGCGAAGCGATTGACAAACAGATTTTGTACGTACAAACTGATTTTGCCATGAGAGATGTCCTGTACCTGGAGAAGATCGAGCAGGCCGAGGTCCTGCTCAAGCCGCAGCGCGTCGAGGTGCTGCGGCAACTGGCCGAGCCGCGCACCTGCACGGAGGTCGCGGCCCGACTCGACCAGACGCCACAGCGCGTCTACTACCACGTCAAGCAGCTCGTCGCGGCCGGCCTGGTCGAGCTGGTAAACGAGCGCAAGGTCCGCGGCATCACCGAGGGCATCTACCAGGCCGCCGCACGGTCCTACTGGCTCTCGCCCCGGCTCGTCGGGCGCATCGGGCTCCGCCGCGCCCGCGACGAGCTGAGCCTCGGCTTCCTGCTCGACCTGATGGAAGAGGTCCAAGCCGACATCGCCGCCCTGGACCGGGCCGCCCCCGAGCTGCCCTCGATCGGGGTCTCCGGCGAGATCCGGGTGCCGGCCGAGCAGCGCCAGCAGTTCCTGCACGACCTGCAAACCGCACTCCAAGACCTGTTCACCCGCTACGGCGGCAGCGAGGGGGATGCCTTCAAGCTCGCCGTGGCCTGCTATCCGAAAGGCAACGACAATGAGTGAACTGCTGAAACTGCAGGCCCGACTCTCCGCGCCCGTCGGACGCGTCCGCCAGGCCCTGACCGACCCGGCCGAGCTGCGACTCTGGCTTGCCGAGCACGCCGAGGTCGAGCTGCCCCGACGGTACGAGTTCTGGGGCCGGTACACGCCCGAGGGCGACGCCCCGCATCAGCGCCTGCTGCACGCCGACGACGACACACTGCGCTTCGGCTGGCTGCTCGACGGGGTGGAGACCACCACCGAGTTCCAGTTGACCGCCGAGGGCGCCGACAGCACGGTGCTGACGCTTACGCAGAGCCACTTCGACTTCGCCGAGGCGATGAGCGGCTCCAGCATCCGTGGCGTCCTCCAGACGTACTGGTCGCTGGCCATCGCCAACCTGGCCTCCCACCTTGAGGGCCGGCCGATCCTGCCGCGCACCGACTTCACCTCCGCCGACCTGCGCGGCGAGTTGGTCATCGCAGCCCCCGCCGACAAGGTGTGGGAGTCGCTCACCGACTCCGAGCAGTCCAGCTCCTGGTTCGGCTACCCGATCGGGATCGAGCCGTGGGTCGGCGGCCGGTACGCGATGGGCGGCTTCGAGAGCGGGTACGCGGCCAAGATCGTGGACCTGGAGCCGGGTCGCAGGATGTCCGTCGACTGGGGACCGACCGGCGTCACCAGTTGGGAGCTTGCCGAATCCGGCGGCCGCACCACGCTGACCTTCGTGCAGAGCGGCTTCGACGAGGGCAACCCTCCGTACGCGGCCTGGAGTGGGTCGGTGGCCGGGCTGTCCGAGCTGCGTCGTTTCCACGAGGAGCAGCCCTGGCAGCCCATCTGGCTCGACACCGAGGTGCCCGGCCTGGAGCCCGCGCCGACAAACTGACGGTCGCGCCTTGATCGTGGGGCGCTTGATCGTGCTCGATCAAGGATGCAGTGGCCTCGTTTGCTCCGGAGGGCACTACATCCTGGATCGGGCACGATCTTGTCCTGCGGGGGATTGTCCTGCGATCGCCTTGCGGGATCCGGTGACTTTTCGCTGTGGAGTGGGTACTGGCGGGCAATGTTCTTCATCTTCGGTCTGCGGACCAAGGTCGACCGGTCCGGTGTCGTGCAGCAGGTCTGCCGCCACTGCGGCAACCAGGCCGCGCAGGTGATCACCCGCCGGTCGACAAAGTTCTCCCTGTTCTTCATTCCGCTCATCCCGATCCGCACCCGGTACGCGCAGCAGTGCACGTTCTGCGGGGCGCAGTACGAGATCTCCAGGTCCGACGCCGAGCGTCTTCCGGTCGGCTGACCCGTCGATGGAACGCTTCCTCTGCTGGCTGATCCGCCGGCCACCGCCGCCGGCCGGCTCCGAGGTGCACAGCGCCTCGCGCCCGCCCTGCACCCCCGGTCGGCGCAAGCGTCGCCGCGCCCGCCGTCCCCTGGCCGGCACCGCACTGCCCCGTTCACCCTGGAACCGCTCCGCCGGCCGCTGACCGCTGCCCGCTCCACCAGACACGCAGCGACCCGCTCCACCGTGGCGCGCCACGATCTGCCGGCCGGCCGGGCGCGCCAGAACCTGCCGGCCGGGACGCGGCATGACCTGCGTCGCCAGAGGCGGCGCCGCGACCGACGGCGAGACTTTCGGGCCTGGCGGCGTACTCGGGCGGTGGTTAGGCTTTCGGGGTTTACCGTGGACCGGTCCTCCCGAGGGTGCACGCACGACGACGAGCCGGAGCGACCGTGTCCCGACAGGACGTGCAGCAGGCTGCGAGGGCGCGCAGCCCTGCCGGTGCGTACGTCGCGGCTGCCGTCATCGTCGCGGAGGCGTGCTGGCTGATCGCCGCGCTGCCCGGCGCCGCCCTGGTCAGTGACATCGGCGGAATGCTTGTGGCCGGCTGGGCGACGGCCGCGTGCGTTGGAGTGGCCCGCCGGCATCCTGCGCCGCTGCGCCGCTTCTGGACGATGCTCGCCGTCACCATGGCGCTCGCCGCGCTCGGTCGGGCGATCTGGACGGCGCAGCGGCTCGTCGGTGGCGACCTGCCGCACACGCCACTTGTGGGTGCGGTCTTCGTCGCCGGCATCTTCACCGGCACGGCCGCGCTGCTCAGTTCGCCGTCCGCGCCGCGGAGCGCCGTCGGGCGGGCCCGTACGTTGCTGGACGGGGTGATCGTCGCGCTGGCCCTGGTGCCGATCGCCTGGGTGCTTGTGTTCCGCGGGGTCGCCGCCGCGGAGTTGGCCGACCCGGCGCGCACACTGGGGCTGCTCTACCCGATGTTCGACCTGATGCAGCTCACCATCCTGGTCGCGGTCTCCGGCCCGGTCCGGCCGATGTGGCGGCCGATGAGCGTGCTCGCGGCGAGCCTCACCCTGCGCGTGGTCGCCGACGTCGTCTACGTGTCGCTGGTCGCCCGCGGCGACTACGCCGCCGGGCATCCGATCGACCTGTGCTGGCCGTTGAGCTACCTGCTGATCGGCCTGGCGACCAGGAACCCGCCGCCGCCGGACTGCGACGACACCGACGACACCGCCGAGTCGCCGTTGCCGCCCTGGTGGCGGGTGGCGTTGCCGTACCTGCCGGTCGGTGGGGCGATCATCGCGGTGGTGCTGGCCCGTCGGCCCAGCGGCCAGACCCCACAACTGATCTTCGTGACGATGATGGTGCTGCTCGCCGCCCTCGCCGTGCGACAGGGATTGGCGGCCAACGAGAACCTGCGGCTGGTGGTCCGGCTGCGCCGGCTGGCGTACGCGGACCAGCTCACCAGCCTGCCCAACCGGCTGCTGTTCAACCGGCGGCTGCGTCTGGCGCTGCGCGACGGTCGACCGGTGGCTGTGCTGCTGCTCGACCTGGACGGGTTCAAGCAGGTGAACGACAGGTTCGGGCACGCCACGGGTGACACCCTGCTGACCGGCCTGGCGGTGCGGATGCGGGCGGCGGTAGGCGATGACGGGACCATCGCCCGTCTCGGCGGGGACGAGTTCGGCGTGCTTGTCAACGGTGACCGCCCGGTGCCTCCGGAACGCCTCGCCGAACGGCTGCTGGAGGCTCTGCGGCCCTCCGACGGCGAGGAGGACGTCGGCGTGCACCCGTCGGCGAGCATCGGCATCGCCGAGTACGGGCCGCAGCACACCTCCCATACGGACCTGCTGCGCGACGCCGACATCGCCATGTACGCGGCCAAGGCGGCGGGCAAGTCCGCGTACCGGACGTGCACTCCGGCGCTGCGCGAGTCGGCCGTCTCGCGGGCCGAGTTGATCGCCGACCTGCGCCGGGCGGTGGACGAGGGGCAGTTGCACCTGGAGTTCCAGCCCATCGTCGACCTGGCCACCGGCGCGGTCCGCAGCGCGGAGGCGCTTGTGCGCTGGCGGCACCCCCGGCTGGGGATGCTGTCGCCGGCGAGGTTCCTGCCGCTGGCCGAGGAGACCGGGCTGATCGTTCCGATCGACCGTTGGGTGATCCACGAGGCGTGCCGGGCCGCGGCGACCTGGCGTGACCGGGCACCGGAGGCGACGGTCGCCGTGAACATCTCCGCCGCGCACCTGCGCCGGCCCGATCTGATCGCCACGGTCACGGCGGCCACCAGCGCCGCGGGGCTCGCGCCACGGGCGCTGACACTGGAGCTGACCGAGTCGGCGTTGATCGAGGGCACCGACGCGGTGTTGGAGCGACTGAGTCAACTCCGGGACCTGGGCATTCGGATCGCCATCGACGATTTCGGCACCGGCTACTCGTCGTTGAGCTATCTGCACCGCATCCCGGCGACCGAGCTGAAGATCGACCGATCGTTCGTTGCCCGGCTCGGGTCGGACGACCGGGCGCACGCCACGGTGGAGATGGTCACCCGGCTGGCCGGCGCGTTCGACCTGGCAGTGGTCGCCGAGGGTGTGGAGACCGAACGCCAGCACGAGGCGGTCACCGCGATCGGTTGCCCACGGGGGCAGGGCTATCTGTACGGGAGGCCGGACGCCGCCGCCACTGTGGGTCAGAATCGGGCTTGACCCTCACGTAGCGGCAGGCGGGAGCCTGGTTTCCGGAAGGGAGGGAAACCATGGCGTACACGGTGGGGCAGGTGGCCAAGGTCGCCGGAGTGACGGTCCGGACGTTGCACCACTACGACGAGATCGGGTTGCTCTCGCCAAGCGGGCGGACGGCAGCCGGCTACCGCCGCTACGACGACGCCGACCTGCAACGGTTACAGCTCGTCCTGTACTACCGCGAGCTGGGTTTCCCGCTGGAGCAGATCGCGGAGATCATCGACGAACCGGCGGTCGACCCGGCCGCGCACCTGCGGCGGCAGCACGAGCTGCTGACGGTACGGATCAAACGGTTGCAGGAGATGGTCGCGGCGATCGAGTTCGCGATGGAGGCGAGCAAGTTGAACATCCACCTCACTCCCGAGGAGCGCTTCGAGGTCTTCGGGGATTTCAAGCCGGAGGAGCACGAGGCCGAGGCCGAGCGGCGTTGGGGTGACACCGACGCGTACCGGGAGTCGAACCGGCGGGCTGCGGGCCACAGCAAGGAGGACTGGCTGCGGATCAAGGCGGAGAACGTGGAGTGGGGTCGGCGGATCGTCGCCGTGCTCGCCTCGGGTGCGCCCGCGGACAGTCCGGAGGCGATGGAGTTGGCCGAGGAGCATCGGCAGATCATCAGCCGCTGGTTCTACGAGTGCTCGTACGAGATCCACACCGGGCTGGCCGACATGTACCTTGCCGACGAGCGGTTCACCGCGCACTACGAGAACATCGCCCCGGGCCTGGCGGAGTACCTCAACGAGGCGATCCACGCCAACGCGATCAGCCGCGCGTGAGCCGGTGCGGTCCGGCTAGTCTGGCCGGACCGCACCGCGGTGAGCGTCGATCGGCGACCGGCCGGGCGGGCGCCCCGCTCGGGGGAGATGACAGTGAAGAAGCCCAAGCTGGTCGCCGCCGGCGTCGTCCTCGCCGTGGCGGTGGCCGCCGGGGTGTGGGCCCTGATCGCCGTCGGTGACGAGCCGAACTCCAGCCGCCCGTCGGCCGGCGCATCGGCCGCTCCGACCAGCCCTTCGACCGGCGCGTCACCCGCGCCGGCCCCGACCGATCCGGTCGGTGTGCTGGCGGCCGCCGCCGCGAAGGTGGACGAGCAGCCGTACAAGCTGACGCTGGGCACCGGCGGGGCGGGCGACGGGGACGCCACTGTGCTCGTCTGGGATCCGAAGGCTCGCCGTGGTCTGGAGACCACGTCGCTGAAGGTGCCCAACGGCGAGGTCAAGATCGAGCGGTTGACCACGGGTCAGGACGTCTACGTGCGGGTCAGCGCACCGGACCGGCGGATCCCGGTGTGGGACGGCAAGACGTGGTGGCACGTCGGGGCGCCGGGCTCGCCGGCCACGAACAAGGGCCTGGACAACACCCGGCTGGCCAGCACGCTTACCGCGCCGGCCAAGGCCCGGCAGACCGGCATCCGGGAGTACGCGGGCACGCTGGACCTGCGCGACAGCGCCGCCGTGCTGGGCAGCGCTGTCGGCGGTGTGCTCGGCGACCGGGCCGCCGCTGTGCCGTTCACCGCCACGGTGGACGAGCAGGGTCGGTTGGTCCGTTACCGGATCGAGCTGGCCACCGAGCAGTCGAAGACGGCCCAGCTCGACCTGACGTACTCGGATTTCGGGCTTCCCGTGGTGGCCGACCCGCCGGCGGCGGACCTGGTGGGGGAGGACCCGCCGGCGAACATTCCCGGCGTGTGACGGCTGTTCACTCCTCGACCGCCCCGGCGGTCGGGGTGACGAGGAAGTCGTAGACGGTACGGGCCATGCGGCGGACCGTCTCGTCGCCGGTGGCCATCGGCCCGGCGGTGAGGAACGCGACGGCGGTCTCCGTGCCGGGGATCAGGTAGTAGCCGACGTCGTGTGAGGCGTCGGGCAGGTCACCGGTCTTGTGTGCCACCGGCACCCCGGGCGGCAGCGCCGCCGGGATCTTGGTGTTCAGGGTCTGTTCCCGCATGAAGCCGATCATCAGGTCGCGGGAGTCCGGGGTGAGGATGTCGCCGTCCCAGACGGCACCGAGCAGCGACACCACGTCGTCGGGGCTTGTGTAGTTCTCCTCGCCGCGCTGGGCGGCCGCGCTGTCGAGCATCCGGCGGGCCAGGATGGTGGACCGCTGGTTCATCGAGTCGATGAGCGCGTTGACCGGGGCGAAGCCGCCCAGGTAGGTGATCAGCACATTCGCGGCGATGTTGTCGCTGTACTTGATCAGGTATTGGGCGAGCCGGTGCAGGGTTACCACCTGCGGAAACGTCTCGAACTGCAACTGGCCGGTGCCGCCGACCACGTCGTCCGGGGTCACCAGCACACCGTCGTCGAGGGATATCTGTCCACAGTCGACGCGACGGAGCAGTTCGACGAGGATCCACAGCTTGATGACGCTGGCGGCCTTGGGGCGCAGCGCGCCGTTTACCGCGATCTGCTGGTCGCCGTACCGGCCGGACAGGTCCCGGACGGTGACCCCGGACGGGTTGAGGCTGGCGTCGGCGACGACCCGGGCGAGCTGCCCGCTGAGCGGGAACAACAGCGCTCCCTCGACCGGGTCGGTGGGCGGCTGCGGGCTGGTGACGACCACGCCGGTGCGACGTACCGGCTGGGTGTGCCGCCCGTACACGACGAGTTCGCCCTCGCTGCGACCGATCAGGGGCACCCGGTAGCGGAAGCTCCTGCCGTCGACGGTGACCTCGCCGCTGGCCACCCCGGCCGCGACCCGCATGCCCGGGTCGGCGACGCGGCCGGTGTCGCCGTCGCACGCCCGGTACCGCACGGTGTGCCCGAGCGAATCCACCGCGAACACCCCGCCGGGAAACGACAGCCAGGACACCTCGCTGGTCGGCGCCCGCTCCGGCGTCGGGTCCGCCCCGGGCTCGTCGCCCTGGTCGTCGCCGGGATCGACCCCGTACCCCGGATCGGCCTGCTGCGCCGACTCCGCGACGGGAGCGCGGCCTGGACCGTCGGCGGTGGCCGGCCCGGTCGTCGCCACGACCACGAGCGCGACCGCCGTCGTCAGCCACTTCATGGGTACGCGGACAGGCATCGCCGCCAGGGAAGATGAGCGTCTCTTGTCGCTTTTTCTCACGTTCGCACGATATGAAGCGCCGGAGGCGAGTGGGGCGGCCGAGGCTGGTGTCACCCGACCGGGCGGCGGTGTCCTGGATAGCCTGATGTCCCAGAGGCATAAAGATGTCTCAGCGACATCACTCCGATCGGCACTCCGACCCCCGGAAGGGCACTCCGATGTTGATCATTGCTGGCAGCTTGCAGGTCGGGCCGGATGCGCGCGACCGCTACCTCGCCGAGTGCGCCCCGGTCATCGCGCAGGCCCGCGCGACCGCCGGCTGTCTCGACTTCCTGCTCGCGGCCGATCCGCTGGATCCGGGTCGGATCCACGTCTACGAACGCTGGGAGTCCCCGGAGCAGCTCGAGGCGTTCCGTGGCTCCGGGCCCAGCGACGCGCAGACGGTGGCCATCCTCGACGCCGACGTGCACCGCTACCTGATCTCCGGCGTCGAGGCGCCCTGACGAGGGCTGCCACTGGTGTGGGCGTAGACGGACTACATCGGTGGCCCTGCGGGAGTGGCAGGTAGGCCGGGCGCCAGCCGGCGCATCGAGGTGAAGGCGGGCACGAGCGCGTCGTACAGCTCGGCGAAGAGCGGCAGCAGCGCCGCGTAGGTGGCGGCGGCGGCCGGGTCGGGGCGGATGGTCTCGTCGATCCGCACGAGGTCGGCGGCCACGTCGATGCTGGGGATCAGCCCCAGCGCCTGCATTCCGAGCAGCGCCGCTCCGAAGCTCGACCCCTCGTGCGCGGCCGGGAAGCTCACCGGCACGCCGAGCACGTCGGCGAGCATCTGCCGCCACAGGCCGCTGTGGGCGAAGCCGCCACCGGCGCGGATCTCGCCCACCTCGTTGCCGGCGGCGCGCACCGAGCTGAGCACCAGCGCGAGCTGCTGGCAGACGCCCTCCAGGGCGGCCCGGACGAGGTGTTCGCGCCGGTGCCCGTGGGTCAGCCCCACGTACGCGCCGCGCGGCAGGGCGCTCCAATGTGGAGCGCGCTCGCTGTGCAGGTACGGCAGCATGATGAGCCCGCCGGAGCCGACCGGCGCGCGGGCGGCGATGGCGACGAGGTCGGCCTCGGAATCCTCACCCAGATCAGGTGCGAGCGCCGCACCCGCCCATTTGAGCACGATGCCGCCGTTGTTGATCGCGCCGCCGACCGTCCAACGATTCTCGGTGAGCGCGTAGCAGAACACTCCGCCCAGCGGGTCGACGCCGGGGCGTTCGACCATGACCCGCATCGCGCCGCTGGTGCCGATCGAGCAGGCCACCATGCCGGGGTGCACCGCGCCCAGACCGAGGTTCGCCAGCGGCCCGTCACCGGCGCCGACCACCACCGGCGTGCGCTGCGGCAGGCCGGTCGCGGCAGCGGCCCGCTGGGTCAGCCCGGGCAGGACAGCGGTGGTGGCCACCAGTTGCGGCAGCTGGTCCTCGGTGATGCCGGCGATGGTGATCGCCTCGGTGTCCCACTCCAGGTGGTGGATGTCCAGCAGTCCGGTGGCCGAGGCGATGGAGTGGTCGATGACGAGCGTGCCGCAGAGCCTCCCCAGCACCCACTCCTTGATGCCGCCCCAGTGGGCGACCCGTTCGAAGAGCTTCGGCTCCTGCTCGGCGTACCAGAGGAGTTTGGGCAGTGGCGACATCGGATGCATAGGCGTGCCGGTGCGGCGGTGCAGCGCCAGCCCGGACGGCACCGCCCGCAGCCGTTCGGCCTGCCGTGTGGCGCGCGAGTCGGCCCAGGTCACCGACGGGGTGAGTGCGTTGCCGTCCGGGTCGAGCCCGATGAGGCTGTGCATGGCGGAGCAGAAGGCCAGCCCGGCCACCGGCGTGGCCAGTTCGGCCACCACCGAGCGGATCGACCCGACGACCGCGGCGAGGATGACGTCCGGGTCCTGCTCGGCGTACCCGGGCTGCGGGTCGTTGAGGGGATAGCCGGCCGTGTGGCTGGCGAGCTGCCGCCCGTCGGTGCCGTACGCGACGGCCTTTGTGCTTGTGGTGCCGATGTCGACCCCGATCACCACCCCGGGCAGGGTGTCAGGCGGCATGACCTCACCTCCTCCCGTAGCAATATCGCCCTATCGTGTGATTCAGTCCGCCGATCGGATATTTCGTCCAGTCTCGCGTGTCCGGTCGGCGCGTCGGGGCTGTTAAGCCAGTGACACCCCAGATTGGTGGCCTGCGCGGCGAAGGAGTCGGCGTGGCAAAGACTGATTCGACGGGTTCCACTTGGCGGTACCGGTGGGCGCACCGGCAGAACGTGCGGCGGGTCAGCACGTTCCGTGGCGCCGAGGCGGCGTGGCGGCGTCGCGACGACGAGTTACGGCGGCTCCGCGCCCTGGCCGCCGATTTCCACGGCTCCGCCGCTGCCGGTGCCGGCCTGCCACTGGAGTTGGGCGACGGCGAGGTGGTGCTGTGGGCCCTGCCCGCCGCGCAACTGGTCGAGGTGCGCCACACGACAGTGCTGCCCGCGCCGGACCTCGCGGTCGCCCCGCCGGCAGGGCCGCTGCGCCCACGCCGCCCGGACGGCGTACGCGTCATCGACGCCGGCATGGCTGTCATCACGAGTCGCCGGCTGGTGCTGCTGGGTGGGCGCGGTCGGCGCGACTGGGCGTACGGCCGGATGACGGGCCTGGCCCACGACCCGGCGGCGCCGGTCACGCTGATCCAGGTGTTGGACCGGCCGCGGACCTCCGGGTTGATGCTGCCCGCCGACGCGGCGGCGGACTTCCGGTTCAAGCTCACGCTGGCGTTCGCCGACGCCATCGAGCAACGTCCGGCGGTGCTCGCCCAGCTCGACGAGCTGATCGCCGAGCACGACCAGCTCAAACCGTTCCGGCCGGCAGTGGCCACGCCCGCGCAGGCGCGGCTCCTGTCGTTCGTGCCCGGTGGTCGGCGCACTGTAGCTGTGGCGGCCGGCATCGCGTTGCTGGTGCCGGCGGCGCTCATCGACTCGAACCCGTCCGATCCGGCCGGTGGCGCGGAGGTGGCTGTCGCTGCCACACCGGCACCGAGTGCCAGTGCCATGCCCGCGCTGGTCCGCCCGGTGCCCGCACCGCCTGCGAAGGCCAGCACGCCCAAACCCACGAAGGCGACGAAGTCTCCGCGCCCGTCGTCAAGCCCGTCACGCGACCCGCGCTGCGGCGCGCCGGAAAACCCGATGGGGTACGACTTCTGCGGCGGCACCCGGATTCGCCGGCCGGCTGCCGAGGTGTGTGACTGGTTCGAGTGCGTGCCACAGTTCTGGGCCGGTCGGGGCTACCTGGTGCAGTGCCGGGACGGCTCGGTCAGCCTGGCTGGTGGGCGGCCGGGTGCCTGCGCTGAGCACCGGGGCGTACGCCGGACCATCACGAAGTGACCGATTTGGGGATTAAAGTCTGCTTCGGTCGGCCACAATGATCGAGTGGAGATCCGGTCCGACGATGGCGCCCGGGTGCGGATCCGCCCGGTCGGCTACCAGCCCGGCATCGACCCGCCCGACGACCCCGATCGGGTGGCCCCCGGTTGGCAGGACTGGCTGCTCGTCGAGGTGGACGCCCGCACCGCCGACGGTCAGACCTGGTCGCACCACTACCCGAGCCTCATGGTCGAGGAGGCCCGCGCGCTCGGCAGTTGGCTGTACGGCCAGGCACGAGCCGCCGCCGAGCCGACCCCGCCACCGGCAGCGGTCCGCTTCACCGAGCCCAACCTGGCGCTGCGGTCGCGGGTGATCCGCCGCCGCCGTCTGGAGTTGATCGTGGAGTTCTCCGCCGAGTCGCTGCCCCCGTGGATGCGCCGCCCGACCACAGCCGTCTACCCGTTGATCCTCACCGTCTCCGCGGACGCCCTCACGGTCGCCGCCGCGCAGTGGGACGGGCACTGCGAGGCGTACCCGCCGCGTGCCCCGTCGCGCTTTCCGGCCCGGGGCCCGCTGACCCGTCCGCGTCACGCCGACTGAACGAGCGGTCCTTGTGGAGCCCGATCCGCCCTGCTCTGATGGGCAGTCATGGGGGTTGAGCAGGTACACCGCACTGTTGAGGCGGTGTGGCGCATCGAGGCCGGGCGGGTCGTCGCCGCCCTCGCCGGGCTGGTACGCGATGTCGGCTGGGCCGAGGAACTCGCCCAGGACGCCCTCGTCGCCGCGCTGGAGCAGTGGCCCCGGGACGGCGTACCGGCCAACCCGGGCGCGTGGCTTACCACTGTCGGCAAGCGGCGGGCGATCGACGCGCTGCGCCGCCGCAAGCTGCTGGAACGTTCGGTCGAACAACTCGGGCAGGATCTCGACGACGACGGGTTCACCCCGGACTTCGACGCGGCCTTCGAGGAGCGCATCGACGACGATCTGCTGCGTCTGGTCTTCACCGCCTGTCACCCGGTGCTGTCGCCGCAGGCGCGGGCGGCGCTGACCCTGCGCGTGTTGGGCGGGCTGAAGACCGAGGAGATCGCGCGGGCGTTCCTGGTGTCCGAGACCACTGTCGCGCAGCGGATCACCCGGGCCAAGAAGACCCTGGCCGAGGCGCAGGTGCCGTTCGAGGTGCCCGGCGTGGCCGCGCGGGGCGAGCGCCTCGCCTCCGTGCTGGAGGTCATCTACCTGATCTTCAATGAGGGCTATTCGGCCACGGCCGGCGACGACTGGATGCGCCCGGCCCTCTGCGCTGACGCGCTGCGCCTGGCCCGCCTCCTCCAAGAGCTGATGCCCGAGGAGCCGGAGGTGCACGGGCTCGCCGCGCTGCTGGAGATCCAGGCGTCGCGTACCGCCGCCCGGGTCGACGCCGACGGCGAGCCGGTCCTGCTGCTCGAGCAGGACCGGGGACGCTGGGACCGGCTGCTGATCCGGCGGGGCCTCGCAGCCCTGGACCGGGCACGGGCGGCGAACGGCCCGCCCGGTCCGTACACCCTCCAGGCGGAGATCGCCGCCTGCCACGCCCGCGCGGCGACCCCGCAGGACACCGACTGGGCGCGCATCGCCGACGGCTACGCGGAGCTGGCCCGGGTCGTACCGTCGCCGGTCGTGGAGCTGAACCGGGCCGTCGCGGTCTCCTTCGCCCACGGCCCGGCCGCCGGTCTGGAACTGGCTCAGGCGCTGGTCGAGGAGCCGGCGCTGGCCCACTATCACCTGCTGCCAAGCGTCCTCGGTGACCTGCTTGCCAAGCTGGGCCGCCACGACGAGGCGTGTGCCGAGTTCGAACGGGCCGCAGAACTGACGGGCAACGAACGCGAACGCACGCTGCTGCTCGCCCGTGCCGGCGACTGCGCCCGTGGTGTCGCGCCGACCCGCTGAAAAATTCTTCGTCCGCCATGTCGTATCCCGGCCCGGCCGCTCGACGCGTCAGTGAAGAGCCGGCCCGGCCGGCACGCGGGACCGGCCACCGGGCCGGCGAGAGGAGGACGACATGACGACAATGACCAGCACCGGTGGTGCGGGGTCCGCCGTGGCGGGCGTCGACTCCCGGCGTACGGCGACCAGGGCGCTGCTGGTCGGCGGAGCCGCCGCCGGCCCGCTGTTCGGGCTGGCGGCCGCCGCTCAGGTGCTCACCCGCGACGGTTTCGACCTGAGCCGGCAGCCACTCAGCCTGCTCGCCCTCGGTGATCTGGGCTGGATCCAGATCACCAACTTCGTGGTGACCGGGCTGCTCGCCCTGGCCGGCGCGGTCGGGCTGCGCCGGACGCTGCGCGGCAAGCCGGGCGGGACGTGGGGACCAGCGCTGATCGGCGTGCACGGCGCCGGTCTGATCATCGGGGGTGTGCTGGTCTCCGACCCCAGCATGGGCTGGCCTGCCGGCGCGCCGGAGGGTGCACCGGAGGAGATGAGCTGGCACGCCCTGGGCCACGGCGTGGGCGCGATGCTGGCCTTCGGGTCGCTGACCATCGCCTGCCTGGTCTTCGCTCGTGCCTGGTGGCGGGCCGGGGAGCGCGGCTGGGCGGCCGTCACCTTCGGCGGCGCGCTGGCCGTCGTCGCGATCCTGGGCTGGCCCGACCAGGACAGCATCAGCGTTCGGATGGCACTCGCCTGCGCCGTCGTCTTCGGCTGGCTGACCGCGCTCTGCGGTCGGCAGCTCGCCAACTGACCATCGTTCGTCGACAACGAAAGGATCGATCGATGCGCTACATAATGATGCACAAGCTTGACGAGACCCTGCCTGCGGCGTTCAACCCGAGCCCGGAGTTCCTGGCCCGGATGGAGTCCTTCATGAAGGAGGCTGGGCAGTCCGGCATCCTGCTCGCCGCCGAAGGGCTCCGCCCGACCTCCAAGGACGACGCCACCCGGATCACAGTGACCAGCGGCAAGACCACAGTCACCGACGGCCCGTTCACCGAGACCAAGGAGCTGATCGCCGGGTTCGCGCTCGTGGACGTGCGCTCGCACGAGGAGGCCGTGGAGTGGGGGCGACGGTTCGCCGACATCTTCGCAGAGACGATCGGCGACGTGGAGGTGGACATCCGCCGGGTCTACGAGAGCCCCGAGTAGGGCTGGCCGACCTCGCCGCGGGGCCCCCCCCGCCGCGGGGGGGGGGCGGGGGCCGGGGGGGGGCGGGGGGGCGCGGGGTCGCGGGGCGGGCCGCCACGGGGGGGGC